>CANJBY010000016.1 GCA_947472735.1 Sphingomonadaceae bacterium | reverse complement strand
CGCTCAAGTCGACAGTTCGGTGGGCGGCAAGACCGCGATCAACACGGCGGCCGGAAAGAACCTGGTCGGAGCCTTTCATCAGCCCGCGCTGGTGCTGAAGAGTATTCCGACCCTCGCTGAACTCGAGGGGATGACGCCGGATCAGCTCGACGAGCTGTTCGGGCTCAAGCCCAAATTCGACATTCCGCCCTCTGCTCGCCGCTCGATGCAGCGGGTGGGGATTCTTGGCGTACAAGAAGGCGGGTTGCCGCCGGCCATGCTGGCGCAACAAAGCGGCGTGCTGGTGAGGGCGGCAATTGCTGGCAACCGCGGCACGTTGGTTTCGCGCTGGGGCCATATCCTGCTGCGACGCGCGCTGGCTTCACGCCTGGCCGCGCCGCAGGGAATGTCGGCGGCCGACTTCGCCGGCCTGCGCGCGGCGCTACTCGTGCGGATGGGCGAGGGCGAGGCGGCTCGGACGCTGGTGCAGGACGTCGATCCGGCGAACTACTCCCCGCTCCTTACCACCGCCGCGATGGACGCCTATGTCGCCACAGCTGATCTTACCGGCGCCTGCCCGATAATCGCGTTCCACGGCAGCATCCGCAAGGATCCGCAGTGGCAGGTCTGGCGAACGATGTGCTCTGCTTTCCAGGGGCAGGGCGTCAGCGCGATGACCCAGCTGGATCGGCAGACCGGCGGCAATGTGATGCAGCGGATCGACATGCTGCTGGCACAGAAATATGCGGGCGCGGCCGGTAAGGCGCGGCGAAATGTCACGATCGAATGG
This sequence comes from Sphingomonadaceae bacterium, assembly GCA_947472735.1. Taxonomy (GTDB): domain Bacteria; phylum Pseudomonadota; class Alphaproteobacteria; order Sphingomonadales; family Sphingomonadaceae; genus Novosphingobium. The sequence goes on along the minus strand of CANJBY010000016.1, from coordinate 37,446 downwards.
GACGGCGTGAGCGCCATGACACCGTGGCGCTATGCTCTGACTATCGCGACCGGTCTGACCCCGCCAGCCGCGCTCATGGCGGATTCCGGCGAGTACTATGACCGTGTCTCGGCCACCGCGCCGATGCTGGGGCTTGGCGCGCGCGCTGCCGCTGCGGACCGGGCGGCCGGGCGCGGCATCCTCTCCAGCACGGCGATGGTCGATCTCTACAGCCAGATCTGGGCTTTGAACGACGAGGCCGGCCCCGGTGCGGCCAGCGCAACGTTGCTGCGGACGGCTTATGTCGGAGAGACGCCGGCGGCCCGGCTCGCGGCGATGAAATCGTTGTGGAGCGACACCCCGGGGCCGTTGCAACGCTATTCCCGCGTGATCCTGACTGCCTATGCAGCCGCCCGGCTTCCCGTGAGCGACCAGTATTCGGCCGACGCGCCGGCGTTGATTGCCTCGATGCTTGCAGCAGGACTTTATGGCAATGCGATGCAGTGGAGCAAAGTGGTGACGAGCGGATCGCTGGGCTGGGGAATTCTCTCCTGCGCGAATCCGGATTCGCGGCTGCAGGTGGACGGCTCCGCGCTCGACACGTTCTATTCCGGTGACAAGAGCGAGAAAACCCGCAGGTCGGCATTCCTGCTGGCGGGCTTGTCCGGACTGGGACGGATTTCGCCCCAGGTGCGGAGCGACTTCGCCGAGCAGCTGGAGGTCAATCTTGATCGCCCGACGCGGTGGTCACGGTTGATCGACCGGGCAGCCGAGGTCAATAATCAGGAGCTTGTCATACTGCTCGCCGCGGTGGGTATGCAGGGCGAAAGCTGGGAGAAGATGACCCCGCGCCACCTTTTCCACATCGTCTCTGCGCTGAACCGCGTCGGCCTGTCGGCCGAGGCCCGGATGATCGCCGCCGAAGCCGTGGCGCGGGGATGAACCGATAGCCGCCGCCATCGACGCCTTTCTCGCCATGCTCGCGGCTGAGCGCGGGGCTGCGGCGAACACGCTGGCGGCCTATCGCCGCGATCTTGAGGGTGCGGAAGCAATTGTCGGCGCTCTCGTGGGTGCCGATGCGGCGGCGTTGGCAACGCTGGGTGCGGCATGGTCCGACCTCGCCGCGTCCAGTCTGGCCCGGAAGTGCTCCGCGCTACGGCAATTCTTCGGCTTTCTGGCGGACGAAGGCTGGCGCCCGGACGACCCAAGCGCGGCATTGCCACGGCCACGCACCCGGCGTCCGCTCCCGCGCCTGCTGTCCCATGCGGAGGTTGAGGCGCTGTTCGCCCGGGCCGAGGAAGAAGCCAGTGCCGAACGTCCGGACGCCGTGCGGATGCTGGCGCTGCTCGAGCTGCTTTATGGATCCGGGCTGAGGGCCAGCGAACTGGTGTCTCTGCCGCTTGCGGCGGTGCCGCGCGATGCGCCATTCCTCACCATCACCGGCAAGGGCGGGCAGCAGCGCATGGTTCCTGTAAGCAACGCCGCGCGCCGGGCCTTGTCGCGCTGGCTGGCACTGCGTCCGGACGGTTCGCGCCAGCTGTTTCCCTCACGCGGGGAACAAGGTTACCTGTCGCGCGTCCGCCTATTCCAACTGTTGCGGGGCCTCGCACTGCGCGCAGGACTGGCGCCAGACAAAGTCTCGCCGCACGTCCTGCGGCATGCCTTTGCCACACATTTGCTCGAAGGCGGCGCGGACTTGCGGGTCCTGCAGACCTTGCTGGGCCACGCGGACATCGCGACGACCCAGATATACACCCATGTCGATGCGGCGCGGCTGGTCGCGCTGGTCAATGCGCGGCATCCTCTTGCGATGCACCGCGCAGGCGACTAGGGCGGCCCGATGATTTCGTACCTTGAGTTCGAAAAGCCGGTGGCCGCCCTTGAGGCTCGCATTGCCGAGCTACGCGCCACTGCCGCCGAAGGTGACCTTGATATCACCAGCGAAGTATCGCGGCTCGAAAAGAAGAGCGCCGCGCTGCTGGAAAGCACGTATGCCGCTTTGACCCCCTGGCAGAAAACGCAAGTTGCGCGGCATCCGATGCGCCCGCACTTCGTCGACTATGTCGAACGCGCCTTTACAGATTTCATGCCGCTCGGCGGAGACCGTTGCTACGGCGAGGATCAGGCGATCATCGGCGGCTTCGCCCGCCTGAACGGCCGGCGGGTGATGTTGATTGGCCACGAAAAGGGTCACGACACCCAAAGCCGGATCCGCCACAACTTCGGCATGGGCAAACCCGAAGGGTATCGCAAAGCGATCCGTCTGATGGAACTGGCCGGTCGCTTCGGCGTGCCGGTGGTGACCCTGGTGGACACTTCGGGCGCCTTTCCCGGCGTGGAAGCCGAAGAGCGCGGCCAGGCTGAAGCGATCGCACGGTCGACTGAGGCGTGCCTCGTTCTCCCGGTACCCATGGTCGCCGTGATCGTGGGCGAAGGCGGATCAGGCGGCGCGGTGGCTCTGGCCAGCGCTGAGCGCGTGCTGATGCTGGAGCATGCGGTCTATTCCGTGATCTCGCCCGAAGGTTGCGCCTCGATTCTGTGGCGGACTGCCGAGAAGGCACCCGATGCTGCCGAAGCCATGCGGGTTACGGCGCAGCATCTGCTCGATCTGAAGGTCATCGACCGGATCGTGAAGGAACCGACCGGCGGCGCCCACCGCCATCCCGACCAGATGGCTGAAGTGTTGAGCAAGGCCATCGGCGAGGAGCTGGACGCGCTGGGCAAGCTTGATTCGCGCACCCTGCGGGAGCAGCGCGAAGAGCGATTTTTGCGCATCGGTGAAAGCTGAACCGGTCCCGCGCAGGGTCCCTTAAGGGAACTTATAGGCTTGCCCAGTGTTCCGTACGGAGCGTACCAAGAGCGCCGACGAAAACTCTGGGAGAGCGTCATGCCGGATTCGAAACGCTTCAATTGTAATCTTTTTCTGACGGTCGGCGGACTTGCTCTGATTGCCTTGCCGGCCTGCAGCACCCCGGAGCCGGCAACCGGCCAGGCGACCCGAGCGGCCCCTGCGGTTCAGACGATCAGTGCCAGGGACAAGCAGGAAGGCGCCCAGGCTCATCCGCAATTGCTCGAGGAATTCGGCGGCGCGATGACCGGCGCTCAGGCCGACTATGTCGGGTCCGTCGGCAAGAACATCGCCGTGCAATCCGGCCTCTCCAACGCGCGCGGGGACTTTACCGTCACTTTGCTCAATTCGTCGGTGAACAACGCATTCGCGATTCCCGGCGGCTATGTTTACGTCACCCGACAGCTGGTCGCATTGATGAACAACGAGGCTGAGCTGGCAGGGGTGCTCGGGCACGAGGTTGGGCACGTCGCTGCCCGTCACGCTGCCAAGCGGCAAAGCGCTGCTACCAAGAACGCCATCCTCGGGGTGCTGGGCACGGTCCTGTCGGGTGTTCTGCTGGGCGACAGCGCGATTGGGCGGCTGGGTCAGCAGGTTTTCCAGCAGGGCTCGCAAATGCTGACCCTGCGTTATTCGCGCACGCAGGAGACCGAAGCGGATAATCTGGGGATCTCATACCTGCGGCAGGCGGGTTACGATCCACGGGCGATGTCGACCGTGCTGCAAAGTCTGGCGAACCAGAACGCGCTTGAGGCCAGGCTGATGGGGAACACCACCCAGGTGCCGGCATGGGCCTCGACTCACCCTGACCCGGCATCGCGGGTTCGTGCGGCGTTGGCCCGAGCCGGCACAGCGGCCGGCGGCATTACCAACCGCGATACCTTCCTGAGCCGGATCAGCGGTCTTACCTATGGCGATGATCCGCGGCAGGGGGTGGTCGAGGGACCAAAGTTCATTCACCCCGACTTGCGCCTCAGTTTCGAAGCTCCCAACGGTTTTTACCTGGTCAACGGTACCCGCGCGGTGTCGATCGGAGGCACTTCGGGCAAAGGGCAGTTCTCCACCGGCCCTTATTCAGGCAATCTCGAGGCTTACATCAACGCCGCATTTGGAGCCTTGAGCGGCGAAGGGCAGCAGAAGGTCACCCCGAGTTCGATCCAGCGGACCACGGTCAATGGCATTCCGGCCGCTTACGGCGTCGCGCGTGTCAGCAACTCCGACGGTCAGGTTGACGTAGTGGTGTTTGCTTACGAGTTTTCGCCGACCCAGGCCTACCATTTCATCACGATCTCCCAGGCTGGTGGTGCCCAAGTCTTCGATCCGATGTTCCAGTCGATGCGGCGGATTTCGGCGAGCGAAGCGGCTGCAGTCAAGCCGCGCAAGCTGGTCGTTGTAGCAGCGAAGGCTGGGGATACGGTGCAGTCGCTTTCGGCGCGGATGGCCTTTGACACGGCGAAGCTCGATCGTTTCCTGGTGCTCAACGGTCTCACTCAGTCCAGCCGTTTAACCGCCGGCCAGAAGGTCAAGCTGATCACATACTGACGCGGTCGGGCGAAGGGCAGGCACCCGCGCAGAAAAGGGCGCCGGATTTCTCCGGCGCCCCGTCCACTTGTTTGTTTCCTTGAAGGCCGCAGCCTTCGAGGACGAACGTTGCTTACGCAGCGCTCATGTTCGACGACACCGAGTTGAAGGTGTTGCCAAGGCTGCCGCCCAGGGCGGTCATGGCGCCGATGGCGGCGACCGAGATAAGAGCGGCGATCAGACCGTATTCGATCGCGGTGGCGCCAGCTTCGTCACGGAACAGCTTGTTGATGAACTTCATGATTGGTCTCCTGTTTGCAGTCTTCAGTACCCGGCTCGCTCCGACAGCAGTTGGATTGAGCATTCCCCGGATTAGGGAGAATTTGTTTATAAACGTTTAAGCCTAGGGACCCGATGCGTTGGCCATGGCCCCGCTTGCCGTGTTCCACAGGCGATTGCTCTGACCCGCGAAGCTTTCCAGCCCCGCCATCATCGCGATTACCAGCAGAGCGCAGATCAGGCCCATTTCGACCGCGGAGGTTCCGCGCTCGTCATTGCCAAGCATTTTGATGAACTTGGTGATCATCTTGCCTCTTCCTCACGCCCTACCGGGTGGATTTGGCAAAAATGTCAGTCAGACGTTAAAGCTTAGTAAAGATGAGGTGGCTGTTTGAAAGATATCCCGACACCGATGCTGGTCGCCGCGGCGGCAATCCCGCGCGCCGACGGGCGTTTCCTGCTGCAGTTGCGTCGGGCTGAAAAGCAGCACGGCGGGCTGTGGGAGTTCCCCGGAGGGAAGGTAGAACCGGGTGAAACCCCTGAAAATGCATTGATTCGCGAGATCGAGGAAGAACTGGCGGTGCGACTCGATCCTGCGGCAATTGCACCTCTTGCCTTTGCGACTCATTCATCCGGATCCAACGGCCGCCCGGTTGTCATCCTTCTTTACATGTGTGCCGAGTGGAGCGGGGAACCCGTAGCACTCGATGCCGAAGCGCTGGGCTGGTACCTGCCTGAAGAGTTGCCGCTGCTGCCGATGCCGCCATTGGATATCGACCTCGCGAAGGCAATCAGAATGCCAAATTAGCGGCTTGCCAAGCCTGATCGGCCCCCTTATGTGCGCCACTCCAATGCGCGCCCGTAGCTCAGCTGGATAGAGCATCAGACTACGAATCTGAGGGTCGGACGTTCGAATCGTTCCGGGCGCGCCAACATACCAAAGGCCATCCGCAAGGGTGGCCTTTGGTGTTTTGGGGTCTTCAATCCGAGGAAGTCCAGGATCGAGCGGCGCTCAGGCCGCGTTGTCGATGCCCAGGTCCGACAGCTTTCGATAAAGCGTCGATCGACCGATGCCCAGTCGCAGTGCGACTTCGGTCATGCGGCCGCGGTAATGACCGATGGCAAGGCGGATCACATCCGCCTCGATTTCTTCAAGCGGCCGCAGGTTGCCGTCGGAGGTGAACAGGGTCACGCCCACGGCCTGGTGCACGGACACCGAATGGGATGGGTCATCGCCGAGCAGGTTCGAGAGCTGGGGGAAGTCCTCTGCGGTTAGCGCATCGCCGTCGCAGAACACGGCGGCACGGAACAGCACGGCTTGCAGCTGGCGCACGTTGCCGGGCCAATCGTAAGCCGAGAGCAGGGCAAGTGCGCCATCGGTGATACCGAGTGGCCGCAGGCCCGGCTGCCCGCCGATCACGGTCAGGAAATGGCGTGCCAGCGCAGCAATGTCACCCGCACGCTCGCGCAGCGGCGGCAGCGTCACGGTGATGTGGCTGAGCGCATCGACCAACTCTGGCAGGAAATGGCCGGTATCGGCCAGATCGCGCAGCGGCAGGTTGCTGGCTCCGATCAGGCGCGTGTCGATCCGGAAGCTGTGTTGCGCCCCGACCGGGCGCACATCCCCTCGCCGCAGCCATTCGGCGATGCGCTCCTGCATCGCCAGTGACAGGCGATCGATCTCGTCAATCACCAGGGTACCGCCTTCGCAATGCTGGATCGCGCCGATCTGGCGATCAAACGCCCCCGGGAAAGCGCCTTTTTCGTGGCCGAACAGCAGGGATTCGAGCGAAGTCGCGGGAATGCTGCCGGCATTGACGATGCGGAAGGGTAGCTTGGACCGCGGGCTGGCGGCGTGCATCGCACGGACCAGCATTTCCTTGCCGGTGCCGCTTTCGCCCTCGATCAGCACCGGGCCGTGGCCACGCGCGGCCTTGGCGGCGATCGCCAGGGCGGTGCGAAAAGCAGGGGCTGCGCCGATCATCGCGTCGAAATCCGGATTGGCCGGCATTTTTTCGCTTAGCGGCATCAGTTCGTCTTGCGGGGTTTCCCGCCGGATTGAGTGGCGCAGCGCCTGCATCAGCCGGTCGGGCGCGATCGGCTTGATCAGGTAGTCACTCGCGCCGGCCCGCATCGCCTCAACCGCGAGGAGCGGCGAGGAACTGGTCGTAAGCATCAGGATCGGCAGGCCGGGGCGGCGGGCCTTAAGTTCGGCAATCAGCGAGCAGGCGTCGTCGCCCGGCACCCACTGATCAAGCAGGATGGCAGAAAGCTGCATGCCCTGGCGCGTGCCGAGCATGGCAATGGCGGTTTCGGAATCGCGGACGACGACAGTGCGCCATCCCTCGCGCGCAGCCAATGCCGTGATGAGACGGCACTGCGCCGGTTCATCATCGATTAGCATCAGCAACCGCTGTTCTTCGTCTGCCATTGTCCCCCGGTTCCGTAAAAAAGGTGCTTGGACGGACCCGGCTTAGCGCCATTGGGTAAAAACCCGATTAAGGCTGATCGAAATGCGTCACGGGACTTGACCGAGGCGGACGGCCCGATAGACCTTTACGCAAACAGGCATGATGTGAGGAACTTGGGATGGCATCTGGTAATGACATGAAGGCTGCGGAAGCCACTTACGGCAGCTTCCTGACCCTGTTGAAGGTTACAATTCCTGTGATTGCGGTCGGCACCGCGGTCATCGTCGCGCTGATCGCCTGACCGCCGCGTGGCCGGGGCATTGCGCATCGCCGTTCTTAAGGAACGGGCGAAAGGAGAGACGCGCGTCGCCGCAACTCCCGAGACGGTGAAGAAATTCGCCGCGCTGGGGGCCAGTGTGGCGGTAGAGGAAGGGGCGGGAGCGAGTGCTTCCATCTCGGACGGCGAATTTTCAGCGGCCGGGGCGGACATCGCCCCGGCCGCTTCGGTTTTGCAGGGGGCAGATATCGTCCTGGGAGTCCAAGGGCCGGACCCGGCTGTGCTCCAAGGCGCCAATCCCGGCGCGTGGATTGTCGCCGGTCTTGATCCTTACGGCCAGCGCGGGCGCGTCGATGCCTATGCGGCAGCGGGCGTGGAGGCGCTGGCGATGGAGTTCATGCCGCGCATCACCCGCGCGCAAAGCATGGACATCCTCTCCAGCCAATCGAACCTCGCCGGCTACAAGGCCGTGATCGAAGCGGCTAACATCTATGGCCGCGCCTTCCCGATGATGATGACCGCCGCTGGCACGGTCAGCGCAGCCAAGGCTTTCGTCATGGGGGTTGGGGTTGCAGGCTTGCAGGCAATCGCCACGGCCCGCAGGCTCGGGGCGCAGGTATCGGCCACCGATGTGCGTTCCGCCACCAAGGAGCAGATCCAGTCGCTCGGCGCCAAGCCGATCTTCGTTGAAAGCGTCGCGGGGATCGAAGGCGAGGGCGCGGGCGGCTATGCCACCGAAATGAGCGAGGAATACCAGAAGGCGCAGGCCGAACTGGTGTCCGCCCACATCGCCAAGCAGGACATCGTCATCACCACGGCGCTGATCCCGGGGCGCGCGGCGCCGCGCCTGATCACAGACGCGCAGATCGCTACGATGAAACCGGGTTCGGTCATCTTCGATCTTGCAGTGGTGCAGGGTGGCAACGTCGAAGGATCTGTTGCTGACCAGATCGTGGAGCGGCACGGGGTGAAGATCCTCGGCTATTCCAACCCACCAGCCAGACTGCCGGCCGACGCCTCGGCCCTGTTCGCCCGCAACCTGTACAACTTCCTCTCCGCATTCTGGGACAAGGAAGCCGGCAAGCCGGTGCTGGACGAGGAAATCGGCAATGCCATCCGCCTGACGCAGGGCGGCAAGATTGTGCACGAGAGGCTGCTGGGGGCATAAGCATGGACTTCATTTCAATCCTCTCGATCTTCGTGATGGCCTGCTTCGTGGGTTATTACGTGGTGTGGTCGGTGACACCCGCGCTGCACACGCCGCTGATGGCGGTGACCAACGCGATCTCCTCGGTGATCATCGTCGGTGCGCTGATTGCGGCGGCGGCGGCGGGCAGTAGCTCGTCCAAATGGCTGGGGCTGGCGGCGGTCGTTATGGCCAGCGTCAACATCTTCGGCGGCTTCGCCGTGACCGCCAGAATGCTCGCGATGTACAAGAAGAAGGAGAAGAAGTGATGGAACACGTCGCTACTCCTTCGTGGGCCTCGCTCGCCTACTTGATATCGGGCGTTCTGTTCATCCTCGCGCTGCGCGGGTTGTCTTCTCCGGCGACGAGCCGAACGGGCAACCGGATGGGCATGCTGGGCATGCTGATCGCCGTGGGAACGACGCTGGTGACGCATGTCCCGACCGTGGGCGACCTGTCTGGCAGCTACGGTGAAACGTGGAAATATGATTTCACGACTGTCGCCCAAGTGCTGGCAGCGATCGCCCTTGGCGGTGCCATCGGCTGGGTCACGGCGCGCAAGATCGCGATGACCGACATGCCGCAGCTGGTGGCGGCCTTCCATAGCCTGGTCGGCCTTGCTGCGGTGCTGGTCGGCTGGGCGGCTTATCTCAACCCTGCGGCCTTCGGCATTGCCGGCGCCGATGGAGTGATCGAGGCGCAGAGCCGGGTGGAGATGGGCCTGGGTATCGCCATCGGCGCCATTACCTTCTCCGGCTCAGTCATCGCCTTCCTCAAGCTGGCGGGCAAGATGAGCGGCGCGCCGATCATGCTGCCGGGGCGGCACGTGATCAACCTCGGCACGATCGTCGCGATCCTCGGCCTGGTCGCCTGGTTCACGCAGGATCAGGGTCTGTGGGTGATCGGAGCGATCACCGCGCTCAGCTTTGCCATCGGCTTCCTGCTGATCATTCCCATCGGCGGGGCGGACATGCCGGTGGTCGTCTCGATGCTCAACTCCTATTCGGGCTGGGCGGCGGCGGCGATGGGCTTCACGCTGCACAACACCGCGATGATCATCACCGGTGCGCTGGTCGGTTCGTCGGGTGCCATCCTGTCCTACATCATGTGCCGGGCAATGAATCGCAGCTTCATATCGGTGATCGCGGGCGGGTTCGGAGCCGAAGCCGGTCCGGCCGGCGAGGCCAAGGAGCAGCGGCCGTGGAAACGCGGTTCGGCGGAAGACGCGGCCTATATGCTGGGCGAGGCGGAGAAGGTCATCATCATACCCGGCTACGGCATGGCCGTCAGCCAGGCGCAGCACGCGCTGCGCGAGATGGGCGATCTGCTGAAAGCCAAGGGTGTGGAGGTCAAGTACGCGATCCACCCTGTGGCCGGCCGCATGCCTGGCCACATGAACGTGCTGCTGGCCGAGGCCAACGTACCCTACGATGAGGTCTTCGAGCTGGAGGATATCCAGTCGGAGTTCGCCACCGCCGATGTCGCGTTCATCATCGGCGCGAACGACGTCGTCAATCCGGCCGCGAAGACCGACAAGTCCAGTCCGATCTACGGCATGCCGGTATTCGATGTGGACAAGGCCAAGCAGGTTTTCTTCATCAAGCGCTCGATGGGCGGGGTTGGCTATGCCGGCGTCGACAACGACGTGTTCTACATGGACCAGACCATGATGCTGCTCGCCGACGCCAAGAAGATGGTCGAGGACATCAACAAGGCGCTGGCTCACTGAGGGTTCAGGTTGCATGAGTCACGGGCGCGGGATGAAGCCGTTAGTGCCAATCCTGGCAGCGCTCGCCGTGCTGGCCGCCTGCTCCCCATCCCGGCTTGCCTATCCCCGGGTCAAGTCCGCGCTGGTCGAAGCCGGGCTGTCTGATTCCAACGCTTCCTGCATGGCCGGGCGGATGACTGACCGGCTGACTCTTGGCCAACTGCGCAAGCTCCAGGCGCTCAAGGGCGTGAAGCGCACGATCGCGGATTATGCGACCGCCGTTCACCGGGTCGAGGATCGCGAAACGATCGAGGTGACGTTGACCGCCGCCGCCCTGTGCACGACGGGACTTGCCCGCTAGACGCACCCGCCCGGCTTGCCTAAGGCGCGAGCGACGGGGGTATCGCAGGCACCATCCGGGGAGTATGAATTTTGCGCAAGATCGGCCTGATTGGCGGCATGAGCTGGCTATCGACCCGCACCTATTACGATCACATCAACCGGCTGGTGCAGGCGCGCCGCGGAAAGTCCGCCAGCGCGCCGATGCTGATCGACAGCCTGGACTTCTCCGACTTGGTCCGGTTGTCTTCGGCAGAGGACTGGGAGCGCGCAGCGGAAATCCTTGCAGACTCCGCGCGTCGTCTGGAAACGGCCGGCGCGACGGCGATCCTGATCGGCGCCAATTCGATGCACAAGGTCTATGATCAGGTGGCAGCAGCGGTATCTGCACCAGTGATTCACATCGCCGAATGCGTTGGCGACCGGGTCAAGGCTGACGGCCGGAAAAAGGTGGCGCTGATCGGCACGCGTAACGTGATGCTCGAAAGTTTCTATCGCCAGCGCTTCATTGCTCGCGATATCGAGCTGCTCCCGCCGGAGAAGGGCTTCGTCGAGACGCTGGACCGGATCATTTACGAACAGCTGCTGCTGGGCAAAGTGACCCGTCAGGCCGAGCGCGAACTGAAGACCATCATCACCAATCTGGAGCAGGACGGCGCCGAGGCGGTTGTGCTGGGCTGTACCGAGCTGGAGATGGTGGTCGACGTCGACGCCAATGTGCTGCCGATCTACGATTGCACCCAGATCCATGCCGAAGCGGCGGCGGAGTGGATCCTGGGCGAGTGAGGGCCGGTTGACCCGCGCCCCCTTCGCCTCCGACCCGGCGCGTTCGCGGGGACGCGAATTTCCGATCGAGGCCGGCCTCGCGCGCGGTCCGCGTAGCGACTATCAACGCGACCGTGACCGGATCATCCATTCGATCGCCTTTCGCCGCCTGCGCCACAAGACGCAGGTGTTCATCGCCCCGGATGGCGATCACTACCGGGTTCGCCTGACGCACAGTTTGGAAGTTGCGCAGATCGGCCGGGTGATCGCCCGCGCTCTCGGGCTGGACGAAGACCTGACCGAGGCCCTTTGCCTGGCCCACGACATCGGCCATCCGCCGTTCGGCCATTCCGGCGAGGATGCGCTGGATGCGGCGATGGGGGAGCAGGGCGGGTTCGATCACAACGCGCACTGCCTGCGCACCCTGATGCGGCTCGAAAGCCCATATTGCGAGCACGAGGGGCTGAACCTGAGCTGGGAGTTGCTCGAAGGGCTGGCCAAGCATAATGGTCCGGTCTCATCCCCGAACTGGGCACTTGCAGAGCTCGATACGGCTTGGCCGCTGGACCTGGCTGAATGGTCCTGCCTCGAGGCGCAGGTCGCGGCCCTGGCCGACGACATCGCCTATGATAACCACGACATCGACGATGGCTTGCGCGCCGGGTTCCTTTCGCTGGATGACCTGCTGACACTCGATTTCGTCGCGGATGAATGGCGCGCAGTAGAGCGGCGCTATCCCCATGCCCCGCGCGATCGCCAGTTGCGTGAGCTGATCCGCAGTCAGATCGGCTTCATGGTCAACGATGTGATTGACCAGACCCGCAGTTTGACTGCGGGCATGGCATTGCCGGACGACGTTCGCCGGGCAGGGCGCCCAAGCTGCGCCTTCAGCGCCAGCTTTGCCGAGGAGGAACGCCGGCTCAAGCGCTTCATGTACGACCGGCTCTATTACCACCCCGAGCAAGTCGCCACTGCCGCGCGCGCCGCCGAAGTCACTTCGGAACTCGTCGCTGCCTATCGTGCTGATCCCTTGCAGATGGGCGAGGGATGGGCTGCTACGCTGCCGACGGCCGAACCGGCCCGTAGCCGCCATATCGCGGATTTCATCGCCGGCATGACCGACCGCTATGCGATTGCCGCCCATGCGCGTATCTACGGCCGCACTCCGGAGGGGCTGCAAAATGTCTAATCCAATCCGCATCTGTCTGGTCGGGGCGACCGGGCTGGTCGGACGCACCATGATCGAGCAGGCGGTGCATCGTCAGGATGTGCGGATCGTCGGCGTGGCGCGGCACGAGATGCAATTGCCGCCGGGTGCCCGGATGGAGATGCTGCTTGCTCCGGTGGAGGGCTGGGCCGATGCCATCGCCGCTTCCCGTGCCAAGGTGCTGGTTTGCGCGCTCGGTACCACGATCAAGCGCGAAAACGGCGATCAGTCAGCCTTTGCGGCGGTCGACCGCGATCTCGTGATCGCTTGCGGACAGGCTGCCCGCGATGCGGGGATCGAACACATGATCGTCATTTCCTCGGCCGGCGCGGACACGGATTCGAAGAACTTCTACTTGCGTACAAAGGGCGAGATGGAGCGCGGATTGATGAGACTGCGCTTGCGCCGGCTTGATGTCCTGCGCCCCGGCTTGTTGCGCGGTAGTCGAACGGAACGCCGCCCGGCGGAGCTGGCCGCCCAACTGGCGAGCCCGCTGGCCGACCTGTTCCTGCGTGGCAAGTATCGCAAGTATCGCTCGATCCGGGCCGACGCCTTGGCACTAGCCGTCTTCGCACTCGCCAGGCAGAAAGCCGGCGGGCAGTTTGTGCGTGAGTGGGACTCGATCCAGCTGGCCCTGCGCCGCATTGGTGATTAGCCGCAGGTTCTGGCGTGAAACGCCACCAGCCTAATCAAGGGCGCGCATGATGCGATCTGCGAAAGCAAACAGGAGTGGGTCGTCGCCAAGAAAATGGCAGGTGCGGAAGCATTGCGTTTCCGTTCCGGGTAGCGCGCGTAATCGTCCCGATGCCAAGCCTTCGCTGGCGTCGGATCCGAACATCTGGGCATAGCCCAACCCATCAAGGCACATGCGGACCAAGGTGCGATAATCGGGCGCAAAGATCGTGTCGCCTAGGCGCGGGTTTTCCTGGGACTCCAGAAACTCGCGCTCGCCGCGGCGGCGGTGGGCGAGGGTGGCGACGCGAATCTCGGGCCGGGTTGCCTGCGTTGCTCCGTGGGCTAGCTCGACGGTCTCGTAATAGCCCATAATGCCCGGCGCGACGAAGCGATCGGGCACGTCGAGCGGGCGCACGTATTCCGTGATGAAGACGGCATCTACCGATCCAAGCCGGAGATGTTGCAGCGCCCGCGGAAGGGAAGGCGAATGTTCCAGCCGGACCCGCACCAGCGATTGCTCTTCGTGAAAGGCTTCGATCTGAGCGGCCAGCAATGGGTGGAGATAATCGCCGGTGCAGACCCGCAGGCTCACTGTGCTGCCGCGTACGGCGTCGAGGCGGCGGCGCAGCTGCACAAGGCGGTGGATCATCTGCGGCGCCATCTGTTCCAGCACTTGTCCGGCGTCGTTAAGCTTGACTGAGGACCCACGCCGACGCTCGAATAACGGCCCGGTTTTGGCCTCAAGCGCCCGGATCGCCTTGCTGACCGTCGGCTGTGCAACGTCCAACGCTTCTGCAGCGCCGTTGAAACCGCCGTTCTCTGCCACGGCCAGGAAAGCTCGCAATTGTGCGCCGGTAATATTGTGAAGCGGGCCGAGTAAGTCTGACATGGCGATCTCCGTCCGTGATATATAGCATAATGGCTATATAAGAATAGCTACTTCTGTCTTTGAAGGTTGACCTGCTTGCCCCCAAGAGGCCCGGATAAGGGAGAAGATGCCGATGTCTGGAAGCGACTCGAGCAATGCACACAGTTTTTCCGTGAACCGCCGGGCGCTGATGGCGGGGACGGCGGCGGTGGCACTCAGTGCGGCTTTGCCAGCTAATGCCAAGGCGCGTCCCGGACCGCTCAATTTCTTGTTCATCATGGCCGATGACATGGGCGTGGCGGATCTCTCCTGTTACGGCCGACGCGACTATCGCACGCCTGTGCTTGATGGTCTGGCGCGGCAAGGCATGCTTTTCACCACGGCCTATGCCAACAGCGCCGTCTGCACCGCCACGCGCGTGGCGCTGGCGACCGGGCGCTATCAGTACCGGCTGCCGATCGGACTGGAGGAGCCACTCGGCCAGCGTCCGGTCGGGCTGCCGGCCCAGCATCCGACCATCGCATCACTGCTGCGCAAGCAGGGCTATGCGACCAGCCTGCTCGGCAAGTGGCATCTCGGTTCACTGCCTGATTATGGCCCGCTGCAAAGCGGTTATGACGAGTTCTGGGGCCTGCGCGGCGGCGGGATCGACTATTTCTCCCACGACTATGCCGGTCGCGCCGATCTGTGGGACGGAGACACCCCGATCCAGCAAGTCGGCTACATGACCGATCTGCTCGCGGACCGCACCATCGAAACGATGCAGCGCCACGGCAAGGCGAAGAAGCCCTGGCTCATCAGCCTGCACTTCACCGCGCCGCACTGGCCTTGGGAAGGGCCTGATGATCAGGCCGAATCCGCGCGCCTGGGCAAGCTCACCAGTCCGACAGCGGCGATGCATTACGACGGCGGTACGCAGGCCACCTATGCGGCGATGGTCTACCAGATCGGCCGGATTCTCGCTGCGCTTACCAAGAGCGGGCAGCGCGAAAACACGGTGGTCGTCTTCACCAGCGATAACGGTGGCGAGCGTTTCTCCGATACCTGGCCGTTCACCGGCAAGAAGACCGAGCTGCTCGAAGGTGGGCTGCGTATTCCGGCCATCGTCCGCTGGCCGGGCCTGACCAGGCCGGGATCGACCAGCGACGCGCAGATCATGTCGATGGACTGGTTGCCGACTTTCCTCGCCGCAGCCGGAGGCAGCGCCGATCCGGCCTATCCCTTGGACGGCCTGGATCTCCGCCCCGCGCTGGCGGGCGCACCGCTGCCAGAGCGCTCGCTCTATTGGCGCTACAAGAATCTCGCCCAGCGGGCCGTTCGGCGAGGCAAGTGGAAGTACCTATCGATCGCCGGAAACGAGTTCCTGTTCGACGTCGAAGCCGACCCGCTCGAGCGCGGCAACCTCAAGAATCGTTATCCGGACAAGTTCGCAGAGCTGGTTTCCGCCTGGAAGGCCTGGGACGCAACCATGCTGCCCCTTGATCCCGCCTCGTCAACATTCGGCCACAGCGGCGCCGAGCTCGCCGATCACTTCGGCATCAAGCCTTAAACTTCAAAAACAAAAACAGGGAGTACATCATGAACAGTCAGGCACGCACTCAGCGCCTTTCCAGGGGCCTTCGTTACACGCTGGCGGCCAGCACCAGCATTGCGGCACTCCTGTCGCTGCCCGCCATGGCGCAGGAAGCGCCGGTCGACGAAGCGGAGGCTCCGGGCTCGGAAATCATTGTAACGGGATCGCTGCTGCGCCGCTCGGGCATGGACACGCCCCAGCCCGTTACCGCGGTTTCCGCGGGCGAATTGCAGGCGATGTCGCCGGGTAACCTGGTCGAAGGCATCACGCAGCTGCCGCAGTTCTTCAACAGCCTGACACCCAACGCGCCGGTCTCGTGGTTCACCCGCGGCGGCAACGGTAACCTCGACTTGCGCGGGATCGGCCCGAACCGGACCCTGACGCTGCTCAACGGCCGCCGTATCATCTCGTCGACGATCTACGGCGGCGTGGATATCACGGTATTCCCAAAAGCGTGGAAACGGTCACCGGCGGCGCGTCGGCCGCTTACGGCACCGATGCGGTGGCCGGCGTCACCAACTTCAAGCTCGATACCGACTTTACGGGCTTGCGCGCCTCGCTCCAGGGCGGGATGACCACGCGTAGCGACAGCAAGAATTACCAGGCCTCGGCCTCCTTCGGGATGAAGCTCGGCGAGCGCGGGCACGTGCTGCTTTCGTACGAGCGCTTCCAGCAAGACGGCGTCCACAATTATGATGGGCGGGACTGGTACAAGGCATGGGGCACGGTCACCGATGCGACACAGGGCGGCCGCTTGACGCGGGTACCCAACGTGGTCCCGCGCACGGCGACGCTTGATGGCCTGATCTTCTCTCCCAGCCCGCTGCTTAACGGGATCGCGTTCAGGCCGGACGGATCGACTTACAACTTCGTCAACGGCTCGCTGTTTGCGGGAGGAACGGGTACGGCCGGCGCGCGCCAGTCGATCACCAATGGCGGCAGCGGCGACGACATGGGCGCCGAACTCACCACGCTCTACCCCGATTTCAAGCGCGACAGCGCCTTCGCCTATGCTGACTACGAAGTGACCGACAACCTCTAGGTTTTCGCGCAGTACATCCGCGGGCATAACCATTCGTTCCGCTACAACACGCCCGCGGGCTCGCTGCAGGGCGTGCCGACCGGCATCACGATCTTTGCGGACAATGCCTACCTGCCGACCGCGATCAAGAATACCATGGCGACGAACAACATCGCGTCGTTCAACCTGCGCCGGATGGGCAGCCTCGCCGACTGGCGCGGAAAGATGACACTCGAAGACGACAGCACGATGAATTCGGCAACGGCCGGCTTCACCTTCGACTTCGACAACGACGGCTTTCTCGGCGGCTGGAAGGCGGATGCCTATTACCAGTACGGCACCAGCTACCGGAAAGGCTATCAGGTCGGCCTGCGCGTGGACCGGATCTTCGCGGCAGTCGACGCCGTGGCCGACTCATCGGGCAAGATCGTCTGCCGCACCTCGCTGCCGCAATTCGGCGGCACCACGGCCAATCCCAACCCGTTCAGCGGTTGCGTTCCGATCAATCTGTTCGGTCGCAACAACGCTTCGGCCGCTGCGGTTGACTGGATCACCGGCTTCGAACCCGGCCAGCAGATCAGCACGCCGCTGTACTTCTCGGATGACGGGTTCGCCTCGGGTGCAACGGACAGCTACACCTCGATGGAGGCCAAGCAGACGCTCACCCGCATGCGCCAGCACGTGGCTTCGTTCACGGCCGATGGCGATGTTGCCGACGTATTCGGTGCAGGCGCGATGAAGCTCGCCGTGGGTGGATCGTGGCGCCGGGAATCGGTGCGGCAGATCGTCCGTGATTCGACCAATCAGTCATCCAATCACAATGTCCTTGGCACCCAGATTGGCCACCCGGTGCTGTGCGGCAACGAAGTGCTCACACCGGGTGTTACCTCAGGTCAGCTGTGGGGCATTCGCGGCGTCAGCCAGCCGGATTGCAACAACACCGTCGGCGTACAGTTCTCCAAGGTCTCGAACACCAAGGGCGCGATCGAGGTTTCCGAAGTGTTTTCGGAATTCGAACTGCCCGTGCTCAAGGACTCGAAGTTCGGCCAGGATCTGACGCTGACCGGCGCGGGCCGTTACGCCCACTACACGCTTTCCGGCGGTGTCTGGGCGTGGAAGTTCGGCGCCGAATATGCTCCTGCCGAGGGCCTGCGCTTCCGCGTGACCCGCTCGCGCGACGTGCGTGCCGCGAACCTGGCCGAGCGTTACGATCGCACGGGCGGCTCCGCTTCGGTGACCGATCCGTTCTCGGCCACTCCGAACACGCCGATCACCGTGACGACTTACACCGGTGGCAACCCGGCGGTGCTCCCGGAGCGGGCGGATACGCTGACCATCGGCGCGGTTGCCCGGCCCGACATCATTCCGGGTCTGTCGGTCTCGCTGGACTACTACCGCATCAAGATCGCGGACATGATCTCGCAGTTGACGCCGCAGCAGGTGCTCAACAGCTGCTTCGCCGGCGCGGCCGACATCTGCACGCTGATCAGCCGCAACCCGGACAAGAGCCTGCTGCTGGTCGGGGCCGCAGCGGTGAACGTCAACGAGGCGGTGATCCGCGGGGTCGACATGGAGGTCGGCTACCAGACCGGGCTTCATCTGTTTGGCGGCGATGAATCCCTGTCCGCCCGCAGCTTCGGCAGCTGGCTTTTCGAAAACTCGCAGTTCCTGGCTGGATCGGCCAAGATCAACCGGGCGGGTCAGACCGGCATCGAGCAGTCGACAGGCACGGCCTATGCGTTGCCCAAGTTCAAGTACACGGGCAATGTGACTTACAGCAACGGGCCGTTCTCGCTCTTCCTCCAGGCGCGCTACATTGCGCCCGGCAAGATGGAGAATACGCCGCCCAACACCGCCACGACGCTGGTCGACAACCGCGTCGCCTCGGCGTTCTACATGGACACGCGGATCGGCTACAAGTTTCCGGTGGCAGGGACCGAAGTCGAACTGTTCGGATCGGTCACCAACCTGTTTGACCGCGATCCGCCGCTGACGCCGTATTGGACCAACTTGTCTGCCGCGACCACGCAGCACAACGCCGCGATGTTCGACGTGCTCGGCCGGCGTTTCGTGGTGGGCGTGAAGTTCGAGATGTAATGAGGGAAGCTGCTTGCGGTGACCGGTTGTCGGTCGCCGCAAGCAGGTTTACGCGAGCAGCATGCGTGTCTCGAGAATGCTGGCGATGCCCCGTTTGCCGTCGATGCGTTCCAGCTGAACAACCACGTCGATCACCGAAGCGGCATATTCGATCGTTTCGCTTCGGGTCAGGCCGATATCGGCCTGCATCGCCATCAGCGCGATCTGCTCCAGCGCGCCGCGCGGCGTGTTGGCATGGACGGTAGAGAATGAGCCGGGGTGCCCGGTGTTGATTGCCCGCAGGAAGCTCAGCACCTCGCGGCCGCGAAGTTCTCCGACCACGATCCGATCCGGTCGCAGCCGCAGTGCCGCCTGCACCAGATCGTCCGCAGTGACGCGCGCTTCGCCAAGTTCACCTTTTACCGCGAGCAAGCCGACACCGTTCGCGCCCGGAATTTGCAGCTCAGCCGTATCCTCGACTAGGATCACACGCTCGTCAGCCGGTATCTCGCGCAACATGGCGTTGAGGAAGGTGGTCTTGCCTGTTGAGGTGCCGCCGGAAATGAGCACAGTGCGCCGCCTGGCGATGGCTTCGCGCAAATAAGCGATTGGCCCCTGCTGCGGGTCCGGCATGGGCGCTTCACGGCGTTCCTGAATCGGGCCCGTGTCATAGGCATCAAGCGAAAGGTCGAGCATCCGGTGACGCCGGATCGCCATAGTCCAATGCCGGCGGGTAGCCGGCGGGCCGCAAAGCTGGATTCGCGCGCCATCAGGCAGAGTGGCGGCGAGCAGCGGGTGTTCCCGATTGATGCCCTGATGGCTGATCCGCGCGACCTGTTCGGCCAGACGCTGCAGCAGACGGTCGTCCACGTCGGGTGCTGGGATGCGCATCATCCCGGTCCACGACGCGTCCTCTACCCACAGCTCTCCCGGGCGATTGACCAGAATTTCGGTTACGGTCTCGCGCTCCAGCCATTTGGCGAAGGGCTGGAGGTAGGCGTCCAGATAGACGCTCCGCTCGCGCAGAACCGGGGCGAATTCCGCCTCGAGATCGTGCAGCGAGGCGGCAGGTTCGCTCACTCGGCGCTGACTTTGGAAAAATCGAGATCGCGTGCGGTGAAGACGCGGATCGGCTCGCCCTGGCGGACTTTCACCGTCGGCCCGATCTGGCCGCTCTGGCCGACCGCCGCTGCGGCCGCGGACTGGCCGCCACTGGCAATCACAACCCCGGCATTGCCACCAATCGCCGACAGCCCACCGACCACGGAAAGCAACATGGCCGAGCCGAAGCGTTCGAAGAAATGGGTGTTGACCTTGCCGCCAAGCCCGGTCTCGCCACTGAAGCTCACCGCCGGCGAGCCTATGTTGACCGTCACGCCATCGGGGCGGATCAATCGGGTCCAGATCACATAGGCCCGCTTCTGGCCGGCCTGCAGCCCGCTTTTGTATTGACCGATCAGGCGTGATGACCGGGGCACGAGGATCCGGCTGCCGTCAAAGCTGCGCACATCGGCCGAGACCACAGCGCGGACATAGCCCGGGACATCGGTGTTGATTGCGGTTTCCAGCACCGCCGGGATCAAGGTGCCCTGGCTGACCGTGGTCTTTGGGTTAAGCCCGGGTTCGGCGACAGCAGCAGCGCTGCCCGGACCGGCGCCAAGCCGTGCGGCGAAATCGTCATTGCCGTTGCCCGAACCGGGAGGCCCGCCGGGAACCGCCATCGCTGTCTCGCCAAGGCTGGGGAAGTTACTCGCATCGAACACCACTGCCGGCGCGGTAAGGGGATTGGCCGCCGGCCCGGCCAGAGGCGCCGGCGCCATGCCCGGCAAGGGCGCTCCGGCTATCGGAGGCATCAGCACATTCGGTGCCTGATTGCCCGGAATTCCGCGCGGCGGTTCGATCTGAGGTCCGTCCTTGGCGGGCGGCATGACCACGTTGGGACCCGTGGCTTGCCGGGGCGCGTTGCGAACGCTGTCGAGGCTCCACAAGGTCACCCCGCCGAGCGCGGCGACCACGGCAATGCCGGTAATCAGCGTCAGTGCCTCGGACCGTGGCTTTCGCTGGGACACCACGGGCAGGACATTGCGGGTCGCGAGATCGATGATCTCGGCGCTGTGGCCTTCGCGTGGATCGCGATCAGTGCTGCGGGCGAGGCCCTGGTTGTTGCGCATGGTCACTTCGCTCCGCTGTCGGATTGGGCGGGCCCGGCGAGAGCTGCCGCCAGGGCTGCCGCCCCCGGCGATACCTTTGGCGCTCCGCCGTATTCAAGGCTGGCCGTTTCGCGGCCGGCGCGGAAGATCAGCAGCGAGGGGACTTCGCCCAGCACGATCACATCGCCCCGCACGGCATAGTCGACCGGCCCTTCGTTGCCGCGTGCGTCGCGGACCAGTATCGCCGGGATCGACTGTCCGGCCGACCAGCTGAGATAGACCGAGGTGCCATCATCGAACACGCGGGTCGGGAGAATCGCTTCCTTGCCCTTGCGCCGCCAGGAGAAATTGAGCCGGGCGGGATCGACCGAGGTATCCAGAGCGTCACCGGAGGCGAGACGCTGCTCCTCGTCGGTCAGCGGGACGGCTCCTGTCGTCTGGCGCGCGGGCTCATCGGGATAAGTGAAACGCAGCAAATAAACGCCGCGGCTGGTCGGGGCGGAGACGAGGTCGAAGAAATAGCTGTGCCGATCGGTCACCACTGTCAGGTTGGTGCGCGCGCGGGGCGCAAGGGGTTTCACGAACAGCAGGTTGGCGCGCTTGTTGGGGGTGATTTGCCAGCTGGCCGAATCCCCTACCGCAACGTTCTCGATATGCTCGTCGTCGGCGAAGGCGATGGTTGCCTGCACCCCGGCGCGACCTTCGACCAGCACGACCTGATCGGGCGAAAAAGCGCGGGTTTCGAGCCGGGCATCCTTGGCCACGGCCGGTTCGGCCGCCAGCAGCAGGGCCGGGATCAGGGCGAGTGATTTCATCGGACCATTCCTCGCGTCGCGGTTTTGGGCGCGGAGGCAAAGCGGCTGCCGATCCCCTGGGCACGGCGGTTGTTTTGCGGGCGGCGACCCTCGGTTAAAGGCAGGTGCAGCGGCCCACCAAGGCGGGGCGCGCCGTCCGTCACCTGAATGTGGCGCGTCGTGGCGAGAGCTCCAGCTTGCGGTGCGATGGCGATGGCGATTTCCCGCCCTCGCTGTGCGGCCGGCTGCTGCGATTGCAGCGGACTGGCGGCCGCTGTGCCGGAGACGGCCGTAGCGAACGCTGGGCCGAAACTCCGGTTGGAACCAGCAGCGTCCGGCGCCAGCCCGAACACGCGCCAGGCTGCAACGATGGTCCCGGCAGCGCGCAGGGAAATCATCATCAGCGCGACGTGAACCGCAGCGACGAGGAACAGCGCGAAAGCGGTGCGTGCCTCGATCCCTTCCGGCCCGGCCAGCTTCTGCACCAGCGGCACCGCCAGCTCGATCGTCAGGCTGCCGCCGAGCACGGCGACCAGCGGGGCAACGGCCACCAGCACCAGCGCGCGCAGCCATCCTGCGGTCAGCCCGCGGGTGCCGGGGAACAGCGCCATGACCATGAACACCGGGCCGAGGGCGAGCAGCACCGCCAGCAGGATCCGGGCACAGACCAGAATCCCGACCGTGCCGAGCATAAGCAGCAAGGCCGCCAGCCAGATCAGTTGATCGGGCGCGAAGATACCACCCGGCGGGCGCGGCGGGACTCCACTGGCGGCGGCGGTGGCAGCAGCCGGACCGGGGTCCGCTGCGGCGGCGATGGCCTGGAACAGCAGGTCGATCTTGTCCGCGAAGATCAGGGTTGCCGGACCCTTGGTCCCCATTATCACGCCGGCGATCTGGTCTGGCGCACCGACCACCAGGTTCCACACCACCGATTGATAAGCGAACCAGCTGGTGGCGAAAGTCAGTACGGCGCCAAGCAGCATGAAGCGCGGGGTAAGCGCGGCAATACCGATCCGGCTGCGCCCGGTCAGCAGGGCAAACGCGAAGAAGGCCACGTAGAGCGTGAGCAGGATCGTGAGCGCCGGAAGCAGTTGCCCCTGCGCCCCGAACAGCCGATCAAAGGCGCCTGCGGCCAGATCAGTGCTGACGCAATCGACCGCCCGCAACGCGGCCGCGATGCCGTCCGAAGCGCCGTCAAGCAGCGGGGCGCATTGCGGGCTCATCCCGTCACCGCCGCTTTCAGGCTTGTATTCGCTGGGATCAGCAGCTCCTGCCGTGGCTCGCCCGGCCAGCTCTGACCGGTCAACGAGGCAAACCATCCGTCCGGATCATCGCCGCGTTCACCGCGCAGAGTGTCCAGCCTGCGCACCGTGCTTTCCCGCCCGGACAAGACTGTCAGCACCTCGGGCATACCGCTCAGGTCAAGCCGCACCACGGCCGAAGCGTCAGGCTGGCGCACCAGGAAGCAGCGGCTGTGTGGGGGCAGGGTGCGGATCACGTCGAGTTCGTGATCGGTCAGTCCGAAGCCGGTGCAGTAATCCTCCGCGCGGGCCCGCGAATTGGGCATGAAGATCATTGTCGCGGTCTGCTCGACCAGCGCCGTGGCGATGCGGCTGTCCAGCGCATCCCGGGCCGACTGGGTGGCGAAACCGAGCAGCGCGTTGCGCTTGCGCAAGGTCTTGAGCCAGTCGCGGATGCGGGCGGCGAAGACCTCGTCGTCCAGCGCCTTCCAGCCTTCGTCGATCAGGATCATGGTCGGCGTACCGTCCAGCCGTTCCTCGATCCGGTGGAACAGGTACATCATCGTCGGCGTTCGGAGCCGCGGCGTTTCCAGCAGCGCGGTCATGTCGAAGCCGATGGTCAGGGCCGAAAGATCAAGCCGGTCTACCACGTTGTCGAACAGCCAGCCGAACTCGCCGTCGCCGATCCACGGATCGAGCCGGCTCGCGAGGTCGCCCGGTTGCGGACGGCGCGCTCCGGCGAGGAGCTCGCGGAAATGGGTCAACCGGCGCAGGCGCGGGTCGTTGGCATAGGCGGCGTCAACCGCATGGGCGATGGCGGCGTGTTCGTCCGGTCCATTGGCCGCCAGCAGCACGGCCAGCCAATCGCGCAGGAAAGCACGGTTGTCGGCGCTGTCAGCCAGGGCGAGTGGGTTGAATCCGGTCGGGTTGCCGGCCGCGATCCGGGTGTAATGACCGCCAATGCCCCGCACGAAGACCTCTGCGCCGCGGTCCTTGTCGAACAACACGGTCCGCGGTTCGAAACGCTGGGCCTGGGCGGCAAGGAAGTTCATCACCACGGTCTTGCCCGATCCCGACGGGCCGATGATCGAAAAATTGCCGAGATCGCCGTGATGGAAGTTGAAGAAGAACGGGGTCAGGCTGGTGGTCTGCAGCACGGTCACCGGCATGCCCCAGTGGGAGCCGCTGGCCTGGCCTTGCGAGAACCCGTGGAGCGAGCCGAAATCGGCCATGTTCGCGGAAGAGATCAGCGCCCGGCGGACCAGGAACTGCTCGTTCCCCGGGAACTGTCCCCAGAAGCCGGGCTCAAGATTGACGTCTTCGCGAACTGCGATGGCTCCGGCATCGGCCAGGGCGGCGGCGCAGGCGGCTGTGGCCCGGTCAAGCTCCTCGAGCCGTTCGCTGCGCACGAGCACGGAAAGGTGATGGTCCCCGAAGCCGACCGAACCCACCCCCAAGGCATCTCGAGCGGCATGGAGCTCGCCCCGCTCGAGCATTGCTTCCTCGTCGGCGGAGCGGAGCCGCCGCGCCGCGAGATCAATCCGCTCGCGGGCAATCTGGCGGTCTGCCGGGGCGTAGCTTTCGGTCAGGATCAGTTCGTGCGGCAAGCGCAGCAGCGCATCGGTCAGCCCGGGGCCGGTGCTGTCCGGATAGTCCTTGAGACTGATGAGCGCGGCAAAGTCCGCGCCGCCGGCCCCGCGCAACTCGACCGCGTCCAGGCCGAAGCTGACCCGGCGGTAAGGCAGCATCTGGCCGATGTCGGTGTCGTCTGCGGGTACCCGTACCGGCCGCATTTCGCCGTTGAACAGCACCGAGAGGTATTCCAGCACTTCGGAACAGCGCCCGGCGGAAGCCTCATACTCGCCCAGCGCGCGGGCGCCGTACGGGCCCAGTGCGGCGACCATCCCGTCGGCGGCATGGCGCAGGGCACGCACGTCATCAGGGTTGGCCTCGACCCGGCTCGTCGCGCGGGTGAGGGCCCGGGCCGCGCGTTCGATCAAACCGGTCTTGCCCCGGGCGGGGCGGCGCACCAGCGTGACGAACTGGTCATTCACATACATCGCCCCGGCTGCCAGCCGATCACGCCAGCGGGCGTCGATATGCGCGGCCAGGGGATCTTCGATGTGGCCTTCAAGCTCGACCTTCACCTTGTGGCGGACGACGTGGTGGTACAGTACGAACCGGGCGTCGAGCGCGCTGCGCAGCATGATCTCGCGCGTGGCCGTCAGCGCGTTGAGCTCTGCTGTATCGGCTGTTTCGAAGTTCACGCCCGGGACCAGCAGGGTAAGCATGACCGAGCCGTCGCGCAGCAGCACGACATTGTCGTCCACCATCTCGCGATAAGGCAGGCGATCCCCCGCCATCGCCTCTTTCGCCCACCGCGCCTTGACCTTGCTCATGCCGTCATCCTCAAGGCGAATAGGAATTGCAGCCCCAGCGCGTCCAATTGCGGAGGCGGGGACAACGGCTGACTTTGGTGATCCACAGATCAAACACCCGCGGCTCGCGGAGCGAGGCAAGATAACCGATCGTGTGGATCAGCAGCGCGACCGGCAGCGCCAGGAAGCTGCGCGTGATCAGGAACGCCTCGGTCGTCACCGCGGCGTTGATGATGAAGTAGCTGTAGGTCACGCCGGCAAACATCTGCGGCCGGGTCAGGGCGCGGTGAACCGGGTGGTGGACCAGCTCCATCAATCAGCCTCCCGATGCCGCCTGGATGCCGGCCACGATCGAGCTGGCACCGAACAGGATGAAGCAGCCGATGATCACGGTGGCTCCGAAGCGCCAGTTCATCCGCCCGGTCAGCATCATGAAGCCGACCGCCGCAACCGCCATGACGGCGACCGCTGTGGCGACATTCCCCAGCAATGTGCCTTGCAACCAGGCCAGTGCCGCGACGATCGGGCCGGATCCTTGCGGATTGGCATAAGTCTGCGCCAGCGCCGGCAGCGGATTGGCCGCCAGGACGAGGGCGAGGGCTGAGGCGAGTCTTTTCATCGTGTGGTGTCTACCTTCTGACCGGCGAGGCGAGCCGCGCCATGATCGCTGCGACATATTCGCGGGTCTCCCGTATGGCCGGCACGCCGCCGGCGCGCGTCACCCGGGCCGGTCCCGCATTGTATGCGGCCAGCGCTTTTTCGACATCGCCGCCGAACTGATCGAGCTGCATCCGCAAGTAACGGGCACCGCCTTCGAGATTGGCGACCGGGTTGCGCGCATCGACCCCGAGCTGGCGCGCCGTCCCGGGCATCAACTGTGCCAGACCGTGGGCCCCGACAGGGGAAGTGGCATTGATATTCCAGCGGCTTTCCTGCCAGATGACGGCTTCCAGCAGCGCGGGGCTGAGGTCATACTTGGCGGCAATCGCACGGACATAGCCCGTCCACTGAGCCGGACCAGCAGTGTCGCGGGCAATGGTGGTGGTTGGGCTGGTCGGGACTGCGACAAGCGCTTCCGATGCCTCCGTGACCGGCCCCCCAGCGACCCAGCTGTAGCTACCCGGGTTCACCTCAAGTACGTCAGCGTACGCAGGTGCGGGCGACAGGATTACCATCACCATCGCTGGAACGATCGACGCCGGGATGCGTTTAATCACGTGTGTCTCCCCGGTATCGGGCGGGCATTTGGATATCGTCCATGAGGGTGCAGGATCTGCGCTTTCAAAGTGCGCCCCATGCGTAGCATTTCTGCCCGGACAATATCAATTTTGGTGCGACGAAACCTGTGAAATTGTGCACGAATTGTCCACCGTTGCATTTCGGCTACGAAATCCGCGAATTGCGATAGCTTCCTTACGGAGATATGCTGCTCAATTCGGCGGAGCGAACCCAGTGAGCGCGTCTGGCAAACAGGTCCGGTATCAGCGAGCGGCGATCGTCCAGCCGGCGTTCTGCTTGCCTTGGCCGCAGGCGGAGCAGGGCTCTATGCCTTCCGGCTGATGCAGCCGGTGACCCCTCATGTTGATGTTCCCAGGGCGGCAGCGCCGCAGACGGCATTCGAACTTGAGCCTGTTGTTGAAGAGCTTCCGGGACCCCGTTTCGGTTCGGAACCGGTCGCGACTCAAGCTGTCCCCGCTGCCAGACCGGCGCCGCGCATCGCTCACCCGGAAAGGCCGGCGGTCGAAGCGATCCCTGACACAGCGATGGCTGACCCGGTGGCGGTCACTGCCTCCCCGCCGGACCCACTCGGCTCGCCTGAGGTCGTGCGCGAGAAGTCCGAGTCCTCGTTTGCGCCCGAGCCCAAGCCGGACGAAATCCTTGCTGAACTGGCGCCGGAATCCCCGTCTGACGACGCGACAGTTACCGAACAGGCCGTGTTGGCGGCCGCGGCGGAAGTCGCACCGGCCCTGCCGTCGGCAGAAACGCCTACGGCTCCGATTCCGCAAGCGCCTCCCCCAGCAGACGTCGAGGCGCCGCGCGTTATAAAGCACGCCACAACTGCGCGGCGAGTGATTCAGAGACCCGCCCCGGTTGTGCAGACGGCATCAATCACCGCCGAGAACTGTGGGTCCGAAGGCTTGCAGACGGCGATCACTCACAGCCCCGGGCTGCAGGTGGAAGGGCGCGGGCTTGGCCCGCTGGAATTGAAAATTGCGCCGGGCGGACAGGTCTTGGCCTGCCTCGGCGATCTGGTGACCCTGTTTAGGGACAGGCTGGGACCGGCGGAATATTCGCGGCTCCATGCTTCTTCCGCAGCCCGCGAGTATGTCTCGCTCCAGGACCTCGTCTTGTCGGGATTTACGGTGGCGTACGATCCTGAAAGCGACCGGCTCGACCTGGGCCTGCCGCAGCAGCGCTAGCTAGTTCACTTTGCCTTGCCGCCGGTAGCCGGTGGGCGATGCGCCGAACCGGCGCTGGAAGGCGCGGCAGAATGCCGAAAGGTCATTGAACCCGACCTCGAAGGCAATCTCGGTGATCGAGTGTCCGGAATCGGCGCGGGCCAGCGCGCCTGCCGCGCGCTCAAGCCGCAGGCGCTGGATATAAGCGCGCGGCGTGGTGCCGCATTCGGCGAACAGCAACTGCACGGTCCGCGCTGTCACCCCCAGATTGGCGGCAAGAAATGCGGTGTCGAGCTGTGGATCGCACAAATGCTCGTCAATCAGGCGGAACAGCCCGCGCAACTGGGCGTCGCGCCTGCCGCCCCCGGTAAGCACGCCGCGCGCCGGACCATAGGCGAAATCCAGCAGCGGCCAGAGCACGTCGCTCAGTTCCTCGCCCCAGTCGAGTTCGCCGGCCTCGAGCTGACGCCAGGCGGTCCGCATGAAGCTGGAAAACAGCGCACCGGCACCCCGGGCGCCGCGCACCGGCACCCCGACCATGTTGCGCATCTGCGGCAGCCGCGCCTCGACATAGGCCAGCGGGAGGCGCAGCACGACGCTCTGCGTTGGTTCCGCGAACGACAATTCAAGCGGCTGGGCTGGATCGAACAGCACGAAATCGCCTTCGTCCAACCGGCTGGTCACGCCGCCGTGAACATTGGTGCAGCTTCCCTGAAGCTGGAGCTGGAGGTTGAGCACACCAACGTCCCACCCGGCGCCGTTGGCGATCCGGGCCGGCGACGAGCAGGGCGAAACCAGTTCGATATCGCGCAACGAAGCAAGGTGCAGGCGGGCCTGGAAAGCATCGCGATCGGGCACTTCAATATGCAGCGGGGCAATGAACTGGCCGGCCAGCTCGTGCCAACGCGGCAGCCGGTCAGGCGCGTCGAGCAGCGCGGTGTCGATCGTGCGCAGCATGGGTGGTTCGAACTTCCCGCGAATTGCGAAGCGACATGCTTAGGTCCATACACCGGGTGCGGCAATGGCAAACGGCGTTTGTGCTTGCTCCATGGAGCTGGGTAGGGCTTGGCGAGGCGAAATTTCGCCTCCACCAAACTCCGTTTCGCTAAAAGCCAAGCCAGCCGGCGCGGGTTGGTCTAGGCTTGCCCAATAAGATAAGCGGGAGAAGGCATGACTGGATCGATGTTCGACTATGTCGTGGTGGGCGGCGGCTCTGCCGGGGCGGCGCTTGCGGCGCGTCTTTCGGAACGTGCGGACCGGACAGTGGCGCTGCTCGAAGCTGGCGCACCCGATACGCATCCGTTCATCCATGTCCCCAGCTTCGTTGCCGCCGCGATCAACACCAAATCGCTGAACTGGCGCTTCGAAACCGTGCCGCAGCCGGGCATGGCCGGGCGCCGCGTGCCGGTGCCGCGCGGCAAGGTGATCGGTGGATCGGGCGCGATCAATGGCATGGTCTATTTCCGCGGCCATCCGAGCGATTTCGATACCTGGGCCGAAATGGGCGCCAAAGGCTGGTCCTACCGCGAGGTACTGCCGTATTTCACCCGCAGCGAGAACAACGAGGATTTTCCGGAATCGGTGTTCCACGGCAAAAGCGGGCCGATCAACGTCAAGTACGTGCGCAATCCCAACCGGCTCAATTATGACTACATGGAGGCGCTGGCCTCACTCCAGTATCCGCACCGCCCGGATTTCAACGGCCCGGATTCCGAAGGTTATGGTTTCCGCCAAGGCCTGATCCGAGATGGACGGCGGGAAAGCACGGCGCGCTCGCTGCTGGCACCTGCGGCACATCGCCGCAACCTTACTATCATTACCAACGCGATGGCGGCGAAGATCCTGTTCGAAGGCAAGCGCGCGACGGGCGTGCAGCTGGTCGACGGACGGGTAATCAGCGCGCGGGCCGAAGTGGTGCTGTGCGCCGGGGCGATCCAGTCGCCGCAGTTGCTGATGGCATCCGGCGTGGGCCCGGCGGCGCACCTCAAGGAGCTGGGGATCGACCTGGTGCATGATCTGCCGGGGGTTGGCGGCAACTACCACGATCACGTGGCCTGCCCGATCCACATGGAGACGAACGACACCACCTCGTACGGCCTGTCGTGGAAGGTGCTGCCGCGTGATATCTGGTATGGCATCCAGTACGCGCTGACCCGCACCGGGCCGTTGGCGGGCAACGTGTTCGAATCCGTCGCGTTCCTGAAAACCGAGCAAAGCCTGCCCAAGCCCGACGTGCAGTTCGTGTTCCAGCCGGCCAAGCGGCTGACCACCAAGATCCCGTTCCCGGTCGGGCATGGCTATGCGATCAGCCCGGTCTCGCTCTATCCCAAGGCACGCGGCACATTGCGGCTCGCCAGCGCCGACATGCGGGACGCGCCGCTGATCGATCCCCGCCTGCTGAGCGAAGAGGGCGAGATCGACGTGCTGATCCGCGCCTTCAAGATCGCCCGCCGCACTTTCGCGGCACCCGCGTTCGAGAAGTACAAGGGCTGGGAAGCGATCCCGGGGCCGGACGTGCAGAGCGACGACGAGATCGAAGCCTACATCCGCGCCAATGCCTATACCGTGCACCATCCCGGCAGCACCTGCCGCATGGGCGTGGACAAGGATGCGGTGGTCGATCCCGACCTCAGGGTCCACGGGATCGAGGGGCTGCGCGTAGCTGACGCCTCGGTCTTTCCGCTGGTCGTGGGAGGCAACACCAACGCCCCCGCCGTCATGGTGGGTGAACGCGGTGCCGACAAGATCCTGGGCAAGCCGGACCTCCCGGCGGCCGTGCTGCCCGAATAAGAACCAAGCGAGGAGAGACCACATGGCCCGCGAACATATGCGCAGCTGGAAAATCGGCGATGTCACGGTAACGCGGATCGTGGAGATCTGGAACTTCACCGATCACATCAACATGACCCTGAAGGACGGCCAGCCGGAGGAAGTGCTCGCGCTGGAATGGCTGCACCCGCACTATGCCACGCCCGATGGACAGCAGGTGATGAACTTCCAGGGCTTCGTGGTGCAGGCGCCGGGGCTTAACGTGATGCTCGATA
The DNA here is from genome assembly GCA_947472735.1 of Sphingomonadaceae bacterium. Taxonomy (GTDB): domain Bacteria; phylum Pseudomonadota; class Alphaproteobacteria; order Sphingomonadales; family Sphingomonadaceae; genus Novosphingobium. Next base: position 6,707 of record CANJBY010000016.1, on the reverse strand, counting down.
CCTGCATCGGCAATGAGCGCGACCGGTTCTATGACGTGTTCGCCAATCTCAACACCAGCTTCATAGCCGATCTGGGCACGTTGGGGCTGACCCCGGCGGACATCGACGTGGTGCTCTGCACGCACCTTCATTTCGACCATGTAGGATGGAACACCCACAAGGTCGACGGCAAATGGGTGCCGACGTTCCCGAACGCCCGCTACCTGTTTGCGCGCAAGGAATACGATTACTGGCAGGAGTTGCGCAGCCATGACGATCACGGGCTGCACGACGTGCGCCACCTGTTCGACTGCATCGACCCGATCGTCGAGGCCGGCTTGGCTGATTTGATCGAGACCGATCACCGCGTCAGCCCCGAACTGCGGATCGAGCCGAGCCACGGCCATACCCCCGGCCACGTTCACTTCTGTATCGAATCCGCCGGGGAGCGCGGGGTCATTACCGGGGACCTCATGCATCATCCAATCCAGTGCGCCATGCCGCACCGCCCCGCCACCTTCGACATGGACCCCGAAACCGGGCGAGCGACCCGTATGGCCTTTGTCGACAAACACCGGGATTCGGGCACTATGGTGATCGGCGCGCACTTCGCCGATCCGACTGCTGGCTGGATCAAGAGCTACCCTGACGGCACCCGCTTCTGCGGCGTCGGGCTGGAGGACTAAGCCATGACGCGTCCGATCCCTGATTATCCGATCGACATCTTCACCCGCGAATGCGTTCGCAACGCCAGCGAGGTTGACGACGCGCTGCGTGAGTTCGCGCCGGCAGTACGCCTGGCTGATGGAGTGGTGATGATCGCGCGGCAAAAGCACGTCGCTGCCGGCCTGCTCGACTGGAAGAGCTTCTCCTCCACTTCGCGTCCGTGGCACGATCCCAAGTCGCTCCGGCCCGAAATCCTCCTGACTGATGACCCGCCGCAGCACACCCGCGTCCGCCGCGTGATCGGCGACGCGCTTTCGCCGCGCGTTCTGGGCAAGATGAAGGAGACCTTCGTCGCCGGTGCGCAGGCTCACGTCGCCGCGCTGCGCAAGCGCGAGGGTGAGGTGATTGACGCGGTCGAGGATGTGACGCGCAAGTTCGTCTACGATGTGTTCCCCGATGCCCTCGGCCTCCCGCCGGGTGACCGCACCCACATGCATGGTTTCTCGATCATGGTCTGGGCGACCATGGGCCCGGAGAACGAGCTGTTCCGCGAGGCGATGGTTTCTGACTTCACGCCGGTGATCGAATGGCTCAACGAGACATGCTCGCGCGAGGCGATCGATCCGGAAGGCTTTGGCGCGCTGCTGTTTCAGGCGGCAGACGAAGGCAAGGTGACCATGGAAGAGGCCAAGCTGCTGCTGCAGACGATCCTCTCCGCCGGGGCTGACACCACTTACATCACCATGTCCAATGCCCTGCGCGCCTGGGCGATGTTCCCCGATGAATTCGCCAAGGTTCAGGCCGCCCCCAAGCTGCTGCGCAACGCTTTCGAGGAAAGCCTGCGCTGGGATTCGCCCTCGCGCATGGCCGGTCGGATCACCACCACCGATGTCGAGATCGACGACATGGTGGTGCCCGCCGGCACCCGCGTCGGACTGATGTTCGGCGCCGCCAACCGCGATCCCCGCTTCTGGGACGATCCGCTGGCTTACCGCATCGGCCGTGACCTGACTCACAGCCTCGGCTTTGGTTACGGCGTCCACGCCTGCGTCGGCCGGACGCTGGCGCAGATGGAGGCCGATGCCCTGCTCGGGGCACTGGCCGAGCAACTCGACCGGATCGAGCTGGCGGGCGAAGTCGAACCGTGGATGACCACCGTGGGCCACGGTCCGGCCAAGGTGCCGGTGCGGCTGTTCTTCAAGTGAGTAGGAAGTTGATGTGAGCGCTGTTGGTTTCATCGGACTGGGCCGGATGGGCTCCGGCATGGCGCTGCGATTGTGCGCGGCGGGCGTGCCGGTGGTTGTCTATGACACCTCGGCCGAAGCGGTCGCACGGCTGGTTGCGGCGGGAGCGACCGCGGCAGCCAGCGCGCGCGAAGTGGCGGACAAGGCACGGCTGGTGCTCGCCAGCCTGCCAATGCCGAATATCGTTCGCTCAGTGATGCTGGACGAAGTGGCCAAGGGTAGCGCGGTCAAGATCGCGGTCGATCTTTCTACGTCAGGGCCGGATCTGGCGATCGAACTGGCGGAAGGTCTAGCTGCGAAGGGCATCGCCTCCTACGACGCTCCGGTATCCGGAGGCATCGCCGGCGCACGCGATGGCAAGCTCTCACTGATGGCGAGCGGTCCGGCGGAGTGCTGGGCCGAAGTAGAAGCGGTGCTCGCGCACTTCGGCAAGGTCTTTTACATGGGCGAAGCGGCGGGTGCGGGCCAGACGATGAAGCTGGTCAACAACCTGCTCGGCGCCACCGCCATCGCCGTCACTGCCGAAGGGATGACTTTCGGGATCAAGGCCGGGCTGGATCCGGCGCGGATGATCGAGGTGCTCAATCAGTCCACCGGCATCAATTCTGCGACGCGGGACAAGTGGCCCAAGTCGGTTCTCCCGCGCACCTTCGACTTCGGCTTCGCCGCCGCGCTAAGCCACAAGGACATGAAGCTCTGCGTTGATGAAGCCGAGAAGATCGGGGTGGAACTGCCGATTGGCGTCCACGTCCGGGACTTGCTTCAACGCACGCTCGACACAGTCGGCGCGGACGCGGATTTTACTGCCATGACCAAAGTGGTCGAGGCGGATTCAGGCCTCGATCCGGAGCGCAAGGCATGAACGAAGTGAGCCAGATTATCGACGCGCGCGGCGGTAGCTTCGGCATCCACGGCCACGTGGCCGAGGGTTTCGAGGCGGTGGCCGAAGCTTTTGCCGAAAACTTCCGTGTCGAGGAAGAGCTTGGCGCCGGCTGCTCGGTCGTGGTCGACGGCCAGACCGTGGTCGACCTTTGGGGCGGCTGGGCCCGCGCCGACCTCTCGCAACCGTGGGACGAGCATTCCACCGTCTGCATGATGAGCGTTGCCAAGGGCGTGACCGGCATTGCCTTCAACATGCTGATCGAACGAGGGCTGGTCGATATCGACAAGCCGGTCGCGCATTACTGGCCGGAATTCGCGCAGAACGGCAAGGAAGGCATCCTCGTGCGCTGGCTGCTCGATCACCGCGCGGCGATCCCGGTCCTGACCAACGACGTGATGACGCCGGGCGGTTTCTTTGACTATCCCGGCTACATCAAGGCGCTGGAAGTGCAGGAGCCGCTGTGGGAGCCGGGCACTCGTGCGGCGTATCACGTCCACAACCAGGGCTTCCTGCTGGGCGAGGTGATGCGCCGGGTGACGGGGATGACGGTGGGCCCGTTCCTGCGCGCCAACGTCACCGGGCCACTACATGCCGAATACAACATCGGCGGAATGGACGCCGAAGAGCAGAGCCACGTCGCCGAGGTGCTGCCCAATCTCAATGCCCGGCTGTTCGCGGCGAAGGACACCTCGCTGCCGGACAAAGTGGACAACTGGCAGGACGGCGCGGTCCTGCGCAAATACGCTTTCCTCCAGAACCCGGCCGAACCGTGGCACACCACGATGAATTCGCCAATCTGGCGCACCTGCGAGATCGCCAGCGGCTCAGGTCATGGCAACGCCCGCGGAGTCGCGCGGATCTATGGCGCCACCGTTGGCGAGGTCGACGGGATCTCGCTGCTCTCGCCCGGCCAGCTCGAGGCGATGATCACCGAGCAGCACAACCAGATCGAGCTGATGCAGGAGCGACCTTATCATCAGGGACTCAGCGTTCTGCTCAACACCCCGGTCGCGGTCTACATGGGCCCGAACCCGCGCAGCTTCGGGCATCATGGCCTGGGCGGCTCGATCGGCTTCGGCGATCCCGACGCGCGGCTCGGCTTCTCCTATTGCTGCAACCAGATGCACGCCGTGGGCGACAACGGTCCGCGTGCCCGGCGGCTGATCGATGCGGTATACTCGGTGGTGAAATGAGATTTGACCCGGCACCGGTCTTCGCTTCTCCCGCCTCGGGGCAGTCTCCGACCGGACCCGGTTTTATGAAAAGGACTAGGCAATGAACAAGGAACTCTTCGACAAGGGCATGGAAATTCGCCGCGCAACGCTGGGCGATGTCTATGTCGATCGCGCGCTGGCGCAGATGAATGATTTCAACCAGCCGCTGCAGGAACTGGTTACCGAATATTGCTGGGGCGAGGTCTGGGGTCGTCCGGGTCTGGCGCGGCGTGATCGCAGCATGATCAACATCGCGATGATCGCGATCCTCAACCGCCATCACGAGCTCAAGGGCCACCTGCGCGGAGCGCTGACCAACGGTGTGACGCGCGATGAGATCGCCGAAGTTCTGCTGCAGGTCGGTATCTATGCCGGCATCCCGGCAGCGGTGGAAAGCTTCCGCATCGCCACTGAGACCCTCAAGGAAATTGACGCGGAGGCAAAGTGATGGACAGCGCCGAGCGCCTTGCGATCGAATCCGCCTGCACCAGGCTGGTCTACGAGTTCGCGCGTTTCAACGACTATTGGGACCATGAGGCGCTCGCCGCGCTGTTTGCCGACGACTGCGTTTTCGCGCGTCCGCTCGATCCGGATCATCCTTATCACGGCCGTGCTGCGGTCCACGCGATCTTCCGCGATCGCAAGGCGCGGCTCACTCGCCACGTGATGACCAACGTCATCATTGATGCAGTGAGCGAAACCGAAGCGAAAGGCAGCTGCTACGTCACCATGGTCTCCTCGCCCAATACCGATGGGCCGCAGGAAGGCGAGGGCGTGTTCTTCGGCGGATTCGACGATGAATTCGTCAAGGTCGGCGGTGCCTGGAAGTTCAAGAGCCGGATCGGCCACGTTGCGCTCCACCAGGGCGGACACATCCCGGTGATGCCGGTGCCAAGCGACGAGGAAAGGGGCCTGAAATGACTGTAATCGCCAAGAACGCCAATGAGCAGCTCGCGCTCGATTTCTTCGCCGCGCTGTCGACCGGCGATCTCGACAACCTGCGCCCATTTCTTGACGAGAATTCGGTGTGGGAGCCGATGGTCAAGGATATCCCGGGCGCCGGCCGGTATCAGGGCAACCAGATCATCGACGATTTCCTTGCCCCGGTGCGCGGCATGTTCGCTCCCGGAGATCCCAAGGTCCACGTCGAGAACATCTTCTCGGACGGTGATATGGTCTGCGTGGAAAGTTACAGCGACGGCAAGCTCGCCGATGGCCGTACCTACATGAACACCTATTGCTGGACCTTCCGCATGAACAACGGAAAAATCGGGCTGATGCGTGAATACATGGACAGCCACTACGTAGCGACGCTGTTCGGGCTATGAGCGGGCCCAAGAGTGATTTGGCCGGCAAGAAGGTGTTCATCTCCGGCGCGGGCCGGGGGCTGGGCGAGGGGATTGCACTGCACCTCGCCAGCCTCGGTGCGGTGGTCGGGCTGTCGGACATCGATGCGGCATCGGCCGAAGATGTCGCAGCGCGGATCACGGCGGAGGGCGGTACGGCCTGGGCCAGCGGCGGCGATCTTGGCAGCCGACAGGTCTATCACGAGACCATGGCGGCCTTTGCATCGGCGCATGGTCCGGTCGACGCGCTGATCAACAACGCGTCCTACCTGGTGTACGAGCCGATTGAAAAGGTTACCGAGGAAACGCTCGACCGGATGATCGCCAGCGGCCTCAAAAGCGTCTTCTGGGGCGTGCAGGCCTACCTGGAGCAGCGCGATCCGGACGCGGCGGTGGGCCACATCATCAACTATTCGTCGCCCGTCGCTTATCGTGGACGGCCCAATACCGGGGCCTATACCGCGATCAAGGGCGCGGTGGCGGCGCTGACCAATGTGCTCGCGGGCGAACTCGGCCCGCGCGGCATCCGGGTCAATGCCATCGCCCCGGGCTCGGTCCCCACTCCGGCGACCACCGGCTTCGTCAGCCCTGAACAATACGAACAGCGCGCCAAGGGCATTCCGCTGCGCCGCAACGGCAAGCCCGAGGATGTGGCGAAGGCAGTGGCCTTCCTGCTCTCCGACGAGGCTGATTTCATCAATGGGGCCATGCTGGCGATCGACGGCGGCATTATCGCCGCGGGGTGAGGGAGAAATACGATGGGCAGCGTCTCGCCTGAGAGGCTCGAGCACCTGAAGGCCGTAATTGCGGCCGATTGCGCCAAAGGTGCCTACTACGGCGCGGTGCTGCGCGTTGTGCGCGGCGGGGACGAAGTGTTCTTCGAGGCGATCGGCCATGGCGACGGGGAGGGCAAGCGGGCGCTCGAGAAGGACAGCGTCTTCTCGATCTTCTCGACTACCAAGGCCTTCACCAATATCCTGATCCTGCGCGCGATCGAGCAGGGGCGGTTCGCCCTGACCACCAAGGTGCGCGACGTGCTGCCCGAGTTCACCGGCGCCCCGCGCGACAAGGCGACCTTCTTCCACCTGCTGACTCACACCGCCGGAATGCCCGGCGTGTGGATCCCCAAACCCGGAATGTATCTCGACCGGCTCGACGAACTGTACGCCGCGGTGATCGAGAACGTCCACGGCACGGTCGAACCCGGGGTTCGCTGCGACTACTCCCCGCTCGCCAACCACGTGCTGATGGGCGAGGCGCTGCGCCGCACCGATCCCCATGGCCGCAGCTTCCGCGACATATTGCGCGGCGATCTGTTCGAGCCGCTGGGGATGAAGGACACCAGCATGGGGCTGCGGCCCGACCTCAACGCGCG
>CANJBY010000015.1 GCA_947472735.1 Sphingomonadaceae bacterium | reverse complement strand
TGGCATCCCAAGGGCTACCGCATCTGGCGCGAGCTGGAGGCCTATATGCGCCGCGCGATCGACGGGGCGGGCTACCGCGAAGTCAAGACCCCGCAGGTGATGGACTCGCGCCAGTGGGAGCAGTCCGGCCACTGGGGCAAGTACCGCGAGAACATGTTCGTGATCCCCGACGAGGTGCCGAATACCGAGGACGAGGGTCCGGTAATCTCGGGCGAGGCGGACTGGATGGCGCTCAAGCCGATGAACTGCCCGGCGCATGTGCTGATCTTCCGCCAGGGCATCAAGAGCTACCGCGACCTGCCGCTCCGGCTCTACGAGAACGGCTGCTGCCACCGCAACGAGCCCCATGGCGCGCTGCACGGGCTGATGCGGGTGCGGCAGTTCACGCAGGACGATGCGCATATCTTCTGCCGTGAGGACCAGATCGTCGAGGAAGTGCGGGCGTTCTGTGCGCTGGCCGACCGGGTCTACCGGGACTTCGGCTTCACCTATTCGATCAAGCTGGCGCTGCGCCCGGAGAACCGCTTCGGCACCGAGGGAATGTGGGACCAGGCCGAGGCCGAGCTGCGCGACGCGGTGGTCCGCGCCGGCCTCGCGACCGAGGAATACGGCTGGGAGGAACTGCCGGGCGAGGGGGCGTTCTATGCTCCCAAGCTCGAATGGCACCTGACCGACGCGATCGGCCGGACCTGGCAGGTCGGCACGATCCAGTCCGACCGGGTGCTGCCCGAGCGGCTCGACGCGAGCTATGTCGGCGAGGATGGCGGGCGGCATCGGCCGGTCATGCTGCATAGGGCAATTTTCGGTTCTTATGAACGGTTTATCGGGATCTTGATAGAACACTTCGCAGGTCGATTGCCGGCCTGGCTGGCGCCGGTCCAGGCGGTCGTCGCGACGATCGTCTCGGACGCGGATAGCTACGCCGAGGATGTGTTTCATCAACTGACCGCCGCCGGGATTCGGGTCGAGAGCGATCTCCGCAACGAGAAGATCAACTACAAGGTGCGCGAACACTCGCTCCAGAAAGTCCCGCAGCTGCTGGTCGTCGGCAAACGCGAGGCGGAAGAGGGGACGGTCGCGCTGAGGACGCTGGGGGCTGAGCACCAGAAGGTCATGCCGCTCGCCGAAGCGATCGCCTTGCTCAAGGCCGAAGCGACTCCGCCGGACTTGCGCTGACCCGGTGCTGGGGCTGACGCCGGAACAGATCGCCGTCGCGCTGGCGGCAGCGCTGGCCGCGGCCTTCATCCGCGGGCTGGCGGGCTTCGGCATGGCGATCCTGCTGGTCCCGGTGCTCGCCCTCGCGATCCCGCCGCCGGAAGCGGTCGTCACCGCTAACGTGCTGGGCGTGCTGATCGGGATGACCGACGTCCACCGCTCGCTCGCCAACGCCGAGCCGACCGCGAAGTTCATCGCGCTCCTGGCCGTGCTCTGCACCCCGCTGGGCGTGATGGCGCTGTGGTCGACCGACCCGGCCGTGGCGCGGCTGCTGATCGCGCTGGTCGCACTCGGCGCATTCGGCGCGGTGCTGTTGCCGCAGCGGCATGAACGGCATCCCGGCTGGCTCACCACCGCCGTCACGGGCACTGCCAGCGGGATCCTCACGGGCTTTGCCGGAATGCCGGGACCGCCGGTCGTGCCGTACTACCTCGGCCGCCGGATCGAGCCCCGGGTGGCGCGCGGATCGATGCTTCTGGTGTTCTTCGCCACGTCCTGCGCCGGAGTCGGCTCGGCCGTGATGCTGCGCGTGGCGACGGTGCGCGAGCCGTTGCTGGCGCTCACGCTCTATCCCGCGATCCTGCTCGGCAATTGGCTCGGCCACAAGGCCTTCGGCAAGGTCTCGACCCGCGCCTGGCGGATCTTCGTCGGCGGAGTCCTCGGGGCGGCGGCGCTCGGGGCGCTGCTCAAGCTGCTATAGAAACGGCAGCGGATCGCGCGCGAGGATGACCACCAGCGCGCAGCCTAGCACAACCGCTGAGTTCAGCAGAACGGCTGGCTGGCGAACGGCCTTGGCGATAAGCTTGGTCATGAGGAGCGATTATCGCTCCAGCGCCTTGCCGAAGAGTTAAGAAGTCGCTCGGGGCATCTGCTGGCTGGCGCAATGGAAGCTGCCGCCCCCCGCCAGCACCGCGTCGGCGAGGATGCCGATCGTGTCGCGATCGGGGAACAGCTCCGCAATCGCCGCTACGCCTTCGGCATCGTGGACCGTTCCATAGGTCGGCACGACCACCAACTTCGACGTAACCGCGAAGTTCATGTAGCTTGCTGGCTCGATCCGCCCGGCGCGTTCGACCCGTCCGGGAGAAGGCACCTCGCGTGCGGTCAGCCCAAAGGCTTCCGCCCGGGCCTTGGCATCGGCATAGATCGCGGCATTGGGATCGTCAGCCCCCGTCGCGCGGGGCAAGGCCAGCACGCCCGGGCCAACGAACCGCGCGAGGTTGTCGACATGACCGTCGGTGTGGTCGTTGATCAGACCGTCGCCGAGCCACAGCACGCGCGAAAAGCCAAGATCCTGCTCCAGCCGGGCCTCGATATCGGCGCGATCAAGCTGCGGGTTGCGGTTCGGGTTGAGGAGGCATTGCTCGGTCGTCACAACCAGCCCCGTGCCGTCGCAATCCAGCGCGCCGCCCTCGAGTACCCAGTCAGCGGTGCGGATGGAGAGCCCCGCATCCCGGGCGAGTTCGGCGCCGATCGTCTCGTCACCGGGCATGAGGTACTTGCCGCCCCAGCCATTGAACCCGAAGCGCTGCGCCATCCGGTGGCCCTGGCCGTCGCACAGCACCAGCGGGCCGGTATCGCGCAGCCACACATCGCCATACGCGCGCTGCTCCAGCCTTACCGCGCCGCTGACCAGCGCGCGAGCGCGGCATTCGTTGAGGGCATCGCGCACCAGCAATCGCACTTCCTGTCCGCTCTCCGCGACGGCGTTGGCAAAAGCGGCGATCTGCTCCTGCGCCTGGCCGAGGAAGCCGGGCCACTCATCGACCGCGTGCGGCAAGCCGATCCAGATCCAGTCCTGCGGGTGCCATTCGGGGGGAAGTTGCCAGGTCATCGGCGCGCTCCATAGCCACACTGTCGGCTTGCGGGAAGCCGTCCAAGCAGTCATGCACGATCCATGACCACGCCCGACTGGACCGGAGCCCTTGCCCGCGCCGATGCCGAAGCCCCGTTCCTGTCGCGGGTGATCGAACGCTTGCCTGAACTTGTTGCGCTGCTGGCGGCCGGAGAGGGTGAAGCGGCGCTCGATTGGGCCCGGGCGGCCGGCGACGGCGCTGAAGACGTCGGCACGGCGCTGCGCCGCGAACGTAATGCGCTGGCGCTCGCCCTGGCGATCGGCGACCTTGCCGGGGCCTTCCCCCTGTCGTGCGTGGTGAGGGAGCTGACGGCGCTGGCTGACCGGGCGATGGACGCGGCGATTGCCCATGCGATCCACGCCCGAACGCCCGATGCCGAACCGGCGGGGTTCATCGCGCTCGCGCTGGGCAAGCACGGTGCCGGGGAACTCAACTACAGTTCCGATATTGATCCGATCCTGTTGTACGATCCCAGCCGGCTACCCCGGCGCGAGCGCGACGAACCGGGCGAAGCGGCGCAGCGGGTCGCTCGCACCCTGGTCGAGACGCTGACCCGGCAAACTGGTGAAGGCTATGTCTTCAGGGTCGATCTGAGGCTGCGCCCGGCTTCCGAAGTCAGCCCGCTGGCAATCCCGATCGAAGCAGCACTGACTCACTATGAAAGCTCGGCGCTGACATGGGAGCGAGCGGCATTCATACGCGCCCGGGCCTGTGCGGGTGACATCCCGGCGGGTGAAAGATTCCTGGCTGCGATCCGGCCTTTCGTGTGGCGCCGCAGCCTGGATTTCGGAGCAATCGCCGAAATTGGCCGGCTGACTCAGCGGATCCGTGCCAACCAGCGCGGTGCGCCCACGGCTGGTCCGGGGTTCAATCTCAAGACCGGGCGCGGCGGGATTCGCGAGGTCGAATTCTTCGCGCAGACTCACCAGCTGATCCATGGCGGACGCAATCCCGCACTGCGGCTTCGCGGAACCCGTGCGAGCCTCGATGCGCTCGCATCCGCAGGGCTGGTGGATCCGGATGACGCTCGCGTGCTGGGCGAGAGTTATGACCGGCTGCGGATGCTTGAGCATCGGCTGCAGATGGTTTCGGATCAGCAGACTCACTCGCTGCCGGTAGATCCGGCGGCGCTGGATGCGGTTGCCCGGCTTGACGGCTCGCCGGACGGCGAGGCGCTGGTTGCGGAGCTTGCCGCGATCACCGAACGGGTTGGGGTGCGCTATGATCGGTTGATCGCCGAAAGCGGTGGCTCGGGTCCAGCGGCGGCTCCGGTGGCCGCGACCGGAAGCGCACTTTCGATCGAACTCGGCCGACTGGGCTTTGCCGATCCCGATGGCCTGGCAGAGCGGATCGAGGGATGGCGCTCGGGCGGGGTGCGCGCGCTGCGCAGCGATGCCGCGCGCGATGCCTTTGAGGCAATCCAGCCCGCGCTGCTCGCCGCCCTTGCGGCCGCGCCGGAGCCGCAGGCAGCGCTGGTGCGTTGGGAGCACTTGCTTGCTCAGCTTCCCTCCGCGCTTAACCTTTTCCATCTGCTCGAAGCGCGGCCGGCACTGCTCCAGCTGCTCGCGAGGATCCTCTCGCTGGCGCCTCCGCTGGCCGACGCCCTCGCTCGCCGCGCCGACCTGCTCGATCCGCTGATCGATGCCAGTGCCTTCGATCTGCCGCCGGATGTGCCGACCCTGATCGCCGAATTTTCCAGTGGTGAGACGGACGACGATTATCAGCGGCTGCTTGATCGGGTGCGGCGGAAGGTCGGTGAGCGGCGGTTCGCGCTGGGTGTGCAGCTGGTCGAAGGTACCGGCGATCCGATGGCCGTGGCGCAGGGGCTGGGCCGCGTCGCGGAGGCAGCGATCGCGGTGTTGGCCGAAGCGACTATCGCAGAGTTCGAGCAGACCCATGGGCGCATCGCCGGTGGCGAACTGGTCATCCTGGGGTTGGGGCGGCTCGGCGGCGGTGCGCTGACTCATGCTTCGGATCTGGATGTGGTCTACCTGTTCACCGGAGAACAAGGGGCGGAAAGCGACGGTCGGCGGCCGCTGGGCGCCACGCTCTATTTCAACCGGCTGGCGCAGCGGATTGGCGCCGCGCTCTCGGTACCGACAGCGGAAGGAGCGCTCTACGAAGTCGATACGCGCTTGCGTCCATCCGGAGCGCAAGGGCCGTTGGCAGTGAGCTTCGACAGCTTTCGGCGTTATCAGCAGGAAGACGCGTGGACATGGGAGCACATGGCGCTCACCCGCGCCCGGCCGGTGTTCGGTTCCCCTGAAGCGCGCGCCGAGTTGCAGCGCCTGGTGGCCGCGGTGCTCACCCGCAAGCGTGACCCGGCCAAGCTGCGCGAAGATGTGCTGGCGATGCGCGCTGAAATGGCGCGGCACAAGCATCCCAAGGGTCCGCTCGACGTGAAGCTACTGCGTGGCGGACTGGTCGATCTCGAATTCATCACGCACTATCTGCAACTGCGCGAGGCGAAGGGACTGCAAACCTCGCTCCATGCCGCGCTGGATGATCTGGCGGTCGCGGGTCTGGTGCCTGCAAAACTGCGCGGCGCGCACGACGTGCTTGGCCGGCTGCTGATCGCGATGCGTCTGTTCGCGCCTGATGGTGCCGAGCCACCTTCGGCCGCCCGTCCGATACTTGCCAAGGCCTGCGGGGCAGGCGATTGGGACGAACTCGCCGCGAATCTTGCCGCTGCGCGCGCCGAAGTGAGCCGCGCGTGGCAGATGACGTTCGGCGAGGAACTGGAGTTGGACGCGAAATGAGCAAACTGCCCGCGGTTGGCGATGCCCTGCCGGATATCGCCATGACCTTGCCGGACGGCAGCAGCGTGAAGACCTCGGACTTTCTCGCGCGCAAGCTCGTGCTGTTTTTCTATCCCAAGGACGACACGCCAGGCTGCACGGTGGAAAACAAGGACTTCTCCGCGCTGGCTGGCGCATTTGACGCGGCGGGAACTGCGCTGCTCGGGGTGAGCAAGGATCCGCCTCAGCGCCACCAGCGGTTTATCGAAAAGTATGCGCTGACCGCACCCTTGGCGAGCGATGCGGAACAGGGCGGGCTTTCGGATGCGCTGGGCATCTGGACCGAAAAGCAGAACTATGGCCGCACTTACCTGGGCATGGTCCGCACCACGCTGCTGGTCGGCCCGGACGGACGCATCGCCCGCGTATGGGACAAGGTGAAGGTCAAAGGCCACGCCGAGGAGGTCCTCGCAGCGGCGCAGGCGCTTTGAGCGTTGCGACCGCGATCCGCTCGGCCCTGCTTGCCGCGGAGCCGCACGCCAAGGTAATGGCGACGCGTGCAGTTGCGCGGGACTGGCGGCTGGGCCGGTTGGAGCCGGTGTTCGATGTTCCGATGCCTGAGCGGCCCGCTCGCCCTGCGAAGCCTGAACTGCTTCCGCCCGGCCGGATGCCCAAGCGCCGCAAGGGCGGTTCCGAACGCGGTCGGATCGCGCTGTGGCATGCGCTGGCGCATATCGAATTTGTCGCGATCGACCTCGCGCTCGACATGGCGGGGCGCTTCGGGGCGGAGATGGACCACGACTTTGTCAGTGATTTCCTTGCGGTCGCTGCGGACGAGGCGCTGCACTTCGCGCTCATCGAACGGCACTTGCGGCGACTGGACAGTCACTACGGCGCCTTGCCGGCGCATGATGGCTTGTGGGAGGCCGCCGACGCGACTCGGGGCGACGTCGCGGCGCGGTTGGCGGTAGTGCCGATGGTCCTGGAAGCGCGCGGGCTGGATGTAACGCCCGCTATACTGGAGCGCGTGCGGGCGGCTGGCGATCAGACCGGAGACCGCATCCTGAGTCGCATCCTTGCCGACGAAATCCGGCACGTCCGAATTGGCGCAAGGCATTTCGAATCTGTGGCTTTGAGGCGCGGTGAAGCAAGCGCGAGCTTGTGGAAAACCTTGGTAATGCGACACTTTCGTGGGGTCATTAAGCCGCCGTTCAACGACTCGGCGCGTGTCGCTGCCGGTCTATCGCGCTTCCCTTATGGCGAGGTTGCCTAGTTAACTTCTGCCGTATCTAAACACTCTCGCAAGAGTGGGCGGGGGGTCCGACCATATCTGCACCTCTCCCTGAGACAGTATCAGGGCACTAAAAAACTGGGTCGCAAGGCCCGTTCGGAAACCGGGCGGGCTGGTTATACAAGGTGTTTCGAGTGGTCGTTTCTTTCGTGAAATTCCAGATCCGCGCGCTGACTGGCTTGATTGCCGCAGCGGGCCTCTTCAGCGCCAACCCCGCGCTGGCCAACAGCAGCGCCGCTGCCGACATTACCGCCCCGCTGCGCGCAGCCGCCGAAGCCAAGCAGAACGCGCTGGGCTCTGGCGACGAACAGTTCCGCCAGCTCTTTTCCAGCTGGCGCTCGCTTGACAAGCTGCCCGCCATCGCTGCTGCCCGTCCTGCGACCACCGTCGGATCCGTGTCGGGCGTTTCCATTCCGTCGCGCATGCCGTTTGAAGGCGTGGCGCTGACCAGCGGTTTCGGCGTGCGTTGGCATCCGGTGCTGGGCGGACGCCGCCAGCACAAGGGCGTCGACCTGTCGGCTCCGGCAGGCACCCCGATCTACGCGACTGCAGACGGCGTCGTCGGCAAAGCCGAATGGTTTTCGAGCTATGGTCTCTACGTGCAACTCGAACATGGCGGCAACCTCGAGACCCGTTATGGGCATATGTCACGACTAAACGTTTTCGCGGGCCAAAAGGTCCACAAGGGCGAACTTATTGGCTACGTCGGATCGACCGGACGTTCGACCGGTCCGCATCTGCACTATGAAGTGCGGATTGCCGGCGAAGCCGTGAACCCGATTCCTTACATGCAGGCCGGCACACAGCTTGCGATCGCCGACGACGGCGCGATGGGCGACGGCGACTGATCACAGGATAACAAGGGCGAGATCCGAAAACGGACGTAACGCCAGCGCATTCCAGGAGAGGATGCCAATCTTCAGAGGGCGGTGGGCAACCATCGCCCTCTTTTGATTCCCCGGCCGTTGATGGCGTCAGGCGGCCAGTGCCTCGCACAGCAGGTTTTCGATGGCGAGCGCCACCGCCGGTGCCCGGGGCGAACGCGCCACCAGCCGGCGCATCGGAGGGATCGGCAGGTCTAGCCGCTCAAGCCGCCCGGCCGCGATCCGGTCAGCCACGGCGTTGATCATCAGATGGCCGATACCATGGCCATCCTCCACCATCTGCATGACCGCGTCGGGGAACTCGGTGAAGCTCAGCCTTACGCGCTGTGACAGCCCCCAGGTGCGCAAGTATTGCCGGGCCCAGCGGGTGCCGACGTCGCGGCGCCAAGGGAAGATGAACTGGAAATCCTCCAGGCTGCACTCGCCCGCCGCCAGTCTTGCCTTGGTTCCCGCCGGTGCGATCATCGCCAGCGGCAGCTCGCAGATCAGGCGGGCACGCGGCGGAGCCGCCATCCCGAACGGAATTGCAAAAGTGGCCAGGTCCAGCGCTCCATCCTCGATCAGTTGCATAATCGCGGCCGGGGAGCCGGTCGGCTGGAGGTCAATCTCGACCTGCGGATGTTCCCGGTTGATGCGGGGGATCAGTGCCTTGAGGTAATTGTCCCGCAGGAATGGCCCGGCGCTGATCCGCAGGATAACCCGATCCACCGATCTGCCGCCGGTGCGGACCATAGTGTCCCGCGCAGCGAGGATGGTCTCGGCCGTATCAAGCGCTTCCGTCCCTTCGGCTGTCAGTACCGGGGTGGTCCCTCGGCGCCGGCGAAAAAGGGTCTGTCCTAACCGCTGCTCCAGCGCCCGGATCTGTTCGCTGACGGCTGGCTGCGATATTCCGAGCTCATCCGCCGCTTGCGCGAAACTTCCCGCCCGCGCCGCGCTCGCAAACGTGCGAAGCTGGGCAAAGGTGATATCGTCCGCCATTCTCTCAGCAATTCGACCGCGTACTCATAAGCAAACGTTTATGACGTGCCATAGGTTCTGGCAAGATTGCTTTGACGCGTCGGGCTTTGCATAGTCACGGACAAGCGCCTCACACGGCAGCCAAAGGAGCGATCGAGGATGAAGGGTCTGGGCGAACGGATATTGACCACCCATGTCGGCAGTCTCTGCCGACCGGCGGCGCTTCTGGAGATGATCATCGACGGAGTGGCTGGAAACCCGGTCGATCAGAACGCTTTTGATGCGCTGGTCGCGAGCAGTGTCAAGGACGTGGTCGCCAAGCAGGCGGAAGTCGGCATCGACATTCCGAGCGACGGCGAATTTTCCAAGCCTGACTTCCACAATTACATCCTCAAGCGCCTTGGCGGGCTGGAAGTCCGGCCGGTGACCAACACCAGCGGCGGCCTCTATTATCCCAAGCTGGCCGAGGAATTCCCCGGTTTCATGCAGCAGTACGGCGGAATGTACCGTACCATGTGGCTGCCCAAGGAAATCCCGGCGGCGAAGATCGAGGCTGCGCTCAAGGCGCCGATCCCGCGCACCGTGGTGACCCGGCCGATCACTTACGACGGGCAGGAGCTGCTCCAGCAGGATCTCGACAACTTCGCTGCCGCGCTGAAGGGCCACGACTTTGCCGATGCCTTTGTGCCGTCAGTCACCCCCTCGCGCAGCGATGCCTTCCCCGAGGAGGTCTATTCCTCCGAGAAGGACTACCTCCACGCGCTCGCCGATGCGATGCATGTTGAATACAAGGCGATTGTCGATGCGGGCTACATGGTCCAGCTCGACCTTGGTCTGCCGGCGCGCAACCAGGTGCTTTACAACAATCCCAACCCCACGGTCGAAGACTTGCGCCGCGCATCGGAAATGCAGGTCGAGGCTTACAATCACGCGCTGCGGGGCATTCCCAAGGATCGCGTGCGCTACCACATGTGCTGGGGCAGCATGAACACGCCGCACACCACTGACGTGCCGCTCAAGGATCTGGTCGACCTGATCCTCAAGATCGACGCCCGGTACTACGTGATCGAAGGCGCCAATCCGCGCCATGAACACGAATGGATGGTGTGGAAGGACGTCAAGCTGCCGGACGACAAGGTGCTGGTGCCCGGCATCGTCAGCCACCAGACCAACGTGGTCGAGCACCCGGAGCTCGTCTCGTGGCGCATCCAGAACTATGCCAGCGTCGTCGGACGCGAGCGGGTCGTTGCGGGTACGGACTGCGGCTTCTCGCAGGGCTGGAGCATGATGCGCGTGCACGAGGAAGTGCAATGGGCGAAACTGGCCGCGCTGGCCCAGGGGGCGGCGCTGGCATCCAAGGCATTATGGGGGAAATAAGAGATGGCCGTTGAAATCCTGCATGACAGCATGCTGCGCATCGCCTCCGCTGACCGGGCGGAAGAAAACCTCGGCAGCGGTTACGGCGGGCCGAATGGCCCGACCGAAGGTCCGGTGTGGATCCGCGAAAAGGGCTGCCTGCTGTTCAGTGACATTCACGGCAACCGCAGGATGCGCTGGGCCCCGGGCGAAGGCGTCACGGTCGACAAGGAGGGCACCGCCAACGGCAACGGCCAGACCCGTGACCACTCCGGCCGGCTGATCGTCTGCCACCACTTCAGCCGCTGCGTGGATGCCGAGGATCTCACGACCGGCGAAGTCACCGTGATCTCCGACAGCTACAAGGGCTACAAGCTCAACCGGCCCAACGACGTGGTCGTCAAGTCAGACGGGGCGATCTATTTCACCGACCCGCCGCCGAAAATTCCACTGACCCCGGCCGACCATTATCCCGAGCAGGACTGCGCGGGCGTCTACCGGGTGTCCCCCGACGGCAAGCGGATCAACCGCATCGTTTCTGATTTCATCAATCCCAACGGCTTGTGCTTCTCGCCCGACGAGAAGGTGCTGTACATCAACGACAGCAATGCCGGGTGCAAACACATCCGCGCATTCAACGTGGAGCAGAACGGGATGCTCGACCTGGGGAGCGACCGGCTGTTCTGCGACATGAAGGGCGATGACCGTCGCGGCTTCCCCGACGGCATGAAGTGCGACATCGAAGGCAATCTCTATTGCACCGGCCCGGGCGGGATCTGGGTGATGAACCCCGAAGGCGTGCACATCGGCACGATCCTCTCGGAATACATCCCTGTCAATCTGAACTGGGGCGATGATGACTGGCGGATGCTCTACTTCGCCGGGGCTTTCACCATCAACCGGATCAGGCTGGACATTCCCGGGGTGCCGGTGCCGCGGGGGCCTCTGGGTTAAACTGACAGCGCGCGCAAGTCTGGTTCAGGCTTGACCTGCGGGGCTCTAGCCCGAGAGTGCTTCAAGCAGCGGTTCGAGTGACGATAGCAGGGCCGCGGGACGATCACGCGGGGCGAGGCCTTCGGTCGTCTTCATCATGCCGGTCGAGACACCGATGGCGAGCGCGCCGGCATTGTTCGCCAGGCGCATTTCGAGTGCCGGATCGTCGCCGACCACGACCAGGTTGGACACCGCCTTGCGCGGCAGGTTCATGGTCTCGAGCGCGGTATCGATTGCAGCCTTGCCGGGCTTGCCCAGGATCCGCGGGCGCTTGCCGGTGAGAGAGGTGAGCATGGCGTTGATCGCATAGGACGCGCCGATCGCCCGGCCCCCTTCCGCCGCGAAGAACGGCACGTGGCTCGCAGTGGTGAAGCGCGCGCCTTGCCACAGCGAATCGCACGCAGCTTCCAGATCGGCGAACACGAATTCGCGGTGCCAGCCAGTGAACACCGCCTCGACCCCGGTTGCCGGTTCGGAAGGTCCAACAACTTCGATACCCAGATCCCGCAGCGGCGCGCCGGTGCCTTCGTTGCCGAGTACGCGAACTTTGCCGACGCCCTGCTTCACGTACCACCGGGCGGCGGAAGCCGAAGGGGTCAACATGCGCTCGTCCGGCACGGGGAAACCCGCGCTGCGCAGCGAGGCGGCATAGGTCTTCGGCGATTTCGCGCTGCCATTCGTGAAGACCACGAAGGGAATGCCCTTGCGCTCAAGCAGTTCGAGCAGCGCGATCGCATGCGGCAGGGCCTTGTGCCCGCCGCTGGCCGCGTCGCCGAGGGCAATCGTTCCGTCCATATCGAAGACGAAGCCGGAGGCGTCGCGCAGGCGGCCGGCGATTTCGGGGGTCATAGGGAAGCTCCGGCGTGAAGGGCGAGGCGCAGGCCCGGGCGCTCGATCACCAGATCGCGCGCATCAGGCGCGGCGGCGAGCTTGCGCAGCAGCGCCAGCAGCGGGGCCGCCTCGGGGGTGTAGGTAGACCGGGATGCACCATTCGCGAGCATGGCATCGACCTGATCGGCCGGCATCACCGCGCGGAGCAGGAATTCCTCCTCCGGCAAGTGCGCGCCGAACTGGCGGCGCAGGTCGGCCAGCGCCGGAAAGGCCGGTTCGTGCTCCAGCTCACGGGCCCGGGGACGGTCGAGGATTGCCGCCAGCACATGCTTGTCGATTGGCGAGGTCGGCTTGCCGAACTTGCCCATGCAATAGCGGATTACCTGGTCGGAAACCTGCGAATAGCGCTTGTCGCCGATCACGTTGGTCAGCGCCTGGCTCATCACCATCTGCGGAAACGGCGTGACCATGATCGGATAGCCCAGCTCGGCGCGGACTTGCTCGGTCTCGGCGATTACCGCGCCCAGCCGGTCACCCAGTCCGAGCTCCTCGAGCTGGCGGGCAGTGGTCGTCATCACCCCACCGGCGATCTGGTGGCGCAGGAAGCTTGCATCAAAGTTCTGCGGTGCACCGAACGGCAGGTTCTCTGCGCGGGCGAGGCGGTTCCAGTAGGAGGTCAGCTTGGCCAGCGCGGCCCGGTCGACCTCGATCTCGTGCCCCGCTTCCTCGAGATTGGCGAGCATCCGGTTGGCCTCGGGCAGGGACGATCCGTCGCCAGCCGGCCCGATCCCGACGTGCACTGCCGACACCCCTAGCTTGGCCGCCTCGAGGCTGGCGGGCATCCCCTGGCCGATGGTGGTGTGGGCGTGGATTTCCAGCGGACGATTGCCGATCGCGGCCTTGATCGCGGGCACCAGCGTGCGCACCCGGTCGACGGACAGAAGACCGCCCGGGTCCTTGAGGTAATAGAGGTCGATGTCCTTGCTACGGCCGACGGCGGCGGCGAAATCGGCGTAGAACTTGTCGGTGTGGATCTCGGACAGGGTGAAGGTCAGCGCGCACATGACCTCGGCGTTGCCTTCCTGCTTCACCAGCCGGGCGGCGTCGATTACGGCATCAACCTCATGCATCGGATCGAGTAGCACGAAGCGGCCGATACCGCTGGCCTGCAGGTGGCGATAGACCAGCCGCATGAACTCCGGATCGGCCTGCTGCCAGGCGATGAAGCGCAGGCCGGTGGTGATGAACTGCAGCGGCGTGGTCGGCATTGCCGCGTGCATCCGCCGCAGCCGCTCCCACGGGTTTTCGCGGAAATATCGCACCGCCACGGCCATGTGAGTCGAGCTGGTGAAGTCGATTGCGCGGAAGCCGCAGGCTTCGGTCAGCGCGGCGGCCTGAAGCATGTGCGCGCTGCCCAGTCCGGTCGCGCCCCACAAGCTCTGGTTGCCGTCACGCATGGTGACGTCGACAAGGCGAATGGCGCTCATGGCAGGATTCCCGGGAGGAAGTGGCTGTCGACCCCGCCCGCCGCAAAGCGCGGGTCGGCGGCGATGGTGCGGTGGAGCGAAGCGGTGGTCGGCAGACCCTCGATAGTCAGCACATCCAGCGCGCGCGAGAGACGCGACAACGCTTCCTCGCGGCTGGCACCGATGGCGATCAGCTTGCCGATCAGGCTGTCATAGTAGGGCGGAACTTCGCCCCCGCTGGTGATGTGGCTGTCGACGCGAATGCCTTCTCCCGCCGGCCAGGCAGCGCGGGTGACGCGGCCGGGATGCGGGCGGAAATCGGCGTCGGGGTCCTCGGCATTGATCCGCACTTCGATCGCGTGGCCGAAGGGGCGGACCATCTCCTGGGTCAGCGAAAGCAGCTTGCCCATGGCGACGAGCAGTTGCTGCTCGACCAGATCGACCCCGGTCACCGCTTCGGTCACCGGATGCTCGACCTGGATACGGGC
Source organism: Sphingomonadaceae bacterium (assembly GCA_947472735.1). Lineage (GTDB taxonomy): Bacteria > Pseudomonadota > Alphaproteobacteria > Sphingomonadales > Sphingomonadaceae > Novosphingobium. Next base: position 25,321 of record CANJBY010000015.1, on the reverse strand, counting down.
ATTGAGTTCGAGGAAGTAAAAGCTGAAGTTCTCGGCATCGACCAGGAATTCCGCCGTGCCCGCTCCGCGGTAGTGCATGTGGCGGGCGAGGCGGACGGCGGCCTGCTCCAGTCCGTCACGGGCCGCGTCCGGCAAGTTCGGCGCTGGAGCCTCTTCGACCAGCTTCTGGAAGCGCCGCTGGATCGAGCAGTCGCGCGTGCCGAGATGGATTGCACTGGTCCCGTCGCCCAGGATCTGCACCTCGACATGCCGGCCGCGGGCGACGAAGCGCTCGGCATAGACCGCGCCGTTGCCGAACGCGACCTCGGCTTCGGAGCTGGCAAGGTCATAGGCAGTATCGAGCGTATCGGGTGCATCAACGCGCCGCATGCCTCGTCCTCCGCCGCCGGCGACGGCTTTGAGCAGCAGCGGATAGCCGGTTTCGGTGGCGCGGGCGTGGAGTTCAGCGCGCGAAGCGACTTCCCCGCCTGGCAAGACTGGCAGGCCGGCGGCCAATGCCAGGGCGCGGGCCTCCAGCTTGTCACCCATCTTGTCGAGTGTTTCGGGTGCCGGTCCGACAAAGACCATCCCTGCGGCTGCTACCGCACGGGCGAACGCAGCATTTTCGGAGAGGAAGCCGTAGCCGGGGTGGACCGCATCGCAGCCGGCCTTGCTGGCTGCTTCCACCACGCGGGCAATGGAGAGGTAGCTTTCCGACGAGGGCGAGGGGCCGACCAGTACCGCCTCGTCAGCCTCGCGAGCCGGCAGCGATGTGCGATCCGCCTCGGACACGCCAAGCACGGTGGTGATCCCCATGCGGCGGGCAGTACGGATGACCCGCAGCGCAATTTCGCCGCGATTGGCGATGAACAGGCGGTGGATAGCCATGGCGCTATGCCAACCGGATCAGTGGCTGGCCCTTGGCGACCATCGTGGCGTTGAGGACGAGCATCTCGGCCACGGTCCCGCTGCGCCCGGCATGGACGGGATTCATCAGTTTCATCGTCTCGACAATGCCGATCACCGTGTCCTCGGTGACCGCGTCTCCGACCGCGACGAAGGGCGGAGCACCGGGAGACGGGGCGTGGTAGAAGGTGCCCGGCAGCGGCGCGGCGACAGCATCGGGATCATGAACATGCTCGGCCGATGCGGCGGCGCTTTCGGCGACTCCATTTCCCGCCCACTGCCATTCCTGCGTCATGCCCTGGTCGCTACCGTCACCCTTGGCGACGCGCAGGCGAAAGCGGGAGGTGGAGATGTCCACCTCGCGATAGCCCGACTTTTCGAGGATTGCCGCGATTTCGGCGACGTCGTCGGGGCTTAGCGGAAGATCGGTATCGCTCATCAGATCCTCAGGTATGCGCGCGCTGCGGCAGTGACCGCATCGGAAAAGGCCTCGTCGTTGAAGTGCGCGTCGATTGCCGTGACCGGCACATCAGTGGGGATGACCGAGCGCAGGTATTCCGCGAAAGGCCCCGGGACGGAGCGATCCTCGATGTGGCCATGCGGGCTGTCATGGTTCGAAAAGCCGTGCAGCGGGGTGAAGACCTGCACCGGGCCTTTGGCTTCGCGCACCATGACAGCGAGGTGATCGGCGAGCTTCTTCATGTCGTCGAGGTTGGTGCGCACCGCGGTCAGCTGCGGATTATGCTCATGATAGCGGCGGCCGGGAAACTGCTGCTGGGCGACCGGTAGCGGGCCGGAAATGATGAAATCAGCATTGCCGGGTGCGAAGATGGTCGGGATGCCCTTGCGTAGCGCCGCCATGCCGCGATCTGGTCCGGTATCGGCGAGGCCGCCGTGGATATGGTCGATGATTTCAGTCAGCGAGAGGTCGAGCACCAGGGCCACGTCCTTGTCGGTCGCGAGGCCGTCGAGCGTCGGTCCACCAGCACCGGACGAGTGGAACACCATGACTTCGCAGCCATCCCCTTCCAGCGCCTGGCGGATCCGCTTGACCCCGGTTTCGGTGGTGCCGAGCGTGGTGATCAAGACCAGCGGCTTTTCGCTGGCTGCGCTGGGGTTGTAGCCTTTGGCCATGCCGGCCACGGCATTGGCCGCGTTGGTCAGGACGTCGCGGCTGATCGAATTGATGCCGGCGATATCGGTCACCGCGTTCATCATCGCGATGTCCTTCACCCCCATGTACGGCTTGGTGAATCCGCTCGCCATGGTCGAGACAATCAGCTTGGGCAGGCCGTAGGGCAGGTTCTGCATCACCGCTCCGGCCAGCGCCGAGCCCATCGAACCGCCGATCGCCAGCACCCCGCGCACCGGGTCCTTCGCTTGCCATGCCAGCGCCGCGCTGAGCGCGCCCCGGATCATGGCGTCCTGGCATTTGCCCTCGTGGCCGAGCGCGCGGACGTCCTCGATCGTCATCCCGGCAGCCGCGGCAACATCTTCGGGCGAGATCTCTGCCCCGCCGACCGAGCGCCGTACGCTGGGATCCAGGTGCACGACGCGCACGCCAGCCGCCTCAAGCGCGTGTCGGGCGAAGCGGGCTTCTTCTTCCTTGGTATCCTGCGTGACGATCAGCATCACTGCCGGGCTTGTTTGGGTATCGTTCATGGCACTCTCTCCGGCTCTCTGATTGCGACAGCGCGATTGACATTGCACGCGGGATTGCAGAGTTAGCGTTGCACTTGGTGAAACGCAGTTGTCGTAGGACAAACGATGCAGGAACGGAAGGTCAAGGTTGTTCGGTCGCTGGAACGCGGGCTTGACGTCCTGATCGAAGTCCATGCGCGCCGTGCCGTCAGCCTGCACGAACTCTACCAGGCACTGGGTTTGCCGAAAGCCACCTTGCTGCGGATGCTGACCACGCTGGGTCGCAAGGGCCTGATCTGGCAGCGTCTGGCTGATGGCGCCTATCTGCCGCACATGGGCAGATTGGTGGGCAGCGAGGTCGCGACGACGGAACGCATCGCCGAGGTGGCCTCGCCGCATCTCAAGGCGCTTTCACGCAAGATTGCCTGGCCTTCGGTGCTGGCCGTTCCCCGTCTGGATCATGTCGAGATTCTGGAAACCAACAGCCCGCTGTTCCGCCTCGACAATGCCACCCTCGGCCCGGTCGGGGTCAAGCTCTCCTATATCCATACGGCCACCGGCCGGGCCTACCTCGCGGCCTGCCCCAGGGCGGAACGCGATGCGATCATTGCGCGGCTGCGGCCGGCCGATGCAAGCGAAGGGAGCGAGAAAGAATTGCGGGCATTGCTCGATGAGTTTGCGCGCAAGGGCTATGCCACCCGCGAACCGTTGCACACCTGGCCCGATCAATCGCGCATGTTGGTGCTGCGCGACGGCCGGCGTTCGATCGGAGTGCCGATTCTGTCAGGAGATGTGCCGGTCGCTGCCATAAACATTACGTGGCCGGCCAAACGGCTGGCCGACGATGATGTTATTGCGCGAAACCTCAAAGAATTGCAGGCAAGTGCCCGCGCGATCGGGCAGGATTTGACTTCCGGTTTCACCACGTGAAAACTTTACAGGGATCGCTTGGGAAAGAGTCCGGTGTAGCGCAGAATTGTTGGTAACACATACAATCAGACTGGAGAGAGACATGCGGCAATGGATCGTCCAAAAAGGGGCGGCATCGCTCGACGATTATGAACTTCGCGAAGTGGAAACGCCTGCGCCCGGCGCTGGCGAGGTGCTGGTCCGCGTGCGTGCCTGTTCGCTGAACTACCGGGATCAGGCAATTGCTCGGGGCGTCTACATGGGCGGCCCCGTGCCAGAGGATATCGTGCCGCTGTCTGACGGCGCGGGCGAAATTGCCGCACTTGGCGAAGGCGTGACAGGACTGGCCGTGGGTGACCGGGTGGCCGGCATCTTCTTCCAGAACTGGATGGACGGACCGCCTAACCCCGGCGTCGGCCCCGCACTCGGCGCGGCTGGCGGAGCCGGCATGCTGCAGGATTACGTGGTGCTACCCGCCCACGGTGTCGTGCCGCTGGCCAAGAGCCTGTCATTCGAAGAAGCGGCCTGCCTGCCTTGCGCCGGCGTGACGGCCTGGAACGCTCTGATGGAGGGCCCGCGCCCGACCAAGGCCGGCGAAAGCGTGCTGGTTTTGGGCACCGGCGGCGTATCGCTGCTGGCGCTGCAGATCGCCAAGGCGGCTGGCGCGAAGGTCGTCGCGACTTCGGGTTCGGCCGAGAAGATCGAACGGGTCAAACAACTCGGTGCCGATGCGGTGGTCAATTACCGCGAGGTTCCGGCCTGGGGTGCCGAAGCGGCCAAGCTGGCCGGCGGCGGATTCAACCACGTGGTCGAAGTGGGCGGCGCGGGAACGCTGGCGCAATCGATCGCGGCGGTCGGGTTTGCCGGGGAAATCGCGCTGATCGGCGTGCTGACCCGCGAGGGCGACACCAGCCCGCATGGGCTGATGTTCAAGGGCGCCTCGATCCGCGGCATCTTCGTCGGTTCGAAGGGCATGGCAGAGCGGCTCAACGCCTTCGTCGATGCCCACGGGATCAAGCCTGTGATCGACCGGACCTTCCCGATGGAGCAGGCGCTCGACGCCTACCGGTACCAGTCCTCTGCCGCGCTTTACGGCAAGGTTGTGATCACACTCTGAGGAACCGGGACATGGCGAAGACATTCGGCTGGGGACAGGCCTACGGGACGGTGGCGCAGATCGCCTACGTGGTGAAAGACCTCGAGGCATCGATCGATCATTGCATCAAGGACCTGGGCGCCGGCCCGTTCTTTGTCATCCCGCACTTCAGGCGCGAAGGGCAGGTCTATCGCGGCGGTCCGAACACATCGGATCAGACCATCGCGATGGGCTTCGCCGGCCAGACCTGGATCGAGCTGATCCAGCCGCTGGACGACGAGCCTTCGTTGTACAAGGAAGTGATCGAACGGTCAGGCTATGGCTTGCACCATCACGGCATCGCTTATGAAGACTGCGAGGCGGCGCTGGCGGACTACGTTGCGCGCGGCTGGCAGGAAGTGTTCCGCTCGCCGGTTCCCACCGGGGGCGAGGTGATCTTCATCGAAGGCGGGCACCCGGGAGCCACGACGCTGATCGAACTGCTCCCGGCCTCGCCACCGATGGACGCGCATTTCACCTCGCTGTGGCGGGCAGCGCAGGACTGGGACGGGAAGGATCCGATCCGACCGTTCATCTGAAACAGCAAAAAACAAGAAGTTGAGGAGAGAGTGATGCATCAGCCCACAGGGGCCACAGCGGTCGGACGCCGACCCGCAGGGTATCAGGCCATGCTGGTCGGGCTGCTCAGCGTGAATTTCGGTATCGTCTTCTTCGATCGCAACGCGCTGAATTTCCTGATGCCGTTCGTTCAGCCAGAACTGGGCTTGTCGAACAGTCAGGTCGGCTGGATCGCAGGCATTTTCTCCTTCACCTGGGCGCTCGCTGCCTTCGGGATCAGCCGGCTGTCCGACATGGTCGGCAACCGCAAGATCCTGCTGGTGATCTCGACCCTGGCCTTCTCGGCCTGCTCCTTCCTGACTGGCCTTGCCGCGACCTTCGCGATGATGATCGGCGCGCGGATCCTGATGGGCATTGCCGAAGGCGGCGTGATGCCGATCAGCCATGCGATGGTCGCCGCCGAGGTCGAGCCGAAGTGGCGCGGATTGGCACAGGGGATCGCGCAGAACACTGGTTCGAACTTCTTCGGCTCGTTCGTCGCTCCGGTGGTGCTGGTCTGGCTTGCGCAGGAGCACGGCTGGCGCAACGCCTTCTACATTGCAGGCATCCCCGGGTTGATCACGGGCCTGCTGATCCTGTTCCTGCTCAAGGAGCCGGAAGCTCCCATGCCAGCTCCCGTAGCCGCACAGAAGCAGTCGATAGGTGCCGGGCTGTCGCAATGGTGGGCCGCGGTGCGCGAGGTACTGCGCATCCGCAATATCAGCGCCTGTGTGATCATGGGCATCGTGCTGGTCGCCTATCTGGTGATCTGCTGGTCGTTCATGCCGCTGTATCTCACCCAGGTGCGCGGGTTTACGCAGACCCAGACCAGCTGGCTGATGGGCTCGCTGGGCATCTCGGCCACGGTCAGCAGCTTTGCGATCGCCGGAGTCTCCGATCTGATCGGGCGGCGCCCGGTGATGATCACCACCTCCTTCCTCGGCCTGATCCTGCCGATCGGCGCGCTTTATTATGGCGGATCGGCCTGGGGGCTGGCCGGGATTTTCATCGTCGGCTGGGCGCTCAACGGCATTTTCCCGCTGTTCATGGCGACAGTCCCGTCCGAAAGTGTCAGCCCCGACAAGGCCGCAACCGTGTTCGGCCTGTGCATGGGTTCGTGCGAGATCCTCGGCGGCGCGGCCGGTCCGGCGCTGGCCGGTATGGCTGCCGACGGTTGGGGCTTGCAAGCGCCCTTGTGGATGATGATCGGTCTGGCGCTGGTCGCCGGGATCGCTGCCTTGAGCCTGAATGAATCCGCCCCGCGCGTTTTGGCGCGGCGTCAAGCAACCATCTGAGAGGAGAATCCCCCATGGCTACCGTGACCGCCCCCCCGTCCGACCTCGCCGAGATCGTCGACGTCCCCTTCGCTCAGCGCGCGCTGGTGCAGAAGTATAGCCCCGGCGGGCGCTATATCGACGCCCAGACTGACGTCGACAGCCCCTGGGTGCCCTTCGGCGAGAATGCCGCGATCAAGCACCTTGCCTTCGACGTGCGCCAGAACCTGTTCTCGAACATCCTGTGGGTGAAGGGCCCGGGCGCGATCGGCACCCACCTGCACCGCGGCACGATCACCATGGTCTGCCTTGAAGGTTCGGTCCGCTATCTCGAATATGACTGGGTTGCGACTCCCGGAGGACTGATCCTGGAAGTCCCGGGCGAGAGCCACACGCTGGTCACCGAGCACCCGCAGGGCTGCAAGCTGTTCGGCTGGATGCAGGGCCCGATCGAGTTCTACGATTCCGATGCCAACTTCGTCATGACCACCGATGTCTGGTGGTTCATGGAGCACTACGAAACCTACTGCCGGGAAAACAACATCCCGATCAATCCCAAGCTCTACGTCTGAGGAACCGCGCAATGTCCACGATGAAAGCTCCGCCTTCGGGCAAGTACGAGATCGCCGCAGTCCCGGAACTCTATGGCGAGCTGATCAAGGCTCGCGGGATCGAAGGGACCTATGTCGGCGGTACGGAGGCGGAGAGTCCCTGGGTGCCGTTTGGTGACAATGCGGCGATCCGCCACCTCGCCTTCGATGTGCGCGAGAATGTGTACGTCAACATCCTGTGGATCAAAGGCCCGGGGGTGATCGGCACGCACAAGCATCGCGGCCGGGTCTGGGCGATCGGACTGGAAGGCTCGTTCCGCTATCTCGAGTATGATTGGGTCTGCAAGCCGGGCGAATTCATCACCGAGACACCCGGCACCGCGCACACCCTCGTCACCGACGATCCGAACGGGATGAAGGCGCTGTTCCACATGCAGGGCGCCAACGAGTTCTACGACGAGCAGGGCAATCACGTCGAAACGCTCGACGTCTGGTGGTTCATGAACCACTATGAAAGCTGGTGCCGAGAGCATAACCTGCCGATAAACAAGGCACTTTATCTCTAGGAAGCAGTTGCATGAACACGCACGCGGCAATGCCGAACCTGACCGGTCCAGGCGGCGGTCCATACCTGCGCAATGCCTGGTACGTCGCGGGATGGGCGGACGAACTGGTGGCGGACGAGCCGCAGGCCAAGGTCTTTCTGGAAGAGCCGGTGGCTCTGTTCCGAGATGCTGACGGGGTGGCGAAGGCGATCGGCGGCCGCTGCCCGCATCGCTTCGCCCCGTTAGGGCGCGGGCGGATGGCGGACGGCATCCTGACCTGTCCCTATCACGGGCTCGGCTTTGATGGCTCTGGCACTTGCGTGCTCAATCCGCACCAGGGTGAAGCTCCGCCCAAGGTCTCGGTTGCGGCCTATCCGCTGGTCGAACGCTACCGGCTGCTGTGGATCTGGATGGGTGATGCCGCCAAGGCCGATCCCGCCACGATTCCCGATTTTGCCTGGCTCGACGATCCGCGCTGGGAAGCTGTGCGCGGCAGTGTCGTGGCCGAAGGGCACTTCGAGCTGTACGTCGACAATATCCTAGACCTCAGCCACGCCAACTTTGTCCATCCGGCGCTGGTGGCGAACTCCTTCACGCTGGGGGAGCGCAAATTCTGGCAGGACGGCGAGAAGGTTTTCTCGCGCTACACCCGCCCGGACGACTACTTGTCCGAAGGCATTTCGGCGATGGTCGGCACAACCGGGCGCAAGCAGGACTTCATCGGCGAGGTCGTGTGGCACGCCCCGGGCAACCTCTATTTCGACTTCCGCGTTGCCGATCCCGGCACGCCTTACGACCAGATGACGCTGCTGCCCTCGATCCACGCGTTCACGCCGGAAACGGCGGGCACCACCCATTACCTCTGGGCCACCGCGCGGGACTTCGCGCTGGGTGATGCAGAGTTTTCCGCGATCATGCGCGGTGCGCTGGAATTTGCGTTCGAGCATGAGGACGCGCCGCTGATCCGCGATGCGCACCGATTGATGAAGGGCCAGGATTTTTGGGACTTGAGACCGCTCGTGCTGTCAGGCGACGGCGGTGGCATCCGCGCGCGCCGGCAACTGCGGCGGATGATCGCGGCCGAGCAAGGCCGCGTGTTGGAGGATAACTGATGAGCATTTTCGACAAGTTCGACCTGACCGGGCGCCGCGCCCTGGTTACCGGCGCGGCCTCGGGCCTGGGCCTGGCTTACACCGAAGCGGTCGCCGAGGGCGGCGCCAAAGTCACCATGACTGACATCGACGCCGAGGGACTGGCCCGCGAGGCCGACCGTCTGCGTGCCCTCGGATATGATGTGCGCACCGACCTGCTCGACATCTCCGACCGCGCGGCTACCGAGCGGGCTTTCGCAGCCCATGCCGAAGCATACGGCGGGCTGGAAATCTGCTTCGCCAATGCCGGGGTCGGCCTCGGCCCGGGCTTCTGGAGCCCCGAGGGCAAGCGCGCGCCCGATGGCCAGGTCGATACCTTCGATCCGGAAATGTGGGACCGTTCGACCGAGATCAACTTCACCGGCGCCTACAACACCATGCGCAGCGCGGCGACGCTGATGAAGGCAGGCGGCAAGGGCGGCTCGATCGTGGCGACGGCCTCCAACGCGGGGTTGATCATCGAACCGATCGTGGCCTTGTCCTATCACGCCGCCAAGGCAGGGGTCCTGCACATGGTCCGCACGCTGGCGCTTGAGCTGGCCGAGTATCGCATCCGCGTGAATGCCATCGCTCCCGGGCCGTTCGTCACCAATATCGGCGGCGGCTGGGCCAAGAAGGACCCGGCAGTGCGCAAGGCTTTCGACGCCACCGTGCCGCTCGGCTCGATGGCCGAGACGGACCAGATGAAACCGCTGGCACTGTACCTCGCGAGCGATGCGTCGGACTTCATGACCGGGGCGCACTTGCTGATCGACGGCGGGGTCGCGCTGGGGATGCCGCGCTAAGCGGCCGGCTCTAGCATTGGGCTGATCGAGCGGCTAACTGGCCTTCGCTCCGCTTATTGGAGGGCCTGCGTGGCTGACGCCAAAATCGACCAGAATCGCCGCATCGAGATCGGTCGTGCTCGCCGGGCGCGTACTCGTGCGAAAATCCTGGCCGCAGCCTTCGAGATTTTCGGCGATGAAGCCGGTCTGTTCGTCCGCGTGGAGGACATTGCCAACCACGCCGGAATCACCCGGCCGACATTTTATTCGCAGTTCACGGGTCTTGCGGAACTGCGCGAGGCGCTGACTTACGAACTGACTCATGACTTTCTGAGCGATGTCACCCGGACGATTTCACTGCTCGACGATCCGCGGGAACGGGCATCGGCGGCAGTGCGGCACTACCTTTCGCGGGTTCGGGAAGATCGGAAGTGGGGCTGGTCGATGGTCAATCTCAGTGCCAACGGCGTCATCTTCGGTGCCGAGACCCATCGCCAGGCCGAGATTACCATCGTGCAAGGGATGGAAGCAGGCCTCCTCTCGGTCGGGAGTAGCGCGGTGGGTCGTGATCTGGTGCTTGGGTCCACACTGGCAGCTATAGCAACCATGGTGCGCGGCGAGGTTGCGGGAGATTACCCGGAGCAGATCGCGCTGGGCATCCTGCAAGCACTGGGGATCGCACCCGAAGCAGCACGGGAGATCGCCATGCGGCCGCTGCCGGAACTAGCCCCTGCACCTGCGTCTCTCCAAACTTGACAATCTGATCAATCCCAAATAGCCCAATCCCAATCTTACAAAGTGTCGTATTCAAGCGACGAGGCCCGACGGGTTCTCATATTGGGAGCAGGGTATGTCCAGGCATGGCTTAGCGCATGCGTTTGCGCGCGTGGCGGCAGCAGCGGCGCTGCTGGTAGCAGTCAGCGTTGCGAGCGGGACCGGGGCCCTGGCGGCCGGTCAGGAGCTGGGGAAGGTCCTTCCTACCCGTTCGCCTGAGAAGGTCTATTCGAGCACCTGCGGCTATTGCCACGGCCATAATGTCGGCCCGATCATCCGTGGGCGCGGCCTGCCGGTGGAGACGATCGAATATTTCGTGCGCCACGGCAACGGGGCCATGCCGGCATTCCGGCCAACAGAGATCAGCAACACGGAACTCAAGGCACTGGCACAGTGGATCAGCCAGGCACCCGTCGACGCGAAGGAGCACGGACAATGAGCGGGATCAGCAGGCGCGATATTCTCGCCGCGGGGGCTGTCGGCTCCTCCCTCGTTGCTGCGCGGGCTTTTGCCACGCCGCTAGACGGAACCCGGATGCTGCCCAAGCGGATGAGCCGCTCGACTTTCGCGACCGCAGTAAAGGAACTGCAGGCGATCGTCGGTAGCGACTGGGTATTCGCAGACGAGGAATCGACCGTCAGCTACCGCAAGAGCTTCATCCCAGACCTTCGCGGAGAGCATGTGCCCTCAGGCGCGGTGGCTCCGGAGTCGGTGGAGGAAGTTCAGGCGATCCTCAAGGTCGCCAACAAGTACCGCCTGCCGCTGTGGCCGATCTCGACCGGGCACAACATGGGCTACGGCATGGCGACGCCCGCCAGCAGCGGGCAAATGATCCTCGATCTCAAACGGATGAACCGGATCCTTGATTTCGATGCCGAACTCGGCACGATCCTGGTTGAACCGGGCGTCACCTATCAGCAGATCCACGACTACATCGCTGAGCACAAGCTGCCTTACTGGATCGACGTGCCCACGGTGGGCCCGATCGTCTCGATGGTTGGCAACACGCTGGAACGCGGGGTTGGCTACACGCCCTATGGCGACCATTTCTTCATGCAATGCGGCATGGAAGTGGTGTTGGCTGACGGTTCGGTTCTCAAGACCGGGATGGGCTCGGTGCAGAACTCCACTACCTGGCAGGCCTTCAAGTGGGGCTATGGACCCTATCTCGATGGCATTTTCACCCAGTCGAACTTCGGGGTGGTGACCAAGCTCGGCATGTGGCTGATGCCGCAACCGCCCGTGTATAAGCCGTTCGTCGTCCGCTACCCCAATGCCGAGGACGTCGCCAAGGCTACCGACACGATCCGCCCGTTCCGGATGAACAACCTCATCCCCAACGGGGTGTTGATCATGGGCGCGCTTTACCAGCTGGCCATGTTCAAGCGGCGGACCGACATTTTTAACGGCACCGGGGCGATCCCCGAGGAATTGATCAAGGCCGAAGCCAGGCGCAATGGCCTGGGCATGTGGAACACCTACTTTGCGCTCTACGGCACCGATGCAACCATCGCCGCAACCGAACCGATCCTGCGCGCCGCATTCGAGGCTTCGGGCGGTGAAGTGCTGACCGAAGCGGAAATGACCGGCAACCCCTGGTTTGAGCACCACAAGACGCTGATGCGCGGCGGGATGACGCTCGAGGAGATCGGGCTGGTGCGCTGGTGGGGTTCCAATGGCGGAGCGGTCGCCTTCGCCCCGGTCGCACCGGCCAAGGGGGCTGAGACTGCCGGACAGAGTGCGCTCGCCCGCGAGATCATGAACAAGCATGGCTTCGACTACGCTCCGGCCTACGCCGTCGGCGGGCGCGAGCTGCACCACATCATCTTCCTGATGTTCGACAAAGGCGATGATGACTCATCCGCCCGGGCCGAGACCTGCATCAACGAGATGATCGTCCGTTTTGGCGAAAAGGGGTGGTGTGCCTACCGCTCAAGCGTCTCGACAATGGACCTCGTCGCGCGGCAGTATGGCGAAACCAACCGCACGGTGAACGCTCGGATCAAGCATGCCCTGGATCCCAATCACATCCTCGCCCCCGGAAAACAAGGGATAGCATGATGCGCAAACTGACAGCCCTCTCTGCCTTGCTGCTGGCGACGCCGGCAGTGGCGCAACAGAAACCGTTAGAAGTCGAGGTGCTGCGCACCGGACCGGGCTCGCTGTATGCCAACATCGCACTGATCAAGGGCGAGAAGAATGCGGTGCTGGTCGATGCGCCGTTCACGATGGCCGATGCCCACCGGGTCGTGGCGATGGTGCTGGAAAGCGGTAAGCACCTGACCACGGTGTTCGTCACGCACGATCACCCCGATCACTTCTTCTCGATGGAGGTGATCCGCCAGGCCTTCCCGGACGTGAAGATCGTTGCTCACCCGGTAGTGGTGTCCGACATCTGGCGCTCGCTGCCGTTCAAGGTGAAGCGCTGGAGCCCGATGCTGGGCGACAACGGCCCGCGTTCGCCCACGGCGCCCAGCGCGCTTGAAGGCGACACGATCCTGCTCGAAGGGCAGGAGCTCAAGGTGATCGGCCCGATGGCCGGCGACCACGTTCACGCGACCGCACTGTGGGCGCCTTCGATCAAGGCGCTGTTCGCGGGCGATATCGTTTTCAACCAGATGCACCTGTGGCTGGGCGAGCACGATCCCGCCGATGTTGCCGCCTGGGGCCGCTCGCTCGACGGGCTCGCTGCCCTGGGGCCAAAGATCGTCGTTGCCGGCCATGCCAAGCCTGGTCTTCCCAATGATGTGTCAGGGTTGGACTTCAGCCGGCGCTATATCAGCGCCTGGCCGGGTCTGGTCGCGAGGTCGAAGGATTCGGCGCAACTGCGCTCCAAGGTTCAGGCGGCGTTTCCGGAGGCTGTTGACGTGCTGGGCGATTTCCTGCTCGGCAATTCATCGAAGATAGCGAAGGGCGAGGAACCGAAATGGCAGGAATGATCGATTTCAGCGGCAAGGCCGTCCTGATCACCGGCGGTGCGACCGGTATCGGCCGGGCTACGGCGCGTGCGTTTGCCACTGCCGGAGCTGCTGTGATGATCGGGGACGTCGATGCTCGTGCGGGTGAGACCGTGGCGCTGATCGAGCAGGAAGGCGGCAAGGCCAGCTGGTTCGAAGCCAACGTGGTCGATCCCGCCGCGATGGTCGCGCTGGTCGCGGAATGCGTCGGCAAGTACGGGCGGATGGACGCGGCGTTCAACAATGCCGGCGTACTGCCCCCGCAGCGTCCGCTGCACGAGATTCCGCTCGACGAGTTCAATCTCGCGATCGACGTCGATCTCAAGGGCGTGTTCTTCGCGATGCAGGCGGAACTTAGGCACTTCCTCAAGGTCGGGGGCGGGGCGATCGTCAACACGGCTTCGGTCGGCGGTCTGATTGCGGATCCGGGCATGTCGCCCTACATCGCCGCCAAGCACGCCGTGGTCGGGCTGACCAAGGCAGCGGCGGTCGATTACGGTCGGCTCGGGATCCGGGTCAACGCGATCGCGCCGGGCTTCGTGGTCACGCCGATGACCCAGCACTGGGCCGACAGCAAGGAATTCACCGACATGTTCTTTGCCGGCAACGTCTCGGGCCGGGCTTCGCAGCCGGAGGAGATTGCGGGCACTGTGCTGCACTTGTGCTCGGATGCGGCGAGCTACATAAACGGCGCGACGATCACAATTGATGGCGGCCAGACCGCCCACTGAGAGGATCTTGATGCGCGCTGTTACCGTCCAGGGGCTGCACCGGCCCCTTGCCTTCGCCCAGGTTCCGGATCCGACGCCGGGTGAGGGCGATGTGGTGGTCCGGGTCGGGCGCTGCGGCATCTGTGGCAGCGACCTGCACATGACCGAGGACCCGGCCTACGGGATCGGCAGTGGCGATGTGCTGGGGCACGAGTTCGCGGGTGAGGTCGTGGCGCTGGGCAAGGGTGTCGAGGGCCTCAAGATGGGCGATCTCGTCGCGGTCAGCCCGCTCAAGTCCTGCGGGCACTGCGAGCATTGCCGAAAAGGCGAAGTGCAGTGGTGCGCCCACTTCGGGCTTCAGGGGGGAGGCTATGCCGAATTCGCCCTGACGCGCCCCAACCAGTGCATCCGCCTGCCCAAGAGCGCGAGCCTGGCTGACGGCGCGATCATCGAGCCGCTGGCGGTGGCGCTGCATGGGGTGAAGCTCTCGGGCATCAACAAGGGTGACAGGGTGTTGGTGCTTGGTGCCGGACCCATCGGGCTCGCCGTGGCATTCTGGGCCAAGCAATACGGTGCCGGCTTCGTCGCGGTGCAGGACTTGCTCGATTTTCAGAGCGAGCGGGCCTTGGCGATGGGGGCTGATGCCTTCGTGGTCGATCCGGTCGATCCGGTCGGCGCGGCGGAGCGGGCGATGGGCGGCAAGGCCGACATCGTCTTCGAATGCGTCGGCGTGCCGGGGTTGATCGCGCAAGGCATCGAACAGGTGCGCAATCGCGGAACGATCCTGCTGCTTGGTCTGTGCACCCGGCCCGATACCTTCAACAGCTTCCGCATGCTCCAGAAGGAAGCGAAGCTGGTGACCAGCGCCTTCTTCACCGTGCAGGATTACCAGGAGGCGCTCGACGCGCTCGCCGCCGGCCGGGCCGAACCGCGCATGCTGGTGACAGGGACGATCGGCCTGGAAGAGACGCCCGAAGTGTTCGAAAGCCTCAGGAAGCGCACACACCAGTGCAAGGTGCTGATCGCGCCGTAGTTCGACGTGCTTCGACAGGCTCAGCACGAGCGGGCGTTGTTGCAGTATAAATCCACACCCGCTCAGCCTGAGCTTGTCGATGGCCTAGAGCCCCTACTTCTCGCCCAGCGCCTTGTCTTCGTTGGCGCGCTTGAGGATGTACTGGCGGATGTTCTCGACATCCTCCGGCTTCAGCGCGGCCTTGAACGAGACCATCCCCTTGGGATGATCTCCCTGCATCAGCAGCCCGTCGATGACCACCGCACGAATGCCCTCGGCCGAGCCGATGTAGACCGAATGGCGCAGATCGGGGTTGAGCGCACCGGCAATCGCTGCGTCTCCGTGGCAGACCGAGCAGTAGCGCGCATAGGTATTGGCCCCGGCAGTCGCCTGTTCGGGCGTACCCGTAAACGCCGACGGATCGAGCGGAAGCTTGTTGAGCGGAGGGATCGCCGGAAGCGCGCCCTTTGCGCCGAGCTTGAACACCAACAAGCGGCTGATGTTGCGTGCGCCGCGGCTCTTGGTGGAGAGCACGCCCGGGGCGATATCCCAGACGCCGCCCCAGCCGGCCAGCACCGCGACGTACTGCTCGCCGCCGATCGAGTAAGTCATCGGCGCAGCCATCACGCCGGTCTGGGCATCGAACGACCAGAGCTTGGCACCCTTGTTCGCGCTATAGGCCTCAAGGTATCCTTCGGCGGTGCCCTGGAATACCAGGTTCCCGGCGGTCGAGAGCGTACCGCCGTTCCACGGGCCGGGGTGCGACACCGTCCAGGCTGCCTTTTGCCCCACCGGATCCCAGGCGATCAGCGCCCCGGTCGTGGCCGCAAGCGCACCCGCGCGGGCGCCCTTGTCAGCCGGCATGGCAACCATGGCGCCGTCCTGCGCGGTCTGGAAGCCCATCGCGCTCGGCTTCCAGTCCTTTGCCGCAGCAAAG
This sequence comes from Sphingomonadaceae bacterium, assembly GCA_947472735.1. Taxonomy (GTDB): domain Bacteria; phylum Pseudomonadota; class Alphaproteobacteria; order Sphingomonadales; family Sphingomonadaceae; genus Novosphingobium. The sequence goes on along the minus strand of CANJBY010000015.1, from coordinate 9,518 downwards.
GGGAAGGCGGCGAGGTTGGTCGGAATGTACGTGAAGCCGGTGGCCGGGCTGAAGCTCATCGGCTGCCAGCTGTGCGCGCCGCCCGCGCCGGGGATGGAGATGAACGGCTTGCCGGTCTTCTCATAGCGCGCTTCGGGATTGATCATCGGCCGGCCGGTCTTCGGGTCGATCCCGGTGGACCAGTTCTGCGTGACAAAGCTGCCGGCGGAGATGAAGGCGCCGCTCTTGGCATCTAGCACGTAGAAATAGCCGTTCTTCGGCGCGTGCAGCACGACGTGCTTCTGCTCACCGTTGATGGCCAGGTCGGTCACGGTGATCTGGGCGTTGGAATCGAAGTCCCAACGGTCTTCCGGGGTCTCCTGGAAGTGCCACTTGTATTCGCCGGTATCGGCATCCACCGCGACGATCGACGAAGTGTAGAGGCTGTCGCCCTCACGGCCGGCGGCGGCCGGGTTCCACGGCTCGGCATTGCCGGTGCCGAACAGCACCAGGTTGGTCGCGGGATCGTAAGTGATCGAATCCCAGACGGTGCCGCCACCGCCCAGCTCCCACCACTTGCCCGACCAGGTCTTGGCAGCGGCTTCCATCGCCTTGTTCTCGAACCCGTCGTCCGGATTGCCGGGCACGGTGTGGAACTTCCACAGCTCCTTGCCAGTCTTCCAGTCATAGGCGGCGAGATAGCCGCGCGCCTTGTATTCCGCGCCGCCGGAGCCGAGCAGCACCTTGCCATTGGCGATGCGTGGGGCGCCGGTGATGGTATAGTCGCTCTGGTTTGGAACCACGGTCTTTTCCCAGGCGACCTTGCCGTCGGCCTGGTTCAGCGAGACCAATCGGCCGTCGAGCGTGCCGACGAAGACCTTGTCGCCGTAAAGCGCCACGCCGCGGTTAACCGCGTCGCAGCAGGCGCGCACCAGGGTGTCACGTGGGACCTTGGGGTCATAGGACCACTTGAGCGCCCCGGTCTTGGCGTCGAAGGCCTTGACCATCGACCAGGCAGTCGACACGTAAAGCACGCCGTTGTGCATCAGCGGCGTCGCTTCCTGCCCGCGCGCCGTCTCGAGGTCGGCCGACCAGGCTAGGCCGAGCTGGCCGACATTGGTGTCGTTCACCTGGGTCAGCTTGGAGAAGCGTTGTTCGCCGCGATCGTTGCCGTAAGTCAGCCATTCGCCGTCTACGCCGCTGGCGATCATCGCGTCGGTCACACCTTCGGTGGCCGGCCCGGAAGCCTGCTTGCCGCAAGCCGCCAACGCCAGAAGCGCGACCGCTGCCAATGCCTTGAAACGCATAGGTGTACCCCTCCAACGCATGCTGCGCCCCGTTATCGGGACTGTCAGTTCACCATCCGGTCCGAGCCGCCCCAATAGGGCTTGCGCAGTTCCTTCTTGTCCATCTTGCCCGCGGCCGTGCGCGGAATCGAGTCGATAAATGCAACGGTCTTCGGTGCCTTTACCCCTCCCAGCCGCGCTTTGGTATGGGCGATGATCTCGGCTTCGGAAATGCCCTCGGCCACGACCACGGCGTGGACCTGCTCGCCCCACTTTTCGTGTGGTACGCCGAACACCGCGCATTCGCGCACCGCTGCCAGTTCGGTGATTGCCGCCTCAACCTCGGTGGTGAAGACGTTGAACCCGCCGGTGACGACCATGTCCTTCTTGCGGTCGACGATGTAGAGATAGCCATCCTTGTCGAACTTGCCGACGTCACCCGTGTGGTGCCAGCCAAACTTGCGGACTTCGGCGGTTTCCTGAGGCTTTTCGAAGTAGGAATGCGAAACCAGCACGCCACGAGCGCAGATCTCGCCGCTCTCGCCCAGTGGCACCTGCTTGCCATCGTCATCCAGCAACGCGACCTTGATCGAGCGCGTGATCTTGCCGCAACTGGCGAGCTTCTCCGGCGCTTCCCTGGCGAAGCGCGCAACGTCCTCCGGCGGGAACCAGGCGACGATCATCGGGCATTCGACCTGGCCGTAGCTCTGGCACATGCACGGGCCGAATACTTCGACCGCCTGGCGCAGCTTCTCCGGTGAGCAGGGCGAGCCGACGAGGATGAAGATCTTGAGGCTTGAATAGTCGTGGCTGCCGATCTCGGGCGAAGCCAGGCACTGGTACAGCGCAGTCGGCGGCAGGTACATGTGGCTGATCTTGTAGCGATCAATCGCCTGAAGCACCTTTTCCGCATCGAACCCGGGCAGGATCACCTGCGTGGCCCCCAGGCTCATGGTCGAAAGGCAGATCGGTCCGGCCGCGTGGGTGATCGGCGCGGACACCAGCGCGACCGGATTGTCGGTGCGCCCGCCCATTGCATCGGCCGCCGTCTCGATCATCGTGCCCCAGCCGAGGTTGGTGACGTTGGCGCCCTTCGACGGCCCGGTGGTGCCGCCCGTGGGGAAGATGCCGACGATCTCGTGCATATTGGCAAAGGCGTCGATCTCAGGCTCGACGAAATCGGCGGCGGTGACGCCGTCAATGAACTGCTCCAGGCTCGGGTCGTCGCCCAGCGGCTGGTCGATGCAGATGAACTTGGTCAGCGTGGGGCACAGGGCGCGCAGCTGATCGACTTCGCCGGCGAGGCTGGAGTGGTAGACCATCCACTTGCAGCGCACGTAATTGATGTAGCCGGCGTTGGCGTCGATCGCGTTGCGGGTGTTGACCGGGATCCACTTGCCGTTGGCCCGCCACATCGCCAGCAGCGCCACCAGCAGCATGCCGCCATTGGGGCCATAAAGCGCGAGCAGATCCTGATTGGCGAAGCCGCCGCGCTGCAGGGCAGCGGCAATGCGTTCGCTCATCTCCTTCACCTGGGCGTAGGTCCATTCCTTGCCCGTCACCGTGTCGATGATCGCGAGCCGCTCCGGATTGCGGTCGTGCCCGCGGTCGAAATAGTCGATGGAACGCATTGTCTGATTAACCCCAGCGGTTGATTTCGGGACCCGGTGCCCAGCTCTTTTCGGGCGCGGGCTTCGAAGCCTTGGCCAGCGCTGACTGGACCGACGGGCGCGCGCGAACGCGGTCCATCCAGGCAGCGGTGCGGTCCTTGCCCGCAAAGACCTCGGGCAGCAAGGCGGGCATGCCGTTGAGCCAGGCGAAGGTTTCAAAATCGGCGATGGTGACATCGCCCATCAGCCATTCGCGGCCATCAGCCAGTTGCTCCTCGACCATGGCCACCGCGCCGGTGACGTGGCGGACGCTGTCGTTCACTTGCGCTTCGGTGAACTCACCGTCGCGGATCATGTCCCAGCGGGTGCGCAGATCTTCGCTGACGATGTGGCTGGAAAGCGCTGCAAAGGCAGAATCGTCCATCGCCGCCAGCGCGGCATGGGCCGTTGCCTTGCAGCCCAGGAAGGCCGCTGCCGGGGCGCAACGCTCGGTCACGCGGCGGCACCACATCAGCATTTGCCAGTGAGCATAGGCGTCCTTGGGCTGAAGCGTGTTGGCTCCGCACTCGTCGAGGAACTGGGCGATGAACACGCTTTCGGTCATCGCCTCGCCCCCTCCGTCTTCATTGGCGATCACCAGGACCGGGCCTTCACCCTCGACGCCCATGTCGCGGGCGGTGCCTTCGGTGACGCCGGGCAAGATGTGACGTTCGCCCCTAAGCAGATCGATGGCGCGGCATTCCGCTGTAACGCCGGATTCGGCCAATGCGGCCAGCACTGCGAGTGAAGGACCGTTGGGTTCGCCGTGATAGAGGATCATGCTCGTCATCTCAGCGTACTCCGCTCGTAACGCCCTCGGACTCGTCGCGGGGCGGAATATAGTCCTGTTCGAGGATCTCGACCCTGCTCGCCATGCGGGTGCGGCCGAGCTTCCAGCACGCCTGGGTGGCCGGACGGCGATAGATCGCGCGCAGCCAGCGCATGATGTTGGGCGTCAGATCATCATTGGCGAGATGCGGCTGCGAGAGCGGCATGGCGTAGGCGAGGTTGAAGCCGTTGACGTCTGCCAGACTGTACTCATCGCTAGCGAGCCATTCGCGCTTGCCGAGCTCGGCTTCCAGCATCTTGATGCCATGCTCGATCCGGCGGCTGCTCTCGGCCATTTCCTCATCGCTGAACAGGCCGAACACGGCCTTGCGCCAGGCCACCTGCCGCTCAGGCAAGGGAATGCGCGAAATCTGCTCCTCGATCTTCTCGCGGCCGTGGGTGGCGAGCGAGTTGGGGCCGACGAAGTACTTCCAGCCGAACATCGAAAAGCTGGGCGCCAGCCACTGGTCCATGAACTTCATCCACCAGCGGATCCGCCAGCGGGCACGGGCATCGGCCGGCATCAGTGCGGGGCCATCAAACTGCTCGTTGACGTATTCCATGATCGCGGTGGATTCGACCAGCATCCGCTCCCCCCAGGGGCCACGGTGAGTCATCGCCGGGATCGTGCCTTGCGGATTGATCGCCAGATATTCGGGCTTGTGCTGATCGAAGTTCAGCATATCGATGTAGTGGCTGTCGAAGGGCACGCCCTTTTCCATCAGCGCCAGCATCGGCTTGCCCGAATTGGCATTGGGCTCCCAGTGATACAGGGTGACGTCGGCCATAAATTCCTCTCCGCGCCCGCAGGAATCACCCTCGGGCAGTTTGTATGTAACACATACTAAAACCGGGGCCATGCAGGTCAAGCACCAAGTTTGCACCGGGTGAAACCTGGGCTAGCTGAGCAAGGCGATCAGCGCGCTTTCATGGTCCAGCGAAACAGGTGCGTGCGCCCCGTCCGCGATTTGATCGCTTCTTCCGCAGCAACCCGGTAACCTTGCGCCTCAAGTTCGCCGCGCACCGCTACCCAGTCACCCCACCCGGTCAGGCCTTCGATTGTAGCGGGATGTTGCCCGGCGCGCAGCGCGGCAAAGTGGGTGTGATGCTCGCGGTAGAGATCAATCTCGCCGGCCGCTCCGGAGCTCCGGGCGAAGGCAACGGATTCCGGAATGCGACTGTCGAACATGGCGATGGAGCGATGGCGCTGCGCGGCCATAGCGACCGGCGCGGCCGAGATGGCGGAGACCACGGCTCCGGCCTTGAGCAGGCTGCGGCGATCGGTGCGCATGGTCAATTTGCCTTTCCGAGATAAGCCGCCACGGAATCCAGCTCGGCATCGGTCAGGTCAACGCGGGTCTGCGCGGGCATGGCGTTCTTGCCCATCCGCACCACTTGCTTGACGTAGTCTGCCGTCAGGTCGGTGCGATTGGCGAGCAGGCCCTTGTCCGGGGTTTCACCGGCCATGACGCGCTGCTTGGTCAGCAGGTTGGTGCCCATGCCCCCGATCAGGTGGCAGGCGCCGCAATGGTTCTCGAACAGCGCTTTGCCGTCACGCCCGGCCGCGAGGCGATCGCCCGATGGGACCTCGGCGCGCATCTGATACGGCAGTAGCGGCGGCGGCCCGCCCTTGGCCGGCTCTGCGGCCCCGCCCTGCTGCTTGCAGGCGGCGAGCGCGAGAAGCGCAATGATTGCATAACGCTTCATGCCTGGCCCTCCGCTGCCTTGTCGCGATAGGCCGCGGGCCAGACGCCTTGCTTGCCCGGCGCGATGATGCCGTTCGGATCGAGCGCATCCTTGATTTTCTGGTTGAAGCGACGGAGCGCGTGGTCATTGAAATCGAAAGTGTCCATCACGGCGTCCATCCAGCCCAGATGGGTGCGGTATTCTCCGTACCCGGCCTTCGCGGTTTCATCGATCAGCGCGTTGAACAGCTTCTTCATGGTCGCGATCTGCTCCGGCTGGTCACGGTCGAACATCAGCATGTTGACGTTGTTGGCGAAGCGACCGTTGATCGTGAAGCTGGCGTAGAAATCGACATCGAAGCTGTCGATGATCTTGCGGCTGCGGTGCATCTGCCCAAGCACATGCTCGCCCGTCGCCGGAACCACCGGAGAAAAGCCCATGTGCGCGCCGCGTCCGCCGATCCAGTCGGACATCTGCAGCGGCACGGCCGAGGGAATGCCCATGGTGATGTCGAACGCGCTGATCGCGTCGCCTTCGTGCCACCAGTTCTCGACCGGCGGGGCCTTCAGGTTCCTGGCCATCGCGGCTTTGACGATCTCGGCCTTGGCCTTGATCACGCTTTCATCGCCATAAAGCCGTAGTGCAACCTGCCAGTAGCCAAGCTTGTGCTCCTTGAGCAGTTCCTGCACCCGCCATTCCGGGATGGCCGAGGGCTTGTCCCAGAAGTCCTTGCGCTGGCCCTTGAGCACCATCTTGCCCAGCCAGCTGGGGATGAAGACGTTCTGCTCGATCAGGCCGGAGATCTTCAGCGGCGTGATCGTGTCGATCACCCAGCCGATGTCGTCGGCCTCGGGAATGTCGAAGATCAGTTCGAGCGAGGCGGGTGGGGCAGGCTGGAGCCACACGCCCGCCTTGGTCACCACGCCAAGGTTGGACTGGCTGAAGGCCAGATCCCAGGTCGGTCCGTAGCCCATCGGGAAGACGTGCCAGGCCGGATTGTCCTTCATCGCGCCCATCCCGGTGCGCAGCAGATCGCCATCCGGCAGCACTGCCTCAATCCCGCACAGGTTGCGGGCGTGGAGGCCGTAGGGCGTATAGCCGATGCCGTGCTCCAGCGCGTTGCCGATCACCGATCCCCAGGCATTGCCCGGAACCGACATCCACAGCGGAGCCTTTTCGCGCTGCATGTGCTCGAACAGGTCAAAGAAGCCGACGCCGGGTTCGACCACGCAATAGGCGAGCTTGGAATCGAGCTCGAGGATCTTGTTCATCCGTCCCATGTCGAGCACGACGCTGCCCGCCATGCGCGGGGCCGAAGTGCCGTAGCCGAGGTTCTTTCCGCGTGCGACCGGCCAGAGCGGGGTCTTGTGCTCATTGGCGAGGCGCACGATTGCCTGGACTTCTTCAACAGTGGCGGGCGCAACTGCGGCGCTGGCGGGCCATTGTTCCGCGGGGCCGGGGGCATAGACATCGGAATAGGCGTCGCGATCCGCATCGCTCGACATCACCCAGTCCTTGCCGACGACGCCGGCGAAGGCCTGCAATGCGGAATCGAAGCCTTGCGGGCTGACCCGTGGTGGAAGTGTGAGTTTCACGCTCTCCCGATCCTTTTCTTTATAACAATTGTTATCAACAAGCGCATTTCCCCGGCGGCGTCAAGCACCGTCAGGTCAGCGCGTAGTACTTCACGTAATTGCCGTCCGGCTTGCGCTCGCCAACGCCGATGAAGACGGTGCGGGTCAGCCATTCGTACTTGCCCTTCGGCGCATCGAACGAGGGCTGCGCGCGCAAGTAATAATCGGCGTGAGGGACCGGCTCACCGCCCTCGAAAGCCCACTTGCGCAGACGGTCAATCGTGTCGGGCTGGCGGCCCCAGAGGAACCCCTTGTTCTGCATGTAGATGGTCACGCCGTCATCGGTTTCCAGCAGGTAGCGGGCATCGAACACGGCGGTGTCATCGGGACGGAACGTGGCATAGTCGCCGCCCGAATTGGGGATCGCGCGGCCGTTCATCATCGGCCCCTCGATCTCGCCGCGGTCGACATAGACCGCGCTGCGGAACCCGCCCGAGGGCACATCAGGCACCATGTCGATCCGGGTGAACCACAGCCGGATCGCGAAGGCGAATTCGAGCTGGGGATTGTCGAGGGTGGAGAGCATGTTCGGCTGCCTCAATAGTTCGAGAGGATGGCAAGGCTGGGCCCGTCGAGCGGCAGGCCTTTCGCCTTCTTGTCCAGTTCATCGCGGCGCGTGCGGGTCTGTTCATCGATCAGGAAGGCGTGGATCGCGTCGACGTCGGCGGGCTTCAGTACATCGTTCCAGCGCGGCATGCCGTTGGGGACCAGCAACCCTTCAAGCAGGATCTGGCGGAACGCGTCATGCGTGCCGGGCTGCATCCGCCTGAGGTCCGGCGTGATCGAGCGATGCTGGTTGGCGTGGCAGATCGCACAGTTGGTGAAGAACAGCGCCCGTCCGGCGGCGATGGTCGCCAGAGTGACGCCGGGCGCCTGCGCCGGTGCCGCGGGCGCGACTTCGAGCGGGGGCAGCTCGGCCGGGATCGGCACGGCGCCGCCGTCGAGCCGGAATACCAGAATCCGGCCCGCATTGCCGCGTTGATAGGCTGCCGAATAGGGCGGGACATACGGGAATCCGCCGCCGCCCCAGGCCGCCATCACCGCGACATACTGCACTCCCGCGACCCGGTAAGTCATCGGCGCGGCGACGATCGAGGTGCCGGTCTCGATGGTCTTGAGGATCTGGCCGGTGCGCGAATCCCGCACCACCAGTTGACCGGAGAGGGTTCCGTGGAAGGTCAGCCCGCTGGCGGTGGTGAGCACCCCGCCGCGGTCCTGCCACCCTGCCATCGGGGAGCGCCACACGGTCTTTCCGGTCAGCGGGTCGATCCCGCGCATCTCGGTGCCGCCCGGATTCTTGAGCACTTCCTGCCAGGCCGGCAGCGCCTTAACCAGGGCAGCGACCGGTGCCGGCAGGGTCGGCAGCGCGGCTTCCAGCTGGGGGGTGAAAATCAGCGCCGCGCCGGTGTTCAAGCCCTTGGGCTTGTAGGGCAGTTCACCGGGGGTGGTGAACATCAGGTTCCCCATGTCCTGGATCGAACCGATGTAGAGCCCGCTGACCGGATCGTAGCTGGCCGGAAACCAGTTGCGCGCGCCGGGGGTGCCGGGGAAGATGATCTTGGGGCCAGCCGAGATGTCTGCTGCCTCATGGTCGATCTCGGGAACGCCGGTCTTGAGGTCGATCCCTTTGGTCCAGTTGACCCGGACAATCTTGTTGGCTCGCAGCACTTTGCCATCGCGCCGGTCGATCACGTAGAGGATGCCGTTCTTGGGCGCATGCAGCACCACTGGGCGTTCCTCGCCATCGACCTTGAGGCGGGTGAGCACCATCGGTGCGGTCGCGTCATAGTCCCACTGGTCTTCGGGGCTTTCCTGATAATGCCACTTCATCCGCCCGGTCTTCGCGTCCAGCGCGACGATCGAGGAGACGAACAGGTTGTTGCCCCGGCTGGGGGAGCGCAATTCGAGGTTGTAGGGCTCGCCATTGCCGGTGCCGACCAGCACGAGGCCGGTCTCCGGATCGTAATTGATTGCATCCCACGGCCCGCCGCCAGCGCCAATGTCCCAGCGGCTGCGCGGGTCCCAGGTCTTGATCGCTTCCTCAAGCTCCGGATTGTCCTGCGGCCCGAGTTTGGGATCGCGCGGGACGATGTGGAAGCGCCAGGCGATCTTGCCGCTATCGAGGTCGAAGGCCGTGACATAGCCGCGCGCATCATAGTCCGCGCCGCCGTTGCCGATCACGACCACCCCGCCAGCCACTTCGGGTGCGCCGGTGGAATTGGTCCCGCGCGAATGGTCCTCGATGCTGTCGGCCTTCCAGACGACCTTGCCGGTCTTGGCATCGAGCGCGTACATCATCCCGTCGAGCGCCGCGACGTAGACCTTGCCGCGCGCCACTGCGACCCCGCGGTTGGCCATGTCGCAGCAGACCGTGCGGTTGACCTGCATGTCGACCTCGGGCTCAAAGCGCCACAGTTCCTTGCCGCTCGCCGCATCGAAGGCATAGGCCCGGCCGG
>CANJBY010000014.1 GCA_947472735.1 Sphingomonadaceae bacterium | reverse complement strand
GGCATCGGGCCGTTCCCCTATGACGACGAGGTCGATCCCGACCTGATCAACGCCGGCAAGCAGACCGTCAGCGAACTGCCGCATTCGGCCTTCTTCGACAGCGCGCAGTCCTTTGCTATGATCCGCGGCGGGCATATCGACCTCGCGGTCCTGGGCGCGATGGAAGTGGCCGAGAACGGCGACATCGCCAACTGGATGATCCCGGGCAAGATGATCAAGGGCATGGGCGGGGCGATGGACCTCGTCGCCGGGGTCAAGAAGATCATCGTCATCATGGAACACTGCGCCAAGGACGGCAGCGCCAAGTTCGTGCCGACCTGTACCCTGCCGCTGACCGGCAAGAACGTGGTCGACATGATCGTCACCGACATTGCCGTCTTCCAGCGCCCGGACCATGCCTCGCCGTTCAAGCTGATCGAGTGCGCGCCCGGCGTGACAGCGGAAGAGGTCCGCGCCCGGACTACCGCACACTACGTCGAATAGGGTTTGCCGACAGTCACCGATGTGGGAGAATGGCGGACATGGGAATGTCCGCCGCCTTTCGCGATCGGTACCTCGATGTGCTGGCGTCGATTTACCTCTACAACGAACATCGCGGCTACACTTCGCTTGACCGCGTGCTCGCGGCGGTGCGGCAGCGCTGCCCCGGCGAGGACGCCTTCATCGCCGAAGTGCTCAAGCACCGCGCCGACGAGCACAAGCACTACGTCATGTTCCGCCGATGGTTCCAGCGGCAGGGACGGATGCCGCTGCGGGTCGATCACAGCTGCGGGCATATCGACCGATTCGTCCAGTGGATCTTCCGCTGCTCGATCGAGGAACTGGATACCGCCGAGACGGTCGCCTCGGCCGAACACTTCGAGCAGCTCTGCCGGGTGATCATGCTGACCGAACAGCGCGGGCTGCGGCAGGTGGAGGTGTTGCTCAAGGACCGGCGCGTGCAATCCGATCGCGCGCTGACCCGGATCTTTGAAGTGGTGCATCGCGACGAGCCGGACCATTTCCTGCCTTACCAACGCTGGCTCGAACGCCACGGCCGGGTCCAGGCCAGCTGGAATGAACGCGCGGCCGACTGGTGGATCCACAAGGTGCTGATGCTGGTGAAACTGCCCGCGCTGTTTCTGAATCGCAGGGCGCCGCGACTTGCGCACTGGCCCGACGAGATGCCCGCCGCGCATTGACCTTGCCGCGCCGCGCCTTAGGCTGGCGGGCATGAGCTACACCCTGATCACCGCCAACCGGAACTATTCGAGCTGGAGCCTGCGGCCCTGGGCGTTGATGAAGGCGCTGGACATTCCTTTCGAGGACCGTCTCGAACCCTTCACCAAGCCCGACAATTACGACGACTTCCGAACCTTCTCGCCCACCGGGCAAGTGCCGGTGCTGATCGACGGCGAGCGGGTGATCCCGGATTCGCTCGGCATTGCGCTCTACCTCGCCGATCGGCACCCGGGCATCTGGCCCGAAGATCAGGAAGCGCGGGTCTTCGCGCAGGGCGCGGTGCCCGAGATGCATGGCGGGTTTGCCCATCTACGCAATGATTGCACGATGAATGTCGGCGTGCGGGTAAAGCCCAAGCCGATGTCGCTGGGCCTGCGCCGCAACGTCCAGCGCCTGCGCGAGATCTTCGAGACCGGCCTGACCCGCTTTGGCGGACCGTGGCTGGCGGGAGCGGAATTCAGTGCGGTGGACGCTTTCTACGCCCCGGTCGCCTGGCGAATCCGTACGTACGGACTGGACGTCGGGCAGGGCCAGGCCTGGGTTGACCAGGTCATCGCCCATCCCGCGATGCAGCAGTGGGAGGCCGAGGCGCTGGCCGAAACCTGGCGCGAGGTGAGCCACGAGGAAGAGCTTGCCGCCTGCGGGGCAATCACTGCCGACTACCGGACGGGTGCCTGACTTGCGGCGCGATTCCCCCGCCCTGGCACTGTTCCTGCTGACCGCGATCAGTACGATCGGCTTCGTCGACCGGATCATCATGAACGTGCTGGTCGAGCCGCTCCGCAAGGAGTTTGCGCTCACCGATACCCAGATCGGCCTGCTGGTCGGCCTTGCCTTTGCCGTGCTCAACGTCGTGTTGGGCATCGCCGTCGCCCGCATCGCCGAGCGGAGGCCCCGGCTGCCGTTGATCGCGGTCGGCACGCTGCTGTGGTCGATCGCCACGGCCGGATGCGGCATGGTGGGCAACTGGGTCCAGCTGCTGGTGGCGCGGATCGGGGTCGGCGTGGGCGAAGCGGTCGGCCTTCCGGCCACCGCTTCCGTCGTCTCCGACTATTTCCCGCCGAAGCGCAGGGCAACGGCCATGTCGGTACTCGCGCTGGCACCCCCGGTCGGCGCATTGATCGGCTCTGCCGGCGGAGCATGGATCGCACAACATTACGGCTGGCGCGCCGCCTTCCAGTTCGCGGCCCTTCCCGGGCTGCTGCTCGCATTGGCCATCTGGGTGCTGGTGGCTGAACCACCCCGCGGTCGGCATGATCGCGGTGATGCCGGAGCGGTGCCGCCACTCGGAGCGGTCATCGCCCGTTTTTGGAACATCCGCAGCGCCCGGCACCTGCTCGCTGGGTCGAGTATCGCCGGGATGGTCGGGTTCGGCCTCAACGCTTTCCTCGCGGCGATGCTGGCGCGGCGATTCGGTTTCACGCTGGTCGAGGCCGGGGTTGCGGCCGGGCTGGTCGCCAGCTTCCCCTCGACCATCAGCGTCCTTGCGGGCGGCTGGCTGGCCGACCGGATCGGCGCCCGCAATCCCTCCGCCTATGCGCTGATCCCCGGGCTGTGCCTGCTGGTTAGCGCCCCGCTCTACCTGCTGGCGATCACCCGCGACGTTCCCTGGCAGCTGTTGAGCCTGCTCGGCCTCTCGGCGCTGGTGCAGTACACGTACCTCGGGGGCACTTCAGGTGTGTTCCAGAACCTCATGGGGCCACGCATGCGCGCCACGTCAACGGCCTTCACCTCGATGGTCTACACGCTCATCGGCGGCGGGCTCGGGCCACTGCTGCTCGGCCTGCTCAGCGGCTATTTCGCGCCACTGCACCCGGGGCCGGGTGAAAGCCTGGTCTGGGCGATGGGGGCGATAGCCCTGCTCTACTTGTGGGCGGCCCTGCATTACCTGCTGGCCGCGCGCCACGTCGGGGAGGACTTGCGCGAGGCACTCGCTGGCTAGCCTACTTCCGCCACTTGCTCCGCCCAGCGAACAGGGCCAGCCCGAGCAAGGCCAGTCCCCATCCCAGCGCCAGCCAGTTGCCCAGCCGGGCAAACAGTGTCGGCGGCAGGGCGGCGGGGAGCATGCCGTCGAGCCGGCCGGCAACATTGCGACCGAGATGCTGGCGGACAACGCCATGGGCATCGATCACCGCGCTGATCCCGGTCGTGGTCGAGCGCAGCACCGGCAGCCCCTCCTCGATCGCGCGCATCCGGGCCTGGGCCAGGTGTTGGGGCGGGCCCCAGCTGCCGAACCAGCCATCGTTCGACGGGTTGAACAGGAAGTCAGGCCGGTGCGCCGCATCGACCACCGCGCCGGAAAAGACGATCTCGTAGCAGATCTGCACCCCGGCCTTGCCCCAGATCCCAAGATCCAGCGTGCGCGGCCCGGGACCGGGCCAGAAGTCGATATCTCCGGGTACCAGTCGGGCCAGGCCAAGCGGGCTGAGCCATTCGCGCAGCGGCAGATATTCGCCATAGGGCACGAGGTGCGCCTTGGCATAGCTGCCGCGGATCTCGCCGGCATCGTCCAGCGCCGTCACTGCGTTGCGCGCGCCGACCACTTTCCCGCGGCGCATTTCGAGATCGACCGTGCCGGTCAACAACATGCTGTCCTGGCCGATCACCTGCCCGATCCGCCGGCGGGCCAGGCCGGGATCGGCAGCAAAGGTCGTTTCGTTGTAGAAGACCGGCGGATATCCCTCGCGCAGATAGTCCGGCACTCCGGATTCGGGCCAGAGCACCAGCCGGCGTTCGCCGGGGGCGGGAAATTGCCCGGGATGGCTCATCGTCAGTCGCGCCGTCTTGACGAACTGCGTTTCGAACATCGCCGGATCGTTGAGCTCGTCTTGCGGAATGTTTGGCTGGACCAGCGTAAATGCCGTGGTGCCGGTCGCCGTCATGCCGGAACCACGCCAGGGTCCGGCGAAGGCGAGCACGATCAGCGCCAGCACCGCTCCGGCGTGAATCCAGCTCCGCCGCCGGCTGACGGCAAGCCAGCCGGTGCCGGCAAGCAGTATCACGATGCCGGACAAGGCGTAAGTTCCCGTCCACGGAGCGATCAAGGCCAGGCCCGGCCGGTCGAACCCGCCAAGCGCAATCATCGCGAGCGGATTCCACGCATAGCCGGTAAAGACATGACCGCGCAGCGATTCGGCGACGATCCATGCCCCGGCCAGGGCTGGCACCAGCACCAGGCCGCGCCCGCCCAATCGCTGCGTAAGCAGCCAGGATGCCAGCGTGGCCAGCATGGGATAGACCGCCAGGTAGCAGGCGAGAGCGATCACCGCGATCCAGCCAAGCCAGACCGGCATTGCTGCCTGATAGGTGAAGGCAGTGGCAATCCAGTTATTGCCGATCGTGAAATGGCCAAGGCCGAACAGCCAGCCAATCACTGCAACCTGGCGCCATCCCCTCGCCCGCTGCAACAGTTCGCACAACGCGGCCAGCGCCAGCAGCGCAGCCGGCCACAGATGGAGGGGTTCGAACCCAAGGGCAGAAACGAGACCCGCCGCCAAGGCCGACCGCTTGGGTCGGGCCAGGCCAAGTTCAAGCCAACGGGAGAGTACATGCATGGCGCGGACTTAGCGTCCGTGAGCCAGTTCGCAAAGCGTCAGTCGGCCGAGGCCAGAGATTCGCCGGCCTCATCCGCTGCCGGGCGACGACGCACGGTCTTGCGGCGAGGTTTGGCTTCGGCTGCGGCGTCGGCGTCTTCACGGCCAGCGGAGATTGCGGGCGGCAGCGAAGCTGGATCAAGCCCGACCGGCGCGTCGTCGTTGCCGTTGTCGTCCTGCGGCCCGCTGCGAGGGCGGCGATCGTCGCGACGCGGACGCAAGCCACGGCTCGGACGGTTTTCCCGCACAAAGGGATTTTCTTCGGGCTCGAACGGATTGCGATCGACGCCTGCATCTTCTGACTCGACCGGAGCAGCTTCCGCGACCCGCGCCTCGCGCTGGGGCTGGCGTTCCTCACGCTGGGGCTGCTGACGCTCCTCGCGGAGGCGGGGTTCGGGCCGCTCTTCCCGCCGCTGGTATTGCGGCTGGGTATCGTAGGAAGCATAGTCGTTCTCGGCGGAGAATTCGGCCGATTCCTCGGGCTCTTCGCGGTAGGGCTCGCCGCCTTCACGCTCGTCGCGGCGCAGGCGCTGCTCTTCCTGGCGGTTCCGCTGGTCAGCGATAACCCGGAAATAGTGGTCAGCAAACTGGAGGTAGTATTCCTCTTGCACGCGATCACCGTTGAGGTGCGCGTCATGCGCCAGCTTGCGGAACTTCTCGAGCATCTGCGGCGCGTTGCCACGCGCGCGGCTGTCGATCCGGTTGATCTGCTGGCCGCCGCCGCCTCCGCCGCCTGGCCGGTTGTTGTTACTCCGGCCGCGCCGACGATTGTTACCACGATTGTTGTTCAAGGGTGAGCTTTCCTTAACCCCAGGACCGATGCTGACGCTTACCGTCCGCTGGCGCACTGGATATCCTGCCGCCACGGGCCGATCCGGCGCCGTGGCCCCTACATCTGCACCTTGTGCGGGACGCTTTCCCCCGGCCGGTTGGCAAATGCTGGATTGGGCCGGCGCGAGGGGAAATATCCATCCTGCCGCAGGCCTGAACTGGACTTAGTCGCTGCCCGGCCCGTTAACAAGTGGAATCTTGAGTTCGAGTGCGCGCGGGCGGCCGCCGAGATCGTGACGCAAGCGAACCGTGAAGCCAGCTGCGGCTGCGATCGCGATTACGGCTTCTGCCTGCGTGGCCCCGATCTCGACCAGGGCGACCCCGCCCGGCGCGAGCAGCACCGGCAGCTGCGGGACAAGTGCGCGGTAATCGTCGAGACCTTCGGGTCCGGCGAACAAGGCCTCCGCGGGTTCGAATTCGCGGACCGAAGGGGATAGCGCTGCCGCTTCCTCGACATAGGGCGGATTGGCCAGGATCAGATCGAACTGGCCAAGGCCCTCGTCCCAGCCGGGCTGCAACCAGTTTGCTGCAGCCAACTTCACGCGGTCCGAAAGGCCAAGCCGCGCAGCGTTGTCGGCCGCCACGGTCAGTGCGGTAGCCGACCGGTCGATCCCGACCCCTTGTGCTGCGGGAAGGTGATGCAGCACCGCCAGTAGCAGCGCGCCAGAGCCGGTGCCGCAATCGAGTACCCGGCGGGCAGCGGGCATCCCCGCCAGTGCCGCTTCGACCAGCACTTCGCTATCGCCGCGCGGGATCAGAACGTCGGGCGTGACGCGAAACGGCAGTCCGAAGAACTCCTGCTCCCCGAGGATATGCGCCACTGGCTCATGCTCCGCCCGCCGCGCCAGCAGTGCGGCAAAGCTCTCGGGAACCGGCGCGGACATATGGCGCAGGAGGAGGTCCGAGCGGGAGACCCCCAGCGCATGGGCCATCAGCAGTTCGGCATCGAGGCGGGGTGTGTCGCTGGTGGCGGCGAGGCGCTCGGTAGCCGTGCGCAGCGTGGCGCCCACGGCCTCACTCACCCAGCGCAGCCAGCCGCTTGGCCTGGTCCTCGGCGGTCAGGGCGGCGACCAGCTCGCCCAGACCCGGGCCTTCGAGAATTTCGGGCAGACGATGCAGTGTCAGGTTGATGCGATGATCAGTGACGCGCCCTTGCGGGAAGTTGTAAGTGCGGATGCGCTCCGAACGGTCGCCCGAGCCGACCATTGCCTTGCGCGCGGCAGCTTCCTCGCCTTGGGCAGCATCGCGCTGGGCTTCGAACAGGCGGGCGCGCAGCACCTGCATCGCCTTTTCCTTATTCTTGTGCTGGCTGCGCCCGTCCTGGCAGGTAACGACCGTGCCGGTCGGCAAGTGGGTGATGCGCACCGCCGAATCGGTGGTGTTGACGTGCTGCCCGCCGGCGCCGCTGGCGCGGTAAACGTCGATCTTGAGGTCCTTGTCCTCGATCGCCACGTCGACCTCATCCGGTTCGGGCAGGACCGCGACGGTCGCTGCGCTGGTGTGGATGCGCCCGCCAGACTCGGTCACCGGCACGCGCTGGACCCGGTGTACCCCGCTCTCGAACTTGAGTTTGGCAAACACGCCATTGCCGCTGACTTGGGCGACCACTTCCTTGAACCCGCCGACTTCCGACGCGCTCATCGAGACGGGCTCGATCCGCCAGCCCTGCTCGGCGGCGTAACGCTCGTACATGCGGTAGAGGTCGCCCGCGAACAACGCCGCCTCGTCTCCCCCGGTCCCCGCGCGGATTTCGAGCATGGCCGACCGGGCGTCCGCCGAATCGCGCGGGAGCATGGCAATCGAAAGGGCGTGTTCGGCCTCGGGCAGTTCGGCCTTGAGGCGAGCGATTTCCTCTTCCGCCATCTCGCGCATATCGGGATCGTCAAGCTCGGCAAGGCTGGCCAGCTCGGCGCGCATCGCCCGGACCTGCTGGGCAGTGCGGGCGACCGGCTCCAGCTCGGCGAAATCGCGGCTCGCCGCGACGAAGTCCTTGCCCTCCAGCGTGCCCGAAGCCAGCCGCGCCTCAAGCTCGGCAAAGCGGGCGGCAATCTGGGCCAGGCGGGCGTCGGATACGCTCATTCGCTGGTGGCAGCGCGCTCAAATGCGCGCACGATGGCATCCCGCCCGGGCAGCCCTTCCGGGCCGCGCCAGTTGAACAGCAAGGTTCCATCCTGCATTCGCGCGGAGACCAGCAGCTTCGCCCCGATTTTGCCGGCCTTGTCGAACCGCTTGCGAGGCGATCCGCTCGCCACCAGTTCGACCGAAAAACCCAGGCTGCGCAGGGCCGAAGCCCCGCTGATTGCTGCGAGAAGTGCGCCCTCGTCTTCAACTGCTACAGCGACGTCCGGCGCAGTCGCGGTTATGTCCCCGACCAGCATCGCCAATCGCTCAATCCCCGCAGCCCAGCCGACCGCCGGAGTAACCGCTCCACCCAGGCTCTCCATCAGCCCGTCATAGCGCCCGCCGCCCAGCACGGTGCCCTGCGCCCCCAGTCGGTCGGTCACGAACTCGAAGGCCGTGTGGCGGTAGTAATCCAGCCCGCGCACCAGCGACGGCGCCCGGGTCCATGCCACCCCGGCCGCATCAAGCCCGCTGGTGATCCTGCCGAAAAAGTCCTGCGCCTCGCCGCTGAGGAAATCGTCGATCTTCGGCGCCTCGGCCACGAACCCCTTGTCGCGCGGATCCTTGGAATCGAGAATCCGCAAGGGATTGCGCTCCAGGCGGTCCAGCGAGTCCTCGCTCAGCTCGCCCTTCACTCCGCGGAAATAGTCGATCAACGCGCCGCGCCAGGCGTCGCGGCTGGCGCCGTCGCCCAGGGTGTTGAGCATCAGCGTCACGCCATCGGCGATGCCCAGCTCCTTGAGCAGCTGATCTGCCATGGCCAGCAGCTCGACATCGGCCTGCGGTTCCGCCGCACCGATGATTTCGGCATCGAGCTGGTGGAACTGGCGGTAGCGACCCTTCTGCGGGCGC
This sequence comes from Sphingomonadaceae bacterium, assembly GCA_947472735.1. Classification (GTDB taxonomy): domain Bacteria; phylum Pseudomonadota; class Alphaproteobacteria; order Sphingomonadales; family Sphingomonadaceae; genus Novosphingobium. Next base: position 36,305 of record CANJBY010000014.1, on the reverse strand, counting down.
TCGTAACGGAACAGCGGACCATGCGTGGCGAGCCTGACGGGCGCATACTGCTGCCAGCCGTTGGTAAGATAGGCGCGACAGATCCCGGCGGTGAACTCGGGCCGCAGGGTCAGCGAATCCCCGCCGCGATCCTCGAACGAGTACATCTCCTTGGAGACGACATCGGTGGTCTCGCCGATCGAGCGGGAGAACACCTCGGTCTTCTCGAACACCGGCATTTCCACGCGGCGAAAGCGGTAGAGCTTCCTCACGCGTTCGAAAGTCTCGACGACGTGGGAAAAGGCTTCGGCATCGGGGCCGAAGATGTCCTGGGTTCCGCGAATGGCTTGTGGCGTACTCATGGACCCGCCCCTAGCGGTAAAGACGTTCGTCGAAAAGCCGGGACGGTGGACCGGGCGGATGGTTGCAAACGAGACTGTACCAAGGCTAGAAAATTCCAATGAACACCAAGCTCGCGGTCGCACCGCTTTTCGTCGCCTTGTGCCTCTCGACCAGCGCGCTCGCGCAGACTGCAGCCAAGTCCGCGCCGCAGGCGGTACCGATCGTCCAGACCGTGCCCGATGGGCGCGATGTCGCCTATCCCGCTGGCGCGATGACGCTCGACGTCGACGCGACCGACACGACCCGCGCGGTCTGGCGCGTGACCCAGACGATCCCGGTGGTCCCGGGCACCACCAAGCTGACCCTGCTTTATCCGCAATGGCTGCCCGGCAATCACGCCCCGCGGGGCGCCATGGCCGAACTGGTTGACCTGCACTTCTTCGCCGATGGAAAGGAATTGACCTGGAAGCGCGACCGGGTTGAAGTGTTCGCTTTCCATGTCGACGTCCCGGCCGGGGCCGGGTCAGTGGTGGCCAAATTCACCAACACCACCCCGCTGCAGGCATCGGAAGGACGCATCACCGTCACCCGCGAAATGCTCAACTTGCAGTGGGAGAACGTCGCCCTCTATCCCGCCGGGCATTACGTCCGGCAGATCCGGGTCAAGCCAACCGTCACTTTTCCCGCCGGGTGGCAAGTCGCCACCGCGCTTGATGGGAAGTCGGTCGGCGCCGGGAACAAGGTGACCTGGGCCGAGACCGACTTCGAGACGCTGGTCGATTCGCCGATTTTCGCCGGGATCAACTTCCGCAAGTGGGACCTCGGTCAGAACGTCACGCTCAATGTCATCGCCGACAAACCCGAACACCTCGCCGCCAAGGATGAGCATATTGCCCTGCACCGCGCGCTCGTTTCCGAGGCGCGGCTGGCTTTTGGTGCCAACCATTTCGACCATTACGAGTTTCTGCTGGCTTTGACCGACCGGATGGGCGGGATCGGTCTGGAGCACCATCGCTCGAGCGAGAACCAGCTTGAGCCCGAAGCGTTCACCGAATGGGACAAGAACGAGTGGGACCGCGGGCTGCTGCCGCACGAATACTCGCACAGCTGGGCTGGCAAGTTCCGCCGTCCCGCGCGGCTCTGGACACCTGACTACCGCCAGCCGATGCAAGGCGATCTGCTGTGGGCCTATGAAGGCCAGGACCAGTTCTGGGGCATGGTGCTCGCTGCCCGTTCCGGACTGCAGAGCAAGGACATGATCCTTGGAGACATGGCCACTGACGCCGGCATGTTCACGCAGTGGCCCGGCCGCGGCTGGCGCTCGGTCGAGGATACCGGCTTTGATCCGGTCTACGCAGCGCGCAAGCCCAAGCCCAATGCGTCGATGGCCCGCAACGAGGACTATTATACCGAAGGTGCGCTGATCTGGCTCGAGATCGACCAGATCATCCGCGCGGGGACCAAGGGCGCCAAAAGCATCGACAGCTTCGCGCAGTCGTTCTTCGGAATGCGCGACGGCGACTGGGGCCAGCTGCCGTTCGAGGCAGACGAGATCGTGACCCGGCTCAACGCCATCTACCCTTATGATTGGAAGGGCTTCCTTGATCGCAAGCTCAACCAGCCGGGCCAGCCGTCCCCCCTCGCGGGGATCGAGCTGGGCGGCTACCGGCTGGCCTGGAAGGACGAGCCCAACCCCTACGACAAGGCCCGCATGGCATTCGCCAAGGGATTGACGCTGTTCCATTCGCTGGGAATGTCGATCGACAAGGACGGCAAAATCACCAGTACGCGCTGGGATAGCCCGGCCTTCAACGCAGGTCTCGTCACAGGTACCAAGATCATCGCGGTCAATGGCGAAACCTATGATGCAGACCTGATCAAGAAAGCAGTCACCGCCGCGAAGACCGGGGGGACCGCTGGCGACAAGCCGATCGAGCTGACGGTGCAGCGTGGCACTCGGGTGATGCAGGTTTCGCTCGACTACCATGGCGGCTTGCGCTGGCCGTGGCTGGAGCGCGCAGCCCCGGGCAAGGCGCCGACCGGGCTCGACCTGCTGCTGGCCCCGCGTCGAGCGGTGCCCAAACCGGGCAAGCAAACCAAGTGACGCGCGCGCGGGGTCTGCTCGGCCCGGTGCGTGTGGTGCTCGGCAGAAAAATCGCTCCGCCGCGCTTTGTCCTGTTTGTGGCGGTGCTGGGCGCCGGGTTCGCGCTGCGGCATTTCGTCTGGGGACACGGGACCGCCGACTCGCTGGTCGTCGCTTTCGATATCGCGGCGCTGCTGTTCGCGTTGTCGCTGCTGCCGTACCGCAAGGATCATGCAGCGGCGGAGATGCGGTGCCATTCCGCCAGCAACGACGCCAACCGGCTGACCGTGCTGATCATCACCGGGCTGGTCGCCCTGACCATTCTTGCCGCCATTTCTTCCGAGCTGCCCGCCGCGAGGCAAGGCAGCATGATGGGCATCGCCAAGCTGGTCGTCACCCTGCTGCTGGCCTGGTTGTTCACCAGCCTGGTGTTCATGCTGCACTACGCCCACATGCATTACGCGCCGGGCGATCAGCCGGGTACTGACCGGGGCGGCTTTGCTTTCCCTGGGACAGCCGAGCCGGATTACTGGGATTTTCTCTATTTCTCGCTGACCGCCGCGATGAGCTTCGCCGCATCCGACGTCGACGTGACGCGCGGTGATGTGCGCCGCATCGTGGTACTGCACAGCTTGCTGAGTTTCCTGTTCAACCTCGGGGTGCTGGCCTTCAGCATTAACGTACTGGCCGGCGCCGCGGGCTGATCAGTCCGACGGCATCAGGTCCTTCGCGCCGATGCCGGTGTCGACGTGGCCCTCTGGATCGGGATGGATCAGGATCTCGATTCCCGGAAACTCCGCCATCAGCTTGATCTCGATCTCGTCCATCACCTGGTGCGCCTGGAGGATCGTCATATCCGGATCGACCCAGACGTGGAACTGCACGAAATCACGATTGCCGGACGTGCGCGTGCGCAGATCATGGACTCCGCGAAGCTCGGGGTGGCGGGCCATCACCTTGATGAAGCGCTCGCGCTTTTCCTCGGGCCACTCCTGATCCATCAGTTGGGTGATCGCGGCCTGAGACGCTCCCCAGGCACCCCATCCGAGCCACAACGCGATCCCAAGGCCGAAGATCGGGTCGGCTCCGGCAACATGCAGATACTGGTCCAGCGCCAGCGCCGCGATCACCGCCAGGTTGAGCAGGAGGTCGGACTGGTAGTGGACGTGATCAGTCGAAATCGCGAGACTGTTGGTCTTGCGAATCACGTGGCGTTGCCAGGCGAGCAACGCAATCGTCGCTGCCATGGCGATGCCAGAAACGAGGATGCCGTCACCCGCAGCTTCGGTCCGTGCGCCAACGAGAAACTGTTCAACGGCGCGGAACGCCAGCGTCAGCGCCGAGATCGAGATCAAAACGACTTGAAACATGGCTGCCAGCGCCTCGGCCTTGCCGTGGCCAAAGCGGTGCTCCTGGTCCTCCGGCTGCGCGGCCACCCAGACCCCGGCCAGCGTTGCGATGCTGGCGATCAGGTCAAGAGTGGTGTCGGCAAGGCTGCCCAGCATCGCGGTCGATCCGGTCGACCATGCGGCCCAGCCCTTGAGCCCGACCAGCAGCAGGGCGACCGAAATGCTGGCGAACGCGGCGCTGCGGTTAAGCGCGGCGTGGCTCGATGCTGCGGGCTGACCCTTCATGGATACAGCAGCGAACTGGACCAGCCGCCCTCCGCATTGCGGATGAAGCGGCGGCGTTCGTGGAGGCGATGCGAACGGTCCTGCCAGAACTCGATCGCCACGGGATCGAGCCGGAAGCCGTACCAGTGGGCGGGGCGGATTACATCCCGTCCCTCAAATTCGGACTTGGCAGCCTCATAACGCGCCGTGAAGGTTTCGCGTGAATCGAGCGGGGACGACTGGTCCGAGGCCACCGCGCCGAGCTGCGAATCCCGCGCGCGGCTGGCGAAATAGGCATCGGCCTCGCCCTCGCTGACGCGGCTCACCGGTCCCTCGATCCGGATCTGCCGGCGCAGCGACTTCCAGTGGAACAGCAGCGCAGCGCGGGGATTGGCAAGCAGTTCCTCGCCCTTGCGACTGCGGCTGTTGGTGTAGAAGACGAAGCCTTCCGGGCCGTGGCCCTTGAGCAGCACCATCCGTACCGAAGGAAAGCCGTCGGGCGTCGCGGTGGCCAGGGCCATGGCGTTGGAATCGTTGGGTTCGGTGGTTCGGGCTTCGGCGTACCAGGCGGCGAAGATGGCGTGCGGATCGCCATGCGGGATGGCGTCGGCTGCCGGATCGACTTGGGTGGGCGTTTTCACGGGCTTGTCCTGCGTAGTTCTGGGCTCTCCCGCCCGGGCCTGTCCCTGCCCTTCCGCAAGGTTCTTAGCCGCTAGCGGAGCCGGTGGAAAGCACGGCTTGCCCAAATGGCGCCGCATACCTAGCTTGGGGCCCATGGCAGCAGATCCCTATTCCCTCCTGGGCGTGGCCCGCGGTGCGAGCGAGAAGGACATCAAGTCCGCTTATCGCAAACTCGCCAAGGAGCTTCACCCGGACCGGAACACGGGCAATCCCAACGCGGCAGAGCGCTTTTCGGAGGTGACAAGGGCCTACGATCTGCTGTCCGACGCAGACAAGCGTGCGCGGTTCGATCGGGGCGAGATCGATATTGACGGCAATCCGACTTATGCCGGCATGGGCGGCGGTCCGGGCGGCGGCTTTGGCGGTGCAGGCGGCCGCGGCTACGAGGGCTTCAGCGGCGGCGAAGGGATCGATCTTGGCGATCTGTTCGAAGGCCTGTTCGGCGGCCGCAGTGCCGGCGGCAACCCTGGCCAGAGCTTTGGCGGTGGTCGGGCACGGCACCAGCCCCGCGGAGCCAATGTGCAGTACCGCCTCAACGTTTCCCTGCCGGATGCGGCGACTCGCGCCAGCCAGCGCATCACGCTGTCCGATGGCAAGACCATTGACCTCAAGCTGCCCGCCGGGGTGGAGGACGGAACGCAGATGCGCCTTGCCGGCAAGGGCGAGCCAGGTCCGGGCGGTGCGGGGGACGCGCTGGTCATCATCCAGATCCAGCCCCATCCCTATTTCCGCCAGGATGGCGAGAACATCCGGCTGGATCTGCCGATTTCGCTCGACGAAGCGGTCCACGGCGGGAAAGTGAAAGTGCCGACGGTCGAAGGCGCGGTCATGCTGACCGTTGCGCCGGGCACCAGTTCGGGCAAGACATTGCGTCTGAAGGGCAAGGGCATGAGCCGCAAGGACGGTTCCCGCGGTGATCAACTCGTCACGCTGGAAATCGCGCTTCCCGAGGGCGACACCGATCTGGCGCGGCGGCTTGAAGGCTGGCGCGATGCCCGCGACGTGCGAGCGAAACTCGGCGTCTGATCGCCGTACCCGGCGAGGAGACCATGGACGAACGCCCCATCCGCGACCCCGCCGCGAACATTGACCTGAGCCCGGAAGGGCGCCGCCGGGCCGCGCAGGACTGGCGGGCAGGGTTGCGGCGTCATGCCGGCACTTATGCGCATTTTCGGCTGTCACGGCCGTTCTGCATCTTGCAGCGAGTGATTGCCGGTGCCTGGTACGATGGGTTCATTCACGCGGGAAACCTTGCCTACATGGCCATTCTGGCACTGTTTCCGTTCTTCGTGACCCTGGCGGCGGTATTGGCAGCGCTGGGCGAGGGCGGACAGGCGGACGCCTCTGCCCATGCCGTGCTCACCGCGGTGCCGCCGGTGGTCGCCGGCGCGCTGGAGCCGGTGGTGCGCGATGTCATGGCGGCACGGACGGGGATGCTGTTGTGGATCGGGGCGGTGGTCGGGCTGTGGACCGTGACCAGTCTGATCGAGACCGTCAGGGACATCCTGCACCGAGCCTACGGAACGCCGCGTACCCGCGCTTTCTGGTGGCACAGGCTGCTGTCCACCGGGCTGATCCTGGCCTCGATGATCCTGCTGTTGATCGCCCTGTTCGCGCAAGTTGTTGTGGTCGGCGTGCAGGCCGCGCTTGAGACGTGGTTTCCGCGGCTCGAGCACTTCCACTTCGAGTTCTGGCTGACTCAACTGGCCAGCGGGGCGATGCTGTACGTCTCGCTGTTCGTGCTGTTCGCGGCGCTGACGCCGGAAGCCTATCGTGGGCGCATTTATCCGAAATGGCCCGGCGCCTTGCTGGTCACGCTGTGGTGGGTGGCGGCGGTATTGTTGCTCCCGGCGATGCTGCGCCACATTTTCGCCTATGACCTGACCTACGGGAGCCTCGCCGGAGTGATGATCGCGCTTTTCTTCTTCTGGCTGGTGGGGCTAGGGGTGGTTGCGGGGGCGGAACTCAACGCGGCGCTGGTCGAATCGCCCGAAGAGCGTGGCATGCTCGGGCAGGCTGACAATCGCGCGCGTGCGCACAAACGGAATGACGGGGAAGCTGAAGAATGAGCGGACTGATGCAGGGCAAGCGGGGCCTGATCATGGGGCTGGCGAATGACAAGTCGCTGGCTTGGGGCATTGCGCAGAAGCTGCACGAACACGGCGCGGAACTGGCTTTCTCCTATCAAGGGGAGGCGCTGGAAAAGCGCGTCCGCCCGCTGGCGGAAAGTCTGGGAAGTGATTTCCTGATTGAATGCGACGTTGCCGACATGGATGACCTTGATAGCGCCTTTGCCCGACTGGCGGCGCGCTGGCCGACGATCGACTTCGTGGTTCACGCCATCGGCTATTCCGACAAGAGTCAGCTGCGCGGCCGGTATTACGATACCACGCTGGATAATTTCCTGATGACCATGAACATCTCGGCCTATTCGCTGGTCGCTGTGACCAAGCGGGCGGTGGAAATGATGCCCGATGGCGGTTCGATCCTGACGCTGACGTATTACGGCGCGGAGAAGGTCGTGCCGCACTACAACGTGATGGGCGTTGCCAAAGCTGCACTGGAAGCCAGCGTGAAGTACCTCGCCAACGATTGCGGCCCGGCCAACATCCGAGTCAACGCCATTTCCGCCGGCCCGATCCGGACCTTGGCGGCGAGCGGCATCGGTGACTTCCGCTATATCCTCAAGTGGAACGAGCTCAATGCGCCGTTGCGCCGGAACGTTACCATCGAGGATGTTGGCGGTTCGGGGCTCTATTTCCTGTCGGACCTGTCGGCGGGTGTCACCGGCGAAGTGCACCACGTCGACGCCGGGTATCACACCATCGGCATGAAACAGGAAGATGCTCCCGACATCGCACTGAATTGAGGGTCACTTACCGGCGGGCTGACCCGGCGTTGCAGCTGGTGCCGGAGCCTGGGCAGCGCCCTGCCGGGCCTCATACTGCCGTTCGCGCGCTTCGACTTCGGTCTGCGTCTCTGTCGCTTCGCTATCGACGGTGGCCAGACGCCGGTCCCGCTCAGCCTGGATCAGGGTGCTGAAGCGGACGTCCCCGGACTGGGCCTTCTCGGCATAGGACTTGTCGATCAGCTGCTGCATGCAGCCCGTCGCGCCACCCGGACCGACCGGAGAGCACGAGAGAGTACCCGTTCGGCCAACGCGTTCGTAGGCTATCACTTTGTTGTTCCAGGCCTCGTTCTGAGGCGAGGCACTCTGCCGGAGCGGGGCGGGTATGCGAAAGCGCTCCCCCTCGTCCTTGCGGGCGCAGACGGTGATCGAGCCGTCGTCCGCGGCCGGGCAGGGATCGTCGCCATAGACGATCACCATGTTGACCTTCTCTTCCGGTGCAGCCTGGGCCATCGCCGGAGAGGCGAGGCCCGCACCGATCAGGGCGGCCAACGCGGCGGAACTGGTGAACATCAGGCGCATCATTCGGCACTCCATGGATCGTGCCCCCGATATAGGAAGCATCGGCCGTGAATGATAGCTGAAGCGGCCGGCAGGTCGTTGACCGGGCGCAAGTTTAGATTCGTTCGGACAGGCGGATCGCGAGCCGGCAGCCAAGGCGGATTGCCCCCGACAACAGCGTATAGGCGGGGGCATTCTCCGCCCCGGCCGCCAGTGCGGTTTCGCGGTGCGCGCGTTCGTCGTCGCGGAACTCCTCGATCATGGTGCCGAGTTCGGGGTCGTCGCTGCCGAGCTCATCGAGTTGCGCGGAATAGTGCCGGTCGATCTCTTCCTCGATCGCAGCGGTGCAGGCCATGGCCGCTTCGGGCCCGATCAGGGCAGTGGCGGCGCCCAGCGCGAACCCGGCGACATGCCAGACCGGTTGGAGCGCGGTGGGCCGAACCCCGCGCTCGGCAATCAGGCGATCAAACTTCGCGCGGTGCTCCGCTTCCTGTTGCGCCATGCTGGCAATTTCGGCGGAGTGCGGGGCACGGTTGCCCATTACCGCCAGCTGGCCGGCATAAATCCGCACCGCGCCAAACTCGCCGGCCTGGTCCACGCGCAGCATGCGATCCGAGCGCTTGCCGCTCATCGCCGCCGCAGCAATGCAAAGACGCCGAGTGCACCAGCGGTTGAAAAGAGGAAGTTGAACCCGGCAAGCGACACGCCCAGCAGCGTCCATTGCGCCACGTCGCAGCGGATCAGGGGCGCTTCCATGATCGCCTTGAGGGGATCACCGCTCAGATCGGCCGTGCTGGTGCAGGCGGTCAGCCCCTGCCACCAGCCGTACTCGACCCCGGCGTGGTAAGCGCCGATCAGCCCCGAGACGAGGATTGCGGCAGCCGCAAGCGCCGTCAGCAGACGGGGCGCCACTGCGAAAGCCCCGAGCGCCAGCGCCAGTGCCGCAAAGTGCGGGTAGCGCTGCCACCAGCACATCTCGCACGGGTAAAGGCCGAAGCCGTATTGCGAGATGTAAGCCCCGCCCAGCAAAACCGCAGGGACGGCAAGGGCCAGCAAGCGTGCCTGCCGCAAGGAATCTGAAATCCGCATGGCCTACTTCTGCCGCGCGGCGAGTGTGGTTCCAGAAGCCCGGCGCAGCGTTTCCAGCGCGTACCACAGCTGGAAGTCCTTGATCCCCTTTGCCTCTAGCTGCTCGGGCGTCATCTTGAAGCGCGGATCGTCCTGCTTGTCGGTTTCGAGCTTCTTGTCGTCGAGCCCGGCCTCATTGACCAGATGCCCGCGCAAGTCGGATTCGCGATAAGCGAAGGCGGCCCGGCGGCGCGCATCGGGATCTGAAATCTGGGGCACGCGGATGTCAGGCTCGATCCCGCCTTCTTGCACGGATCGCCCTGACGGCGTGAAGTAGCGCGCCGTTGTCAGCTTCACTGCGTGCATCCGGTCAAGCCGGATCATCGACTGGACGCTGCCCTTGCCGAAGCTGCGCTCACCCATGATCAGTGCGCGATGCTGGTCCTGAAGCGCGCCCGCGACGATCTCGGACGCGGATGCCGATCCGGCATCGATCAGGACCACCACGGGAAGGCCCCGGGCGGCATCGCCGGGGAACATCGTCTCGGCTCGGTAATATTCATTCTCACTGGCGATCCGGCCGCGCTGGGAGACGATGTCGCCCTGCGTCACGAACAGGTCCGAGAGCGCCACCGCCTCGTCAAGCGAACCACCCGGATTCTGACGCAGATCGAGCACCAGCCCGGAAAGCTTTCCGGCCGATTGGCGCTTCATCGCCATGATCCCGGCGTTGACGTCCTTGCCGACATCGCGCGAGAATTCGTTGACCGTGATCACGCCGACCGTGCCCTCGAGCTTCCAGGTCACGGGTTCGAGGTCAATCACGCCGCGGGTCACGGTAACGTCGAACGGCTCTTCGCGCCCGGCCCGGAAGATCGTGAGGCGGATCGAGGTTCCCGCCTCGCCGCGCATCTTGGCCACTGCGTCGTCCAGTTCGGTGCCGTAGATCAGCTTGCCGTCGAGGTGCGTGATATAGTCCCCGGCCTTGACCCCGACTTTTTCCGCCGGGCTGCCGCGCATCGGCGAGATGACTTTCACCGCGCCGTCATCACCGACCACGGAAAGCCCGAGGCCGGAATAGCTGCCGTCGATCATGGTATCGAGGCGTTGCAGGCTGGCGCCCTCGAGATAGTCCGAATGCGGATCGAGGCTGGCCAGCATCCCGTCGATCGCGCCCTTGATCAGCTTGTCATCGTCGGTCGCTTCGACATAGTCGGCCTTGATCAGCTGGTAGACCGTGAACAGTCGGCCGAATTGCGGTCCGGCACGGCCCTCGACCGCCGCCAGGCCCTGGGTCGTGGCCGGGATCAGCGCCACCGCGCTGACCAGCAACGCTGCTTTCGTCCAACCTGCAATGCGCCTGCCCATGTACGGCCTTTCCGGTGCTCGAATTCGGGATGATACTATCGTCCAGCACGCGTTAACGCCAGATGTCCCCGACCGGCAGCAATTTCAATCCGTTTACGTCGGAGCGGAGCCGCTGCGTCGGCCGCCGCGCAGCAGGTATTCCTGGGTGCCGCGATGGAGTACGTCGTCCACGTCGATCACGGCCGTGTTGGCATAAGTGAACCCGGGACTGAGGCTGCGGTAAAGCCGGTCAAAGTCGCGATCGACGGTCTGGTGATAGAGATCGGAGAAGCTTTCGATCACGAAATAGGTCGGCTGGAGATCGTCAATCACGTAGTCCGTGCGCATCACCCGGTCGACATGCAGCATGATCCGATTGGGTGACTGCGCTTCCACCGAAAAGACCGTTTCGGTCGGCCCGGAGAGGATCCCGGCGCCATAGGCCTTCACCCCGTCCGCCTCGAGAATCAGCCCGAACTCGACCGTGTACCAATAGAGCGCGCCCAGCGCCTTGAGGCGGTTGTAGCGCATCGCCTTCCACCCGGCGCGGCCATACTCCTGCATGTAATCCGCGAAGACCGGGTCGGTGAGCATCGGCACGTGGCCGAACACGTCGTGGAACACGTCGGGTTCCTGGATGTAGTCGAAGGTCTCGCGGCTGCGGATGAAGTTGCCGGCCGGAAAGCGCCGATTCGCCAGGTGCCAGAAAAACACGTGATCAGGGATCAGCATCGGCACGGGCACGACGCTCCAGCCAGTCAGGGCACCCAGATCGGCGGACAGCCGCGCAAACTCCGGAACCCCGCCCCGGCTCCAGCCAATCCTCGCCAACGTGCGCTGGCCGTTGCAGCGGGGCGGTGAACACTTTGGCGTCGGCTTCTGGCAGGCGGGCAAAATCGGTATCGGGCACGGATTGACCTTGATCTGGTTACGAGTGAAACTGTATCATGCGCTCGCGGTACAGGCAATCGCGCTGCGTGCTTGACTTTGCGGCCCTGCTGACGCAATGGCGCGGGCCTTGGGGCGGCCATGCGTGCCGCCTTGTCAGTTTTATGCGCGGCTCTCGGGCCGAATCGGAAAGTTACAGGACAGGCCCATGGCGAAGCCCGCAACCGTCAAGATCCGGCTGGTATCGACCGCCGACACCGGATTCTTCTACGTCACCAAGAAGAATCCGCGCAACTCGACCGAGAAGTTCACCTTCAAGAAGTACGATCCGGTCGTGCGCAAGCACGTCGAGTTCAAGGAAGCCAAGATCAAGTAAGGTTCATTGCGAGTTCAAGACGCCGCCTCTAAGTCCGGTGTCATGAACCGCCTGAAAAGCCTTTCGATCACGCTTGCAGGCGCCGCCATCAGTGCGGCGCTTGTCGTTTCCACGCCTCTTGCTGCGCAAGCTCCGGCCTCCGCTCCATCGGCAGCAAACCCTGATCTCGATCGGGCGGTCGCGGCGTTGCGGGCAATTACCACGCTGCGCGCTGACTTCAGCCAGACCGATCGCAACGGCCAACGCCTGAACGGGGTGCTGACCATGAAGCGCCCGGGCAGGATCCGCTTCCAGTACCAGCCAGGCGTGCCGCTGTTGATCGTCTCGGACGGCAAGGCGCTCACACTCGTCGATTACGAGGTGCGGCAGGTCCAGCGCTGGCCGATTCGCAACAGCCCGCTGGGTGCGCTGCTGGATCCCAATCGGGATGTTTCGCGCTTCGGCCGTCTCCAGCCGACGGTGGATCCCAATGTCGTGTCAATGGAGGTGCGCGACGCTCGTCATCCCGAATACGGGGTGATCACGATGATCTTCGTGCGTAAGGCCTCCGCGCCGGGTGGAATGGAACTGACCGCGTGGGTGGCGCTTGATTCGCAGAATAAACGCACCACGATTCGGCTCTCCAACCACCGGTATGGAATCGATGTTCCTGACAACGCCTTCCGGTTCAACGACCCCCGTTTACCAACTCGTCGATGATGGGCCACGGGCTGTCGGCAACCGTTCCCGCGCTGCGACAAATTGCGACAAGTTCACGTCGGTTGTTTACTTGGCAGACAGCCGAAAGCTCCTAGATTGGTTTTCGACAGCACGGGTTGAGGCGGGTTTCCCCCCTGTTGCCCTGGCCTCTAAACTGCCCGGGCTGTCTCGCGTGACGAACGCACAAAGGAACCCTCGTCCCATTGCCCCCGGGACGAGGGTTTTCTTTTTGGCTGTCGTCGCGCTTGCTGGCGCAGGGGCGGTGACCTAAAGCGCCCGGCATGGTTTCAATCGCTACCTGGAACATCAATTCGGTTCGCCTGCGCATGCCGCAGGTCGCCCGGTTTCTTGCCGAACAGGCGCCCGACGTCTTGTGTCTGCAAGAGATCAAGACGGTTGAGGAACTGTTTCCGCATGAAGCGTTCGAGGCCCTCGGCTACGTCCACCGCGCAGTCCACGGGCAGAAGGGCTACCACGGCGTCGCCACGGTCAGCCGCATCCCCCTTCGCGAATTTTCCCGATACGACTGGCAGGACAATGGTGAGGCTCGCCACGTCGGCGTGGAATTGCTCGGTCCCGGACAGGGCCTGGTGCTCGAGAACGTGTACATCCCGGCCGGGGGCGACACGCCCGACCGGGAGGTTAACCCGAAGTTCGGCCAGAAGCTCGATTTCCTTGAACGCATGACCCGTTGGGCGGACCAACTCGATCGGCCGACGTTGCTGGTCGGCGATTTCAACATCGCCCCACTGGAGTGCGACGTCTACGACCACAAGGCCCTGCTCAAGGTGGTCAGCCACACACCGCTTGAGGTGGAGACGTTGGGCCGCCTGCGCTACGCGCACGGCTGGGAGGATCTGGGCCGCAAGCATGTCCCGGCCCCCGAACGCAACTGGTCGTGGTGGTCTTACCGCACCTGGTGGCAGGCCAAGGACCGGGGTCGCCGCCTTGACCACATGTGGGCTTCGCCGGATCTGGCCGCGCAATCGCGCAGCCATCGCGTGGTCGAGGAAACCCGCAGCTGGGAGCAATGCTCCGATCACGTACCCCTGATCACGGAGTTCGATCTTTGAGAGCGACTCGCCGGGTCGCTCTGGCGCTTGATGCGCTGCGTCACGGTTGGCCGATCGAGGTTGACGGGGTGCTGCGGCTGCTCCCGGCCGAAACGGGTTTCGCGCCGGAGGCACACGCGCCGCGCATGCTGATTTCGGCCGCTCGTGCCGTCACGCTCAAGCTTGCCAATCAGCTCGCGGCGGCAGTGCCCGATGCACCGGTACTGATCCGCGCAGCAGAGCCTTTTGGGCTTGCCAGTGCCGCGGTGCTGGCGGACCCTGCGCTCGATCTCGCCAGCCCGCTCAAGGGCCCCTTCCTCGCCGAGCACCTCGAGCACCCCGAAGCGGCGCGCACCGCAATGGAACTTGCCCGTCTGGCGGGGATTCTACCCGCGTTCCTGGCCGATCCGGATATCGGCGGCGAAACCCAGCCGGTCTCCAGCGGGGATTTGACCGAATGGAAGGACGTGCGCCACCTCAGCATCGCCAGCCGCGCGCGGTTGCCGGTTGCAGCGGCGGACGATGCGGAAATCGTCGCGTTCCGTTCGGTCGACGATATCCGCGAACACGTGGCACTGGTGATTGGCGCGCCCGATGGTGCGCGTCCCCCGCTGGTCCGGCTCCATTCCGAGTGTCTCACCGGAGATATCCTCGGCAGCCTGAAGTGTGATTGCGGTCCGCAGCTCGATGCCGCGCTGGCGGCCATGGCCGACGAGGCCGCAAAAGGCGGATGGGGCGTGTTGCTTTACTTGCGCCAGGAAGGGCGGGGGATCGGCCTGATCAACAAGCTGCGCGCCTATCGCCTCCAGGACCAGGGCTTTGACACGGTCGATGCCAACAACCGTCTCGGCCTGCCGACCGAGGCGCGTGATTTTCCGGTCGCCGCGCGAATGCTGGCGCTATTGGGTGTCAGTTCGATCCGCCTGATGACCAACAACCCGGCCAAGGTCGCCGCGCTGGAAGGCGAGGGCGTGACCGTGGCCGAGCGGGTGCCGCACCAGCTCCCGCCCAATTCTCACAACGCCCGGTACCTCGCGACCAAGCGCGACCGCACCGGGCATCTGCTCTAGAACTTCACCCGCGCGGTCAGCTTGGCCGCCAGCGGCTTGCCGGTGGCAATGTTGTTGTCGGTGTGGGCGCTGGGGAAGTACCCGGCGTCGAACAGGTTTTCGACATTGAGCTGCAGAGAGATGCGTTCGCTGACGGTGTAGAACACCGCTGCATCGACCCGCGTGAAGGCGGGCAGGCGCACGGCGTTGCTGATCGCGGCGAACTGGCTCGACTGGTGGACCACCCCCATGCCAATGCCCAGCTCCGGCGTTACATCGTAGCGCGTCCACGCGGTTACTTGATGGCGCGGCAGCTTGTCGAGCGTTTGGCCGGCGGGTGCGGCAGTGGTCGTGGTGCGGATTTCGCCGTCCTGATAGGCGTAGCCCAGTGTCGCCTGCCACTGCGGCGAGATCCGACCCGCCAGCGAAGCCTCGAACCCGTCGACCCGGCTCGACCCGGTCAGCACCGGATTGCCGGTAACGGGATCGTTGGCCCGGGTATTGCGGCGATCAAGTCGGAACACCGCTGCGTTGAAGGCAAGGCTTTCGGTGACGTCCCACTTTACCCCGGCTTCGAGGTTGCGGAACTCCTCCGGCTCCAGCGTCTGGATATTGGCCGCCAGCGTGGTGAACTGATCGCCGGCCTGCGGCAGGAAGCTCTTGGCGTAGCTGGCGTAAAGCGAGATTGACGGCATCGGCTTCAGTACCAGGCCGAGGCGCGGAGACCACTTGCCGTCACTCCGCCCGGTCACGGCATTGTTGAGCCGGTTGGTGGCCGTGATGCGGAAATCGTCATAACGCAGGCCGAGCAGCAGCTGCACGTGCTCGCCGAATTCGAGCTGGTCCTGGAGATAGCCTGAGAGACTGCGTACCGCCGAATGGTTCAGGCTGGTCACCGCCCAGGTGCTCGCCGGGACGCTGATCGTGCGGGCCAGCGGCACCGAGGTGCTGGTGGCCGCGGCGAAGCGCGCATCATCCCGCCCCGCCAGCGTATCCTGATCCGCTGCTTCAAAGCCGAGCAGCAGGGTGTGCTTCACCGGGCCAGTATCGCCCTTCCACACGAGGTTGGCCTGCCCGATCCAGTTATCCCGCTGGGTGGTGCTGCGGTAGCCGGTCAGGGCCACCATGGTGCCGGCGGTGTTCACCGCGCCGGGAAGGATGTTGCCGTAGTACTTGTCGTAAGTGGTGAACTGGCCGGTCACGTCAAGCGTCAGTCCCTCGGCCAGCTCGGTATCGAGCCGGGCCCGGGCGAAATGCGCTTTGACCGAACTGTGATTGATTGCCGGATCGCCGAAGAAGGTCTTCTCGTAGCCGCGGATCGGGGAGCCGTTGAATGAAGGCACCCCGCGATCGGTGATGCGGCTGTCATCGGCATATTCGTACGCCAAGGTCAGCGTGGTCGCTTCGCCCAGCTTGGCGCCCAGTGTCGGCGCGACGCCGGTGAAATGGCCGGCGTAAAAGTCGCGGTGGTTGTCGAACTCCTCGTGAGTCGCATTGAACCGCAGCGCAAGCATGTCACCGAGCGGCTGGTTGATGTCTCCGGCCACGCTCCAGGCCGCGAAGCTATCAACGCTTGCCGCGCCCGACATGCTTTGGCCATCAAATCGGGGCGCCTTGGAGACGCGGTTGATCGCGCCGCCGCCCCCGCCGCGCCCAAACAGCAGGGCGTTCGACCCGCGCAGCACTTCGACCCGTTCGATATTGTAGAGCGAGCGGTAGTATTGCGCATCGTCGCGCAGGCCATCGAGGAAGAAGTCCGCTGTGGTCGCCTGCCCGCGGATCGAAATCTGGTCACGGTGGCCCTCGCCCTGCGCCAGCGACACGCCGGGTACGTAGCGCAGCACATCGTTGAGCTGCTCGAAACCCTGGTCCTCGATCTGCTCGCGCGAGATCACGGACACGCTCTGCGGCGTGTCGTGCAACGAGGTGCCGGTCTTCAGACTCGCGGTCTCTTCAGGCTGGTAATCGTCATGCTGTCCCACCACAACGATCGAGGGCGCCTCGGCTTCCTCGGCCATCGCCGCTGTCGGCAAGGCACCAAGGGCGATAGCAATGGTCAGTGCGGAAGCTTCAAAACGCTGCATTTTCGAACCCTGTTGCGAATCGTTCGCAATAAGGATGCAGCTAATGCGAATCGTTCGCATTGACAAGGATCAAATTTGCTCTTTTCCGTTTTTTGCCGCTAAAGGCCCAAAAACGGCTGTAAAAGACCCTGGAAAAGGACCCGGACATGAAAGCCACCATCTGGCACAACCCATCCTGCGGCACCTCTCGCAAGACTCTCGCGCTGCTCGCGGAGACTCCGGGCATGGAACTGACCGTGGTAGAGTACCTTGTTACGCCGCCGAGTGCGGACAAGCTCGCCCAGCTCTACCGCGACGCCGGAATGACGCCGCAGCAGGGCTTGCGCCTACGGGGCACGGATGCGGAGGAGCGCGGCCTGCCTGCCGCTGGCGACGCGCAGGTCCTGGCCGCGATGGTGGCCGAACCGCGCTTGATCGAACGCCCGCTGGTAGAGACCGACAAGGGCGTGCGTCTCTGCCGTCCGCAGGAAAAGGTTCACGAGATCCTGTGAGCCTGCGGCAACAGCGCCCACATGGCGCGGGAACGAGGCCAATCCATCGCATGGAGCTGCCATGACCGCGCGGTACAAGATCATTGAGGACGACCTGTCCGGTGCGGACATTGTCGCCCTGCTCGAACTGCACCTGGCCGAGATGCACGCGTGGTCCCCACCGGACAGCGTTCATGCGCTGCCGGTTGAGCGGTTGAAGGGCCGGGACGTCACCTTCTGGTCGGCTTGGGAGGATGACCGTCTGGCCGGATGCGGTGCGCTCAAGGCGCTGGATGCGCGCCAGGGCGAAATCAAGTCGATGCGCGTCCATCCGGACTATCGTGGGCAAGGCGCCGGCCGGGCGATCCTGCTGCACTTGTTGGCCGAAGCGCGCGAGCGGGCTTATACCCGGCTAAGCCTGGAAACAGGCGCCACGGAGGAATTCGCCGCCGCGCACCGGCTTTACCTCGGCCACGGTTTCGTGGACTGCGGGCCCTTCGCCGATTACATCGAAGATCCGTTCAGTCGCTTCATGACAAAGGATCTGGGATGACCGTGTTGCGCGCTGCCGAGGCTGCCGATGTGCCGGCCCTGTCGCAGCTCGCGATCGAGAGCTTCGTGGCCAAGTTCGGGCACCTTTACCGCCCGGAAGACCTGGCGGCCTTCGTCGAGGACGCGCTGTCAGAGCGGGCAGTTGCTGCCGAACTCGATAATCCCGACCGGATCTACCAGCTGGCGGAGCGCGACGGCGAGTTTCTCGGTTACTGCAAGATCGGCCTGTCCTGCGGGTTTCCGGATTACGCAAGGGGTGCGACGGCGATGGAGCTGAAGCAGCTCTACACCGCCGCCAGTGCGACCGGGCAGGGCATCGGCGCGGCGCTGATGGACTGGGCCATGGCCGAGTTTGCCGCACGCGGGGCAGACGAGGTGCAGCTATCGGTCTATGCAGACAACCCCGGAGCTCAGCGCTTCTATGCCCGCTACGCCTTTGCCAAGGTGGCGGACATTACCTTCCGGGTCGGCGATCATGTCGATCCGGAATTCCTGTTTGCCCGGATGCTGTAAGGAGCGTGCCATGCTGATCCACGGAAGGTGCCACTGCGGCGAGATTTCCTACGAAGCCGAAGTCGAGCCTGGCACCATCGCGGTCTGCCACTGCGACGATTGCCAGACTTTTGCCGGGGCGCCCTATCGCGCCATGATCGGGCCGAAAGCCGGCAGTCTGAAAGTGCACGGGACGCCGCGGACTTTCACGAAAACCGCCGAGAGCGGCCGCCAGCGCGTGCAGACCTTCTGCGGCACTTGTGCCACGCACTTGTGGGCCTGCGACCCCGCTCCCGACATGGGGCGGATCGGCCTGCGCATCGGCGCCATCGCCGAGCGGCACCAGCTGGGCGCTCCCGCGCGGCAGCTGTGGTGCGATTCCGCGCTCGAATGGAGCTACGATCTCACGAATCTGCCCAAGGTCACTGGGCAGGGCTGATCGACCGGCCTATATCCGCTCGCATGTCATCCATACGCCCCTGGCGCGATATCGCGCGCCGCCAGTCCCGCCAGATCATGGTTGGTAACGTCCCGGTTGGAGGGGGCGCACCGATTACGGTGCAGACCATGACCAACACGCTCACTTCCGATGCCAAGGCGACGATCGACCAGATCCGCCGGTGCGAGGAAGCCGGGGCCGACCTGATCCGCGTTTCTTGCCCCGATGAAGCCAGCACAGCGGCATTTCGCGAGATCGCCCGGGCTGCAACCGTGCCGCTGATTGCGGACATCCATTTCCACTACAAGCGCGCGCTGGAAGCCGCCGACGCTGGCGCTGCGTGCCTGAGGATCAACCCCGGCAATATTGGCAGCAACGAGCGCGTCGCCGAAGTGGTCCGCGCAGCGAAGGCCAACGGCTGCGCCATCCGCATCGGGGTCAACGCCGGAAGCCTCGAGAAAGACTTGCTAGAGAAATACGGCGAACCTTGCCCCGAAGCGCTGGTCGAAAGTGCACTCGACCATATCAAGCTGCTGCAGGATCACGATTTCCACGAATACAAGGTGGCGGTGAAAGCCAGCGACGTGTTCCTCGCGGTCGCCGCCTACATGGGCCTCGCCGATGCGGTCGATTGTCCGCTTCACCTGGGGATCACCGAAGCCGGTGGTTTGATCGGCGGGACGGTCAAATCCAGCATCGGCATCGGCAACATGCTGTGGGCCGGGATCGGCGACACCATCCGCGTCTCGCTTTCGGCGGAACCGGAAGAAGAAGTGCGGGTCGGTTACGAGATTCTCAAGGCACTGGGTCTGCGGACCCGGGGTGTGCGGGTCGTGTCCTGTCCCAGTTGTGCCCGCCAGGGGTTCGACGTGATTCGGACGGTCGAAAAGCTCGAGGCCGCGCTCCAGCACATCCGCACGCCGATGAGCCTTTCGGTCCTGGGTTGTGTGGTCAACGGCCCCGGAGAAGCGCGGGAGACCGACATCGGCATCACCGGCGGCGGCAACGGCAAGCACATGGTCTATCTCTCTGGCGTAACTGATCATCACGTCCAGGACGACGATATGATCGCGCACATTGTCTCGCTGGTAGAGGCCAAGGCGGCTGAGATCGACGCCGGCCGGGCGGTCAGCATGGATACGCTTCACGGCAAGGCGGCATGACGCGCTCCATTCGTCCCGCGGCGGCGGCAGACCTTCCGCTGATCGCCGCACTGATCCGCGAACTCGCAGTCTATGAGCGCCTCGCTCATGCGGTGTGCTTCGAGGAGGACGTACTGGGGGAGCATCTGTTCGGCGCCAGACCGATGGCCGAGGTCGTGATTGCCGAAGCAGACGGTTTGCCTCAGGGTTTTGCGCTGTTCTTCCACAATTTCTCGACGTTTGAAGGCAAGCCCGGGATCTATCTTGAAGACCTGTTCGTGCGGCCCGAAGCACGCGGTGCGGGGCTGGGCAAGGCGCTGCTCGCGCACCTGGCGGCGCTGGCCGTGGAACGTGGTTGTGCCCGGCTCGAATGGTCGGTGCTGGACTGGAACGAGCCGGCGATCGGCTTCTATCGCAGCCTTGGCGCGCAGCCGATGGACCAATGGAGTGTGATGCGCCTGGATGGCTCGGCTCTGGCACGGCTTGGCGCTGATCGACGCGAATCTGCCGATTTTTGATGACGACTAGGTAACATTTAGGTTAACAGCCGCTATGATGGGCGCGATGCATCGGAGATCGATCCTCAAGGGCGGCCTTGCGGCTGGCGCGGCACTGGTGCTGCCCACCCGCGCCTTTGCCGAACCCGATCCTTTGGGTAATGCTTTCGACCAGGCTTTCCCGGGCCGCATTCCTGCTGAAACGCCGGAAGAAGTCGTTCCTCCCGGACCCCCGTTGTTTACCGGCAACAGCCGCGCTTATGAGCAGCGTGTCCTCGAGATCGGCTCGCGTGAGCGTGATCGCGCTGGCGCCGCGCTCTGGCGCAACGACATTGTCGGGATCGCGGACTTCGCCCGTCCCTCGGCTTATCCGCGGCTGCATTTCGCCAATCTTGAAGCGGGCACGGTGCGATCGTTCTTCGTTGCCCATGGGCGCGGGTCGGACCCCGAACACGACGGCTGGCTCAAGAACTTCTCGAACGTCAACGGTTCCGAAGCCACCTCGCGCGGCAGCTATCTGACTTGCGAGTGGTACAACGGCAAGTACGGCACCTCGATCCGTCTGGAGGGGCTCGACGGCGACAATTCCAACGCACTGGAACGCGCCATCGTCATCCATCCGGCCTGGTACGCCGCCCCGGGCGTGATCGCGCGTCAGGGCAAGCTTGGCCGCAGCGAGGGCTGTTTCGCAATGGCGCCGGAGCAATTCAGCGAAGCGCTCTGGCACTTGTCGGGCGGCCGGCTGCTTTACGCTGATCGCATCGGCGACGTTTGAGCCGATTCACGCGGGGTCTTCGATTTCGGGCGCTTCGTCGGCGCGCATCGCCAACGCGGCGAGGCTCTCCGCCTCCACGATAATCGCTTCATCCGCCGAACCTTCGGGCAAGGTTTCACGTCCGATCATCGTCAGTACCGGGACTGCCAGCGGGCTCACCCGGTCCAGCACCACGTGATCAATCCGCCGCGCGGCGCCTTCCAGCACGTCGGCCACGCGCGCCACGTCGGTCAGCCGCGACTTGGCGTCTGCCCAGGCGGCTTCGATCAGAACGTGATCGGGCTCATAGCGCCGCAGCACATCGTAAATCAGGTCGGTGGAAAAGGTGACTTGCCGGCCGGTCTTGCGCTTGCCGGGATGCTGGCGCTCGACCAGCCCGGAAATCACCGCAGCCTCGCGGAAGGCGCGGCGCAGAAGGTAGGAGTCCTGCACCCATTCGACGAATTCGTGGTCGAGAATATCGGGCGACAGCAGCGCGGCCGGGTCCGTCACCGGCCGCAGACCCCACACTGCCAAGGCGTAGTCATTTGCGATGAAGCCCAGCGGCTGCAACCCGAATTCCTCCATCCACCGGGTAACCAGCATCCCCAGCGACTGATGGGCGTTCCATCCTTCGAATGGGTAAAACACCGTGTAGTACCGGCGCTCGTGCGGAAAGCTCTCCACCAGCAACCGGCCGGGTCCAGGCAGGTGCGAGCGCCAGTCCTGCACCTCAAGCCATTCGCGCACGTCATCAGGGAAACGCGCCCAGCCGGCGCGGTCGGCGAGCAGCGCGCGCACCCGGTCGGCCAGATGGGTGGTGAGCGGCATGCGCGCGCCCATGTAGCTTGGGATCGTGCCAGAGCGCTTCGCCGCGCGGACCTGGATAGTTTGTTCGCGTAACCCTTCAACCTCAAGATCGAGGCCGGCAAAGCGGAAGGTATCACCCGGGCGAAGCGAGGCGCCAAAGGCTTCCTCGACTTTTCCGAGTGAACGACCGTTGCGGAAGGCGACTTCCAGCATCTCCGCATCGACGATGATCCCGGCGTTGATCCGGTGCCGCGCCGCGTGTTCCGGATGAGTCAGTCGCCACAGGCCGTCCCGGCCCCGGGTAATGCGGCGGAACCGATCGTACGCCTTGAGCGCGTAGCCGCCCGTGGCCACGAATTCGAGCACGCGGTTCCAGGTCGCGTCGTCAATCCAGCTATACGGTGCCGCGCCCTGCACCTCGGCATGCAAGGCGCTGCCGTCAAACGGCCCGGAACAGGCGCAGGCCATCACATGCTGCGCCAGCACGTCGAGCGATCCCGGCCGCAAGTCCTCGCCATCGCGCTTGCCTTCGGCCACGGCCTGCTGTGCTGCCGTAGCCTCGAGGAATTCAAAACGGTTGCCGGGAACCAGCAGTGCCTTGCTGGGCTGGTCGAGCCGGTGATTGGCGCGGCCGATTCGCTGCAGCAGGCGCGACGAACCCTTCGGCGCGCCCATCTGCACTACGAGGTCGATGTCCCCCCAGTCGACTCCCAGGTCGAGGCTGGCGGTACAGACGAGCGCCCGAAGTTCGCCCCGGGCCATCGCTCCTTCGACCTTGCGCCGCGCTTCCTTCGAAAGCGAACCGTGATGGATTGCGATCGGCAGTTTGTCGTCGTTGGCGTCCCACAGCAGCTCGAAGATGTATTCGGCCAAGAAGCGCGTGTTGGTGAAGATCAGCGTTGTGCGGTGCGCGCGAATCGCTTCGTAAAGCTGGGGCACCGCCCAGCTGGCGGCATGGCCGCTCCACGGGATGCGGGCTTCCTCCGGGAGCAGGATCTCGACCTCGGGCGGGGCGCCCTGCTCGCCCTCGACCAGCCGAACCGCCTCGGCCTGCCCGCCCGGCGCCAGCCAACTGCGGAAGGCCTGCGGATCGGCGAGCGTTGCCGACAGTGCGCTGCGCCTGAGCCCCGGCGCAAGAGTCTGCAACCGGGCGAGCGATAGCGCCAGCAGATCGCCGCGTTTACCCGCGGCAAAGGCGTGAACCTCGTCGATCACCACCCGCTGGAGGTCTCCGAACATGGTCGCGGCCTCGGGATAGCTGAGCAGCAGGGAGAGCGATTCCGGCGTCGTCAGCAACACGTGGGGCGGGCGGGCCCGCTGGCGGGCCTTGCGGTCCGACGGGGTATCGCCGCTGCGTGTCTCAACTCGGATCGCCAGGCCGAGATCATCGATCGGCGCCATCAAGTTGCGTTGGACGTCATGCCCCAGCGCCTTGAGCGGCGAGACGTAAAGCGTGTGCAGCCCCTCTGGCGCGGTTGCTCCCGCCAGCCGGGAAGGAGTGAAGGCGGCCAGCGTCGGGAGGAATCCGGCCAGCGTCTTGCCGGCACCGGTATCGGCCACCAGCAGCGCGTGATCGCCGGCATCGAATGCGGCCAGCATGTCTGCCTGGTGTTGCCGTACGCGCCAGCCACGCGCGGCGAACCACGTTTCGAGTTCGGGAGGGACGTTGGCGGCCATGTGAAGGCAAGGTAGCAGCCTGTCCCGCGCGCGCCAGCCGGGCTTTTGCTTGCCGCCGCAGCCGGGCCACGCCATGCTGCGCAGATGGACTTCTCGATGCTTGGCCCGTTCCGCGAATACGGCGGGATCGCGCTGGCTCTGGCGCTAGGTCTGCTGATCGGATTGCAGCGCGGGTGGGCGCAGCGCGAGCAGGCCGCAGGTTCGCGCTTTGCCGGTTTTCGGACTTATGGTCTGCTCGGTCTGGCCGGAGGACTTGGCGGCTTCCTTTCGGCCCGGGCACAAGGTCCGGCAACGGTGGTGTTGGCGGCAAGCGCAGCGCTGGTCGTCGCCGGCTACTGGCGTTCGAGCCAGCGCAACCCCTCGATCAGCGGCACGGCCAGCCTCAGCGGGCTCATCACCATGGCTTGCGGGTTCCTGGCGGCAACCGATTATGAACTGCTGGCGATCGCTGCGGCTTGCGTGATGGTACTGCTGCTCGCGCTGCGTACCCAGCTGCACGGCTTGCTCGGCCGTCTCGACGAGAAGGAGATCATGGCGATCGCGCGGTTCGCGCTGATCGCCCTGGTTATCCTGCCGCTGCTGCCGGATCGGGACTACGGACCGTATGACGCCTGGAATCCGCGCCACCTGTGGATGGTGGTGGTGCTCGTTTCCGGGTTCTCGTTCGCGGGCTACGTCGCTGCCAGACGACTGGGGGCGACACGGGGAATTATCGCGACGGCCGCTGCCGGTGCGGTTGTCTCCTCCACCGCGGTTACCGCCTCGGTTGCCCAGCGGATGCGTGACGGGGTGCAGCCGGTCCACGGCGCCGCGATCATGGCGGCCTCGAGCATGATGTTCGCACGGGTCCTGGTGCTCACCGGAGTGTTGGCGCCCTTTGCCTTGCCGATGCTGGCGCGACTTGCGGCGCCGGGCCTGCTGGTAAGCTTGCTGGCAACGGGCTGGTTTCTGCTGCGATCGCGCGGCGCCGGTGCAGCGGCGGATGGATCGCCGACGGTGCGCAATCCCTTCGACCTTGGCCCCGCACTGGTCTTGATGGGGCTGGTTATGGTGCTGACACTACTCGCCCGGTACGTGCTGGACCGGTTCGGAGACGCGGGATTGGCAACGGTCCTGGCGATTTCGGGTATGGTCGATGTCGATTCCGCGATCATCACCATGGGATCGCTACCGCCGGGCACCCTCGATCCGAAAATCGCCGGTCTGGTGCTGATGCCGCCTGTTCTGCTCAACACACTGTTCAAGGCGGGCGCGACGATGAGCATTGCCGGATGGCAAAATGGCCGAATGCCGGCCCTGGCGCTGTGCGCCGCCGCACTGGCGTCGGCGCTCGTTACGCCGCTGTTTTTCTAGATCGTGAAGCTTTCGCCGCAGCCGCAGGTGCCCTTGGCGTTGGGATTCTGGAACACGAAGCCAGCGGCGAAATCATCTTCGACCCAGTCCATCGTGCTGCCGATGAGGTAGAGGACCGAAGCAGCGTCGATGAAAAACAGTCCGCCCGGGGTCTCGATCCGCTCGTCGAAGCCTTGCGCTTCGGTCACGTAATCAACCGAATAGGCCAGGCCCGAGCAGCCCCGGCGCGGGGTCGAGAGCTTGACCCCGATCGCGCCTTCCGGCGCGGCCGACATCAGCGCGGCAATCCGCGCCTCGGCAGCGGGCGTAAGGAGCACGGCGGACGGACGCTGTCGGGTCGTGGTATTCATCAGTCTGTCTCCCCCCTCCCGTTTGCGGGAGGGATCGGGGGTGGGCCCTGCTTCATATATGGGGGTGCACCGGGCCCTTGCCCACCCCCAGCCCCTCCCGCAGCCGGGAGGATGGTTAAAGCATGCCAAGCTCCAGCCGGGCTTCGTCGCTCATCTTGGCCATGTCCCAGGGCGGATCCCAGACGAGGTTGACCTCGCAATCGCGCACGCCGGGCACCGAGCTGACCCGCAGTTCGACCTCGCCCGGCATCGATTCGGCTACCGGGCAGTGCGGTGTCGTCAGCGTCATGTTCACGACCACGCCGCCCTCATCATCGACGTCGACACCGTAGATCAGGCCGAGGTCGTAGATGTTTACCGGGATCTCGGGATCGAAGATGTCCTTCAGCGCGGCGATGACGCCGTCGTAGATCGTCCCGCCTGGTTCGCTGGCGGCAAGACTTTGCGGTTGTTCCTTGAGGAAACCTTCAAGGTAATCGCGCTTGCGCTCCAGCTTCTCGCCGGGCGTTTCTGCATCTTCCACTTTGGCACGGGGCGGCAAGGGGGCGCTGTCCACTTCCTCGATGGTGAATTTGGGCTCTTCGCCGCTCATCCGAATATCCTCCTGGTGCGCTCGATCCCCCGGACCAGCGCGGCAATGTCGCTTTCGTCGTTGTAAAGCCCGAAACTCGCGCGTGCGGTGGCGGGTACGCCGAGGTGTTCCATCAGCGGCTGGGCGCAATGGTGCCCGGCGCGGATCGCGACCCCTTCCTCGTCCAATATGGTGCCAAGGTCGTGCGGATGCACCCCGTCAAGGGCGAACGACACGATCCCGGCCGAATCATGAGGGCCGAACAGCGTCAGCGAGTTGATCCGTCCCAGCTCCGCCCGGGCCTGCGCCACAAGGGTGGCCTCATGCGCGTGGATCGCCGGCAGGCCGATCGCGGAAACATAGTCGATCGCTGCCGCCAGCCCGATCGCCTCGACGATCGCCGGCGTCCCCGCCTCGAACCGCTGGGGCGGGGGGGCATAAGTGGTGCGATCGAACGTCACCCGGTCGATCATCGAGCCGCCGCCCTGCCACGGGCCCATCGCGTCGAGCAGTTCCGGCCTCGCCCAAAGTGCCCCGATCCCGGTCGGGCCGTAGAGCTTGTGCGAGGAGAAGACGTAGTAATCGCAGTCCAACGCCGCGACATCGACGGGCAGACGCGGCACGGCCTGACAGCCATCGACCAGCAGCTGCGCCCCGACCCGGTGCGCCAGCTCCGCCGCCCGCTCTACGTCGAGCTGCGAACCGAGCACATTGGAGACATGGGCGAAGGCAACCATGGTGTGGTCAGCGGTAAGCATCCGTTCGGCCGCGTCGAGGTCGATCCGTCCGTCGGTGGTCAGCGGGCAGACGTCCACCTGCCACCCGGCGAGCTGCCAGGGCACGATGTTCGAATGATGCTCCAGCTTGGAAAGCAGCACCCGGCCCTTCCGCGGGTGCGTATAGGCCACAAGGTTGATCGCCTCGGTCGCCCCGCGCGTGAAGACCACTTCGTCCTCGCACCCGCCGATGAAGTTCGCCACCCGCCGCCGCGCCGCCTCGTAAGCGAGCGTCATCTGGGCCGAGCGGGCATAGACCCCGCGGTGCACCGTCGCATAGTCGCGGCCCATGGCGTTTACGGTCGCGTCAATCACCGCCTGCGGCTTCTGCGCGGTGGCAGCGGTATCAAGGTAATGCCAGCCACCGGCCAGGCCGGGGAAATCGGCCTTCAGCGCGGCGGAGGCGAGCGTGGCCGTGCTCACAGCACTTCCCCTAGGCGCTCCAGCGCTTGCGCGAGCAGCGCTTCCTCGTCGGCCGCGCCGGCAAAGGCTTCGGCGATGAACGCCTGGAGCATCAGCGCCTTGGCCTGCTCTGGCGGAATTCCGCGCGATGCCATGTAGAACAGTCCACCGGCATCGAGCTCCCCAACCGCGCAGCCATGGGCGCATTTGACGTCGTCGGCGAAGATCTCCAGCTCCGGCTTGGCATTGGCCTTGGCCGTCCGGTCAAGCAGCATGGCGCGGACGGATTGCTCTCCGTCGGTGCCGTCGGCGCCCTTGGCGACGCGCACCTTGCCGAGATAGTTCGTGGTGGCCTGTCCGCCCGCGACGGAACGGACAGTCTGCCTGCTGATCGCGCCAGGCGCAGCGTGGAGGACCTCGGTGACGATCTCCTGCACTTGCTGCCCATTGGCCAGCTGCGCCGCGCCGAAGATGAACTCTGCCTCCTCGCCCAACTCGGCCCGAACCGCGATGCGGGCATAGGCGAAGCCGGCATTGAGTACCCGCAGGTCCAACCTGGCACCCTTGCCCAGCACCACCGCAAGTTCCCGCGCGACTGGAGCTTGGCCGCTCTCGATGATTGACAATGCGCGCTGTTCGCCGTCCGCCAGCACGATACGCTCCACCGCCACCGGCCACAGCGGGGCCAGCGCATCGAGGTCCGCATAGCGGTAGGCCTCGTCCTTGCGGGTGGGGAGCAGAGCGGTCATGCCGCGACCGCCTCGTAGCCTTCTTCCTCAAGCTGCAAGGCCAGCTCCGGACCGCCGGTCTTGACGATCCGGCCGCCAGCCAGAACATGCACGAAGTCCGGCTTCACATAGTCGAGCAGCCGCTGGTAATGGGTGATCAGCAGTACCGCCTTGTCAGGCCGGCGCATGATTGCGTTGATGCCGTCGCCCACCACGCGCAGCGCGTCGATATCGAGGCCGCTGTCGGTCTCGTCCAGGACCGCGAGCTTGGGATCCAAGATGCCCATCTGCACCATCTCGGCGCGCTTCTTCTCGCCGCCCGAGAAGCCGACGTTCACCGGTCGCTTGAGCATGTCCATGTCGAGCCTGAGCAATGCCGCCTTCTCGCGCGCCAGCTTAAGGAATTCACCGCCGGACAGCGGCTCCTCGCCCCGGCCCTTGCGCTGCGCATTGAGCGCCTCGCGCAGGAACTGGACGAAGCTGACGCCCGGGATTTCGACCGGATACTGAAAGCCCAGAAACAGCCCCGCCGCAGCGCGCTCATGCGGATCGAGCGCGAGCAGATCCTGCCCGTCGAGCATAGCCGAACCGCCGGTAACCTCGTAGCCCGGCCGTCCGCCCAGCGTATAGGCCAGCGTCGATTTACCCGCCCCGTTCGGCCCCATGATCACATGGATCTCGCCCGCATTGATGCTGAGCGAAAGCCCCTTGAGGATCGGCTTGTCGGCGACGGTGGCCTGCAGGTTGTCGATATTCAGCATGGGCATCCCTGATGTCTTTGCGGTCGGCCGCGTCCCGCGCTGCCGCGCGCATTCCGACGCTCATGATAGCGCTCGCGCATGACCGCGGAGACGCGGGCCGCGGCAGCGGCGGAATCGGCCAGCACATCGGCGGCGGCGATCCGCTCTACCCGGTAGCCCACTTCGGCCAGGCTGCGGTCGCGGTCAGCGGCGAAGGCCGAGTCCTCGTCGCCCTCGAGCTCGATCACCAGCATCAGCGGCTTGCAGGCGAAATCCACGATGGCCGAGCCGATCACGTCCTGCCGCTTGAAGGCAAAGCCCCCGGTCTCGACTTCAGCGAGAGCGGCAGCGAGGGCCTCCTGCGCCGGCGTGGGATTGCGCCGCATCTCGCGGGCACGCTCGTGCAGGGCATCGAGGCGGGATTCCGAAATCTCCCAGCCGCGGCCTTTCTTTTTGACGGCAGGGGCCGATTCAGCCGTGCTGATCGACAGGGTCTTGCGGGCGGTCATCAACCAACACTTCCTTCCAGCGAAATTCCGAGCAGCTTCTGCGCCTCGACCGCGAACTCCATCGGCAGCTGCTGCAGCACCTCCTTGGCGAACCCGTTGACGATCAGCGCCACCGCCTCTTCCTGCCCGAGCCCGCGCTGCATCGCGTAGAAAAGCTGGTCGTCGGAGATCTTGCTGGTGGTCGCCTCGTGTTCGATCTGGGCCGAGGGGTTGCGCACTTCGATGTAAGGGATGGTATGCGCGCCGCAATCCTTGCCGAGCAGCAGCGAATCGCACTGCGTGAAGTTGCGCACGTTCTCCGCCCCCGCACCGACGCGGACCAGGCCGCGGTAGGTATTCTGGCTCTTGCCGGCGCTGATCCCCTTGGAAATGATGGTCGAGCGGCTGCCCTTGCCGTTGTGGATCATCTTGGTGCCGGTATCGGCCTGCTGGTAATTGTTGGTCACGGCGACCGAGTAGAATTCGCCCACGCTATCCTCGCCGTTGAGCACGCAGGACGGATACTTCCACGTTATCGCGCTGCCGGTTTCGACCTGGGTCCAGCTCACCTTGCTGCGCTTGCCCTGGCACAACGCGCGCTTGGTGACGAAATTGTAGATCCCGCCCTTGCCCTGCGCGTCGCCGGGATACCAGTTCTGCACGGTCGAATATTTGATCTCGGCATCGTCCAGCGCGATCAATTCAACCACGGCGGCGTGGAGCTGGTTCTCGTCGCGCATCGGCGCGGTGCAGCCTTCAAGGTAGCTGACGTAGCTGCCCTTGTCGGCCACGATCAGCGTGCGTTCGAACTGCCCGGTATTCTCGGCGTTGATCCGGAAATAGGTGCTGAGCTCCATCGGGCAGCGCACGCCTTCGGGGATGTAGACGAAAGTCCCGTCGGAAAAGACCGCGCAGTTGAGCGTGGCGAAGAAGTTGTCGTGCATCGGCACGACCTTGCCCAGCCAGCGCTGCACCATCTCGGGATATTCGCGGATCGCTTCCGAGATCGAGAGGAAGATCACCCCCGCTCTCTTCAATTCCTCGCGGAAAGTGGTGGCAACCGAGACCGAATCGAACACCGCATCAACCGCGACCTTGCGCGCGCCTTCCACTCCGGCGAGCACTTTCTGCTCCTCCAGCGGGATGCCGAGCTTCCTGTAGACTTCGAGAATCTCCGGATCGACTTCGTCCAGCGAGGCGAGCGTCTTCTTCGGCTTCGGAGCGGCGTAGTAATAGGCGTCCTGATAGTCGATCGGCGGCACGTTGAGCTTGGCCCAATCCGGCATCGGCATGGTCAGCCAGTGGCGGAAGGCCTTGAGCCGCCATTCGAGCATCCATTCCGGCTCGTTCTTCTTGCCCGAGATGAAGCGGACGGTGTCTTCGGTAAGCCCCTTTGGCGCGAAGTCCGTTTCGATGTCGGCAGACCAGCCATGTTCGTAGTCCGCCACCTTCGCGGCAGCATCGCGCGCAGCCTGATCCTTCACGGGAGCGTGGTCGTTCATGCCGCTACCCCGTTGGTAAGCTGGATCAGGCTGACTTGTGCCAGTGCCCCGCGCAGCGCCTGGTTGACGAGCGGCCAGTGCGGCCGGACCGAACAGCAGTCCTCCAGCGAGCAATCGCGCGCCGCTTCCACGCACGCAGTGAGGGCGATCGGACCTTCGACCGCCTCGACGATGTCCGCGAGAGTAATCGCGGCCGCTGGTCGCGCCAGCTTGAGGCCGCCGCCCACGCCGCGCGATGATCGCAGCAAGCCCGCGGCTGTAAGCCGGCTGACCAACTTCTGGACGGTAGGTACCGGCAGCCCGGTTTCTTCGGCGAGTTGCCCGGCGTTGACGCGCACACCGCCGCAATGCCGCGCTGCGGCGGTCATGGTGACGACGGCATAGTCGGCCATGCTGGAAAGTCGCATGGGAGGGCTCCGTGAAATCAGACTGATTCGTTCCGGTTTCAGGTAGGCGCGAGGATGCCGGATTGCAACGGGTGATCAGTCACCGGCAACCAAAAAAAGGGCGGCTTTCCCGGAGGAAGGCCGCCCATTAAAGTAGAGAACTCGCTGCAAAACTGCGACGAGCCCTTCGGGTCGCAAAGCCTGCCTAGGCGGACCGGTTTCAAAAGAATTGTATGGAATCGTCAGTGTGACTGAGTTTTTATGACAAAAACCGATAGTGTAATAACTATAGTTAGTGCACCCTCAAATTCTCGCCTTCGACAGCACCGTTCAACCCTGCCATAGGCCCAGACCGCATGCTCAAACTCGATCTATATCCGCTTCTGCGCCCGCTGCTGTTTCGATTCGATGCCGAAACCGCGCATGGTCTGGCGATGCTTGCGCTCAAACTGGGCGTCCAGTCCGGCAAACCCGCGGTGAACGGGCCGCTTGCGACAGAAGTTGCCGGTATGTCATTCGCTAACCCGCTCGGCATGGCGGCCGGCTTCGACAAGGATGGCGAAGTGCCCGATGCGCTGCTCGCTCTCGGCTTCGGTTTCTCCGAGGTGGGCTCCATCACGCCCTTGCCGCAGGAAGGAAATCCGCGCCCCCGCCTGTTCCGGTTGGCCGAGGATCGTGCGGTCATCAATCGCATGGGCTTCAACAACAAGGGTGGTGCTGCGGCGATCGCATTGCTGGCGAAGCGGCTGGGCCGACCCGGCGTGGTCGGGATCAACATCGGCGCCAACAAGGACTCCACCGATCGGGTCGCCGACTATGCCACCATGGCCAGATTGATGGCCCCGCTTGCGAGTTATCTTGCAGTCAACATCTCCAGCCCCAACACCCCCGGTCTCCGCGCCCTGCAGGACGAAGGCGCCCTGACCGGGCTGCTCGATGCCGTGCTGGCCGCGCGCGGCGTTGCCGGCCCGCCGGTGTTTCTCAAGGTTGCACCGGATCTCGAACCGGCCGACATCGATGCCATTGCCCGGATTGCGATAGATCGGCAGCTTGGGGCGCTGATTGTTACGAACACCACGATCACCCGGCCGCACCTCGTCTCGCGGCACCGCGGGGAAACCGGCGGTTTATCTGGGGCGCCGCTCAAATCGCTGGCGCTCGAGCGGCTGCGCGACTTCCGCAAGGCCACCGGGGGAGCGCTACCGCTGGTCGGGGTCGGCGGCATTGCCACAGCGGACGACGCATGGGAACGCATCTGTGCCGGCGCCAGCCTCGTCCAGCTTTACAGCGCGATGGTCTACGAAGGACCCGGAATTGCCAGGAAGATTGTGCGCGGCCTGGAAGCGCTGATGCGCCGTGACGGCTTTACGTCGGTTGCCCAAGCCGTCGGCTCCGCCGCCTAACCACGAGCAGCCGTTACGGCCCGCTCTCGTTCCGGGCGCAATCCGCTCCAGATGGAACCACCAGCCCGGCCGCTGGTTGCTGTGGTGGTTCATCGGGCGAGGAGGCGGCCAATCGCCACATTCATGTTTTCCACCGGCATCGAGAACAGCGTGCCGACTATCGACAACGGC
Source organism: Sphingomonadaceae bacterium (assembly GCA_947472735.1). Lineage (GTDB taxonomy): Bacteria > Pseudomonadota > Alphaproteobacteria > Sphingomonadales > Sphingomonadaceae > Novosphingobium. The sequence continues at coordinate 3,932 of CANJBY010000014.1, read as the reverse complement.
CGCACCCGGATCGACGAGATGGAAAGCTGCGGACACTTGACGCTGGGGATCGTTCACTCCGCTATGTCGACGTCGAAGCCGTGCGCGTGCTCGATCCGCGCCCGGGCGGTCTGGCGGCTGCAGTTGAAGAGGCGTGGGATCGCTACGGCATTCCCATCGCCGTTACCGAGGTCCACAACGGCTGTACCCGCGAGGAGCAACTGCGCTGGCTGGCCAGCCACCGAGGGTCACCGATGCCCACGCTTGATCACGCAATCGAGCGTTTCGCTGCGCGATATGCACAAAATACGATGGCAAATGCGACGAGCTGAAGCTTTCCGCTGCTATTGTATTAATCGTACAGCGTGTAAACGGCACGCCTCAACGCATTGAAAGATCGCCGACAATGAAGACGCTGACCGACCTGCTCTGCCCCGAAGTTCCCCTTCGTACTGGTTGCAACCTGCCGAAGCAGGCCGGGGACCGGGTGATGATCGGCAGCAACCGTGGCCCGGTGTTCACGATCGTCCATGTCCACGGTGATATGGCGTGGATCCGTCCGCTGTCGAACGGACAGGAAGGTCTGGTCGCGCTGGACCGTCTGCGTCTGGTCGAGACGAATCAGCTCAACTGACGGGTCGGGGTGGAACAAAGTTCCTTGCCGCTGGTTCTGGTGGCAATGGATGCTTTCGCCCCCGCCGCCCCGTTTGTCTCCCGTGCAGCGCGCGAGGGGCGCTGGCGCTTGCTTGGCGCCGGTGACGCGGTCAGCATCGGGGGTGAGGGCGTTTACGAAATCATCCACGTTTCGCAGGCCAAGGCCTGGCTGTCGGGCCTGGTTGACGGCTCACAGCGGCTTGTCGACGCTTCCAGACTAGAGCTGCTCACCGCCGCAGAGGGCGCGCGCCGCCACTAACAAGCATTGCTTATCGGGCTGGGGCAGGCTCTGGCGGCAGGAGGGGCAGGCAGGTTTCGACCTTGCCGGCCAACACTTCGCGGCCGTCTTTTGCCGCCGTGATCTCGGCGTTAAGTGCGAGGACCATGGTGATCACCGCGGCGCGCAGCTCGTCCTTGGTCATGCCGGTATGATCCATCGCCGCTGCGCCAGAGCGCGCGAAAAACTCCCGTCCACGCGAATTCAGCCCTGCCCAGCTCTCGCTGCCCGGCTCGCCGCGTTCCTGCGCCTTGGCGGCTATGGCGAATACGGCGCCGCAGCGTAGCGCCACCTCGTCCTCCGGCGGCAGCGGCCTGGCATGTGACTGCGGCGGCGCGGCGTCACCCGGAAGTGCGGCGGCCGACAGGGACGTTTCGAGCGCCAGGGCGAAAAGGATGGGGATGATCATGGACCCGGCATACCGAGCCGAAGCTGAACCGCAACCGATCCTTTGCTATTCTGCCTCGCGGGAACGACGCCTTGCTTCGACCCCGGCATCGTAACGGAACTTCTCGAAGGCGATCCTCTGGTCGTAACCGGGATCCTTGGGCCACTCCCGATAGTGCGCCAGGATATAGTCGAACACCTCGCGCAGCTCGTCCTTATGATCGGGATGCGAGAAGATGTAGAGATCGTTGTCCTTGATTCCCTGGATTGCGCGGGCGCCGATCACGTCGGGCTCCATCCCGTAGTCGTGCACGCCGGCGAGCCGCTCTACCGCTGCCTTGTCGACCGCCTTCATCGCGCCCTTGAGCGCGTCCGGGCGAATGTCGTCGCTGGCGTAGATGTAGCTCTTCACCAGACCCGGGCAGAGCACCGAGACGCCGATCCCGTATTGCAGCAGGCTGTAGCGCAACGATTCGGACAGCGCTCGCACCGCGGCCTTCGTGGTGTTGTAGATGCCCGGCGACCCGGACGAGAGAAATGCTGCCATCGAGGCGGTGTTGAGCACGTGGCCGCCGGTCCGGGTGCCGGCCTTGACCCGTTCGACCATGCGCGGAACGAAAGTCCCGACCCCGTTGATCACGCCTTGGAGATTAACCCCCATCAGCCAGTCCCAGTCATCGAACGAGCTTTCCTCGATCGGCTGAAACAGGTTGACCCCCGCATTGTTGCACAGGATCGAAACCGGGCCGAAGCGCGCCTCGACCTCGTCAGCCGCCGACTTGTAGTCAGACCGGTTGGCGATATCGAGCTGGACGCCCATCACCTCGCGGTTGTCGAGCGTCTTGAGCGCGCGGTCGATCGAGTCCTGGCGGATGTCGGCAATGGCGACCTTGCAGCCTTCGTTCAGCAGCGCCCGCACCAGGCCGATGCCGACGCCGTTCGCGCCGCCGGTTACAAAGGCCGTGCGGCCGGCGAAATCCTTCATGGCAGCTTCTCCATCTGGGCAACCGGGTTGTCCGTATCGGCCTTTCGGCCGTCGAGGAACTCGTTGAAGATCTTGCGGAAGCGGAACAGCCACCGGCCATCCACGCGCACCAACTCGTCTTCGTAATGGCCGAACGTGCCCATCGCCGGGCCGCCGGCAGGCCCGTTGTTGTAGGCTTCGAACCAGGCAGCGCGGGTCCAGGCGCGGTCGTCCTCCACCCGGATCGCGATGTTGGTGGCGAAGTGACGCAGGATCGTGCCATCGCCGAAGACCTTGGCCATCGAGGCTTTCATCCTGGCGGCCTCGGCCCGGATAGCTTCACGGCCGTGGATCTGGCCCATCGCCCAGTCAAGCACCCCGTCCTCCGTGAAGCATTCCGCGTAGGCATCGGCATCAAAGAAATCGAGCGCGAAGAGATAGCGCGCCATCAGGTTCTCGATCGCGGCGCGGTCATCGGCGTAGCTAGGCATGGCGGTCAGGCCTTTCGCTCTGCCTTGAGGCGCTTCTGCCGCTCGATTTCCTCGGTGATCGCCGGATTGCGGAACAGCATGGCGAAGATGGACTTGTATTCAGCGTTCTCCGGCAGGTGGTCCTGCACGGCCAGGGTGGTCGCCTCTCCCCGTTCGCGCACGCCTTCCAGGAACTCGCTGTGCGTGAGGATGTAGAGCTCGTTGTTCTCGATCCCGCGCAGCACGCGCTGGCCCACTTCTTCCTTGGTCTGGAACAGGTGGCTGAGATCGCCGGCCGACTGGCGGCGGCGGTCGGTGGCGGCATAGCCCGAATCCGAAAGCTCGGCCGGCCGCGTCTCGCCCGACTTGGCGATGTTGGTCTGGACCGCACCGGGGCAGAAGGCGGCGGTGATCACGCCCTTGGGCTCGAGCTCGGTCCGCATGCATTCCATCATCGAGGCGACATAGGCCTTGCCTGCGCAATAGATGGTCGAACCGCCGACCGGCACCAGCGCACCCATCGAGGCGGTCGAAACGATGTGCCCGCCGTCGCCATGCGACAAAATGCGCGGCAGGATCGTGACAATGCCGTTGATGACGCCGTTCACGTTGACCCCGTTGACCCAGTCCCAATCGGCGTAAGTCGCCAGCTCGGTCGGGCCGCCCAGGCCGACACCGGCATTGTTGACCAGGATGTGCAGCTTGCCGAACTTTGCTTCGGCGGTATCGGCGGCTTTAGCGTAAGCCGCACGGTCAGTGATGTCGAGCTTGAGCGCCAGCACCCGCTCGCCGCCATCAAGTTCCGCCACCGCCTCAGCTAGGTGGTCATCGCGGATGTCGGCTATCACCACGTTTGACCCGGCGCCGAGCAGCGCCTTGGCGATGCCCAGGCCAATGCCCGAGGCACCGCCGGTCACAAATGAGGTCTTGCCTGCCACGTCAGTCATGCTCACTCTCCGTTTCCGTGCCGGCCCCGCGAAGGGCGGCACATTTTTTGCTCGCTTTTTTGTATTCTTTACTTACAAAAATCCGGGATGCAACGACAGGGATAAAAAAGCCCGGCGTTGGTGAGAGGAAAGGAATTCAATGGCAATCGGTCCCACCGCGGTCACTCCGGGTGAAGAGGGAACTGTAGGTAAGCCATCCGAACGGCAATGGCCTTCGTCTGCATCGGCTTACTGGGGGCTGACGGTGATCGTGC
>CANJBY010000013.1 GCA_947472735.1 Sphingomonadaceae bacterium | reverse complement strand
ATTTTCGGCGCGCCCGCGACGCCGCCGTTGAGCAGGATGTTCGATACTCCGGTGAAGCTGGACTGGACCGTCGCGGTCGTCCCCTGGAAAATCGGGATCTTGCGATCAAGGTCGACCCGCACACGGACGAAACTGGGGTCCTTGCGCCACAGCTCGATGTCGGCGATCTGGCCGGCGGGAACGCCTGCATAAGTCACGGTCGAACCCTTGGAGAGCCCTTCGACCGATTGCTTGAAGAAGATGTCGTAAGTGTCTTGCCGGCCTTCGCCGAGCTTGGCGATCCAGATGATCACTGCCGCAATCATTGCGAGCAGCACCAGCGTGACCGCCCCTACCCAGACATGATTGGCCCGCGTTTCCATTGCTCTGGCTTATGCCTTTCCCTTTGCTGCAATGTCCATGGCCTTGGCGCGATCCTGTGCCGAAGCCGCAGCGCGGCCACGTGGACCGTTGAAGTATTCCTGGATCCAGGGGTGGTCGAGAGCGACCAGTTCGTCGATCGTGCCGACCGCGATTACCCGCTTGTCGGCAATTACCGCCACCCGGTCGCAGATCTCATGCAGCGTATCCAGATCATGGGTTATGAGAAACACGGTCAGACCCAGCGTTTCCTGCAGTTCCAGCGTCAGTGCATCGAAGGCGGCAGCGCCGATCGGGTCGAGCCCGGCGGTTGGCTCGTCCAGGAACAGCAGTTCCGGATCGAGCGCCAGCGCCCGGGCGAGGCCGGCGCGCTTGCGCATTCCGCCCGACAGCTCCGAAGGAAACTTCGCTGCGGCCTCTTCCGGCAAGCCTGAGAGCATCACCTTGTAGCGGCCGATTTCGTGGCGCAGCTCGTCGGTGATCTCCGGATAGAACTCGCGCAGCGGCACTTCGACGTTTTCGGCCACGGTCAGCGTCGAGAACAGCGCCCCGCCCTGGAACAGCACGCCCCAGCGGCTGCGCACGTCCACCGCATCCTGCGGCGCGGCGGGATCGGTCATCGACCGGCCGAGCACTTCGATGCTGCCCTGGTCCGGATGCTGCAACCCGATTATCGAGCGCATCAGCACCGATTTGCCCGAGCCCGAACCCCCGACCACGCCGAGAATCTCGCCCTTGCGGACCTTGAGGCTGAGGTCTTCGTGAATCACGTGATCGCCAAAGGCATTGCGGATGCCTTCGACCACAATGGCAAATTCGGAACTGTCCTGCTCGCCCTGAGCTTGCCGAACGGTCATCCCCAGCCCACTTCGGTGAAGAATATGGCGAAGAACGCGTCGAGCACGATCACCATGAAGATCGCCTGGACGACCGCTGCGGTGGTGCGCAGGCCCACCTCCTCGGCATTCCCTTTGACCTGCATGCCCTGGTAGCATCCGGCCAGGGCCACGATGGCGCCGAATACCGGTCCCTTGATCAGGGCCACCCACATGTCGTGGGTCGGGACGACTTCCTGGATGCGGGTGAGGAACGTAAAGAACGGGATGTCGAGCGCGAAAGTCGAGAGGAAGGCGCCGCCGATGATCGCGACCAGCGCCGAATAGAAGCCCAGCAATGGCATCATCAGCATCGCCGCCAGCACCCGGGGCACGACCAGCGCCTCCATCGGCGAAACGCCGATAGTCCGCATCGCATCGACTTCCTCGGTCAGCTTCATCGTCCCGATCTGGGCGGCGAAGGCCGAACCGGAGCGGCCGGCAACCATGATCGAAGTCATCAGCACGCCCAGCTCGCGCATCGAGAGCCGGCCGGTCAGGTTGATCGTGTAGATTTCCGCGCCGAACTGGCGCAGCTGGACCGCGCCCTGCTGGGCAATGACGATGCCGACCAGAAAGCTCATCAAGGCGATGATTCCCAGCGAGGTGACCCCCACCAGCTCGATCTGGCGCACCAGCGCCTTCACCCGAAACCGGCGCGGCTCGCGGATGATTTGCCAGATGGCGAACAGCAGCTCGCCCAGGAAATCGAGCATGTTGACGAAGCCCGTGCCCCAGTTGCTGACGATCCGGCCGACGAAATCGGGCACCCATTGCAGCAGTGGTGGCTGAGGCGGCCGGATGTCGCCGGTGCCTTTCGACCCGCTGACGGCTTCGATCAGGCGGTGCGCTTCCTCGCTCTGTCCGGTTACCGGGGCTTCATGGTCACGGATCAGGCGCCAGGCGATCCAAGCGCCGACGGTATCGAGGTCGGACATGTCCGACATGTCGATTCGGGTGATCGGCCCTTCCAGCGTCCGCAGCTCGCGATCAAGGCTACCCAGCGTGGAGACCAGCCACACCCCGGACAGGCGCAGGAGCCGGCCGCCCTTGCCGTCATCTTCCAGGGAGTATGAGGCAACATCGCGCATCGCTTCGCAGACATGGGCGAAAATCGCCTTCGCGGCAAGGCGCGAGCAGCCTTGCACCGCCGCCGCCCCACTGGCAAAGGCCAGCTGAAATGACCCAAGCACCGCTCGACAAGACATTCGACCCCGCCGCCATCGAGGCGAAGTGGTACGCCTATTGGGAAACGAACGGGCTGTTCCGCCCGCATCGGCCCGATGCCCAGCCGTTCACCATCGTCAACCCGCCGCCAAACGTCACCGGCTCGCTGCACATCGGCCACGCGCTCGACAATACGCTGCAGGACATCGTGGTCCGCTACGAGCGGCTGCGCGGCAAGGATGCGTTGTGGGTGGTCGGTACCGATCACGCCGGAATCGCGACGCAGATGGTGGTCGAGCGCCAGCTTGAGGCAAGCCAGGACAAGCGCAGCAACTACACCCGCGAGGCCTTCATCGAGAAGGTTTGGGAATGGAAGGCCGAAAGCGGCGGGACCATCACCGGGCAGCTGCGCCGCCTCGGTTGCTCGATGGACTGGAGCCGGGAACAGTTCACGATGGACCCGCACTTCACCCGCGCGGTGGTCAAGGTGTTCGTCGACCTCTACAACGAGGGCCTGATCTACCGCGACAAGCGGCTGGTGAACTGGGACCCCAAGCTCAAGACCGCGATCTCCGATCTCGAGGTGGAAACCCGCGAGCTGAAAGGCGGGTTCTGGCACTTCAAGTATCCGCTCGCTGACGGCGTGAAGCGCGACGACGGGCTCGACTATATCGAGGTCGCCACCACCCGGCCGGAAACCATGCTCGCGGACATGGCCGTGGCGGTGAACGCCGACGATCCGCGTTACCAGAGCGTGATCGGCAAGGAAATCGTCCAGCCGCTAACCGGGCGGCGGTTCAAGATCGTGGCTGATGAGCATGCCGATCCGGAATTGGGCTCGGGCGCGGTGAAGATCACCCCGGGGCATGATTTCAACGATTTCGAAGTGGGCAAGCGCGCCGGGATCAAGCCGGCCGACATGCTCAACATGTTCGATGCCGAAGCGCAAGTGGTGCAGACATCGGATGGGCTGATCCCCGTCAAATACCTCGGGCAGGACCGCTTCGTGGTGCGCGACATGATCGTGGCCGACATGAAGGCCGCCGGGATGCTGATCCCGCACGTCACCAAGGACAAGGACGGCGAGCCGGTCGAGCAAGATGCCGAACCCCGCACGATCCAGACCCCGTTCGGGGATCGCGGCGGCGTGGTGATCGAGCCGTGGTTGACCGACCAGTGGTACGTAAACGCCGAAGTCCTCGCCCAGCCCGCGATTCAAGCGGTGAAGAGCGGGGCGATCGAGATCGTGCCGAAGACGTGGGAGAAGACCTTCTTCAACTGGATGGAGAATATCCAGCCGTGGTGTGTGAGCCGTCAGTTGTGGTGGGGACATCGGATACCGGCCTGGTATGCCCTGGATGGAAATGTTTTCGTAGCTGAGACCGAGGAATTGGCATTTAGAAATGCCCAAGCATTTTATGGTGCGGGTGCCAAGATTGAGTTTGGCGAAATGTCGCAAGGCACAAGCGCACCAGAAAATTCTGCTGATGCATTTGTTCTGTATCGTGATCCTGACGTCCTCGACACCTGGTTCTCCTCCGCGCTCTGGCCCTTCGCCACGCTCGGCTGGCCGGATGATGACGCGGCGCTGGTGCAGCGTCACTACCCCAACGACCTGCTCATCTCCGGATTCGACATCCTGTTCTTCTGGGATGCCCGCATGGCGATGCAGGGCATTCACTTCATGAAGGAAGTGCCGTGGAAGCGGCTCTACCTGCATGGGCTGGTGCGTGCGACGGACGGCCAGAAGATGTCCAAATCCAAGGGCAATGTGGTCGATCCGCTCGGCCTGATCGACCAGTACGGCGCCGATGCGCTGCGCTTCTTCATGGCGGCGATGGAAAGCCAGGGCCGCGATGTGAAGATGGATGAGAAGCGGGTCGAGGGTTACCGCAACTTCGCCACCAAGCTGTGGAACGCCGCGCGCTTCTGCCAGGCGAACGAGATCGGTGCCTCCAGGACACTCGCCGCGCCACCCGCGTCCAGCGCGGTCAACCGGTGGATCATCGGCGAAGTCGTCGAGTGCCTGGCCGAGCTGGACAAGGCCATGGCCGACCTGCGCTTCGACGCCGCCGCCAACGCAATCTACCACTTCGTCTGGGACACGTTCTGCGACTGGTACATCGAGCTGGTCAAAGGCAATTTCGACGCCGAGACCAAGGAAGTCGCCGCCTGGGTGCTCGACCAGATCCTCGTCATGCTCCACCCCTTCATGCCCTTCGTCACCGAAGAGCTGTGGAGCAAGCTGGTTCACCGCCCGAATTATCCGCTGATTACCGAGAAGTGGCCCGAGCCGGGAGTGGGCGTGGATCCCGAAGCGAAGCGCGAGGTCGACTGGCTGATCGCGCTGATCGGCAATTTGCGCACCGCGCGTAACGAGCTAGGCCTCGCGCCTGGCGCGCGGCTCGATGCCTATCTGCCCGACCCCTCGCCCACAACGCGCGGGATCATCGAGCGCAACCCCGGCGCGATTGACCGGCTTGCCCGGCTGAACGGCATTCGCTTCGAACCCGCTCCTGCCGGTGCAGCGATGCAAATCGGCGCGGGCGACGCGAACGTGATCGTGCCGCTTGAAGGCGTGATCGACATCGCGGCCGAGAAAGCCCGCCTTGCGAAAGCGCTGGAGCTTTCGGCCAAGGAAGCGAAGTCTCTCGAAGGCCGGCTGTCGAATCCGTCCTTTGTCGAGAAGGCCAAGCCCGAGGCCGTCGACAAGGCCCGGGCCGACCATGCTATGCACGCCGCCGAAGCCGAGCGGCTGGCATCGGCGCTGGCGCGGCTGGGGTGATGGCAGCGTGCTGGCTTCGACAAGCTCAGCCTGAGCGGGTTTGGGAATTCGAATCCACAAAGACCCCCGCTCAGCCTGAGCTTGTCGAAGGCCGCACGCCGAGGCTCCCCCGATGGCACTAACCCTCGCCACCACCACCCCGGGCGAGCCCGAGATCTTCGCCTCGCTCCAGGGCGAAGGCGCGTCGGTTGGACGCCCCTCCACCTTCGTGCGCCTGTCGCGCTGCAACCTCGCCTGCCGCTGGTGCGATACCGCCTACACCTGGCGCTTCACCGGCGACAACCGCCCGCACAGCGATGACATCGCGTTTGACCGTGCCGCCAATCAGGTGACGCTGGACGAAGCCGAAGTCGCCGCCCGGATCGCGGCGCTGGGGCAGGAGCGACTGGTGGTCACCGGCGGCGAGCCGCTGCTGCAAGGCCCGGCGCTGGCGCGTATGCTGGCGATGCTGCAGGGCCACCGGGTCGAGATCGAGACGAACGGCACGGTCATGCCCGTGCCCGCGCTGGCTCCGCTAGTGGCGCAATACAACGTCAGCCCGAAGCTCAGGCACTCCGGGAATCCCGCTGATTCCGCACTGATTCCGGCGAGGCTGTCGTACTGGGCAAGCGAACCTAAAGCGAACTTTAAGTATGTTGTTGCAAGCCCCGATGACCTTGACGAGGTGCTGGCGATTCGAGACGCCTATGGCGTTCCGGCCGAACGCACCTGGCTGATGCCCGAAGGCCGCGACAGCGAGACGATACGCGCGCGAATGCACTGGCTCGGAAATATAAGCGCACAGCACGGCTTCAATCTCTCGGATCGCTTGCACATTCACTTGTGGGGCGACACTAGGGGCACTTGATGACTGCCGGGCCCGAAACCGGCGCCCCGGCCCGTCCGGCGATGCGCGGTGACCTGACTCAGGGACCGATCCTTCGCACGCTATTCATTTTCTCGATTCCCCTGCTCGCCTCCAACGTGCTGCAAACCGTCAACGGTTCGGTCAATGCGATCTGGGTCGGCCGCCTGCTGGGGGAAAAGGCGCTGGCAGCGACCACCAACGCCAACGGCGTGGTGTTCATGCTGATGGCCGGCGTGTTCGGCCTGGGCATGGCAACGATGGTCCGGGTCGGCCAGCACTTCGGTGCGCGCAACCTGATGGCGGCCCGGCGCACCTTCGGCGCGGGCATGGGCTTTTGCCTGGCCTATGCCTGCCTGTTCGGGGTCGTCGGCTGGTTCTTCACCCCGCGCTTGCTGGAACTGCTGGCAACGCCCGAGGGCAGCGTCGACATGGCGCTGACCTACTTGCGCGTCACTTTCGTCACCATGCCGCTCGGCGCACTGGCGATGCTGCTGACCACCGGGATGCGCGCCGTGGGCGAAGCGCGGTTGCCGTTCTTCGCCACCCTGCTGGTGGTGGTGCTCGACATTGTGCTCAACCCGCTGCTGATCCTTGGCATCGGCCCGGTCCCGGCGCTGGGCATTGCCGGCTCCGCCTTGTCGACCGCGCTGGCCAACCTGGCGGGTCTGCTGCTGCAGATCTTCATCGTCTATCGCAAGGACCTGGTAATCCGGTTGCGCGGAGCCGAGTTCGGCTGGCTCATGCCGAGCAGCAAGGAGGCCCGCTTCATCCTGACCAAGGGCGTGCCGATGTTCATCCAAGGCGTGCTGTTTTCATCGGCGCAACTGACGATGATCGGCCTCGTCAACCGCGAAGGGATCGACACGACTGCGGCCTTCGGGGCGATGAGCCAGTTGTGGAATTACCTCCAGATGCCTGCGCTGGCGATCGGCGCCGCGGTCAGCGCGATGGCGGCGCAGAACATCGGTGCCGGGAATCACGGCCGGGTCGATCAGGTGACCCGCGCCGGTATGATCGCCAACGTGACCATGACCGGCACCATGGCGATCCTGTTGATGATCTTCTCCTACCCGCTGATCGCGCTGTTCCTGGGCCATACCAGCCCGGCGGTGCCGATCGCCCACCACATGCAGCTGATCGTCACCTGGACCTTCGTGCTGATGGGCGCGTCGATGATCCTCAGCGGCACGATGCGGGCTTACGGCGTGGTCGTGATACCGCTGCTGCTACAGGTGATCGTGCTCTACCCGATCCGCCTGGGCTTTTATTTCGTGGCTTATCCCTACCTCGGCGCGGACGCCTTGTGGTGGGCCTTCCCGGTCGCCAGCCTGTGCGCGATGCTGCTGTGGGGCACTTACTACCTCAAGGGTCGCTGGCGCCGGGTCCGCGACCAGAACTACGCCCGCTGACTAGCGGTTTTGCGCCACGGGCGGATGGAACAGCTCAAGCTGTTCCGGCCCGACCCAGCCGTTGACGTAGTTGGCATAATACAGCCCGAACAGCACCAGCGAGACCACGGTCGCCCGCATGACAATCCGCCCCGGGCGGAAGTTGGCCGGAGCGCTGTCGGCCTGGCCGGGCACCTTGGCGATGCCCTCTTCCTCGTGAGTGCGCACCCCGAAGGGCAGCACCAGAAAGGCGCTCATCACCCAGAACAAGGCGTAGATCGCCAGGATCGAGGTCAGCTTCACGCGCTGTAGCCCTCCATCAGCAGAACTTGCACCTGCGGCTTCTTGCCCGACCAGCGTTGAGCCGCGCGGCGCGCAGCAAGGCGGGCGGCTTCGGTCACCACGGCGCCATCGTGCCGGGCTCCGCCCTTGAGCCGGGCAAGTGCGGCCAGGACGTCTTCCACCGCTTCCGTGATGAAGTCGTCGTAGTCCTCATCCAGCGGAAGGCCGACGCTGGCGACTTTCGCCTGTCCCTTGCCGCCGATCACCACGGTGACAAGGCCGCTATGCGCCAGCCGCCGCCGCATCACCATCGCCTCGCCGTCCGCGGGTGAAATGATATCCCCATCGAGCACCAGCCGCCCGGCGCGTACTTCGCCGAACTTGCCGGGCCTGCCGGGAGCGAGGCGGACGAGGTCGCCGTTCTTCTGGACGACGGTCTTGGCAATGCCGGATTCACGCCCCAGCCGCGCCTGTTCGACCATGTGGCGCATTTCGCCATGGACCGGCAGAAGGATTTCCGGCCGGATCCAGCCGTAAAGCGCCTTGAGTTCCGGCCGTCCCGGATGGCCGGAAACGTGGATGTCGGCCTGCCGGTCGGTCACGATCTGCACGCCCATTTCAGCCAGGCGGTTCTGGATTCGGCCGATCTGGGTCTCGTTGCCAGGGATCTGGCGACTGGAGAACAGCACCACATCGCCCGTTTCCAGCGATACGGGATGATTGCCATCCGCAACCCTGGCCAGCGCCGCACGCGGCTCGCCCTGTCCGCCAGTGGCGACGACCAGCAGTTGCCCGCGCGGCAGGTCCATGGCGGAGTCCATGTCGACGATCTTGGGCAGATCCTTGAGATAACCCGAGGCCTGCCCTGCGCGAATGATCCGATCAAGCGAGCGGCCAGCGACGCAGAGTTTGCGGCCGGTTGCCTTGGCCACTTCGCCCAGTGTCTCCAGCCGGGCGACATTGGAGGCGAAGGTCGTCACCAGCACGCGCCGGCCCTTGTGCCGGGCGACTTCCGCGACCAGGGCGCGGCGCACTTCGCCTTCCGAGCCGGACGCCTCCGGGTTGAACGCGTTGGTCGAATCGCAGACCAGCGCCAGCACCCCCTCATCGCCGATCCGGGTAAGTTCCGCAGGCGTGGCAGGCGTGCCGACCAGCGGTTCGTCATCCAGCTTCCAGTCCCCGGTATGGAAGATCCGGCCGTAGGGAGTCTCGATCACCAGCGCGTTGCCTTCGGCGATGGAGTGAGCCAGCGGCACATAGCGAATGCCGAAGGGGCCGAGTTCAAAGCGCTCAAGATGATCGACGACGTTCAATTTGATGTCGCCCGCGATCCCCGCTTCTTCCAGCTTGTCCGCCACGAGCCGGGCGGTGAACGGCGTGGCATAGAGCGGGACACCCAGCTCCTTGGCGAAATAGGGCACCGCGCCGATATGGTCCTCATGGGCGTGAGTCAGCACAATCCCGATCAGATCCTTGCGGTTCTCCTCGATGAAATCGAGGTCGGCGAAGACCAGATCAACGCCGGGATAGTCCCCCGCTCCGCTGAAAGTCATCCCCAGATCGACCATCAGCCACTTGCCGTTGCAGCCATAGAGATTGACGTTCATGCCAATCTCGCCCGAGCCGCCGAGTGCGCAGAAGAGGAGTTCGTTACCGGGCTTCACTTCGCCACCGCCCGTTCCGCAAGGATGGCAAGGCCATCGAGGGTGAGGTCCGGATCGACCGCATCGAAGATCTCGCTGGCCTGATCGAACAGCAACGCCAGACCGCCAGTGGCGACCACTTTGGCCGGGCGACCGATCTCTGTCCGCATCCGGGCGACAAGCCCTTCCATCATCGCGACATAGCCCCAGAAAACACCAATCAGCATTTGGTCCTCGGTATTGGTGCCGATCACGCTGGCGCTGTCGGGCTTGCGGATGGCGATGCGCGGCAACTTGGCAGTGTTTCCTACCAACGCGTCGAGCGAGAGATTGATCCCCGGCGCAATGATCCCGCCTTTGTAGGCGCCGCGAAAGTCGATTACGTCGAACGTCGTGGCGGTGCCGAAATCGATCACGATCAGATCGCCGGGGTGCTTGGCATGGGCGGCGATGGCGTTGACCGCACGGTCCGCGCCCAGCGACTTGGGATCGGGCACGTCGATGTCGATCGCATAGTCCGCCTTGCCCTGCCCCGCGACCAGCAGATCGAGAGCGAAATAGTTCTGCGCCAACACCTCGATGTTGTGGAGCGCGCGCGGCACGACGGTGGAGACGATAATCTGCGTTACCGCCTCGCGCGGGAAACCCTTGATCTGGAGCAGTTGCATCAACCACACAGCGTATTCGTCGCCGGTGCGGCGCGGATCGGTGGCGATGCGCCAGCGCGCCTTGATTTCGCGCCCTTCGTAAAGCGCGAAGACAACATTGGTATTGCCGACATCTATGGCGAGCAGCATGGCGATTACCTTTCCGCGGCGAGGAACACGTCGCCGGCATGGATCACCTGCGTCGTGCCGCCGGGCAGGCGCAGTTGCAAGGCCCCATCGTCCGTAAGTCCGCCGAATTCGCCGACGAGCATTGCTTCGCCCGGTCCCACCCGCAGCGACGTGCCAACCGGATGCGCAGCCGCCTGCCAGCGCGACAGGATCGGTTCCAGGCCATAAGCACGCCAGCGGTGCAGCTCCCGCTCGAAATGCGCAGCGAGGCTGGCAGCGAAAGCATCCCGGGAAGGCGGAGCGGTCAATTCGGCCAGCGCAATCGTCGCCCGCCCATCTACGACCGGAGCGCGGGCAAGGTTGACTCCGATTCCCACCACCACGGCGGTGCCGACCCTTTCGAGCAGGATACCAGCCAGCTTGGCCATGCCGATCATCAGGTCGTTGGGCCATTTGAGCTCGGCCCGGTGCGGCGCAGGCAGTATTTCGCTCACCGCTTCGTGCACGGCCAGCCCCGCCACCAGTGCCAGCGATCCCGCGTGCGGTTCGCCCGTGCCGAGTTGCACGACCGTTGAACCCATGAAATTTCCCGAACCGTCAAACCATTCGCGGCCCAGCCGCCCGCGTCCGGCCAACTGGCGGTCCACGACGAGCCAGTTGCCTTCGGCTACCGGCTGGCCCGAGGCGAGCCGGGCGGAGAGGTCCGCGTTGGTGGAGCCGGTTTCGGCGACGAACTCGATCAAGCGAGGTGGAACAGCGCGGCGGCGGCCTTGTCAGCCAGTTCGCCCAGCCATTTCGTCAGGAGATAACCCAGCGGCGATATGAACAGCGCCGAAAGCGCCAGCAGTGCCTGGTGCTCCCACCCGCTTTTCCCGACCACCTTGCCGGCCGGTTCATCGAAATACATGATCTTGACGACCTTGAGGTAATAGAACGCGCCGATCACGCTGGCGGCGATGCCGATCGCGGCGAGCGGGACCAGCCCGGCGTCGACCGAGGCCTGGAACACCACGAACTTGCCCCAGAAGCCGAACAGCGGCGGAATGCCCGCGAGGCTGAACATCACCATGGCCAGGCATGCTGCCAGCACCTTGCGCTCGCTCGACAAGCCGGCGAGATCGGCGATGGCCTCGACCGGCTCGCCATTCGCGTCCTTGAGCATCAGCACCGCGACGAAACCGCCGACCGTCATCGCGACGTAGATCGCAAGATAGACGAGCATGGCCGAAGCGCCCGCCGGCGTGCCCGTGGCGAGGCCGATGAGGATGAAGCCGACGTTGTTGATCGAGGAATAGGCGAGCAGGCGCTTGATGTTGCCTTGCCCGATCGCACCCAGCGCGCCGACCACGATCGAAGCCATCGCCGCGAAGATCACGATCGGTTGCCAGGCGCCCTGCGCGGTGCCGAAGGCAGACAGCACGACCCGCATCGACAGGGCCATCGCCGCAACCTTGGGAGCCGAGGCGAAGAACATGGTGACCGGCGTCGGTGCACCCTCATAGACGTCGGGCGTCCACATGTGGAACGGCACCGCGCTGATCTTGAAAGCCAGGCCTGCCAGCATGAAGGTGATGCCGAACACCGCCCCCATCGACAGCCCGCCGTGCAGCGCGGCGCGAATGCCTTCGAAGCTGGTGGTACCGGTGAAGCCGTAGGTCAGGCTCATGCCGTAGAGCAGGATGCCACTGGCAAGCGCGCCCAGTACGAAATACTTCAGGCCGGCTTCGGCTGATCGTCCGTCCGAGCGCAGGAACGAGGCGAGGACATAGGCCGAGAGCGAGTTGAGCTCGAGCCCGATATACAGCGCGATGAGATCGGTGGCCGAAACCATGATGCCCATGCCCAGCGCGGCAAACAGCACCAGGATCGGAAACTCCGCCCGCATCGCGCCGAGCCGTCCGAAGAAGGCCGGGGCCACCATCAGCGTCGCGCCCGAGGCCGCGTAGATCAGCAGCTTGGCAAATGCCGCGAAGGAATCGGCAGAAACCTGCCCGAAGAAGGCGCTGGTGCCTGCCCCCATGGCTCCGGCGCACAGCGCCGGCGCGGTCAGCGCCGCAGCGGCAGCAAGTACGGCCACCGCCGCAATCGAGATCGCGCGCGAAGCCTTGTCACCGCTCCACGCGGCGACGAGCAGCAGCACGAGGCCGGAGATGCTCAGCAGTTCTTCTGCGGCGGTCAGCCGCAGCGAGGTGGCCCAATCCATCAGTGTGCCCCCTCTGGCGCGGATTCAAGAGTTGCATGGTCCGCCGCGGCAGGCTTCGGCTTGCCGGCGGTGAGTTGCGCATCGCCGGCGGGCCGGGCCCGGGCAAGGCGCGCATCGAGTGCGGCGATATCGGCACGCATCGGGGCGAGGAAGCTTTCGGGATAGACGCCCATCCACAGCACTGGCAGCGCCAGCGCCACCACCATGGCCAGCTCGCGCAGGTCAAGATCGGGCATGGCCGCGGCATCGGCATTCTTCTGCTCGCCGAACGCGACCCGGCCATAAAGGAAGAGCATGTAGGCCGCGCCCAGGATCACCCCGGTGCCGCCGACCAGCGCCACCCAGCTCGACATCTGGTAGATGCCCGCCAGCGACAGGAATTCGCCCACGAAGCCGCTAGTGCCCGGCAGCCCGACCGAGGCCATGGTGAAGAGCATGAAGAACAGCGCGTACTTCGGCATGTTGATCGACAGGCCGCCGTAGCGGTCGATCTCGCGGGTGTGCAGCCGGTCGTAGATGATACCCACGCACAGGAACAGCGCGCCCGAGACCAGGCCGTGGCTGAGCATGACGATCATCGAGCCTTCAAGGCCCTGCACATTGAAGGCAAACAAGCCGATGGTGACGATCGCCATATGCGCGACCGAAGAATAGGCGATCAGCTTCTTCATGTCGGTCTGGACCAGCGCGATCAGCGAAGTGGCGACCACGGCAACCATCGAGAGCGTATAGATCAGCCATGCATAGTTTGCCGAGGCGTCCGGGAACATCGGCAGCGAGAAGCGGATGAAGCCGTAGCCGCCCATCTTCAGCAGCACACCGGCCAGGATCACCGAGCCGGCAGTGGGCGCCTGCACGTGCGCATCGGGCAGCCAGGTGTGAACCGGCCACATCGGCATCTTCACCGCGAAGCTGGCGAAGAACGCCAGCCACAGCCACTTCTGCGCCTCGATCGGGAAATCATAAGCCATCAGCGTCGGGATGTCGGTCGTCCCCGCTTCGTGCACCATCCACAGCATCGCGATCAGCATCAGCACCGAGCCGAGCAGCGTGTAGAGGAAGAACTTGTAGGCGGCGTAGATCCGGTCAGCCCCGCCCCAGATGCCGATGATCAGGTACATCGGGATCAGGCCGGCTTCGAACATGATGTAGAACAGGTAGAGATCCTGCGCCGCGAAAACGCCGATCATCAACGTTTCCATCAGCAGGAACGCCGCCATGTATTCCCCGACGCGCTTCTCGATCGAACGCCAGCTTGCGCCGATGCAAACCGGCATCAGGAATACCGAGAGCATGATCAGCACCAGGGCAATGCCATCGATCCCCAGCGCCCAGCTGAAGCCGGCGAACAGCGGAACCTTCTCGACGAACTGCCACTGCGCACCGCCGATATCATAATTGGCCCACAGCATCCCGCCCAGCGCGAGGTCGACCAGCGTAGCTGCCAGCGCAATCGTCCGGGCGCGCGGCGCATCGGAAAACAGGAAGGCCACGGCGCCGGCCAGCGGCACCGCCAGCATCAGCGATAGAATCGGAAAAGAACTCATTGCCAATGCCCCGACATCACCCAGCTGACTGCTGCGACCAGGCCGACCAGCATCACCAGCGCATAGCTGTAGAGATAGCCCGACTGGACGTTCTTCGCCGCGCGCGTCCCCTGTTCGACCACCCAGGCCGCGCCATTCGGGCCGAACCGGTCGATGATTCCCACATCGCCCTGCTTCCAGAACACCTTGCCGATCCAGAATGCCGGACGCACGAACAGGAAGTCATAGAGCTCGTCGAAGTACCACTTGTTGTAGAGGAACTTGTAGAGCACCCCGAACTCGCTCGCGACCTTGGCCGGGAAGCTCGTGTTGCGGATATAGCCGTACCAGGCGATGAACAGCCCGGTGATCATCACCGCAAACGGCGCCCACTTGACCCAGGTCGGCACCAGGTGCGCGGCGTGCATCAAGTGCTCGTTGAAGGCCACTGCGCCCTTCCAGAACTCGCCGCCCGTCTCCGCGCCGATGAAGGCATTGTGGAACACGAAACCGGCGAAGACTGCACCCAGACTGAGCACGCCGAGCGGCACCAGCATGTTGAGCGGGCTTTCGTGCGGGTGATAGCCGGCGGTGCCGTCATCATGCCCGTGGTGGTCATGCGCGTCGTCGCGCCCGTGGCCGTGATCGCCATGCGCATCATGCACCGCGTGCTGGATATGCTCCGACTGGCTCCAGCGCGGCTTGCCGTAGAAAGTCAGGAACACCAGACGCCAGCTGTAGAAGCTGGTCAGCAGTGCCGCCGTGATGCCGATGAAGAAGGCGAAAGTGCCCAGTTCGGTGCCGCGTGCATAGGCCGCTTCGAGGATCGAATCCTTTGAATAGAACCCGGCGAAGCCGAACACGTCGACAATGCCTACACCGGTGATCGCCAGGGTGCCCATCATCATCGCCCAGTAGGTCAGCGGGATGTGCTTCCGCAGGTTGCCATAGAAGCGCATGTCCTGCTCATGGTGCATCGCATGGATCACCGAACCCGCGCCCAGGAACAGCAGCGCCTTGAAGAACGCGTGCGTGAACAGGTGGAACATCGCCGAGCCGTAGGCGCCGACGCCTGCGGCGAAGAACATGTAGCCGAGCTGCGAGCAGGTCGAATAGGCGATCACCCGCTTGATGTCCCACTGCGTCGTGCCGACCGTGGCCGCGAAGAAGCAGGTCGCCGCGCCGACGAAAGTGACGAAACCGAGCGCAGCCGGGCTGGCCTCGAACATCGGCGAAAGGCGGCAGACCATGAACACGCCGGCGGTGACCATGGTCGCAGCGTGGATCAGGGCCGAGACCGGGGTCGGGCCTTCCATCGCGTCCGGCAGCCAGGTGTGCAGGCCCAGCTGCGCCGACTTGCCCATCGCACCGATGAACAGCAGCACGCACAAGATCGTCATCGTATCCCAGCCATGGCCGAGGAAGTGGATGGTCGAGCCGGCCATGCCCGGTGCGCGGGCGAGGATTTCGGGGATCGAGACGGTGCCAAACACCAGATAGGTGCCGAAAATCCCGAGCATGAAGCCGAGATCGCCGACCCGGTTGACCACGAAGGCCTTGATCGCGGCGGCGCTGGCCGAAGGCTTGCGGAACCAGAAGCCGATCAGCAGGTAGGACGCGAGGCCGACCCCTTCCCAGCCGAAGAACATCTGGACCAGATTGTCGGCCGTCACCAGCATCAGCATCGCGAAAGTGAAGAGGCTGAGATAGGCGAAGAAGCGCGGCTGGTCCGGGTCCTCGGCCATGTAGCCCCAGGAGTAGAGGTGGACCAGCGCCGAGACGGTGGTGATCACCACCAGCATCACCGCGGTCAGCGCATCGACCCGCAGCGCCCAATCGAACGTCATGCTGCCCGAGCGGACCCAGTGCAGTACCGGCTCGACATGCGCTTCGGCATGGCCCGAAACGAAGGCGAGGAAGATCGGCCATGACAGCAGGCAACTGGCGAACAGCGCCCCGGTCGTGATCGACTTGGCGATCGGCGCGCCGAGTGTCTTGTTGCCCAGCCCCGCGACGATCGCGGCAAGCAGCGGCAGGAAGACGATGAAGAGGATCGGATTCACTAGCGGATTACCCCTTCATCCGGTTGACATCGTCGACCGCAATGGTGCCCCGACCGCGGAAATAGATCACCAGGATCGCCAGCCCGATTGCTGCCTCGCCCGCCGCCACGGTCAGCACGAACATGGCAAAAATCTGCCCCGTCAGGTCATGCAGGAACGACGAGAAGGCCACGAGGTTGATGTTCACGGCGAGCAGGATGAGCTCGATCGCCATGAGGATGACGATCACGTTCTTGCGGTTGAGGAAGATCCCCAGCACGCCCAGCACGAACAGGATCGAGCTGACCACGACGTAATGTTCGATTCCAATCATGAGCGCAGCTCTCCGCTAATCCGCTCACCCTGAGCTTGCCGAAGGGTCACAGCGAAACCCCCTGGCCCACTTCGGGCTGCATGTTGACGGTCGCCTCGTCGGGGCGGCGCTCAACCTGGCGCGAAACGTTCTGGCCGCGCGTATCGCTGCGCTGGCGGTGCGTCAGCACGATCGCACCGATCATCGCCACCAGCAGGATCACGCCCGCCGCTTCGAACAGGAACAGGTAGCGGCCATAGAGCAGCGCCCCGATCGCCTCGATGTTGCTGACTCCAGCCGGCGTCGCCGCGCTGCCGTCAGGCGTGCCCAGCACCAGCGCACCGGCACGGTAAGCGCCGACGCCGATCAACAGTTCGCCAAACAGCACCACCGCGATCAGCGCGCCCACCGGGGCGTTGCGGATGAAACCGGCGCGCAGCTCGGCGAAATCGATGTCGAGCATCATCACCACGAACAGGAACAGCACCGCGACCGCGCCGACATAGACGATCACCAGCAGCATCGCGATGAACTCGGCCCCGGCCAGCACCATCAGGCCGGCCGCGTTGAAGAACGCCAGGATCAGCCACAGCACCGAATGGACCGGATTACGGGCAAGGATCGTCACCGCGCCGGACAGCACGGCCAGCGAGGCGAACAGATAGAAGGCGATGAGCTGGATCGTCATTGCGCGCGCCCCTATCGATACGGCGCATCGGCTTCAAGGTTCGCGGCGATGGCCCGCTCCCACTTGTCCCCGTTCGCCAGCAGCTTGGCCTTGTCGTAAAGCAGTTCTTCGCGCGTTTCGGTCGCGTATTCGAAGTTCGGCCCTTCGACGATGGCATCGACCGGGCAGGCTTCCTGGCAAAAGCCGCAGAAGATGCACTTGGTCATGTCGATATCGTAGCGCGTGGTGCGGCGGCTGCCGTCGTCCCGCGGTTCCGCCTCGATGGTGATCGCCTGCGCCGGGCAGACCGCCTCGCACAGCTTGCAGGCGATGCAGCGCTCTTCGCCGCTGGGATAGCGGCGCAACGCATGCTCGCCGCGAAAGCGCGGGCTCAGCGGGTTCTTCTCGAACGGGTAGTTGATCGTCGCCTTGGGCCTGAAGAAGTACTTCAAGGTCAGCCAGTGCGCCTTGACGAACTCCCACAGGGTGAAGCTCTTGATGAGGTGGGAGAGGGTCATGCAAAATGTCCCGTAAGCATCAGGTAGCCGCTGACAAGGAATACCCAGAACAGCGAAACGGGCAGGAACACCTTCCAGCCCAGCCGCATCAGCTGGTCATAGCGGTAGCGCGGCACGGTGGCCTTCACCCAGCTGAAGATGAAGAAGAAGAACAGGATCTTGAGCAGCAGCCAGACCACGCCCGGGATCAAGTAAAGCACCGGAATGTCGAGCGGCGGCAGGTATCCCCCCCAGAACAGCGTAGCGTTCAGCGCGCACATCAGCAGCACGTTGGCATATTCGCCAAGCCAGTAGAGCGCGAAGCTCATGCTCGAATATTCGGTCTGGTAGCCGGCGACGAGCTCGCTTTCGGCCTCGGTCAGGTCGAAGGGCGCGCGGCCGGTTTCGGCCATGCCGGAGATCAGGAACATCACCCACATCGGGAAAAGCAGCGGATTGGCGACGAAGCCGTTGATGATCCAGACGTGCGATTGCTGCGCCTCGACGATGTCCTTCAGGTTGAACGACCCGGCCCACAGCACCACGCAGATCAGGATGAAGCCGATCGAGACTTCATAGGAGATCATCTGCGCCGAGGCGCGCATGGCCGAGAAGAACGGGTATTTCGAGTTCGACGACCAGCCCGCGATCACCGTGCCGTAAACCCCGAGCGAAGAGATCGCGAGGACATAGAGCAGCCCGACATTGATATCGGCGAGGATCGCGCCCGAATTGAACGGGATCACCGCCCAGGCCAGCAAGGCCACGGTGAAGGTGATGATCGGCGCGATCAGGAACAGGCCCTTGTTCGCAGCCGAGGGGATGATGGTTTCCTGCAGGAACACCTTGAGGCCATCCGCGAAGCTCTGCAGCAGGCCCCACGGCCCGACCACGTTCGGCCCGCGCCGCAGCGCCATCGCCGCCCAGATCTTGCGATCGGCATAGATGATCATCGCCACGCCCAGCATCAGCGGCAGGGCGATAAGCAGGATCCCCGCGATAGTGGCGAGCGACCAGGCCCAGTCGTAGGACAGTCCGAGGCTTTGGAAGAAGTCGGTCATTCCGCCGCCTCCGCGAAGTCTTCCCCGTGGAGCAGCTCCGCCGAGCAGCGCTGCATCGTCTCGCTGGCGCGGGCGATGGGGTTGGTCAGGTAGAAGTCCTTGATCGGATAGGTCTCGATGGAGCCTGTCGCCTTGGCCTTGGGGGCCTTGGGCAATGCCCCGTAATCGGCCAGCCCTTCCACGCCCAGCGCCGGCACTTCGGCGATCATCGCCGCGCGGAGCTGCTCGAAGCTGTCGAAGCCGACGTTCACACCCAGCGCATCGGCCAGCGCGCGCAGGATCGTCCAGTCCTCACGGGCGTCACCGGGGGCGAAAACCGCCTTTTCGGCGAACTGCACCCGGCCTTCGGTGTTCACGTAAGTGCCGGCCTTCTCGGTGAAGGCCGCGGCGGGGAGGATGATGTCCGCCGCGTGTGCACCCTTGTCGCCGTGGTGGCCGATGTAGACCACGATCGAGCCGGCAAACCTGGTGTAGTCCGCCTCGTCCGCGCCGAGCGACAGCACCAGCTTCGGCTTGGCCGCCACCAGATCGGCGATACCGCCCTGCTGCGCATAGCCGAGCATCAGCCCACCCATCCGCGCGGCGGCGAGGTGGAGGCCGTTGAAGCCGTTCCAGCCGTCCCTCACCAGCTTGTACTTCTCGGCCAGCGCCAGGCTCGCGCCCAGCGCACCCTTGGCAAAGCCTGCTCCGCCGAGGATCAGCGCGGGGCGCGCCGCGGCGCTGAGCACGTCATCAGCCGCTTGCGGGAGCTTGCCGAGAACCGCCAGATCGGTGCCGAGCCAGATTGCGGGATACGTCGTCTCCCACTCCGGCCCGACGATGAACACCTTGGCCCCGGCCTTCACCGCCTTGCGGATGCGGACCTGGACCAGCGGCGCTTCAATGCGCAGGTTGGAACCGACGATCACGATCGCGTCGGCAGTCTCGATCCCGGAGAACGTGGTGTTGAAGGACACGGCAGCGAGATTGGACGTATCGTAGTCCATCCCGGTCTGCCGCCCTTCCAGCAGGCTTGAGCCGAGCGCACCCGCCAGCTTCTTCGCCGCGAACATGGTTTCGCAATCGACCAGGTCGCCGGCGATCACCGCCACGTCCTTGCCCGGCTTGACCCTGGCAACGGCGGCGAAGGCCTCGGCCCAGGTCGCGGCGGTCAGCTTGCCATCACGGCGGATCCACGGCTTGTCGAGCCGGCGGCGGGTGAGGCCGTCAACCTGGAAGCGCGCCTTATCGCTGATCCACTCCTCGTTCACGTCATCGTTGATGCGCGGCAGAATGCGCAGCACTTCACGGCCGCGACTGTCGAGCCGGATGTTCGCACCGCAAGCGTCTGAAACGTCAATGGAAAGCGTCTTCTTCAGCTCCCACGGCCGGGCCTCGAAGGCATAGGGCCGCGAAGTCAGCGCGCCGACCGGGCAGAGGTCGATCACGTTGGCGCTCATCTCGTGGCTGGCGGCCTTTTCGAGATAGGTCGTGATCTGCATCGCCTCGCCGCGATAGAGGGCGCCGATCTCGTCCACCCCGGCGATCTCTTCCGAGAAGCGCACGCAGCGGGTGCAGTGGATGCAGCGGGTCATCGCCGTCTTGATCAGCGGGCCCATGTACTTCTCGGTCACCGCGCGCTTGTGCTCGTGATAGCGCGAACCGCCGCGGCCATAAGCCATCGACTGGTCCTGCAGATCGCACTCGCCGCCCTGATCGCAGATCGGGCAATCGAGCGGGTGGTTGATCAGGAGGAACTCCATCACCCCTTCGCGCGCGGTTTTCACCATCGGCGAATCCGTGCGGATTTCCTGCCCTTCGGCAGCCGGCAGCGCGCAGCTGGCCTGCGGCTTGGGCGGCCCGGGCTTCACCTCGACCAGACACATCCGGCAGTTGCCGGCGATCGACAGGCGCTCATGATAGCAGAAGCGCGGGATTTCCTTCCCGGCCAACTCGCACGCCTGCAGCACGGTGGCGCCCTGCGGTACTTCGAGTTCGATGCCGTCTACGGTTACCTTGGGCATGATTACTCCGCCGCCTCCCGCACATTTTCCGCGATCCGGCGTTCAATTTCGGGCCGGAAGTGCTTGATCAGGCCCTGGATCGGCCAGGCGGCCGCGTCGCCCAGGGCGCAGATGGTGTGGCCTTCGACCTGCTTGGTGACCTGCTGCAGCATGTCGATTTCGCTCACGTCGGCATCGCCGGTGCGCAGGCGTTCCATCACGCGCCACATCCAGCCGGTGCCTTCGCGGCACGGGGTGCACTGGCCGCAGCTTTCGTGCTTGTAGAAGTACGACAGGCGGGCAATCGCGCGGACGATGTCGGTCGACTTGTCCATGACGATGACTGCCGCAGTGCCGAGCCCGGAGCCGACGGCCTTGAGCCCGTCGAAATCCATCGGCGCGTCCCAGATTTCCGCCGCGGGCACCAGCGGGACCGAGCTGCCGCCGGGGATCACCGCGAGCAGGTTGTCACGCCCGCCGCGAATGCCACCGCAATGCTTCTCGATCAGCTCGCTGAAGGGGATGCTCATTTCCTCTTCGACGACGCAGGGCTTTTCCACGTGGCCGGAGATCTGGAAGAGCTTGGTGCCCTTGTTGTTCTCGCGCCCGAAGCTGGCGAACCAGCCCGCGCTGCGCCGCATGATCGTGGGAGCGACGGCAATCGATTCGACGTTGTTGACCGTGGTCGGGCAGCCATAGAGTCCCGCGCCGGCCGGGAACGGCGGCTTGAGCCGGGGCTGGCCCTTCTTGCCCTCAAGGCTTTCGATCATCGCGGTTTCTTCGCCGCAGATGTAGGCGCCTGCGCCGCGGTGGACGAAGACGTCGAAATCGTAGCCGCTCTTGCAGGCGTTCTTGCCGATCAGCCCGGCGTCATAGGCTTCCTGCACGGCGGCAAAAAGCGTTTCGGCCTCGCGGATATATTCGCCGCGGATGTAGATGTAGGCCGCCCGCGCGCCCATCGCGAAACCGGCGACCAGCGCCCCCTCGATCAGCTTGTGCGGATCGTGGCGGATGATCTCGCGGTCCTTGCAACTGCCGGGCTCGGACTCGTCCGCGTTGATGACGAGGAAGCCGGGGCGATCCGGGCGGTATTCCTTGGGCATGAAGCTCCACTTCATGCCGGTGGGGAAGCCCGCACCCCCGCGCCCGCGCAGGCCGGAGTCCTTGATCTCCTGAATGATCGCATCGCGGCCCTTGGCGAGAATCGCCTTGGTATTGTCCCAATCCCCGCGCTTCTTCGCGGCGGACAGGTTCCACGGCTGGTAGCCATAGAGGTTGGTGAAGATGCGGTCCTTGTCAGCGAGCGCCATGATCTACCACTCCCCCCGGTAATCATGGTTGGCCGTGACCATCTCTGTCAGCGTGGTCGGCCCGCCGAGCGGTTCGACGGTGTGACGGCCGGGCTCCTGCGTGCCGGCCTTGGGCGTCTTGCCCGCTGCCAGCGCATCGAGCACCGCGTCGAGGCGGTCCGCCGTCAGGTCCTCGTAATTGTCGTCGTTGATCTGGACCATCGGAGCCGAGGCGCAATTGCCCATGCATTCGACCTCGGTCAGCGTCCACATGCCATCGTCGGTGGTGTGGCCCTTGTGCATCCCGCGCTGCTTGCAGGCGGCCATGATGTCGTCACTGCCGCGCAGCATGCAGGGCGTGGTGCCGCAGACCTGCACGTGGAACCGGCCGACGGGGACGAGGTTGTACATGAAATAGAAGGTCGCCACCTCGACCACCCGGATGACCGGCATGTCGAGATAGGTCGCGACATATTCCATCACCGGGATCGGCAACCAGCCCTGCGTATTGGTTTCCTCGCCGACCTGCCGCTGGGCGTAGTCGAGCAGGGCCATCACGGCCGAACGCTGGCGCCCGGCGGGATAACGCGCGATCGCGGCCCTGGCCTTGGCCTCCCACGCGGCATTGAAGGCAAAGCCGCCCCAGCGCGCGCGCAGTTCGGGGGTATCGGGTTCGAGATGACGGTCAGCCATTAGCGGACAAACTCCACGCGAGAGCACTTGTCGCCCTCGAACGAGTAGATGGACATGACTTCGAAGGGCTCGGAGGCGTTCGAGCGCCAGACCTTCTCATGCAGCACGGCAAAATCGCCGAGGTGCCAGCCGTGGATGATCTCCGCGCGGTTCTCGGGAAACTCGGCGAACATCTTCTTCAGGCCCTCACGCACGCCTTCCTTGCCCTCGCGCACCACCGCGCCGCGGTAGCCCGCTTCGCAGGCGTCGTCGGTCATCAGCGACACATAAGCATCGGCGTCCTGCGCGTTGTAATGCGCGATCATCTGGGTGGCGATTTGCAGGCGGTAAGGCATCAGCGGTCACACTCTCCGAACACTACGTCAATCGCGCCGAGAATGGCGGTCGCGTCGGGCAGCATGTGGCCCTTGCACATGAAGTCCATCGCCTGCAGGTGGCTGAAGGCGGTCGGGCGGATCTTGCAGCGGTAGGGTTTGTTGGTGCCGTCCGCGACCAGATAGACCCCGAATTCACCCTTGGGGCTTTCGGTGGCGACGTAGACTTCGCCGGCCGGCACGTGGAAGCCTTCGGTATAGAGCTTGAAGTGGTGGATCAGGCTTTCCATCGACTGCTTCATCTCGGCCCGCTTCGGCGGCGTGACCTTGCGGTCGTCCGAGCAGACCGGCCCCGACGGCATGTCGCGCAGGCACTGTTTCATGATCCGGGCCGACTGGCGCACTTCCTCGACGCGGACCATGAAGCGGTCATAGCAGTCGGAGCGGGTGCCGACCGGGATGTCGAACTCCATCCGGTCATAGACATCATAGGGCTGGCTCTTGCGCAGATCCCAGGGAATACCGGCGGCGCGGATCATCGGGCCGGAGAAGCCCCAGCGGATCGCGTCTTCCTTGCTGACGAGGGCAATATCGACATTGCGCTGCTTGAAGATGCGGTTGTCGACCACCAGGCTCATCGCGTCCTCGAACAGCGGGAGCAAGCGGGCGTCGATCCATTCGCCGATATCGTCGAGCAGCTTCTGCGGGACGTCCTGATGGACCCCGCCCGGCCGATACCAGGCGGCGTGCATCCGTGCGCCCGAGGCCCGCTCGAAGAAATTCAGGCAATCTTCGCGCACTTCGAACAGCCACAGGTTCGGCGTCATCGCGCCGACGTCCATCACATGGCTGCCCATGTTGAGCATGTGGTTGCAGATGCGGGTCAGCTCGGCGAACAGCACGCGCAGGTACTGGCCGCGGATCGGCACTTCGAGGTTGAGGAGCTTCTCGATCGCCAGCACGTAGCTGTGCTCCATGGCGAGCGGCGAGCAATAGTCCAGCCGATCGAAATAGGGCAGCGCCTGCAGATAGGTCTTGTGCTCGATCAGCTTTTCGGTGCCGCGGTGAAGCAGCCCGACGTGCGGGTCGATCCGCTCGATGATCTCGCCGTCCAGCTCCATCACCATGCGCAGCACGCCATGTGCGGCCGGGTGCTGGGGGCCGAAGTTGATCGTGTAGTTGGTGATCACCTCGTCGCCGGTGGTGGGCGACTGCTCAAGCTGCATCGCCATGGCTCAGCTTCCTTCCGGGGCGGGACCGGTGCCGCCCTCTTTGCCGGCCTTGCGGGCGCGCGGCTTGCGGGCGGGACGATCTTCGGTGGGCTTCGGAGCGCCGGGCTCCGGCGTTGCGGTGGGCTGGGGTACGGGCTGGCCCTGCCCCGGATTGGCCGAGCCACCGGCAGTGGACGGCGCCACAGGCTTGGCTGCGACCGCATCGGCGGGGGCGCCGCCCCCGGTCTGGGCCGGCTTGTCGGTGGTCTTGGCTTGGGCGACCGGCGGAGGCGGCGGAGCCTGGGCCGCTTTCTCGTCGCCTGGCAGCACGTAATCCGCGCCTTCCCAAGGACTGAGGAAATCGAAACTCCTGAGGTCCTGGGCCAGCTGCACCGGCTCATAGACCACGCGCTTGTCTTCCTCGGAATACCGCAGCTCGACGTAGCCCGTCAGCGGGAAATCCTTGCGGAAAGGATGCCCTTCGAAACCATAGTCGGTCAGGATGCGGCGCAAGTCCGGATTGCCGGCGAAAAGCACGCCGTACATGTCGAACACCTCGCGCTCGAGCCAGCCGGCGACGGGCCAGAGGTCCGTAACCGTGGGCACCGGCGTTTCCTCGGCGGCACTCAGCTTGACGATGATGCGGTGGTTCTTGGTCAGCGAGAGCAGCATGTAGACGACTTCGAAGCGCTCGGCCCGCGCGGGATAATCCACCCCGGCGATTTCCATCAGCTGCTGGTAGTCATGCTCGTCGCGCAGCATCCGCAGCGTCTCGACGATGCTGTCACGGGCGACCGTGATCACGATCTCGCCGTATTCTTCCCTGGCAGCCAGCACGTTCTGGCCAAGGGCGCTGGTCAGCGCATCAAGCACGCCTTCGCTCGAGGCGAAGCGAGGAGCGGAATGAAGAACGGTCATGCCACGCTCCTGCCGCTGTGCCCGGCCTTCGACAAGCTCAGGCTGAGCGGGGTTTGGGCATGATCATGAAAAAAGGCCCGCTCATGCAGAGCCTGTCGAAGCACGCGCGCTGCCATGGCCACACTCACCGTTCCAGTGTCCCGGCGCGGCGGATCTTCCGCTGCAGCTGCATCACGCCATAAAGCAGCGCCTCGGCGGTCGGCGGGCAGCCGGGGACGTAGATGTCTACCGGCACGATCCGGTCACAGCCGCGCACCACCGAATAGCTATAGTGATAATAGCCGCCGCCATTGGCGCAGCTGCCCATCGAGATGACATACTTGGGGTCGGACATCTGGTCGTAGACCTTGCGCAGCGCCGGGGCCATCTTGTTGCAGAGCGTGCCGGCGACGATCATCACGTCCGACTGGCGCGGGGACGCGCGTGGGGCAACGCCGAAACGTTCCATATCGTAACGCGGCATGTTTACGTGGATCATCTCGACCGCGCAGCAGGCCAGGCCGAAGGTCATCCACCAAAGCGAGCCGGTGCGGGCCCATTGGAACAGTTCCTCGGTGTTGGTGACGAGAAAGCCCTTGTCCGAAACCTCGGAGTTGAGGCTGTCGAAGAAGGACTGGTCAGGCGCGGCGACGCCGGAAGCGGTGGGAGCGAGCGGAGCGTTCATCGTGTCATTCCCAATCCAGCGCGCCCTTTTTCCAGGCATAGATGAAGCCGATCACCAGTTCCCCGAGGAACACCATCATCGTCAGCCAGCCGGCCCAGCCCGTTTCCTTCAGGCTCACCGCCCAAGGGAACAGGAAAGCGGCTTCGAGATCGAAAATGATGAACAGGATCGCGACGAGGTAGAAGCGCACGTCGAACTGGCTGCGCGGATCCTCGAAAGCGGGGAAGCCGCATTCGTACTCCGAGTTCTTCTCGGCGTTCGGGTTGTGCGTGCCGGTCAGATAGGAAACCCCTATCGGCAGGAACACGAACAGCGTTGACAGGCCGAGGGCGATGACCAGGAAGATCAGGATCGGCAGATATTGCGACAGGTCGACCACGGAGTGCTGACTCGCAGGCTGGGAACGGATGAGCGCGCCCTAGTCCGGCCCACCCGGACGCGCAAGTGGGGTAAGCCCGTCGATTGACGCTATTTGCGCAATTCCCGTGCAAGGGTGGCAAGTGTCATGCGCCCGTAAGGCGGCTTGAGCCCGGCCAGCGCCGCGACATCCAGCGGTGACTGCCGGAACACCGAGCGGGCGTGGCTGAAGCTGCGGAAGCCTTCGACCCCGTGGTAATGCCCCATGCCTGAGGGCCCGATCCCGCCGAACGGCAAGTCATCCATGGTGACGTGGAACACCACATCGTTGATGGTCACCCCGCCCGAAACGGTGCGCGAAAGCACCTGCTGCTCCTCCGCCCGGTCGCGCCCGAACCAGGAGAGGCCAAGCGGGCGGGGCCGGGCGTTGATATAGTCGATGGCCCCTGCGATCGTGTCGTAAGGCACCACGGGCAGGATCGGACCGAAGATTTCCTCCTGCATCACGCTCATTCCGTCATCGACGTTGCGCAGGATGGTGAGCGGCAGCTTGTTGGCATTGGCCGCGGCGAAGTCCTCACCCGCCGGATTGATCTCGACCGCCTCGGCCCCTCTGGCGAGAGCATCGGCGAGATGCGCCGTCAGCCGGTCGCGGTGGCGGGCATTGATGATCGCGGTGTAGTCCGGGTTGGCCAGCAGTGTCGGATACATTCGCGTTGCAGCCGCGCCCACCGCTTCGATCACTTCCCCTTCCTGCTCGCGGGGGACCAGGAGATAGTCAGGCGCCAGGCAAATCTGTCCGGCGTTCATCAGCTTGCCCAGCGCGATCCGCTCTGCCGCGCGCGGCAAGTCGGCGCTGCGGGAGATGATCGTGGGTGATTTTCCGCCCAGTTCCAGCGTGACCGGCACCAGGTTCTCCGCCGCCGCGCGCATCACATGCTTGCCGACGCCGGTCGCTCCGGTGAAGACCAGATGGTCGAACGGCAGCCCGGCAAAGGCAGTGCCGGTTTCCACCCCGCCGGTGATCACCGCGACTTCCTCTGCGGCAAAGTGCTGCGCGATCAGCTCCGCCAGCAGCGCCGAGACGCGCGGGGTGAATTCCGAAGGCTTGACCATGGCCCGGTTGCCGGCGGCGAGCACCCCGGCGAGCGGCGCCATGACCATCCCGATGGGGAAGTTCCAAGGCGCGATGATCCCGATCACGCCCTTGGGCTGGTATTCCACCCGCGACCGCGCGCCGATCAGGTTCAGCGGAAACAGGGTCGCCCGGCCCTCGCCCCGCGCCCAGCGCTTCAGGTGCTTGCGCGCGTGCTTGAGCGCGCTGACCGAGGGCAGGATGTCGGTCAACAGGGTCTGCTCGGTGCTGCGGTGCCCGAAATCGGCCGATGCCGCCGCAGCCAGTGCTTCGCGATGGTCGACCAGCAAGGCAATCGCCCGCGCGATCCTGTCGCCGCGGATGGCCAGTGGTTCCGGCATGGCAGCCGTAAAAGCGGCGCGCTGGCGGTCCAGCGCCTCAAGCATTGCGGACCTGGTCGTTTCCATCGGCGATTCCCCGCTGTGCCCCGCCTGACTTGTTCACCGCCTTGCCCGCGCTGGCAAGACCGCGGTTATCCGTTTGCCTTTGTCGCACTGCAGCATTATTTCGGCGGCGCAACCGAGTCCGCATCTGCCCGAAAGGCAATTCCGATGGCCCAGATTTCCGCATCCGATCCGATCGTCGTCCTCTCCTACGCCCGCACCCCGATGGGCGGCATGCAAGGCGCACTGGCCGACGTTTCCGCGACCGACCTTGGCGCGACTGCAATCAAGGCCGCAGTTGAGCGTGCCGGGATCAAAGGTGAAGACGTGGAACGCGTTTATATGGGCTGCGTCCTGCCGGCCGGTCTCGGCCAGGCGCCCGCTCGCCAGGCGACGATCAAGGCCGGCCTGCCCAAGTCCGTCCAGGCCACTACGGTCAACAAGGTCTGCGGTTCCGGCATGCAGACCGTGATCATGGGGGCAGAGGCGCTCGCCGCCGGTTCGATCGACCTTGTCGTCGCGGGCGGGATGGAGAGCATGACCAATGCCCCTTACCTGCTCAAGAAGCACCGCTCAGGCGCACGCATCGGCCATGACACCGCCTATGATCACATGTTCCTCGATGGCCTTGAAGATGCCTACGAAGCGGGCCGCGCGATGGGCACTTTCGCGCAGGAAACCGCGGACTCCTACCAGCTGACTCGCGAGGCGCAGGACGCCTACTCGATCGAATCGCTGCGCCGCGCGCAGGCCGCCATCGCCAGTGGGGCCTTCGCGGGCGAGATTGCGCCGGTCACGGTAGTCAGCCGCGCCGGTGAGAGCATCGTCGATACCGATGAGCAGCCCGGCAAGGGCCGTCCGGACAAGATCCCGACGCTGCGCCCGGCCTTCGCCAAAGACGGGACGATTACCGCCGCCACCTCCAGCTCGATCTCCGATGGCGCCGCCGCTCTCGTGCTGACCCGCGCCAGCGTGGCCCAGGCCAAGGGGCTGGCGCCGGTCGCGACGGTGGTGGCCGTGGCCGCTCATGCGCAGGAGCCGAAGGACTTCACGACGGCCCCGGTCGGCGCGATCCAGCAAGTGCTGGCCAAGGCCGGCTGGTCCATCGGCGATGTCGATCTGTTCGAGGTCAACGAAGCCTTCGCCTGCGTTGCGATGTTCGCGATGCACGATCTCGGCATCCCGCATGAGAAGATCAACGTCCACGGCGGCGCGACCGCGCTCGGTCACCCGATCGGCGCATCGGGCGCGCGGATCATGACCACGCTGATCGCTGCGCTACAGCGCCACGGCGGCAAGAAGGGCGTCGCCAGCCTCTGCATCGGCGGCGGTGAGGCAACAGCGGTGGCGATCGAACTGGCGTAACTGGTGCCCGGGAAAAATCAGTAGCTGACCGGAAGCAGCGGGTGTAACTTCCTCCCCCTCACCAAAGGGGGAGAAGTGCCATGAAGAAGTTCATTCTGATTGCATCCATCGCCGCGCTTGCGGCTTGTTCTAAGCCTGCTGAAAAAGCGCCCGACACCGCCGCGCCGACCGAAGCCGCAGCCGCCGCGAGCGAGCCGACCTTGGCCGATCTGGCTGGTACCTACGAGGTTACCGATGCCAAGGGCGGCAAGCTGACCTCTGTCATCAACGCCGACGGCAGCTATGTAGATACTGACTCTGCCGGCAAGCAGATCAAGGGCACCTTTGCCCGCAAGGACGGCAAGGACTGTTTCGATCCGGAAGGCGATGCCCCGGAAGAATGCTACGTCTCGGGCGAGCCGGGTGCGGACGGCACGTTCACATCGACCGGGCCGAACGGCACTGTCACCGTCAAGAAGACAAGCTGAACAAGCGAGCGTGAAGTCAGGATGAAGGGCGCTCCGCATGGGGCGCCCTTCGCCGTTTCAGGGTTCACCCGCACCCCAGATCCGGTCCTGCCGGACGTGGCCGGCGTGGCCAGCCGTCTCGAAACGGCACCAGCCCTCGGCACAGTCACCCAGCGCGCCGCTCACTCCGGGAGCGAGGCGCCACAGCAGCTTGCCTTGCCCGCCGGGTTCGTCGCGCATTTCGGCTGGAGGGCCTTTGGTGATGAAACCTCCCCGCGCGCGCGTCAGGAAGCGCGCCAGCATCCAGCCGCGCGCACCGTCCGGATCCTGGATCAGCCGCCAGCCCTCCATGGTTCGCAGCACCTTCAACGGCAGCTGCTTGCGGTGATAGACCCACGAAATACGATATTCTTCGCCGGGCCCGGCGCGCATGTTGACTTCGTCCGACCGCAACGATGCCCAGTACGGCACCTTCACCTCATCCTCGGCCCGGGCCGGCAGCGCCGTCAGGCCCAGGACCGCGATCACCACCAGATTCGCAAGCATCTTCCTCATGGTCCCTGCATAGGGTCCAAGCCCCCCACCCTTCAAGCGGCGGCACGCCTGAACGGTGCATTATGGCTGCCAAGGCGCCGGACGTAACAATCTGTTGCTCCACCGCTTGTAAGGAGCCCGTTTATTGCTCTAAGGCCGGTAGCGGAGGAACAGGGCCTGCCTCGCAGCCGGCCCGAGGGGGAGAGACTTGATGCGCTCTGGCATGAGCCGCCGATTTTCCGTTGTCGCTGGCGCGCTGGCGCTGGCCGCCATTCCGTGCGCAGCGCTGGCGCAAGGCGAAGTCCAGATCCCGGCGGCGGACAGCGGGGATACCGCGTGGATCCTCATTTCCTCCGCACTGGTGCTGATGATGACCATGCCGGGGCTTACGCTGTTCTACGGCGGGCTGGTGCGGGCCAAGAACTTCCTGGCCGTGCTGGTACAGGTTGGGGCGATCGCCGCGGCGGCTTCGCTGCTGTGGGTGATCTGCGGCTATACCTTGGCGTTCGGCGATGCTTCCAACGGCTGGCTCGGCGCGGGCAATGCCTGGATGCTGATAAACCTGAGCGAGGTTCGCGAAGGTACCACCGTGCCCGAAAGCGCCTTTGCGCTGTTCCAGATGACGTTTGCCGCGATCACGCCGGCACTGATGGCCGGCGCCTGGGTCGACCGCGCCCGCTTTGGCTGGGTGGTTGCGTTCTGCGCGCTGTGGGGCTTGGTGGTCTATGCCCCGGTCGCTCACTGGGTGTGGGGCGGCGGTTGGCTGTCGACCGTGATGGGGACCAAGGATTTCGCCGGCGGGATCGTGGTGCACACCACCGCTGGCGTCTCGGCGCTGGTCGCTGCGGCGCTGATCGGCAAGCGGCAGGGCTTCCCGCGCAGCTTGATGCTGCCGCACAGCCCCTCGCTGACCATGGCCGGCGCGGCGCTGCTATGGGTCGGCTGGTTCGGCTTCAACGGCGGATCGGCGATGACCGCAAGCGATGACGCGGCCAGCGCGATCATCAACACCCACCTTGCCGCTTGCGTCGCGGCACTGGTGTGGATCCTGATCGAACGCTTCAAGGTCGGCAAGCCCACCAGCGTCGGCTTTGCCACCGGCGCGGTCGCCGGGCTCGCCACGGTGACCCCGGCCGCCGGGTTCGTCTCGCCCGGCGCTGCGATCCTGCTCGGCATGATCGCTTCATCGGTCTGCTTCCCGATGATCCAGCTGATCAAGCAGAAGCTCGAGATCGACGATTCGCTTGACGTCTTCGCCGTCCACGGAGTCGGCGGAATGACCGGCTCGATCCTGCTCGCGGTGTTCATGTCCCCCTGGTTCGGCGGCGTCGGTTATGACGATGGCGTCACGATGGCCGGACAGTTTGCCGGCCAGCTCGTCGGCGTCGGCGTGGTCGCGATCTGGTCGGCCGTTGCCAGTGCCGTGCTGGCCGTCGGCATCTCGGTGCTGCTGCCCATGCGCGTCAGCGAGGATGAGGAACGCGAAGGTCTCGACATCGGCAGCCACGGCGAACGGGCCTGGGAGTTCGATTGAGCGGGTGGCGGACATGGAGCAATCCCGCCTGCCG
Organism: Sphingomonadaceae bacterium; assembly: GCA_947472735.1. Lineage (GTDB taxonomy): Bacteria > Pseudomonadota > Alphaproteobacteria > Sphingomonadales > Sphingomonadaceae > Novosphingobium. The sequence continues at coordinate 18,736 of CANJBY010000013.1, read as the reverse complement.
CCTCCCACATCCGCCCGGCGGACGGTGCGTCTGTCCTTCACCTTCCCAGGGCGCGCCACCCGGACCGAGTTTGCCACCTATATCCTGGCCACGCTGCTGATCAGTGTGCCGGTCTCGGTGGTGACCGGGCTGGTTCTGCCTTATGACCGGCACTTGCTGGTCGGGAACGTCCTGGCGGTTTTGCTGGGCATTCCAGTTCCTGCCTTGCTGGCCCGGCGCATCCACGACCAAGGGCGGGACGGCCGACTGGCCTGGCTGGCACTGCCCGGCATAGCGTTGTGGCTTGCTCGCACCGCCATTTCGGGCGCCCTTGGCCTGGACGCGCGAATGCGCTTCGATCAGGCGATCTCGCTGGTCGACTGGCTCGTGGTTCTCAGCAACATCGCGCTCACGCTGCTGGTGATCCTGCCGGGCACCGCCGGCGAAAACCGCTATGGCGCGGACCCGCGCCAGCGGAGCTAAGCGCGGATCAATCCCCCGTCAGAATCCGGTCGACCAGTTGCTTCACCGTCGGGGTGAAGTTGTTCGAATAGAACGGGTCCTGCTTGAAGCGGTAGGCTGCATGGCCGGCGAACATCAGGTTCTGCTCCACATCGCCGTCGTGGGCGATGTCTTGCAGGGTCTTCTGGATGCAGAAGCTGCGCGGATCGGCGAGGCGACCGGTGGTAAAGTCGTCGTGGTCCTTCCAGGACGAGAAGCCGCAATGTGACAAGCAGCCCATGCAGTCCTTCTGATCCTTCTGGATCGAGGCGCGTTCCTCTGGCGTGACGAACACAACGGTATCATCAGGCGTGCGCAGGGCGTCGGTATAACCGGCACCATGCCAGGCACGCGCGCGATCGCGGTCCGCCGGAGCGACCCAGAAATTCTTGCCGCGGACCCCGACGTCGAGCTGCACGGTGTGCTCTCCCGCCTCGACCCGCGAATAGGGGATCTGGCGTTCGGAACGGCCTTCCAGGCTGCGCAGGAACGGATTGCGCACGGCCGAGCTGTAGAAGCCGGTGGGCGAGAACCGATGCAGCAGCACGTCACCCGGCTCCAGCGTGCGCAGGCGGTCCTTCCATTGCTGCGGGATCGGGCTTTCCTCGGTCAGCAGCGGTCGGGTGCCGAACTGGAAGGCGATCTTGCCGAGCTCGGGATTGTCGATCCAGTTGGCCCATTCGCGCAAGAACCAGACCCCGCCGGCCATGACGATCGGAACCTCTTCCGAAACGCCTTCGGCCCGCATCGTCTCGCGCAGCGCCTTGACCCGGGGATAGGGATCTTCCGGCATCAGCGGGTTTTCAGCGTTCGACAACCCGTTGTGCCCGCCGGCCAGCCAGGGGTCTTCATAGACCACCGCGCCAAGCAGTTCGGAAAACTTGTGATAGGCGCGCTTCCACAAGGCGCGGAAGGCGCGGGCCGAGCTGACAATCGGGAGATAGGAGACGTTGAAGCGAGCCGCGATCTCGGACAGGCGATAGGGCATGCCGGCGCCGCAGGTCACCCCGGCGATCATCCCGCGGGTCCGCTCCAGGACGCCTTCCAATATCGGCTGCGCGCCGCCCATTTCCCACAGCACGTTGATATTGATCGCGCCCTTGCCGTTCGAGATTTCGAACGCCCTGCGCACCTGCTCCACCGCGCCGTCGATCGCATAGTTGATCAGTTCCTGGTGCCGGCCCTGGCGAGTCAGCTCCTGGTAGACCTGCGGGACGATCTTCCCGTCGGGATCATAGGAATCCGCGTTGACCGCGCTGACCGTGCCGATTCCGCCCGCAGCCGCCCACGCGCCCGAGCTGGCGTGATTCGTCGCCGAAACGCCCTTGCCGCCCTCGATCAACGGCCACACTTCGCGCCCACCATAACGGATCGGCTGCAAACCCTTGAAACTCATCAGACCTTATCTTTCTCGTTGGGTACTTCCGCCCGTTTGCCTGGCCCGCCGCAAGGCTTGATATCGCCCGGCGCCGGCCGATCGCCCTCAACCACGAACTGGGCGTAGTACCCGGTTACCTCCGGTTTACGGACAAACTGGTCGAGACGAAAGCCCAGCCGCGCGAATTCGCAAAACAGCAGGTTCGGCGGAATGCCGTGAAGGTCGGTTGGCCGGTCGACATCGACCACGACCACCCTGCCGCCGGGACGCAGCGCGGGGCGCATCCGCCAGAGGAAGGCATAAGGCTCGCTCACCTCGTGATACATGTGAACGAGGAAGATCCGATCGAAGCTGTTGACCGGCAGGTGCGGATCGTCCGGCGCCCCGGTGACGACCGAGACGTTGTCGAGCCGCTCTTTCTCGGCGCGCATACCCAGCCTGCGGATCGCCTCGGGATTGATGTCCTGCGCCAGCACCCGGCCCTTGGCCCCGACCCGTTCGGCCAGCCGCACGGTATAGTAGCCTTCGCCCGCGCCGATATCGGCGACGGTCATCCCCGGCTTGAGTTCGGCGAGGTCCATCACCGTCTTCGCCTCGCCCATGCTGTCGCGCTGGACTTCGGAGGTGATGGCATTGTCCTCGATCTTCGAGGTCGGACGGTACGCCCGCGGAAACTCCAGCGAACTCTGCAGCCGGTCGCGATCCGCCTCGCTGCGGTGGCAACCGCCGAGCAGCACCAGCGTGGCGCACAAAACTGCGAGGCCCGCCCCCCGGCTGCTCAATCCACGTCCTCCACCGTCACCTTCTCGCCGGTCACGCGCTGCGAGAGTGCGGCAGCCATGAACGGGTAGAGCGCGCCGTCAAGCACGTCGGACGGCGCAGTCGAGGTCACCCCGGTGCGCAAGTCCTTGACCAGCTGGTAGGGCTGGAGAACGTAGGAACGGATCTGGTGGCCCCAGCCGATCTCGGTCTTGGCCTGGTATTCGCCCGTGGCCTCCGCCTCGCGCTTGGCCAGCTCCGCTTCGTACATCCGCGCCTTGAGCATGTTCATCGCGGTGGCGCGGTTCTTGTGCTGGCTGCGGTCGTTCTGGCTGGCGACGATGATACCCGAGGGCACGTGAGTAATGCGCACCGCGGAATCGGTGGTGTTGACGTGCTGCCCGCCCGCGCCCGAAGCGCGATAGGTATCGATCTTGAGGTCGGACGGGTTGATCTCGATGTCGATGTCGTCGTCGATCACGGGATAGACCCAGACCGAGCTGAACGAGGTGTGCCGCCGCGCCGAGCTGTCATAGGGGCTGATCCGCACCAGCCGGTGCACGCCGCTTTCGGTCTTGGCATAGCCATAGGCGTTCTCGCCCTTGATATGCAGCGTGCAGCTCTTGATCCCGGCCTGTTCGCCAGCATGGTAATCGACCATCTCGACCTTGTAGCCGTGACGTTCGGCCCAGCGGGTGTACATGCGCTGGAGCATTTCGGCCCAGTCCTGGCTCTCGGTGCCGCCGGCGCCGGCGTGAACCTCGAGATAGGCGTCGTTGGCGTCGGCTTCACCGGCGAGCAACGCCTGGACCTTGTCGGCATCGGCGCGCTCGGCCAGCGCCGCGAGCGCCTGCAGCCCTTCGTTGACCGTGTCCTCGTCGCCTTCCATCTCGCCGAGTTCGACGAATTCGATGGCATCGGACATATCCTGGGCGATCTTGTTGACGGTCGAAACCGATGCCTCGAGCCGTCGCCGCTCGCGCATGACTGCTTCGGCGTCCTTGGGATTGTCCCACAGCTTGGGATCCTCGACCCGCGCGTTCAGCTCGTCGAGCCGCCGCAGCGCCCGGTCCCAGTCAAGAAACTTGCGCACCAGCGCCAGTGCTGCCTCGATCCGGTCGATATGGGCCTGCCCTTCGGCACGCATCGCAGTCTCACTCCTGAGCGTTAAGGAGAGTGCGCACTAGCCGGATCGGCTGCAAAGTAAAGGCTTGCGCAGGAAGGCGGCCTCAGTGCGCGAAAATGGGTGGGGCGGTTCTGTTGCTAGGCCCGCCCCGGGCCCCCGGAATCCGTTCTGTTGCCCGGTCGGTCCAACCGCGCTTTAGCTTTGTAAATTCTGGCCGTTAGGCCGTCACATTACGCAGCGATTGCGAGTGCTTCGTTATCGTTGGCACTTGTGGGTTTTGAGCCTTGAACGGGTTACTCAGCCCGGGCAAAAACAGCGCTTTTGAACACACGTCGATCCTAGTTCGGCCCCATCATCTATCGCTGGTTTCCCAACGCGAGGTGGTGGAGCCGCCGGGTACCGCCCCCGGGTCCGCTGCATCTATTGCACGCCGCAATTTATCACCATAGCCGGCCGAAACCGGCAGACCCTATATAGGTGATCTGCGGCGAATGAAAAGGGCCTGCCCCGTTTCACTTCTTCAGGGAGTCGCGAATTTCGGTCAGCAGATCGACTTCCGACGGACCCGTGGCAAACGGCGGCGGCGGCATGACTTTGTTGGCCTGGCGCACGATCAGGAAGATCACGAAGGCCAGCAGGACGAAATTGATCACCGCGGTGATGAACGATCCATAGCCGAGAATGGCCACTCCCGCCGCCTTCAGCGCGGCATAGTCCGCCGTCGAGCCGGCGTAGTCTGCCGGAATCGCGCCCAGCACCACGAACTTGTTGGTGAAATCCACTCCGCCCGTGATCGCGCTGATGACCGGCATGATCACATCGTCCGTCAGCGACGAGACGATCTTGCCGAAAGCCGCCCCGATGATCACGCCGACTGCCAGATCCAGCACGTTGCCACGCGCGATGAAGGCTTTGAATTCCTGTAACATCTTCTCCCCCTTTGCATCCCAGGCCCCTTGCCTGCGGCGAAACTGGCAGCAAAGCCGGGGCGGGACAATAGCAGCTTGTAACCGCACAAAATATTCGACGAGCAGCGCTTGAACGCGCTCCCCGGCACGCTATCTTCGCTGTCAGGGCCTCGCACTGCGCGGGGCTCGTTCGCTAGGGGACCTTCCGGATGACCGTTTCTCGCAACCTGCGCCTTGCCTTTGCCGGCGCCGCCGCGATCAGCCTGTCGGCCTGCGGGATCAATTCCGTGCCGACCGCTGAGGAAACCGCCAAGGCCCGGTGGGCCGATGTGCAAGCCGCTTTCCAGGAGCGCGCCAACCTCGTTCCCAATCTCGCCGCCGTCGCCAAGGGTGCGGCCGAGCAGGAGAAGGGCATCCTCACCGGGGTGGTTGAAGCGCGTGCCAAGGCCACCAGCATCCAGCTTTCGGCCGAGGACCTCAACGATCCGGCCAAGATGAAGGCATTCCAGGACGCGCAGAACAAGTTTTCCAGCTCGCTCAGCGGCTTTGGCCGCCTGCTCGCCAATGTCGAAGCCTATCCCGAGCTGAAGAGCATCACCAATTACCAGATGCTGCAAAGCCAGCTTGAGGGTCAGGAAAACCGCGTACGGATCTCGATCCGCGATTACAACGCGGCGGTGCAGAACTATAACACCACGATCCGCACCTTCCCCGACGCGATCGGCGCCAAGATCATTTACGGTGCCAAGCCGATGGTGACGTATCAGGCGAGCACTGCCGGTGCGGAAGTCGCGCCCAGCCTCGAAGGCAAGCTCTGAGAGCGGAGGACATGGCCATGCTCGGCCCCATGCTCGACAGGGCCGGGCGTCTCGTCCGGAATCTGTCCGCCTTGGCGGCGGGGGTGGTGCTCGCGCTCTCCACGCCAGCGCTCGCGCAGGATTTCCCGGCGCTCACCGGGCGGGTGGTCGACGCCGCCAATGTCATTCCCGACGAGCAGGAAGCGCGCATCGCCGCGAAGCTCGACGCGCTGGAAAAGCAGTCGGGCCGGCAGCTGGTGGTGGCCACCCTGCCCTCGCTCAAGGGCTACGAGATCTCGGACTACGGTTACCGGCTCGGCCGGACCTGGGGCATCGGCTCCAAGGACAAGAACGAAGGCGCGATCCTGATCGTTGCGCCGAATGAGCGCAAGCTGCGGATCGAGGTTGGCTACGGGCTCGAACCGGTGCTGACAGACGGGCTTTCGTCGCTGATCATCAACCAGCAGATCGTCCCGCGGTTCAAGGCAGGGGACTTGCCGGGCGGAATCGAGGCCGGCACAGACACCATTATCCGGCAACTCACCCTGCCGGAAGACCAGGCCCGGCAGATTGCCGCGCAGGCCAAACCGCAGCCGCAAAAGAGCAAGGGCTTCCCGCTTGGTGCGCTCGTCTGGTTCGGGTTCATCTTCCTGTTCTTCATCCTGCCGATGATCCGCAGGGCCCGCGGCGGACGGCGGTACTCAAGCGGGCTGGGTGAAGTCATCGTCTGGAGCGCGCTGAACGAGCTGACGCGCGGGGGACACGGCGGCGGTTCCGGTTGGGGCGGCGGAGGCGGCGGCTTTGGCGGCGGCGGCGGATTTTCAGGCGGCGGCGGCAGCTTCGGCGGCGGCGGCTCCTCGGGCAGCTGGTAGGAGACGGACATGGCCGAGATCCCGTTCCTCACCGAGACCGATCGCGACCGGGTTGGCGCGGCCGTGCATTCCGCCGAAAGCGCGAGTGCCGGCGAGATCGTGACGATCGTCACCCCACAATCGGATTCCTATGCCGAAGTCGCGCTGGCCTGGTCCGCGCTGGCTTCCTTCACCGCGCTTGCAGTGTTGGCCATCGGCGGCGATTTCTACCTCGGCCTGATCGATCGCGTGACTGGCAACTGGCAGACCGCATGGACGCCGCGCCACGTGTTCGAGCTGGCTGCGTTCGTGGCGATGGTGAAGTTCATCGCCATGTGGCTGCTGCAGTTGTGGCGCCCGCTGCGGCTGTTCCTCGTGCCCTCGAGCATCAAGAGCGCCCGGGTCCGCGCCCGGGCGATGACCTGCTTCAAGGTCGGGGCCGAGCGCCGCACGCATGGCCGTACTGGGGTGCTGATCTTCCTCAGCCTCGCCGAGCACCGCGCCGAAATCGTGGCGGATGAGGCCATCGCCTCGCAGGTCGCCCCCGAGGTTTGGGGTGACGCGATGGCCGAGATGGTTGCCTTGATCCGTCAGGGCAAGGTCGCGGACGGCATGATCGCCGCGGTCACCCGCGTTGGCGCCGTGCTCGCCGAGCACTTCCCGCGGGCCGAAAACGACGTGAACGAAATGCCCGACCGGTTGATCGAGGTCTGATGCATCCCGAAGAAGAACAGATCGTCTGGCAAGGCCGGTTCATCACCGCCCGCACCAAGGGCAAGTGGGAATTCGTCAGCCGCGCCCGGGGAATCCGCGCGGCGGTAATCCTGGCGGTGGACGAGGATGACCACGTGATCCTGGTCGAACAGTTCCGCGTCCCCCTGGGCAAGCCTTGCATCGAACTTCCGGCCGGGCTGATTGGCGACGAAGATGGCGCCGAGGGCGAGGATGCCGCGTCCGCCGCGATCCGCGAACTGGAAGAGGAAACCGGTTACCGCGCCGAGCGAATGGACAACCTCGGTGAGTTCTATTCCTCCCCCGGGATGGTCAGCGAAAGCTTCAACCTGCTGCGCGCACACGGCCTGACCAAGGTGTCGGCCGGCGGCGGCACCGAAGGGGAGAACATTACTGTCCACCGCGTGCCCCTTTCCGGCATCGAACAGTTCATTGCCGAAGCGCGCGCAAAAGGGCACGGTATCGACGTCAAGCTCCTGCTGCTGATGGGAGCGCGCATCATCGGGAGCTAGGCATGGCGGGCAGGGTCGCGGGCAAGAAGGTCTTCATCACCGGCGCGGCGCAAGGCCTCGGTGCGGCGATGGCGAAGCTGCTGGCGGCCGAAGGTGCCCGGTTGATGCTGACCGACATCAATGCCGCGGGAGTTGCCGCGCAGGCCGAGGCCATCAATGCAGCGCACGGTGCCGGCACCGCGTTCTCCTGCCGCCACGATGTGACCAGCGAAGCGGACTGGATCGCCGCGCTCGGTGCGGCCAAGGATGCGCTCGGGGGCCTCTCGGTGCTGGTCAACAACGCCGGGGTCGGCCTCGGCGGGACGATCGAGAGCTGCGATTTCGCGACCTGGAAGACCTGCATGGCGATCAATGCCGACAGCGTTTATCTTGGCTGCCACCACGCCCTGCCGCTGCTCAAGGAGAGCCAACCGGCCTCGATCGTCAATATTTCCTCGATCGCGGGGCTGATCGCCGCCGGCGGCCTTGCGCCGTACAATGCTTCGAAGGCGGCGGTGTGGATGCTGACCAAGTCGGTGGCGCTGCACTGCGCCCAGAGCGGCTGGGACATCCGCTGCAATTCGGTCCATCCGGCCTTCGTCGACACCGCGATCCTCGACAATTTCCGCCATAATCCTGAAATTCCGCGCGAAATCATCGTCGGCAAGCTGGCGCGCCAGATCCCGCTCGGACGGGTGGGCGAGCCGGAGGAAATCGCCGCCGGGGTGCTCTACCTGGCTAGCGACGAAAGCCGCTTCATGACCGGCGCGGAACTCAAGCTGGACGGCGGCATTTCCGCGATGTGATACGCCGGCAGGCGCAGCAAACAGCGCTGGACAAGCGTTGCCCATGCAGCGAAGGAATGCGGCATGGGGCAGGAACTGATCAAAGGCAGGAACGCACCCCCGCGACCGTATCGCGTCACCTCGTTTGACGTGGCGGCAGAGGCCGGGGTTAGCCAGTCGACCGTGTCCCGGGCCCTCGCCGGCGATCCGGTGGTCAGCGAGGCGACGCGCCTGCGGGTGGCCGAGGCGGCGCGCAAGCTCAACTACCATATCGACGAGAACGCCGCGCGCCTGCGGACCGGGCGGACCGGCACCCTGGCCGTGGTGCTGATCTGCCGCCCGGGCGAGAACCGCAAGGACGTCAACCCGTTCTACTTCTCCCTGCTCGGCTCGATCTGCGCCGCCGCGTCCAATCGCGGGCACGAGACGCTGGTCTCGTTCCAGGACACGGCCGAGAATCTCTCGGGCCGCTACGAGGAACAGCGCAAGGCCGACGGGCTGATTGTGATCGGCACCACCGAAAATCGCGAAGCCTGGGCCTATTTCCAGGAAATCGCCGGATCCGGCGCCAACGTAGTATGCTGGGGCGCACCGTGGGACGACCTTCCGTGGGTGCGCAGCGACAACGAAACCGGGGCGCGGATCGCGGTGGAGCACCTGATCGCGCGCGGCTACCGCAGGATCGCCTGCATCGCCTCGGAAACCTCACCCCAGCGCCAGTTCAAGGAACGCTACGATGCGTACCTCGCGTGCATGGCCGAAGCCGGGCTGGAACCACATCTCGTGCCGATCGAGAAGGGCCTGCCGCGCGACGAGCAAGGGCGCCGTGCCACCCGTGCGCTGATCACCTCGGGCTGGGAGTTCGACGCAATCTTCGCGGTCTGCGACGAGATCGCGCTGGGCGTGCTGGAGGCACTGCACGAAGCGGACATCGATGTGCCGGACAAGGTCGGCCTGGTCGGCTTTGACGGCCTGCGCGCCGGTGCCCACGTCACCCCGGCGCTCACCACGATCGAGCCTGATTTCCAGGCCGCTGGCAGCATCCTCGTCAACAAGCTGCTGGCGATGGTCGCCGGTGAGGAATACGAAATCCTGCGCGCGCCGGTACGGCTGCTGGAACGGGGATCGACCCGGAAGTAGGCGCTACAAAGTTCTGATAATGCCCGAGAAATCTACCGCACCATTGCCTGCCGCGACGTAAGCCTCATACAGTTCCCTGGCACGTTCGCCCATCTCGGCTTTGACCCCGGCCTGCGCTGCCGCTTCCATTGCCAGCGTCAGGTCCTTGAGCATCAATGCCGCCGCGAATCCACCCCGATAATCGTTATCTGCCGGGCTTTTGGGGCCCACTCCTGGCACCGGACAATACGTCGTGATTGACCATGACTGGCCCGAGGAGATCGAGGCGATGTCGTAGAACTTCTGCGGATCGAGCCCGAGTTTCTGGGCCATGGCGAAAGCCTCGCAAGTGGCGATCATGGTCGCGCCGAGGATCATGTTGTTGCAGATCTTGGCCGCCTGCCCGGTGCCCGAAGCCCCGGCATGGATCACCGCCTTGCCCATCGCGGCGAGGATCGGCTCGGCCCGGGCAAAGGCGGCGTCGGTGCCACCTACCATGAAAGTCAGCGTCCCGGCATTGGCCGCACTGATCCCGCCCGAGACCGGGGCATCGACTAAGTCGTATCCGGCCGCAGCCGCAGCAGCGCCGACTTTCTGTGCGGTCGCAACGTCGATGGTCGAACAATCGATCAGCAGCGCGCCGACAGGGACGTGGCCGATGATGTCGCCGGTATAGGCCCGATCAACGATCGCGCCATTCGGCAGCATCGAGACAACGGCATCCACGCCGGCCACGGCTTCGCGGATCGATGCGAAAGTGGCGCAGCCATGCTCCCCCGCCCGCGCCAATGCCTCTGCAGAAAGGTCGAAGGCATGAACCGCATGCCCCGCCTTGGCGAGGTTCGCGGCCATCCCGCCGCCCATGTTGCCGAGGCCGATGAAGGCGATTTTCATATGAGTCTCCCATGCCCTCTCCCCTTCAGGGGAGAGGATACGCAGGCTTGCGGGCTTGCTCGCTAGCCGAAGTTGGAGAGGGGCACGCCCGCCCTCTCTCCCAACCCTCTCCCCTGAAGGGGAGAGGGCTAACCGTCACCGCCCCTTCCACACCCCCGGCCGTTTCTCGATAAACGCCGCCATGCCCTCGGCCTTGTCCTCGGTGCCCACCAGCACCTGGAAGATCCGGCGTTCGTGGATCAGCCCCTGATCGAGCGTGGTCTCAAACGCCGCGTTGACCAGTTCCTTGTTGGCCAGCACCGCCAGCGGCGGCATCGCGGCGATCTCGGCCGCGACCTTGAGCGCGGTCGGCAGTAGATCCGGCGCCGGCACAACCCGGCTGACCAACCCCGAACGCTCGGCCTCGGCAGCGTCCATCATCCGCCCGGTCAGGCACATGTCCATCGCCTTGGCCTTGCCGACGGCGCGCGTCAGGCGCTGCGATCCGCCCATCCCGGGCGCGACGCCGAGCCTGATCTCGGGCTGGCCGAAGCGCGCGCTCTCGGAAGCAATGATGAAGTCCGCCATCATCGCCACTTCGCAGCCGCCGCCCAGTGCGAAGCCGTTCACCGCCGCGATCCACGGCTTGCGGGTCTGCTTCACTACATGGCTGGTCCAGCGCGAGAAGAAGTCATGCGCGTAGAAATCGGGAGCGGGCGTTTCCGCCATTTCCTTGATGTCGGCGCCGGCGACGAAGGCCTTTTCCCCCGCCCCGGTGATGACCGCGCAGCGCTGGCCGGGATCGGCCTCGAAAGCCGCGAAGGCCTCGACCAGTTCGTCCAGCACTTGCGTGTTGAGCGCATTGAGCGCAGCCACGCGGTTGATCGTGAACAGCGTGACCGCACCGTGCTGTTCGACCAGGATCGTCTCGTAATTCATAGCGGTTTCCATTCCTCATCCGCCGGAAGCGGAGCAAAGATGCTGTCGATCAGCCCGTCGGTCACACCCTCCGGCGTCGACGGGTTCCACTTGGGATCGTTCGTCTTGTCGACGATCAGTGCGCGCACACCTTCCGCAAAGTCCGGCAGGGTCAGCACGCGCGCGGCGATGCGGTATTCCATCACCATTTCCGCGGCAAAGTCAGCGCAGGTCAGGCTGTCGCGCAGTTCCCGCAGGGCTACCTTGCAGGTCTGCGGAGACTTGGTGCGCAGCGCGGCAAGCTCTTTCGCAGCCCATTCGCTGTCATCCGCATCGAGGCTGGCCAGGATGTCTTCATACCGGTACGCGGAAAAATGCCGCGCGATCCGCAGGGCGTTGGCCTCGATCCGGGGTGCCGGGACGGTGGTGGACAAGGAGGACAGCACGCCGCCGGGCTCGTGTCCATGAACGATGCGCTGCTTGGCATCGGCCAGTGTTTCGCTGTCCAGATAGTGCGTCGCCAGGCCCGACCAGAGGCATTCCGCACCGTCGAAGCGGGCTCCGGTCAGCGCAAGGTACTGGCCGATCCGTCCTGGCAAGCGCGCGAGATACCAGCCGCCGCCGACATCGGGGAACAGGCCGATCCCGGTCTCGGGCATGGCGAGGCGGGTGTGCTTGGTCGCGACGCGGAACCGCGCCGGCTGGCTGATCCCCACACCGCCGCCCATGGTGATCCCGTCCATGAAGGCCACCACCGGCTTGGGATAAGTGAACAGCAGGTGGTTGAGCTGGTATTCCTCGTAGAAGAACCGCCGCCCGGCCTCCCCGCCATCCTCCAGCGCCGACTGACGCAGCAGGTTGATGTCCCCTCCGGCACAGAAGCCGCGCCCTTCGGCATGGTCGATGATCACCGTGTGCACCGCCGGGTCCTCGCGCCACGCCAGCAACGCAGCGGTCATTTCGCGCACCATCTCGCGGGTCAGGGCATGGATCGCCTTGGGCCGGTTGAGCGAGAGAATGCCAGCGGCGCAATCGCGGGTGATGAGGACTTCGCTCATTGCCGCAGCAAATCCCGCCCGACGATCATCCGCATCACCTGGTTCGTCCCCTCGAGGATCGAATGGACCCGCAGATCGCGCCAGAAGCGCTCGATCGGGTAGTCCTTGAGATAGCCGTAGCCCCCGAACAGCTGCAGCGCATCGTTGACGATCTTCGATCCGCTGTCCGTCGCCAATCGCTTGGCCATGGCCGAAAAGCGCGACTTGTCGGGAGAGTTCGCTGTGACCTTGGCGGCGGCAATGTAGAGCAGCGCCCGGGCCGCCTCGAGTTCGGTTGCCATGTCGGCGAGCATGAACTGGGTGTTCTGGAAGTCCGCGATCGGTTGGCCGAACTGCTGACGCTCCTTGGTGTAGTTCACCGCCTCATCAAGGCAGCGCTGCGCCCCGCCGAGTGAGCAGGCGCCGATGTTGATCCGCCCGCCATCGAGCCCGGCCATGGCGAAGCGGAAGCCCTCGCCTTCGGCACCGACGCGGTTGGCGACGGGCACCCGGCAATCCTCGAACACTACCTGAGCGGTCGGCGAAGCGTTCCAGCCGAGCTTCTTCTCCGGTGCGCCAAAGGAGAGCCCCGGGGTGCCCTTCTCAATCACCAGGCAGGTGATGCCTTTCGCCTTGTCCTCGCCGGTCCGCACCATGCAGACATAGATGTCGTTGTAACCCGCGCCGGAGATGAACTGCTTGGTGCCGTTGAGCACATAGTGATCGCCATCCAGCCGCGCCGTGGCCTTGAGCGCGGCGGCATCGGAGCCGGACCCCGGCTCGGTCAACGCGTAGCTGGCGATGTGTTCCATGCTCACCAGCTTCGGCAGGAACCGCGCCTTGAGTTCCGTGCTGCCGAAGGTGTCGATCATCCAGGCCGACATGTTGTGGATCGAGATATAGGCGCTGGTCGCCGGACAGCCATAGGCCATCGCTTCCATGATCAGCGCCGATTCAAGCCGGCCGAGGCCAATTCCGCCGTTCTCTTCCGAGACGTAGATCGCCCCGAAGCCCAATTCGCCCGCCGCCTTCCACACATCGACCGGGTAGTGCGATGTCTCGTCCCACTCGGCGGCGAAGGGCGTAATCCGGTCAGCCGTGAACTTGCGCGCCATGTCCTGAATGGCGAGCTGATCTTCGGAGAGTGCGAACTGGTCCGTCATTGCCCGCTCCTGACCACGGCCTCCGCCTCGATTTCCACCTTCCAGCTCGGATGGTAAAGCGCGGATATGGCCACCAGTGTTCCCGTGGGCCGGACATGCCCGAGCGCGCGGGAGAAGGCGGCGCTGACGGTGTCGGCATCGGCAATGTCGGTCACGAACATCCGCACCCGCACCACGTCCTCCATCGCCCCGCCGAGCTGCTCGAGATACTCGCGGATCAAGGCGAAGCAGCGGTCCGCCTGGGCCCCGGCATCGGCGGCTACCGAACCATCCGCCTCCACCCCGACCTGTCCGGAAACCACGATCCGCTCCCCGGCGCGCAAGGCGCGGGTGAAGCCGACGGCTTCCTCAAAGGGCGAAAGCGGGGGAATGCGTGTGCGGTCGTCCATTGTTACCCCATCGTCGGAATGACGAAGGCGTTGGAGCCATCTCCGCCGCCGTCGGGCCAGCGGGCGGTCACGGTCTTGACCTTGGTCCAGAACCGGACGCCCTCCATGCCGTGCTGATTGGTATCGCCAAAGCCCGAGCGCTTCCAGCCGCCGAAGCTGTGATAGGCCACCGGCACCGGGATCGGCACGTTGATCCCGACCATGCCGACGTTGACCCGGGAGGCGAATTCCCGCGCAGCGTGGCCGTTGCGGGTGAAGATCGCCACGCCGTTGCCGTACTGGTGCTGGCTCGGCAGGCTGATCGCTTCCTCGAAATCCTTCGCGCGGACGATCTGGAGCACCGGTCCGAAGATCTCGTTGTGGTAGCTCTCCATCGCCGGGGTGACACGGTCGATCAGCGTGGGGCCGGTGAAGAAGCCCTTCTCGTGGCCTTGCAGCACCAAGCCGCGCCCATCGACCACCAGCTCACCACCCTCGGCGACGCAGCGGGCGATCCAGGCTTCGATCTTTTCCTTGTGGGCCTGGGTGACGACCGGACCGAAATGCGCCGCCGGATCGGTCGACACGCCAACCTTGAGGCCCTCGATCGCCGGCACCAGCTTTTCGAACAGGCGCTCGGTCGTGCCCTCGCCCACGGTCACCGCGACCGAGAGCGCCATGCAGCGTTCCCCCGCAGAGCCATAGGCCGCGCCGCACAAGTCGTTCACGACCTGATCGAGATCGGCATCGGGCATGATGATGCCGTGGTTCTTGGCCCCGCCCATCGCCTGCACGCGCTTTCCGGCTGCCGCGCCGCGCTGATAGACATAGTTGGCAATGTCGGACGAGCCGACGAAGCTGACCGCCGCGATCGCCGGGTGATCGAGGATCGCGTCGACCATTTCCTTGTCGCCGTGGACGACCTGGAGGATGCCCTCCGGCGCGCCGGCTTCGAGCATCAGTTCGGCCAGCCGCACTCCGGTCGAGGGATCGCGTTCGGAGGGCTTGAGGATGAAGGCATTGCCGCAGGCGATGGCCACGCCAGACATCCACAGCGGGATCATCGCCGGGAAGTTGAAGGGGGTGATGCCGGCGCCGATGCCGATCGGCTGGCGCATCGAATAGACGTCGATCCCCGGTCCGGCGCCCTGGGTGTACTCACCCTTTTGTGCGTGCGGAATGCCGAGGGCAAACTCCACCACTTCGAGCCCGCGCTGGATGTCGCCCTTGGAATCCGCGATGACCTTGCCGTGCTCGCTGGAAATGAGTTCGGCCAGCTCGTCCATCCGCGCTTCGACCAGCCGCTTGAATTCGAACATTACCCGCGCCCGGCGCTGCGGGTTGGTTGCCGCCCAGCCCGGCTGCGCCTTCGCCGCCGCCGCGACGGCGCGCTCAAGTACAGCCGCATCGCCGAGGGCGACTTGCGCCTGCACTTCGCCAGTGCTGGGATTGAACACATCGCCCAACCGCGCCGGAGCAGTTCCGCCCGTTCCGCCAGCGATGTAATGATCTATCAAGCGCATGTAATATTCCTCTATTCTCCCACCCCTATCCCTGCACCCCGCCCCCGGCGAAGGCAAGCTTAGTTGAACGGTTAAACCGAAGTCCGACGACAAAATTCTTCCGAATCCGGCAAACCCGGCGCTTCGCTCTTTTCACGGACGTGAAAATTTCATAATATCGAAATCAGCTTGGAACTGCGCTATCCGGCGCGCCGGGGGATGCTGATCGAACATGGCTCATAACCGCACCACGCGCGGAGTACGTCCGGTCTGCGGCGCCCGGGGATCGGCCGTTGTCATCCATATGCGGACAGCGCGATGACCGGGATCGCGCCATCGACCAACGTCAAATCGGCGATGCGAACGCTCGATATCATCGAGTATGTCGTGGCGCACAGCACCGGAGTCGTCGCGCAGGACATTGCCGGGGCCCTGGCGATCCCGGTCAGCAGCCTTTCCTATCTGCTCTCCACCCTGGTCGAGCGCGAATACTTGCTCCGCGAGGGCCGCCGTTATCTTCCCGGACCGGGTCTGGACCGTTTGCGCGCACCGTCCGTCGTCGTCGCGCTAGCCGCACGCGTGGCGCCGGTGGTGCGCGGCTTGCGGGCCGAGGTTGATGAAACCACCTCGTTCATGATGCGCAAGGGGTGGGAAATCGAAGCGATCGTGACCGAGGCGAGCGCGCAGGCGCTGCGCTATGCGATCGACCCCGGTCACCAGAAGCCGCTGCACTGCCTCGCCGCCGGCAAGGCCATCCTGGCCGCCCTGCCCGAGGCCGAGCTCGAGCTCTATTTCGCCCAGACCGAGCGCATCCGCTTCACCCCCGCGACGCTGACCAGCGAACGCGAACTGCGCACCGCGATCAACCAGATCCGCGCGCAGGGCTATGCCGAAGCGCGCGAGGAAGCCACCGCCGGCATCTGCGGCCTCGCCTGCGCGGCGACGATCGGCGGCGAAGTGGTCGGCGCCTTTGCCGTGGCGATTCCCGAGGTGCGCTATGACGATCTGCTCAAGACCAAGGTAGCCGACCTCCTCAAGCGCGCGGCGGCGAGTGTTTCGACGGGGGAATAAGTCTCCACCGGCGTCAGAATGACGATCGCTGGTGCCTAAAGCACCAACGAAAAACTCCCCCGCCTTTCGGCAGGGGAGCTTTCGAAAACCGGTGATCCGGCGGCGCCCCGAAGGGCGCCGGCTCAGACCGCTCAGTCCTTCTTGTTGCGCCAGCCGTCGGCGTAGCTGTCACGCGCGACTTCCGAGTAGGGCGCGGGAGCGACCAGCGCCTTGATCTCGGTCTGGACGTGGCGTTCCACGGTCGGCTTGCGGGTGCCGCCGTTGGGCTCGCCCCACAGCAGGCTGACTTCGGTGCCCGGAGTCGCGGCGCTCTCGTCGAGGATCGCGAGGCTCAGGAACTTGCCTTCGTTCGAGGTGTAGCCGATCCAGGTCGAGAGACCGACCATCTTGCCGTCCATCAGCACCTGATCGAACGGGTGCATCGAGTAGACCGAGCTCGGGTACTCCATGAACTTGGCGCGATCGCCGCCCTTCGACAGGGCCGAGCTCTGCACGCGCATAATGTCGGCGTTGTCGAGCGCGAGGGTGACCTTCTGGCGCTTCGGCTCGGTCGCCTTCTTTTCAAGGGCAGCGCGGCCGATGAACTCGTGATCGAACTTCACGAACTGTCCGTAACCCAGATCCCACGGCGTGGTGTAGTAGCCCTCGATGCTCTCGGGGACGTAGGAACCGCCGACCGAAGCCTTGCCGGCATACGAGTTCTCGGACAGCCACTCACGGTAGGGCTTCAATTCATCGCCGGTGTAGATCGCCGGGAACGGCGACGGGATCCAGGCGGATTCCAGCGTGTTCGACGAGTAGGCGCGGCCACCGACCAGAGCCATGCCGAATTCGTTGCCGGCTTCGACCAGGGCCGAGTGGACGGCGCCATAGTCTTCCCAGGGGCCGAACAGTTCCCAGCCGGGCTGGCCGGCCATGCCATGACGCAGCGCGCGGACTTCCTTGCCGGCGATGGTCAGGCGGGTCATGTGGAAGAACTTGAGGTCGGGCGGGGTCGAGCCAGTGGCCTTCTCGATCACCTTCATGGCGTTCGGACCCTGAACCTGGAAGCGGTAGGTGTTGCGCTTGCCGTCGGTGCGCATGGCCCAGCGCTCGTCGCGCTCGACAGTCACGTTCCAGTTGCCGGTGGCGGCATGGAATTCCACCCACTCGATCACCGGCGCGCGGCCGACGAGGTTGAACGACTGGTCCTCGAGGTAGAACAGGATCACGTCGCCGATGACATAGCCATAAGGCGTGACCGGCACGAACTGCTTGGCGCGCTCGGGCTGGAAGTTCTTGAAGGTGTTGACGCCCAGGTATTCGAGCATCGCGAAGGCATCGGGGCCCTTAACCGCCAGATCGACCATGTGGTACGACTGGTTGTAGAGCACGGCGGTGTTGTACCAGGCCGACTGTTCCGAGCGCCAGTTGGAGTATTCCGCGGGAACGCCGGGATAGACATTGGGGCCGACTTGCTGGTTGCGCACCAGATCGACAAGGTCGCCAGACGCGGCGAGGAACGACTCAAGACTGTTGGTTCCCATGGAACTTTCCTTTCGAATCACGGCACACACGCGCCAGAGGCATCCTTGCGCCGCTAGTGCCATAATTTCGAGCATATGAAAAGTTCGTATTTATGAAATTTCCGACGAAATGCGTATCGCTCGACACAGTTGCGGCCCGAGCCGCCTTGCGCCATGGGACGGCCGATTGGAATCAGGGAGAATCATGGTGACCTCACCCGGCATCGAAGCGGCGACATTCCGGCAGGTGCTGGGCCACTATCCTACGGGTGTCTGCGCCATCACTGCCATTGGAAAGGGCGGCAGCCCGGTCGGCATGGTGGTGGGCACTTTCACCTCGGTCTCGCTCGACCCGCCGCTGGTCGGCTTCCTGCCCGACAAGTCGTCATCGAGCTGGCCGCTCGTGGCCGAAGCGGGATTCTTCTGCGTCAACATCCTCGGGAGCGACCAGACCGCGCTGTGCCGCCAGTTGGCCGGCAAGGGCGACAAGTTCGCCGGCGTGGAATATGCCGTGTCCGAACATGGACTGCCCGCCCTTGCGGGGTGCATCGCGCGGATCGAATGCTCGCTCCACTCGGTTACCGACGCGGGCGACCACTGGTTCGTGCTGGGCCAGGTCCTCGCGATGGAAGTGCTGCGCGAAGGTGATCCGATGCTGTTCCACCGCGGGCGCTACGGCGGTTTCGCCGGACTGGATTGAGCTAAGCGGGAGGCGACATCCTTTTCGCACCTTGACAAAACGAACCAAATAGGTTATACGCCCGCCCGCAACGGGTGCCGGGGCTGAAGCGCTTCGCCTCCAGCCCCGCATTGCGGCCGACGCCCGGGCGGACCCGGTAGCGTCCGCACTTCAGGGATGCGTGGAGGAGTTTT
>CANJBY010000012.1 GCA_947472735.1 Sphingomonadaceae bacterium | reverse complement strand
TCAAACAGCGCGAAAGGATCAAACGGCAGACCATCGAATATCGGCGCTTGCAACACCGCAAGATCGCCGCTTAACATCAACCCCCTGACGATGCCCGCACTCCGCTAATCTAAGCCGCAAAGTGTGCCAAATGTTGTGACGACGGACAGGGCGTGAATCTCGTCCTTGTCGAGCGCGGCGCAAATCGCGCGGTTGCGGACAAGGCAGGTGTCGCATGCAGCCATGCATTGCGCGTAGCAGCGTGTGCCCCGAAGGGCAATCATGGCTCGGCTCGGTTCGGCCGGTTATCGGTCGTGTAGCTACTGCTCCGGCTGATCTGGTTCCGGCGCCGCGATCTCGATCAGTTCGATCTGGAAGACGAGGTCCGAATTCGCCGGGATTGGTCCCACCGACCTCGCGCCATATCCCAGCGCAGCCGGAAGACAGATTCGCATCACTGCGCCTCTGGACGCCAGTTGCACGCCTTCGGAAAAGCCGTCGATCACCTGATCCAGCGCCATTGGCGTGCCCATTGCCTGATCGAACACCGCTCCCGTGGCGGCAAGGTACCCGATGTAGTTGATGGTTACGCGATCGGTTCGCACCGGGTGGACGCCGGTGCCGGGACGCAGTTCGGTATAGCCGAGTCCCGACATGGTGCGAGCAGCGCAAGTGCGCTGCGCCGCGGGAATGCCGGGATTGAATGGCAGCGGAATGATCCCGCCAGACGGCGGCGCTGCGGCCAGCAGCGGCGCGGTGGGCAAAATCGCGAGAAGCGGGACGAGGCGCAGCAGCGCGAACCGGGGGTCAATCATCCGCCGCGCCATAGCTGGAAGGCGCAGCGCGCTCAATGCCCGGGCCTTGACCCTCCCCGCGGGAGGCTTACATGACCGTCATGTTCATCGAAACCGAAACCACGCCCAATCCTGCGACGCTCAAGTTCCTGCCCGGACGGCAGGTCATGGCCGCAGGCACCCGCGAGTTCACCACAGAGGAGGAGGCGGAGGCCTCGCCCCTGGCCGCAGCGCTGTTCACTCTGGGGGACGTCTCTGGTGTGTTCTTCGGCCGAGACTTCGTCTCGGTCACGGCGGGAGCAGGAGCGGATTGGTCGGCGCTCAAGCCGCAGGTCATCGGCGCGCTACTCGATCACTTCGTTTCGGAAGCGCCGCTGTTCACTGGTCCGGACGCGAGCGGGATCACGGTACCGGGCGAAGGCGACGAGGATTACGGCGACGATCCGGCGGATGCGGAGGTGGTTGCGCAGATCCGCGAGCTGATCGAAACACGGGTTCGCCCGGCCGTCGCCAACGATGGCGGCGACATCGTCTATCGCGGCTTCCGCGAAGGCGTGGTCTATCTGGCGATGCAAGGCGCATGCTCGGGCTGCCCGTCCTCGACCGCCACGCTCAAGAACGGGATCGAAGGGCTGCTCAAGCATTACGTCCCCGAAGTTACCGAGGTTCGCGCCGCCTGAGGCGTTCTCGCACACAGTAGGATTGCCTGAATGTCCCAGCCACTTGACGATGCCGCGCTTGATCAGATTTTTCGCACCGCCCGCAGCTATAATGGCTACCTCGACAAGCCGGTAAGTATCGAGCAGCTCCACGCGATCTGGGACCTGATGAAGATGGGCCCGACCAGTGCCAACCAGCTGCCGGCACGGCTGATCTGGTGCACGTCCGCTGAGGCCAAGGAGAAGCTGGCCGGGTGCGTCAGTCCCGGAAACGCCGCAAAAGTGCGCGCCGCCCCGGTCTCCGTCATCATCGCCATGGACACCCAGTTCCACGAGCAGCTGCCCTGGCTTTTCCCTCACGCCGATGCCCGCGCCTGGTTCGTCGAGAACCAGCCGCTGCGTGAACGTTCGGCTTTTCTCAACACCACGCTGCAAGGCGCCTATTTCATTGTCGCCACGCGCGCACTCGGGCTGGATACCGGGCCGATGACCGGGTTCAATCCGGCCGCGGTCGACGAAGCTTTTCTTGCTGATACACCCGATCTCAAGTCGGTACTGCTTTCGACCTTGGGTTATGGCGATCCCGCATCGATCTTCGCACGCAGTCCGCGTCCGGATTTCGCCACTTTCAACTCGATCACCTGAGCGCGCGGCACGGGGGGCATGCGCACGCTGGTGATCGATTGCGCGACGGAGGCCTGCTCGGTCGCGCTGTTCGACAATGATGAGCTGATGGGCAGTGATTACGCGGTGCTGGGTCGCGGACATGCCGAGGCGCTGGTGCCGATGATCGGTCGGCTTCCCGGGCGCGGACAGAGCGATCGAATCGCGGTGTCGCTCGGGCCGGGCAGCTTCACCGGAGTCCGGGTCGGGGTCGCTGCGGCGCGGGCGCTGGCTTTTGCCTGGGGCGCCAAGTTGCAGGGATATACCACTCTGGCGCTCGTTGCGGCGATGGCTCGCGGGATAAAAGGCGCCGTGCCCCTTTGCGTGGCGATGTCCGGCGGGCACGGTGAATGGTTCATCCAGCCTTTCACCACCGGCGGACGCAGTGCTGAGCCGCTTGCGTCGCTTGCTCCTGAGGCGGCAGCGGAACGCGGCGAACAACTGATTGCCGGCAGCGTTGCCGAACGCCTGGTCAGCCTGCGCGGGTTTGGCGAGGGGCTATTCGTCCTGCCGGATGCCCGCAGTTTCGGACTGCTCGACGAGACATGGCTGATGGACGAGGTTCGCCCGCTTTACGGACGTGCGCCTGATGCGAAGCTTCCTGTGTCCCGCCCGTGAACGCGCCCGTGGACGACATCGACCGGGTCATGGGGGTGATGGAGCGTGCGTTTGAGCCCGCTTGGGGCGAGGCCTGGAGCCGGCGGCAGGTCGAGGATGCGATGCTGATGGGTAACTGCCACCTGCTGCTTTGCGCGCAGGACGCCCGTCCTCCTGCCGCGGACGAGCCGGCTGCCGGTTTTGCGCTTAGCCGCCACGGCTTCGAAGAAGAAGAGTTGCTGCTGTTGGCGGTGCTGCCGGAACATAGGCACTCGGGACTTGGCAAATACTTGCTGGACCAGGTCAAGCAAACCGCACGCGAGCGCGGCGCTCACCGGCTTCTGCTCGAGATGCGCGATGGCAATCCCGCAGAGCGCATCTACCTCGCCGCAGGATTCGCCCCGATCGGCCGGCGCACGAAATACTACCGCGCGGCAAGCGGCGATAGGATTGATGCCATTACATTCTCTTGCACGTTCTAATACTTGCTGGAAGAATAGCGGGTGGCTATTGTAGAAATCTGCACTTAAGTTCTGGACAGAGGTGCGCTTCCTGGTCTATTCGTAGAAAATTCACCCAAAATGGATGAATCTCCGTCAGCACCATAGGGCGGGAGGCATCTGCGGGTGATGGTCGCAAAACGCACTCACCAGAACAAAAACGGTAAAAGGTAGCTCAAAATGGACAACGTCGGTCACGACATGAAGGAAACCCTGATCACGCTGACTTCGGACATCGTCGCAGCGCATGTCAGCAACAACAGCGTTACGGTCGAGGATGTTACGCGGCTGATCAGCAGCGTTTACGGCGCGCTGTCAGGACTTGGCGAGGCAGCTCCAGCGCCGGAAGCGGCGCCGCTTAAACCGGCCGTGTCGATCCGTTCTTCCGTGAAGCCGGCCCACGTCGTCTGCCTGGACTGCGGCATGGAACTCAAGATGCTCAAGCGTCACTTGATGACTCACCACGGCCTCAGCCCCGAGGGCTACCGCGCCCGGTGGAACCTCGCATCGGACCACCCGCTGGTTGCACCGGACTACGCGGAAAAGCGCCGCGACCTTGCCAAGAAGATTGGCCTGGGCCGCAAGCCGAACGCCAAGCGCGGTCGCAAGCCCAAGGCTTGATTGCCATAGCTGTTGCAGAATGGCCGGGCCGGTCTAATATCGGCCCGGCTTTCTCTATTTGCGGATAACTGCGTGCCACAACGCATCGATATCGAAGCCCTATGTGCCGAACGCGGACTGCGGATCACCGAGCAGCGCCGCGTGATTGCGCGCGTCCTGTCCGACAGCGATGATCATCCCGATGTGGACAAGCTCTATGAACGGGCATCGGCGATCGACCCGGGCATTTCCATTGCCACGGTTTACCGCACGGTGCGGCTGTTCGAAGAAGCGGGAATTCTCGATCGGCATGATTTCGGAGATGGGCGCGCCCGCTACGAAGCTGCTCCAGAAGCCCATCACGACCACATGATTGATGTCGAAAGCGGCAAGGTCGTCGAATTTGTCGATCCCGAACTCGAAGTGCTGCAGCGCCAGATCGCAGAACGGCTGGGCTATCGTCTGGTCGACCACCGCATGGAACTGTTCGGCGTAAAGCTGGATCGCGAAAAAAGCTGATGGCCCAGGCGCTGGCACCAGAGCCGGCTCGGCCCCTTCGACTTCCACTTGGTGGCAAGCTCCGCATCGCCATCCGCATCTCAGCCATGCTCGCGCTGCTGCTCGGCTGCGTGCCGCTGTTCTATCTTGCCCGCATCTTTGTGCGACACAATCCGGTGCCCCGCTTGTTCCTGGGCGGGATCGGATGGATCGCCGGGGTGGATGTGCGGGTTCAAGGCAAACGGGTCAGCCGTGGTGCCTTCCTGCTGGCCAACCACGTCAGCTGGATAGACATTCCGGCAATCTCCGCCGCGACCGGAAGCGCCTTCGTTGGACACGATGGCCTGGCCTCAACCCCGTTGCTCAAGTGGCTGTGCGCGATGAACGATACGGTGTTCGTTGCGCGGCATGATCGCTTCAGCATTCAGCGCCAGGTCGCGGCCGTTCGGGCTGCGATCCGCGATACCGGCGCGCTCACCGTCTTTCCTGAAGGCACGACCAGTGACGGTACTGGACTGTTACCGTTCAAATCGTCGCTGCTTTCGGCGCTGGACCCGTTGCCGGCGGGAATCGCGGTGCAGCCGGTCCTGCTCGATTATGGTCCGCAAGCCGCAGCGATTGCGTGGGTGGGCGAGGAGCACGGGTTGCACAACTTCCTGCGCATTCTGGCCCGCAGTCGTCCTGTCGTGCTGACCGTCCGTTTCCTGCCGCCGCTCGAAGGCGCCGCACTGGCGAACCGCAAGACGATCGCTGCCGCCGCGCGCGAAGCCATGGCTGCGGCACTCTCGCTCTAGGGCAGGGGAGCGCCCTTCGCTATCCACCAGGCAAATGCAGCTGCTGCGATCGCGCAGGCCGCGGCCAGCCAGGCGGGTGCCATCCGGGGTTCCTGCACGGCCGTGTCATAGCTGCGCCGGCCCGTGATCATTGGGGTCATCAGATTGTCTCGCTTCACGAAGCGGTAGAACAGGATGGCAGCGATGTGCAGCCCCACCACGATCAGGATCAGATCGAAGCCCAGGTGGTGCCATTCGCGCGCGGCATCGGCCTGCTCATAGGAAACGAGGTAGGACAGCGGTCCGGACTCCATCCCATCGACATCTTGCGCGAACAGGCCGAACCCGGCTTGTCCCGCCAGCAGCAGGAGCATGAGGACCACGCTCAGGCCCCCGATCGGGTTATGGCCGGGCTGTGCCGCTTCGCCCCGCAAATAGGCCAGGACCGCCCCGGGTCCACGCACGAACGAGCCGAAGCGCGCGGTGGCGCTGCCCACCAGGCCCCACAGGATGCGAAACGCGACGAGCCCGAGCATCACCAGTCCGACGGTCTTGTGCCGTTCGAGATCGCCTTCCTCGCCGGTCCACCACAGGGCGGGGAGGAGCAGCACGAACGACCAGTGAATCAGGCGGACCGACAGATCCCAGAGGCGGATGGTGGTCAACCGGTCACTCCTTGAGGCGGAAGTTGTCGTGGCAGCCCTTGCAGCTGCCGCCAGTCGCACCGAATGCAGCGCGCACGCGGTTGATGTCGCCGCTGCGGGCGGCTACCTGCAGAGCGCGGGTCGCCACTACGGTAGCGGCGGCAGAGCGGCGAAATTCAGGATTGCGAGCCCAGATTGCGGGCAAGGCCTGGGTCTTCACGCCAGCTTCCGGACCCGTGCCGCGGGGAAAACCCCCGGCGATGCGCGGTGCGGATGCGGCGAGGGTGTTCGCGCTGGCCTGGATCACCGCCATGTTCGGCGCGGGGTTTTTCATTTCATCCATGATGCCCTTCATGGCCCGGCCCATCGCCTTGAAATTGGCCTGGCGCGCAGTGATGGTATCGGCCGGAGCGGCAAACAGGGCGGCGCTACCGAAGGCCGCCAGGGCCAAGCCCGCGACAAGGCGGAATCTGGTCTTCATCACGTCGTATTCTCCCGGTTGTGGCGCAGCGCGATCGCCCCGCCCAGACTTTTCGCGACCAGCATAGCAACGCAATCGGCACCTTGAGAATGGTTTTTCTTCAACGGGTGGCATCAAGCGCGATTGACGTTGCCGGGCCTGAGAGGATATAGTTTCCTCTGTAACTATCAAGAGTCCCCGACATGCCCGATCTGTTTGAAAATCCCCTCGGCCTCGACGGGTTCGAGTTCATCGAATTCTGCGCGCCGGAGCCGGGCGTGCTCGATCCGGTTTTCGCAGCGCTGGGCTTCACCCGCATTGCGCGGCACCGGTCGAAGAACGTCCAGCTGTGGCGGCAGGGTGGGATCAACCTGATCGCCAACCATGAGCCGCGCAGCCCGGCGGCCTGGTTTGCCGCAGAGCATGGCGCCTCGGCCTGTGGGATGGGCTGGCGCGTGCGCGATGCGGCAGAAGCCTATGCCGAAGCGATCGAGCGCGGGGCGGAGCCGGTCGAAGTGCGCACCGGACCGATGGAACTGCGCCTGCCGGCGATTCGCGGCATTGGTGGCTCCATCATTTATCTAATCGACCGCTATGGCGATGACTTGTCGATCTACGACATCGACTTCGTCTACGAGCAGGGTGTCGACCGTCATCCGGTCGGGGCGGGCTTCCATACGATCGACCACCTCACACACAACGTTTACGGCGGTCGGATGGACCACTGGGCGCGCTTCTATGAGCGCGTCTTCGGCTTTCGCGAAATCCGCTATTTCGACATCAAGGGCGAATATACCGGCCTGACCAGTCGGGCAATGACCGCGCCTGACGGCAAGATCCGCATTCCTCTGAACGAAGAAGCAAAGTCCGGCGGCGGCCAGATCGAGGAATTCCTGCGCCAGTACAACGGCGAGGGGATCCAGCACATCGCGTTTGCCTGCGACGATCTCATCGCCTGCTGGGATGCCCTCAAGGGGCTTGGTGCGCCGTTCATGTCGCCGCCACCCGATACCTATTACGAGATGTTGGACGAACGGTTGCCCGGGCACGGCGAGCCGGTTGAGGTGCTGAAAAAGCGGGGAATCCTGCTTGACGGTTCGACCGAGGAAGGCGATCCCCGGCTGCTGCTGCAGATCTTTTCCGAAACGATGATTGGCCCGGTGTTTTTCGAGTTCATCCAGCGCAAGCGCGACGAAGGCTTTGGCGAAGGTAATTTTACCGCGCTGTTCAAGTCGATGGAACGTGACCAGTTGCGCCGGGGCGTGCTTTCCGGGCAGGAGACCGCCTGATGACTACCGTTCCCACGCTCAAGCGCATTCACCACGTCGCCTATCGCTGCCGCGACGCCAAGGAAACTGTCGAATGGTACGAAACCATGCTCGGCACGGCCTACATCACGGCCTTTGCCGAAGATCACGTGCCTTCGACCGGGGCGTTCGACCCCTATATGCACGTGTTCCTGGACTGCGGTGGCGGTAACATCCTCGCCTTCTTCGAGCTGCCCCGGCAACCCGCAATGGACCGTGACCGGAATACCCCGGAATGGGTGCAGCACATTGCCTTCCAGGTCGAGGATTTCGATGCGCTGATGACGGCCAAGGCCCACCTGGAGGCCAACGGCGTCGACGTGCTCGGACCGACTTATCACGGTGTGTTCCGCTCGATCTACTTCTTCGATCCCAACGGCCACCGGCTCGAACTGGCGTGCAACATCGGGACGCCGGAACAGTTTGCCGAACTGCGCGAGCTGGCTCCCGTGATGCTGGAAGAATGGGATCGCACCAAGATTGCGCCCAAGCACGCTGCCTGGCTGCACCAGGATCCCGATAAGATTCAGCCGTAAGCGCGCAGGAACAGGTCAGCGGCGCGATCGGCTTCGGCTTTGATCATCGCCGCGCTTGGCTTGTCGAGCAGGCCAAGGATGAAACGCTGATGCATGCCAGCCAGGCACATATGGGTTAGCTGTTCGGCGGCCAGCATCGCATCCTCAATCTTCAGTTGGCCGCGCTCCGCCGCGCCGGCGAGATAGTCTGCCACAATCTTGCGGGTGATGGCCGGAGCGCGCTCATAGAAGATTCGGCCGACTTCAGGGAAGCGCTGCGACTCGCCAATCACCAAGCGGTAAAGGGCGATCGATTCGGGACGGCAGATCCGCTCAACGAAACGGCGGCAGAAGCCCCTGATCGCACGTTCGGGTGGATCGGCCGGATTGAGCACGACCGCGACCTGGGTCCGGAATGAGGCAGTGGCGCGATCCAGCACTGCGGCGAAAAGCAGCTCTTTCGAAGGAAAGTAGCTCCATAGCGTGCCTTTAGAACCACCCAGCTCCGCCGCGATCGCGTTCATCGTCGTGGCCGCATAGCCACTTTCCAGAAACGATCGCTGGGCGACGTCGAGGATCGCCTCGCGCCGGCTGGCGCGGCGCATTTCCCGACGGCCGGGTGGGGGGATGGCGGTGCTCTCCACGATCATTACCGTACTCTACGGTATGATTTTTCGGTTGACAAGTCGCGGGGCTGCCCGCATTCACAAAACCATACTTGCCGGTATGAAAAAGTAATGATCACTACCTTTCCTTCGCGTGTCGCCACGCTCTCTGCACTGATCGCGCTGACGGGCTGCGCTGCCGTGCCCGATACCGGGCCGCAGCCGGCGCCTATTGCTCCTGAATCCATAATCGCATCGCAAAGTCTGCCCGGCACCGCCGAAGGCGAATGGCCTCGGATGGCCAGCTGGCGCGGCTATGCCGACCCGCAGTTGGGCTTGCTTATCGAGGAAGGTCTGGCCAATTCGCCTGACCTTGCTGCTGCGCTCGCCCGTACCCGCGCGGCAGCGGCACTGGTGCAGGAAGCCCGCGGCGCGACTCTGCCGTCGCTCGATGTCGGCGGCGGTGCGAGCCTGGAGAAGCGCACTTACAACGGCGGTTTTCCGAAGCAGTTCGTACCCGAGGGCTGGAATGACAACGGAGAGGCAAGCGCAACGCTGGGCTTCGATCTCGACCTGTGGGGCCGCAACCGGGCTGCGCTCGCCGCTGCGCGGGGCGAAGTCCATGCCGCCGCGGTCGAGGCGCAGGAAGTCCGGCTGATGGTCGGCAGCAGCATCGCGCTGGCCTATGTTGATCTCTCGCGCCAGATGGCGATGCGCGACACGCGCCAGCAGATGCTCGATCTCCAGACGTCGCGCCAGGATCTGGTGGCCCGGCGGGTGGCGCAGGGAATCGACAATGCGGCGATCCTGCGTAGCGCCGAGGCTGCCAGCGCGTCGGTGCGGTCAGATCTTGCCGCGGCCGATGCCATGGTCCTGCTGCGCCGTCATCAACTCGCCGTGCTGATGGGCGCGGGGCCGGACCGGGGCCTGGCCATCACGCGCCCGCATTTGCCGCCGGCGGCAGCGCGCAGCTTGCCCCAGGACATCACTACCAACCTGATTGGACACCGCCCTGATATCATCGTCGCGCGCGAGCGGATGCAGGCCGCCGCCGCCCGCGTGAAGGTGGCCCGGGCCGATTTCTATCCCGCGATCCGTCTGGGTGCCCTGATCGGGTTCCAGTCGCTGGGGCTGTCTCATCTGTTCGAAAGCGATTCCGTTTACGGCAGCGTCGGCCCCGCAATCAGCTTGCCACTGTTCCACGGTGGCGCACTGCAGGGACGCTACCGCGCACAGCAGGCTGGTTTCGATGCCGCAGTCGCTGATTATGACAAGAACGTTCTGACTGCATATCAGCAAGTCGCCTATGCCTGGGTCGATCGACGCACGGCTGGCGAGCGGCTGGTGGAGGCCAAGGCTGCTTATGATGCCGGAGCCGCCGCCGTTGAACTTGTAAAGCGCCGCGAAGGAGCCGGCCTTGCAAGTCATCTCGATGTGCTCGCCGCCGAGGAACGGATGCTCCAGGCGCGGTTCGTGCTCGACGAGTTCGAGGCAGCGACGACGTCTGCCGAAATGATCCTGATTCGCGCACTGGGCGGCGGCTTTGCCGATACCCGCGCAACCCAATCCGAGGACAATCCGCATGAGTGATGGGCTTACCGACGAAGCGGCCGCGGGTAATGCACGGCTGGCCCAGCGCAAGCTGTGGTTGCGCCGCCTGGCCATAGCCGTTGCCGTTGGCGCGGCCGCCTGGATCGCCTGGTACCTGTTGTTCGGCCGCAATCACGTCAGCACCGACAACGCCTATGTGAATGCCGAGTCCGCCCAGGTCACGCCGCTCTATACGGCATCTGCGATCAGGGTTCACGTAAAGGAGACCCAGTTTGTCAAGGCAGGGACGGTGCTGGTCGAACTCGATCCGACCACGGCTCGCATAGCGCTCGCCCAGGCCGAAGCGGATCTGGCCGCCGCTCGGCGTCGCTTCCGCCAGGCGAAGGCCAACAGTTCTGCACTTTCGGCCCAGGTGACCTCGCGCGCGGCGGGCATCTTGCAGGCGGATGCGCAACTGGTGTCCGCGCAGGCCGATGTCGACAAGGCGCGCAGCGACCTCCAGCATCGTGAAGCGCTGGCCGGAACCGGGGCGATCGCGGGTGAGGAACTGACCGCGGCCCGGCGCGCGCTCGCCGCCTCTCGGGCCGCGCTCGCGACGGCACAGGGCAACGTCGCCCAAGCCCGGGCGTCGCGGACGGGTGCCGAGGGCGAACTTGCGGCCAACAACGCCCTGATCAGTGGCTCGACCGAAGATACCGATCCCGCCGTTATGGCGGCCCGTGCGCGGGTGGATTCAGCCCGGCTCGATCTGGATCATGCGACGATCCGTGCGCCGATCGACGGGGTGATCACGCAGCGCAAAGTCCAGGTAGGCCAGCGCCTGAGCGTAGGGGTACCGATCATGACCATCGTCCCGATCGGCCAGGTCTATGTCGACGCCAATTTCAAGGAACGCCAGCTCCGCCGGGTCGTCGTCGGGATGCCCGCCGAAGTGACCGCCGACATTTACGGGTCGGGCGTTGTCTATCATGGCAAGGTGGCCGGCGTTGCCGGCGGGACCGGGGCAGCGATGGCGGTGCTCCCGGCGCAGAACGCCACCGGCAACTGGATCAAGGTGGTGCAGCGCGTACCCGTCCGGATCGAACTCGATCCGCGCGAACTGGCTGCTCACCCACTGCGCGTCGGCATGTCGGCCGAAGTTAACGTCGACCTCTCGGGCAACTGAGTCATGGCGGGCGGGCCGCAACCAGCTACGGCCCGGCTCGCGCCGGATGCCTTCCTGCCAACCCGGATCCAGTGGCTCGCAGGGCTGGTGCTTGCGGTCAGCAACTTCATGGTCGTGCTCGACCTCACCATTGCCAACGTCTCGGTGCCGAGCATCGCGGGCAATCTCGGGATCACGCTGGACCAGGGCGCCTGGGTCATCACATCCTATGCCGTGGCGGAAGCGATCTGCGTTCCCCTGACCGGCTGGCTGTCCCAGCGGTTCGGGACGGTGCGGTTGTTCCTTGGCGCAATGCTGGGCTTTGGCGTGTTCTCGCTGTTGTGCGGATTGTCGGTCAGCCTCGACATGCTGGTGATCTGCCGGATCGGGCAGGGCCTGTGCGGCGGTCCGATCATGCCGATGTCGCAAACCTTGCTGGTTCGCGTCTTTCCCCCGGAAAAACGGGCCGTGGCGATCGGACTGTGGGCGATGACGGTTACCATGGGGCCGGCCTTCGGTCCGATCATCGGCGGAGTGTTGACCGACAACCTGAGCTGGCACTGGATCTTCCTGATCAACGTGCCGATCGCGCTACTGGCCACCGCCGCGGGCTATGCGCTGCTGCGCCGGCTCGAAACTCCCACGTTGAAGCTACCGATCGATCGGATCGGCCTGGGCCTGATGATCTTCTGGATCGCCTGCCTGCAGATCATGCTCGACATCGGCCGCGATCATGACTGGTTCGGTGACTGGAAGATCGTGATGCTGGCCATCCTGGCTGCGATCGGCTTCATGGCCTTCATCATCTGGGAGCTGACGGAAGATCACCCCATTGTGAACCTCAGGGTGTTCCGTCACCGCGGTTACTGGACCGCCGTCGTCACCTTCGCCACCGTGTTCGGGGCGTATTTTTCAAGCGTGGTCGTGATTCCGCAGTGGCTCCAGGTTTCAATGGGATACACGGCGACCCAGGCCGGGATGATGGTAGCCTTTACCGCGATGACTGCCGTGGTTTCATCGCAATTGGCGGCCCGGCTGCTGCCGCTGGTCGATCATCGCATCCTGGTGTCCGCAGCCGCATTCTGGATGGCGGCGATGGCGGTTTGGCGCAGCTACTGGTTTACCGGCATAGACTTCTGGAGCATGGGGACGGTCATGCTCCTCCAGGGCCTGGCCCTGCCCATAATCATGATCGCGCTGAGCAATGCGACCATGAGTTCGGTGCTCCCTGAAGAGGCGGCATCCGGGGCCGGTCTGCAGAACTTTACCCGTACGATTGCGCTCGCCATTTCGGCATCGCTGATCCTGACCATTTGGGGGAACGAGCAGCGTGTCGCCAGATCCGAGATGGTCGGGCGTCTCAACGCTGAGGACTTAATGGGGCAGTTCCAGGCGATGGGTATGACTCCGCAGCAAGCGGCAGCGTCGCTGGCCAACATCGTTGACCGGGAAGCCTTGACCATCGCGATGACCCATACGTTCCTGATTTCTGCGGTGCTACTGGTCATGGCGGGTCTGGTCATCTGGTTGGGACCGCGCAGCGACAACGCGCGGCTTACCGGTCGGCAGCCTGGCAAGTGAGCTCCTTCGCTGGCGCATTCGTCTTGCCAGAGCGACTAAACAAGTTCACATGATAACCATTGCGAAAGGACGATGGGGAGAGAGCCGATGTCCAGTGCACCAGATGCGCAAATGCTGCAGACGCTGATTGACCGCCAGGCCATCGAGGACTTGTTCACCCGCTATTACCTAGGGCTTGATGCAGGGGATCCCGAAGGCTTCGGCAAGTTCTTCCTGGCCGATGCCGAGCTCGACGTGAACGGGATGATCTGCCGCACCCATGCAGAGATCGCCGAACTCTATCGTGCCGTGAAGGAGGACAAGCCGCCACTCCACGGCACCTTCCGGATGTTGCTGAGCAACCTGCTGATCGAGATCGACGGCGACACTGCGACCGCGCAGTGCTTGTGGACCCAGCTGCTCAACGACAACCTGATGGGCCCCCCGCGGCTGATCGAACAGGGCCGCGAATACGATCTGCTCGAGAAGGTCGATAGCAAGTGGAAGATCCGCAAGCGTGTGGTGATCGCGGATTCGGGACTGCCGCACCTGATGCTCTCTACCTATACGCCCCGGGCCGACTATACGACAGCCGACCTGTAGGACGATTCGGGCTGCGCCAGACTGCCCGCCCGTAAATGGAGAGATTGATGCCCACCGTACGCGACGCCACGATCCGCCTGATGCGCGAGCTTGGCGTGACCACCATCTTCGGCAACCCCGGATCGACCGAACTGCCGATGTTCCGCGATTTCCCGGAGGATTTTCGCTACATCCTGGGGCTGCAGGAAGCCGTGGTGGTCGGCATGGCCGACGGTTATGCGCTAGCCACCGGCAACGCGGCGATGGTCAATCTCCACAGTTCCGCCGGCACCGGCCATGCGCTCGGCAACGTCTTCGCAGCGTTCAAGAACCAGGCCCCGCTGATCATCACTGCGGGACAACAGGCGCGCTCGATCCTGCCGTACGAGCCGTTCCTCCATGCCCAGCGCGCGACCGAATTCCCGCAGCCGTTCGTCAAGTGGACCTGCGAGCCCGCGCGGGCGCAGGACGTGCCGCTGGCGATCGCCCGGGCCTATTACGAAGCGATGACTCCGCCCTGCGGGCCAGTGTTCGTCTCGGTTCCGGTCGACGACTGGGATGAGGAATGTGACTGGGTTTCGGCCCGGCAAATTGCCACACTCAACCCGGGCGATCCGGCTGCCATAGCCCGCCTGGCGCGCGCGCTGGTGCAGGCCCGCAGTCCTGCGTTCGTGCTCGGCGCGGGGACCGCGCGCGACGGCGCCTGGAACGCGCTGGTTGCGCTAGCGGAGCAGCAGCAGGCGCGGGTGTTTGTTGCACCGCACGCCAGTCGCAACGTCTTCCCGGCCGAGCACCCACTGTTCGCCGGCTACCTTCCTGCCTTCCGCGAGCCGATCAATGCGATGCTTGCGGATCACGACTTCATTCTCGCAATGGGCGGTCCTCTGAACCTCTATCATGCCGAAGGATCCGGCCCGCATCTGCCGGTCGAAAGCGAATGCTGGACCGTGGGCGACAATCCGGGCGTGCTGGCCTGGGCGCCGGTGGGCCATGCGATCCTCGGTAACACCCGCGCAGTCGCCGAAGCGCTGGTGGCGCAGTGCACCAGGACCAGCCGTCCCGCTCCGCCCGCTCGTCCCGCCGCGCCGGCGCTTGATCACGCAGTGTTCGATGACCGGCTGGTGCTGGAAACGATCGGCAAGCTGATGCCCCAAAATGGTGTCGTGGTAGAGGAAGCGCCGACCAGCCGTCCGCCGATGCAGGTTCACATGCCGATCAACCGCGAAAACGGCTTCTATACTACCGCCAGTGGCGGCCTGGGCTATGCCATGCCGGCGGCGATCGGGGTAGCGTTGGCCCGGCCCGATGCAAAGATCGTGGCGATCATCGGCGATGGTTCGGCGATGTATTCGATCCAGGCTTTGTTCGCGGCCTTCCAGCTTGGCTCGGACATCACTTTCGTGATTATCAACAACGGCAAGTACCACGCCCTGCGTGAATTCGGGCGGACCTTCGGGATGCAGCAGGTGGTCGGCACCGATCTCTCGGGGCTGGACTTCTGCGCGCTTGCCAAGGGCCACGGGATTGACCGGGTCCGGCAAGTGAGCGACCTCGCTGCGCTCGAAGCCGCACTGGCGGCATCCTTTGCGGCCACGGGGCCGTCACTGATCGAAGCGGTGGTCGTTTAGGACGAAGGTTCACCGGAAGGTCGAAACCAACCTCCGCTCACCCTTCGACAGGCTCAGGGTGAGCGGATCAGGGTTGGTTCGGAAAAATCCTCTGCTTAGCGCGCATCCAACCCGTTCTTGCGCAGGAACAGGTCGAGCTGCGCCGCCACTTGCTGATTGTTCAGATCGGCAAACGGAATGTGCGTGTTGCCGCGGATGCCGACCGAAGGCAGCATCAACACTTCGGCCTTGCCACCGTGGCGATTGACGCTTTCAACGAACTGCTGGCTGATCTTCACCGTGTCGGCCCAGGTCGTTCCATCGGTGAAATCGCCCCAGACAATCTGGATCGGGAAGCGCGTCAGGCGCTTGAATTCAGCCAGCGGAACGTGAGTCGGGCCGAAGCCGGTTTCTGGGCCTTGCGGGCCTTCTCCTTCGGGGAAGATGAAGGCGGCCGGCTCATAAGCGACCAGACCCTTGATGTTGTTGGTCTTCAGCGCGGCGAACATTGCCCGCCAGTCGCCTGCTGAATTGGTCAGCACGACCACCGGGCCGGTTTGATCAATTGCCTTGGCGCCGGTCTCGCCCTCAAGGTGCGCATTCTTCGCGATGTCGAATTCGTAATAACGCGCGCGCATGGCCTGTTCGTAGGCCTTGGCGTCGCCCGTGGGGAACTGCACACCGGTGAACCATTCGCCGGGCTTGGTGCCAAAGCGCCAGGCCACGTGGTTGCGCTGGTCCTGCCCGATAGTCGGGGTGTAGGTATAGGCCTCGCAGCCCATGTTGCCGCGCCCGACGCGGGGACCATCCCAGATGTAGACCGGGTAGCCCTTGCGCAGCGCGATGCTCTGGTAGCCTTCGCCGCCAGTCCAGTTGTTCTCCCAAACGTGCGAACTGGAAGAGTGCCACATGAACAGGCCGATCTTCCGCGGGCTCACCGGGATCTGATAGCCGACATAGCCGTGGTCACAGCTCAGCGTGCCCTTGCCTTCTTCGCTCAGCATCGAGCCGCCAGCTTCGAAGCTGCCTTGCTTCATGATCTGGATCGGCGCCGGATGGGCATGATGGTGCCGCTTTGCTGCAATTGCATCTGCAGCGGGAACGAGCGTCGCAGCCGTCAGTGCGGCGGCGAGGAAAAGAGTACTACGAAAGGTATTGGAAAAACGAACCGTGGTCATCGCATCATCCCCAAAGGTCTGCCGGCATTTGTCTCCGGCATTCGGCATTTCCGATCATCGTTCGTTTTTGCGCCCCGTCAAGCGGAAGCAAGCTCGATCACGCGGACCAGGTCGGTCAGCGTGTCGCAAACCGGAGTTGCCACGCCGAGCCGGGCGCCCTCGCGGGCGACGGCACCGGTGATCGTGTCGATCTCGGTCCGCCGGCCATGCTCACGGTCCTGCAGCATCGACGCCTTGTGATGAGCATGCTCTCGCAGCGCCGAATCGACCGTGGCGAGGATTTTTGCTTCATCCAGCGCGATCCCCCGCGCAGTTGCGACGGCCACCGTCTCTTGCACCACCTTGGTGGCGATGCGGCGGCCGTGCGCGTTGTCGACGCCGGCATTGGGCACTTCGCAGATCATGCCGACGGCATTGAGTGCCGCGTTGAAAGCCAGCTTGTCCCAGACGGTGGCGCTGATGTCCTCGGCAATCTTGGCGTCGAACCCTGCCTTGGTCAGCAAGCGGGCAGAGGCGTCGGCGTGGTTATGCGCCGCGGAGCTGAAGCCACCCAGTGTAACGTATGCGAAGCCGTGAGTTTCGACCGCCGCAGGACCGGTGAGATCGGCGGGCAAGTGCGCGGTGCCCATCAACACGCATTCGGGCGCGAAGACCTCGGCCAGCAGTTCGGCATTACCGACGCCGTTCTGCAGCGTCAGTGCAAGGGTGTCTGGTTGGGCAAGGTGCTTCACCGAAGCGATGGCGGCGGCGCTGTGGAGGCCCTTGGTGAACAGCAGGACCAGGTCAACCGGACCGGAAACCTCAGCGGCCAGCGAAGCGCCGACCGGCACGGTACGGCTCCCCTGGTCATCGGTCAGCGCAATGCCGCCGGCCGCTATGGCCGCCAGCCGAGCGCGGTCGACATCGACCAGCGTGACTTGCGCGCCCTGTTCGGCGAGGCGTGCGGCGAACAGGCAGCCCATGGCCCCCGCACCGACAATGACGATGCGCGGCGCGGCGGATTCCAGCGACATGAGCGGCCCTTCTAGATGCTGTAGACGTCAAGCATGGTCGGCACGAGATCATTCATCAAGCGAATGATCTTCTCGCCGATCTTCCATTCGCCATCCACTTGCACCAGCCGGTGTTCGTACCGCCCGAAGTAGACGTGGCTGCGACTGGTGCGAACGTCGAAGACG
This sequence comes from Sphingomonadaceae bacterium, assembly GCA_947472735.1. Taxonomy (GTDB): domain Bacteria; phylum Pseudomonadota; class Alphaproteobacteria; order Sphingomonadales; family Sphingomonadaceae; genus Novosphingobium. The sequence goes on along the minus strand of CANJBY010000012.1, from coordinate 40,009 downwards.
TGGACGGAAAATGAGGAGTTCACGGTCACGCTGCCGTCGCCCTGCGCCTCGCACAGGATGTTGGCGATCTGATGCGATACGCGCGGCATGACTGCGGAGGCGACCGAAAAGCCCGAGCGGATTCGCTGCACCCGGTCTTCCAGGTTGCGGCGGCCGCGATAGAAGATCAGCGAAAGCTCACTGTCCGGATCCTCGGTCTGGGTGCCATCATCGCGCCAGGCGGGCATCCAGAACAGGCAATCCGGCGTGAACATCACCAGCCAGCTGTCGAAATCGAAGCGATCGAGATGCAGCGCCTCGCGGTAGAGCAGCGCGGCGGCATCAGCGGTCGAGAGCGCGCTCATGCCAGGGCTCCCTTCATCAAGCCGGCCCAGGCGCGGTAATAGTTCGCGAAGACACTTTCGTCGCACAGCTGCGCATCGGCCAGCACGCTGCGCGACGGATGCATGTCGAGCAGGTCGGACCAGGCATTGCCGCCCTCCACCGATGCCGAAAGCCCCCGGGCATGGCCTTGCAGCCACGGCCGCTCCTGCCGGGCCATGCCCAGCTGGGCTTCTTCGTAGCAAACGGTGTCGTCAGGCGTGGCCATACCGGTCGGGTTGAAGAAGTCCTCGTACTGGCGGATGCGGAACTTGCGCGCTTCGGCGCTTTCTCCGCGCGGACCGATGCACCAGGTCTGCATCTCGGTCATTCCGGCGCCCAGCGGTCGGATAACCCTGAGCTGGCTTGAGGCGTTTTCCGCAATCTGCAGGTTCGGGAAGATAGTGAGGTTGCGCATGTTGAACATCCAGCTGCGCTTGGCTTCCCCGTGCAGCCGGGCCAGTTCCTCGGCCCGCTCGAAGTCGGCCTGGGCATTGGATACGGGCATCACGCCCCAATTGAGAACGTGGCCATTCGCGAAGCTCATCGTTCCGCCCGAAACGCCCTTGGCATCTTCCTGCCAGAAGTCCGCCGCGCCGATCGAGGATTGGACGACCTCGTCGACCTGTTCCTTCGCCCGCTGCTCGAGGATGCGCACGTAACTGGGATGGGTCGAGGTGAAGTGGTACTGGTCCGAGCAGTTTTCGAGCTGCATCTTCCAGTTGGCGGCATAAGTGAAAGTCACTCGACCCGGTACGAGTTCGAGCACGCCTTCCGGGCTCTTGTCGACCACCACGTCGATCAGCTTGCGCGCTTCGCCAAGATAATCGGCGAGGCTGGGCACGTCGAGATTGAGACTGGCGAACAGCAGCCCGCGATAGTCCTCGAACCGCGCGACCTGGGCGAGGTCATGGTTCTCTTCGTCGAACCCCGCGCCATAGCAGCCGCTCTTCTGCCACTTGATGTTGCGGTTCACGCCGGCGCTGTCGAAGGTCCAACTGTGATAGGGACAGACGTGGCGGCTGGCATTGCCGCATTTCTTCTGCACCAGCCGCACACCCTTATGCGGGCAGGCGTTGACGAAGCAGCGCAGCATCCCTTGCCCATCGCGGCTGACGATGATCGGCACCCGGCCGATGAAACCCGAGAAATAGTCGTTCGGGTTCTCGGCCTGGGTCGCCAGACCGATAAACACCCATCCGCCCTCGAAAATGCGCTGCATTTCAAGTTCGTAGATGTCGGGATCGGCGAACAGCGCACGGTTTATGCGAAACACGCCATCCTGCGGACGATCATCAATCAGATCGCCGAGTGCATAGGTAGTCATCAAGTCAGCCTCGTGATGTGGCGCCGTTCACATGCTCGCGCCGCAGGGGTAATGGATCAGCACGGGGGCTACCTTGGCATAATTCGGCACATCGGCCGAAACTGCCTGCCCCTCGGGCGAGGCCAGCGCCGCGCCCAGTGCTGCGCCGTCGGCAAAGTCCGCCTCGAAGATGCAGAAGTAGGGAGATTCTCCGGCCGGCGAAGCTACGGAAAAGCTGTAACGCATCGCCAGCAGGCCGGGCAGTTTGCGCGCCAGCGGCAGATGCGTGCTCTCGTAATAGGCCTTGAACGCCTCGGGATCGGGCTGCGGCGGATAAAGCACGACGACTTTGTGCATGAGGTATCTCCCATTGGTTGTTCCGCCGCAGCGGATTTCGACTAATAACTTAACGCGATAAGTATTCTGGCGCAACTGCAAATCGGCGGACGCCCGTCCCGGCGCGGCTACTCCACTCCCTTGATGGCTGCCGAGAGCGCTTTGAGTTCTTCGAGCAACTGTTCAAGCCGGCTCACTCCGAAACGTTCGCCGTAGACGCCGATCAGGCGGACGACGTCGGTGGCGACTTCCTTGACGACCGCCCGGCCGGCCGGGGACAGTGTCACCACTGCGCGGCGGCGGTCCGCCGGGTCCGTCTTGCGCACGACCAGCCTGCGCTCCTCAAGCTCCTTGAGAATTCTCGTCACGCTGGGCGCGTGCAGCAGGCCGACCTCGGCAAGGCCGGTGGCATCCGTCGTGCCGCGATCGTTGATCACGCGCATCACCCGCCATTGCGGCTCGGTGATGTTGTATTCGCGCAGTTTGGGCCGCATCGGCGCGAGTACGGCCTCCTTCGTGCCCAGAACGATCGCCGCTATCGACTGCTCGAATGGCGGTATGTTCTTTCCCGCGCTCATCTCCCGCCTCCTGTTGTGCCTGCTCCGCCGGGGGCAAACGAATCTTCCTGTAGAGGCTTGCCCTTTGTTGCGCCTGTGATTATTAACTTGTGAAGTTTATCGCTCGGCATTTCTGCTGAGCAGCAGGAAAGCCGCACTGCGGCCGGTCCAAAAACGGCAGGGAGAGGGACATGGTAATGGCACACCTGGCTTCGCCATGTCCGGAGCGGTGATGAAGCGATTTGACTACATCGTGATCGGTTCAGGCTCGGCCGGCTCCATCGTCGCCGCGCGGCTGAGCGAGGATGCCGACGTCTCCGTGCTGCTGCTCGAGGCGGGCCGGCGCGATGACCACCCCTTCATGGCCATGCCGATCGCCTTTCCCAAAGTGGCGCGATCCAAGCCCTATATCTGGCCTTACGAGACCGATCCCGAGCCGGGGCTGGAAGGGCGAAAGCTGCCGATCCTGCGCGGACGCACTCTAGGCGGCTGCTCTTCGATCAACGCCATGATCAACGTGCGGGGGAGCCGTTTCGACTACGAAGGCTGGCGCCAGCAGGGCCTCGAAGGGTGGGGCTATTCCGATGTCTTGCCGTATTTCCGCAAGCTTGAATCGAGCTGGCGTGGCGATAGCCTTTATCATGGGACTGACGGTCCGGTGGGCAATGTCCCGGTGGACCGGCCCGAATGCTATTTCCCCGAACTGCGCCAAGCCGCCATCAACGCGGGCTTCCCGGCCTGCGACGATCACAATGGCGAGACGCAGGACGGGATCAGCCGGATCGAGGTGACCACCAATGGCGGGCGCCGTGCCAGCACCGCCCGGGCCTATCTGCATCCGGCGATGAAGACGCGCTCCAACCTCACCGTGATGACCGGGGCCCAGACCACCCGTGTCCTCACCGAAGGCACCCGCGCCACCGGGGTGGAATTCATCCGCAAGGGCCAACGCGAGACCGTTCAGGCCGAACGCGAGGTGATCGTCTGTGCGGGCACCTACAGCTCGCCCCACTTGCTGATGCACTCTGGGATCGGTCCGGCCGACCACTTGCGCGAAATCGGGATCGACGTGGTCCGCGACCTGCCTGGCGTGGGCGAGAACCTGCAGGAGCATCCCAACCTGCTCAACATCTACCGCGCCAGTGGCGAGATTGGGCTGACCCGCTACTTGCGGCTCGATCGCGCGGCCATGGCGGTGATGCAGTGGGCGGTGACCGGCGAGGGGCCGTTCTCGACCGCCGGCACGGTCGCCAACCTGTTCATGCGCAGCCGGCCTGATCTGATCCGGCCGGACGTGCAGATCATTATCATGCCGATCCACCAGCATGCGGAATTGTGGGTGCCGGGGCTGACCAAACCGCCGGTCTATGCCTTCACCGCCCGGGTCGGCATCCTGCATGCCTTGTCGCGCGGCTGGGTAAAGCTGCGGTCGGCCAACCCGCTCGATTTGCCGCGCATTCGGTTCAACATGTTCACCGATCCGGCCGATATGCCGGCGATGATCAGTGCGGTGCGCCAGAGCCGCGCTGTGTTCGAACAATCCCCGATGCGCGAACTGATCGCTGAAGAGCTGCTCCCGGGAGCCGCCGCACAAAGCGATGCCGAACTCGAGGCGGCAATCCGCCAGCAGGCCGAGCACCGCCATCACGCCTGCGGCACCTGCCGCATGGGCATCGATGATATGGCGGTTGTAGATGCGCAGCTGCGCGTCCACGGCTTCGAAAACCTGCGGGTCGCCGATGCTTCCGTGATGCCGGACGACCCTTCGGGCAATACGAACGTTCCGACCCTGATGATCGGCGAAAAGGCTGCTGACCTGATCAGGGGCAGGACGCTGGAGCCGGCCACGGTCTGAACCCTGCCGCCATTCGGCCAACGCAACGTTCACAATTCCCTTTGCAACCGGCTTCACCAGCGCGTTGCCCATCCGGCACCGTGCGCCGGGGTTCCTGTTTCGATTGCGCTAGATCAACACACCGATTCCGGGTCTTGCATGCTCGGGAATATCCCTTAACAATGGTTGGAGAACACAACTATTGCAAGTGAGGGGTCTGCCATGAGGACACGCTTGAACAATTCTGCATCCCGCCTGGTATGGGCCGGATCTGCCGCAGCGCTGGTGGCGCTGCTGCCAGCCAGCGCGTACGCGCAGGAAGCCGGCGACGACGGGTCGGAGATCGTCGTCACGGCGCAAAAACGGGCACAGGCCTTGTCCGACGTGTCCTTGTCCGTTTCAGCTGTGGGCGCCGAGCAGCTGTCGAACAGCAACACGGTCACCATCGAAAGCCTGCAGAACCTCGTCCCGAGCAGCAGCTTCGGCAATGACTTCAACTTCGCCAAGCTGTTCATCCGCGGCATTGGCTTGTCGAGCTCGCTGCCGGGCGTCGACCCGTCGGTTGCGCTCCATGTCGATGGCGCCGTGGTCAGCCTGGCCCAAGCCCAGCTCGGTTCGATGTTCGACCTGGAGCGGGTGGAAGTGCTGCGCGGCCCGCAGGGCACGCTCTATGGCCGACGCCACCGGCGGCACGGTCAACCTAATCACCGCCAAGCCGACTGATAACCTCGATGGCTACATTCGCCAGACCTTTGGCGGCGATGCCTTTCTTGCGCAGACCGATGCTGCGGTCGGCGGTCCGCTCGCCGAGGGGATCAATGGCCGCGTTGCGGTCCAGTACATCCACCGTGACGGCTACGGCATCAACGAATACACCAAGCACGATATCGACAACGCCCGGCAGCTGTCACTCCGCGGCCATCTTGATTTCCGCCCGTCAGAAACCTTCTCGTTCCTGCTCACGGGCGAGTATCACGCGGAAGACGATCAGTCGTTGGCGATCAAGTTCCGCGCCATCTCGTTCCCCGGCACGACCACCGCGAGCCTCACCTCGCTGGGACAGCGCCTGAATGCGGACGGATCAGCGGCGTCGTTCGCCAAAAACGTGCGCAACTTGAATACCAATTTCGATCCGATCAACGACCGCCGGCAATGGGCCGTAACGGGCGCCGCGACGATCGACGCCAGCGATGTGCTGACCGTCAAGTCGATCACCAGCTACCGCAAGTTCCGCGCGCACTTCTTCCATGACTTCGATATGTCGAGCTATCTCGGCTACAAGCTGGCGCAGACGTCGGCCACCCAGACCAGCGCCAACCACTGGCAGCCGGTGTTCGAACATCAGTTCTCGCAGGACCTGCAGTTCAACGTCGAGACGGGCAGCCTGCATGCGGTCGCCGGCCTGTTCTACCTGGAGGATCACATCCGGGTGGAAAACCACATCGGCTATGACGTGCTGACCAACACCGACCCCTTCCGGGTCCAGTTTGACGGCAACCTCGATGTGAAGACCTGGGCGGCCTACGCCAACCTGACCTACGATTTGTCCGAGCAGTTCTCGCTCAAGGCGGGCGGCCGCTACTCGTGGGAAGAGCGGCACTATCTGAGCAATTCCGGCGTCGGCTCGGCTGCGACCGGGTTCGTGCTCGATCCGCTCAAGTGGGATTCGATCAAGAGCTGGGACGATTTCTCGCCTTCGCTCGGCTTCGAATTCCGCCCGAACGACGACACGATGCTCTATTTCAACTGGTCGCGCGGCTTCAAGAGCGGCACTGCCGAGATCGGCTCGCGCCGCACCTCGGCGGCGCAAGTCACCCCCTTCGTCAATCCCGAGAAGGTCGAGGCATTCGAAGGCGGCCTGAAGTATTCGGCCGGGACGATTCAGGCCAACCTTGCCGTGTTCTACCACCGCCTGTCGAATGCGCAGTTCCAGCGTACCTTCCCGATCGCCAATCCGCCGTTCTTCGCCAGCCAGCTGGAGAATGCAGCCCAGTCACGGGCTTACGGCGCCGAACTGGAATGGCGCTGGAAACCGGTTCCCGCCCTGTCGCTTGACGGCTCCATCGCCTACCTCAATTCGAAGTTCACCAAGTTCTTCTCGAAGGACCCGCTCAATTCCGCGCTGTTCGGTCCGGGCGGCAGCAGCGTTCCCGATCAGGACCTGTCAGGCAACTTCACCCGCATGTCGCCGGAATGGAGCTTTAACTTCAATCCGCAGTATCGGATCGACATGGCGTCGGGCAGCAGCGTGACGCTGGCCAGCAACATCGCCTATCGTTCGAAGCAGTTCCACACCGAGTTCAACGACAGCCGTCTGGCCCAGGATGGCTATACGATGGTCGATGCGAACGCGATGTGGCGCGATGCGAGCGACCGCTTCTCGGTCAACGTCTGGGTCAAGAACCTGTTCGACAAGCTGGTCTGGTCAGGCAGCTATGCCGTTGCGACCAGCCGGACGGTAGGTGGCACGCTGATGCCGCCGCGGACCTACGGCGCGACTTTCGGCTACACGTTCTAGGGTTCTGAAAGGCTAGCCCGTGCGCAGCGTCATGCCGCGCACGGGCTTCCTTATTCGACGGCGCTAGGAGTTCCCCCGCGCGGGATAGGGCGTCCCGTCCTTGTGCTGAAAGCCTTCTGGGGTGAAGACCATGTCGATGTCGGAATAGGCCCCGCCGCCGGCGCGGTCCCCGGCGCTGAAGACGATGAAGCTGCAATCGGCGGTGCCGGCGTTTTCAACCCTGTGACCGTTGCGGACACCCTTCGCCCAGGCGACGAGATCGCCGGGACGCAGCACAGTCCGGCCTTCGTCATCGACCAGCACGGCTTCGCCGCTCAGCATCACCACGAATTCGTCCTCCCCTTCGTGCCAATGGCGCTGCGATGACCAAGCGCCCGGTTTGAGCACCACATGGCTTGCGCCCATTTCGGTCAACCCGGTGGAGGGCGCGAGCCGGCGGTACCAGCGGCCTTGCACCTCGCGATCGAACGGCTCGGGGTAGCCGGTTGTGTTGACTTGCGGGATCGCGTCCAGATCGATCTTGGGCATGGGTACCGCTCCTTGGCTTGTCACCTTCGTGCCGACACCATATGCGATTGCGGTGATGGTTGAAGCCCCAGATGTCGCGAGCCTCGCCGAGGCGCTGATCGCCTGCCCCTCGGTTACTCCGGCGGAGGGTATGGTGTTCGATTGCCTGGAGGCGCAGCTCGCGCCGCTGGGCTTTGCGGTGCATCGCTTCATCACTGGCTCCGCGCCCGATGGCCCGGTTGAGAACCTCTTCGCTATCCGTCAGGGTCCGGAAGGTAGCCGCCACTTCGCCTATGCCGGCCATGTCGATGTCGTTCCACCGGGCGAGGGCTGGGCCAGCGCGCCCTTCGCCCCCGAGCGGCGCGGCGAGCTGCTCTACGGGCGCGGCGCGGTCGACATGAAGGGCTCGATCGCGGCGATGGTCTGCGCGCTGCACGAGGTGCCAGCCGAGGCCGGGACGATCAGCCTGATCATCACCGGGGACGAGGAAGGCGCGGCGAAATACGGCACGGTTGCCCTGATCGAGCACATGCGCGGTGTGGGTGCGATTCCCGATCTGTGCCTGGTGGGCGAGCCGACCTCGGTCGCCCGGCTGGGCGATACGATGAAGATCGGGCGGCGCGGCTCGGTGAACATCTGGCTCGACGTCGAGGGACGGGAAGGGCACGTGGCCTATCCCCACCTGGCCGACAATCCCGCGCCGCGACTAGTCGCCATGCTCGCCGAACTCGATGCGCTGGTGCTGGACGCGGGCACAGACTGGTTTCAGGCCTCGAACCTCGAGATCACCGACATCGCCATCGGCAATCCGGCAACCAACGTCATCCCATCGCGGGCCAGCGCGCGGATTTCGATCCGCTTCAATGATCTACACACCGGGCAGGGTCTGGCCGACCGGGTGAGCGACATCGCCGCTCGCCATCGCGGGACGGCGCGTCCGGTGATCTCGGGCGAGGCATTTCTGACTCCGCCGGGTGCCTTCTCCGAACTGGTCGCCGCTGCGGTCGAGGCCGAAACCGGTATCGTACCTGAAGCCTCGACGAGTGGCGGCACCTCCGATGCGCGGTTCCTCAAGAACTTGTGCCCGGTGATCGAGTTCGGCCTGTGCAACGCCACGATGCACAAGCGCGACGAGGCTGTGTCGATTCCTGATCTCGAGACGCTGGTCCGCATCTACCGCCGTATTGCCCTAGCCGCGCTGGCGGGCTGATTGACGGCGAGCAGGGCGCTGTTAGTCTCGCGCGAAATCAATTCCATCAAGGATCGCGCATGGCCCGCAGGCTGACCCTTTTCATTGTTATCGGCATGGTGCTGGGTCTGCTCTTGGGCTGGGCGCTCAATCGCCACTACGCCCCCGACGATCCGGCTCTGGCGGCCTGGGCCGACTATCTGCGGCTACTGCCCGATGTCTTCCTGCACCTGATCAAGATGATCATTGCCCCGCTGATCTTTGCGACGCTAGTCACCGGTATCGCCAGCATGGGTGATGCGGCGGCGCTGGGGCGGATTGGCGGGCGGGCGCTCGGCTGGTTCATCACCGCCAGCCTCGTCTCGATCGGGCTTGGCCTGGTGCTGGTCAACCTGTTCCAGCCCGGCGTCGGGCTGGAGTTCACCGCGCCGACCGGAGGCCCCGAGCTCGCCACCAGCGAGTTCACCTTGCGCCACTTCGTGCTCGAGATCTTCCCGACCAGCGTGTTCGACGCGATGGCCAAGAACAATGTCCTGCAGATCCTGGTCTTTTCACTCTTCGCCGGCGTCGGACTGTCGGCGCTTGGCGAACGGGGCGCCGTTTTGGTCAGGGGCTGCGACGCGCTGGCGTTGCTGATGCTGCAGATCACCGACTACGTGATGCGGACCGCTCCGTTCGCGGTGTTCGGCGCGCTCGCCGCAGTGGTCGCCACCAAGGGCATTTCGATCATCCAGACTTACGGCATTTTCGTCGGGGAGTTCTATTTCGGGCTGTCGCTGCTGTGGATCATTCTGTTCGGGCTGGGCGGCATTTTCCTCGGCAAGCGGGTGCTGCATCTCGCGCGCTATATCCGCGAGCCGATCCTGCTGGCTTTCTCCACCGCCAGCTCGGAAGCGGCGCTGCCCAAGCTGTTCGAACAGCTCGACCGCTTCGGCGTGCCGCGCCGCATCTCGGGCTTCGTCCTGCCAATGGGCTACAGCTTCAACCTCGACGGCTCGATGATGTACACCAGCTTCGCGACGCTGTTCATCGCGCAGGCCTATGGCGTGCACCTATCCGCCACCCAGCAGATCCTGATGCTGCTGACCTTGATGATCACCTCAAAGGGCATCGCCGGCGTGCCGCGCGCCAGCCTGGTGGTGATCTCGGCCACGCTGACGCAGTTCGGACTGCCGGCGGAGGGCGTGTTCCTGCTGCTCGGCGTCGATTTCTTCCTCGACATGGGCCGCACCGCTACCAATGTGGTGGGAAATGCAGTGGCGACTTCGGTCATCACGCGTTGGGAAGGCATGCTGCAACCGATGATGGACCCCGATGTCGAGCCGGTCCATGCGCCGGCCGATACGCCCGAACATGGGCGCAAGGGGTTGCACCTCGATCCGGGGCAGTGACTGCTACTTCGGAAGTTCCACCGGCACGAACTTGCCCAGCCCGCACGAGGCACCGCGGCGGGCTTCGCTGCCCTGCTCGATCACCCAGATGATGTCGGTGCTGCATAGCTGGCTGATCGAGGTCGAATAGCCAAAGGCCTCGTTGAAGCCCAGACCGCTGCAGGTATAGGGGAGCGTGTTGCGCCAGGCCCGGCCGCCCGAGCCTATGAAATCAATCGTGCGATCATCGCGCACCCGCGTTTCGCGGTAATCGTTACGGTGCAGGCAGCTCACCGCCTCGCCGACGACCTTGGCTTCGGGCACCTTGCTGGAAGGCGCGCTGGCTGCGGTGCGGTTCTGGCACCCGGCCAGGGCGAGGCCCGCGAGAGTGAGGGTTGCAACGTGCTTCAGCTTCATGGCTTACTCCGTTGTGCGGCCCCCGGTTCCAGCACTTTGCCCTTCATAGCGCACAGGTCCACCACCGGGCAATGCCAGCATTCGGGCGTGCGCGCCTTGCAGATGTAGCGGCCGTGCAGGATGAGCCAATGGTGCGCCCCGACCCGGAAGGGCGCGGGCACCTTCTGGTCCAGCTGCTTTTCCACCGCCAGCACTGTCTTGCCCTTGGCCAGCCCGGTGCGATTGCCGACCCGGAAGATATGGGTATCGACCGCAAAGGTCTCGGCCCCGAATGCGGAATTCATGACCACGTTGGCGGTCTTGCGACCAACGCCAGGCAGTCCGGTCAGCACGTCGCGATCAGCCGGCACTTCGCCGCCGAAATCGCGGGCGAGGATTTCGGAGAGCGCGATCACGTTCTTGGCCTTGGTGTTGAACAGGCCGATGGTCTTGATGTGCTGCTTGAGCCCTTCCTCGCCCAGCGCAACCATCTGCGCGGGCGTCTTCACTTCGCGAAACAGCGCCCGGGTCGCCTTGTTGACGCCTACGTCGGTCGACTGCGCGGAAAGCACCACCGCCACGAGCAGCTGATAGGTATTGCCGAACTCAAGCTCGGTCTGCGGATCGGGATTGAGTTCGGCCAGTCGGCGGAAGAATTCGAAAATATCGTCTCGCTTCAAAGTCCGAGCACCTGCGCCATCGTGTGGCGGCCCTTGGGTTGCCCGACCAGCCACTGCGCCGCGCGGATCGCCCCTTTGGCGAAGATGCCGCGGTTTTCGGCGAGGTGGGAGAAGCTCAACCGCTCGTTGTCGGTGAGAAAGTGCACCGAATGATCGCCCGCCACGGTCCCGCCGCGCAGGCTGGCGAAGCCGATCGCGCCTTCCGCGCGCTTGCCGGTGATCCCGTCGCGTCCGCGTTCGCTGTGATCGCCGAGTGCGACCCCGCGGCCCTTTGCCGCCGCCTCGCCCAGCAACAGGGCCGTGCCGGAAGGTGCATCGACCTTCATGCGATGGTGGGTCTCGACGATCTCGATGTCCCAGTCTTCGCCCAGCCGACTGGCGGCTTCGCGCACCAGCCAGGCCAGCATGTTAACCCCGAGCGAGGTGTTGCCGGTCTGCAGGACGGCTAGGCTCTCGGCGGCATGGTCGATCAGGAAATGGTGGCGTTCTTCCAGCCCGGTGGTGCCGATCAGGATCGGCACGCCCGCCGCCATCGCCGCGTCGAGATTGGCCTCGAGCGCATGCGGGCTGGAGAAATCGACCAGCACGTCGGACAGGTGCGCCAACGCCAGGACATTGCCTCCCTTGTCGATCCCGCCGGCCAGCGTCTGGCCCGCCGCCGCGATTGCGTCCGCCAGCGCATTGCCCATGCGCCCTTCGCTGCCGATGATGCCGATCCGTGTCATTGCCACTCCTGTTCCGGGCGTGCTTCATGGGCGACATGAGCAATATCCGCAATATCGTGATTCTCACTGGCGCCGGGGTTTCCGCCGAAAGCGGGATCGACACCTTCCGCAGCGCCGGCGGGCTGTGGGAGAACCACCGGGTGGAAGACGTTGCCACACCCGAGGCATTTGCGCGCGATCCGGACCTGGTCCTGCGCTTTTACGATGCGCGGCGCGAGGCGATCCAGACGAAAGCGCCCAACCCGGCGCATGATGCATTGGCCCGGCTCGATGCCGGATGGGGAGGCAAGCTGCTGCTGGTCACGCAGAATGTCGACGACCTGCACGAGCGCGCCGGATCGCGCCGCCTGATCCACATGCATGGTGAGCACCTGAGCGTCTGGTGCACTTTCTGCGATGCCCGCCACCGTTGGCGCGACCCCTTGCTCGACCGTCCGCCGTGTCCCAACTGCGGATCGCCCGCATTGCGACCCGACATCGTCTGGTTCGGAGAAATGCCTTACCGGATGGACGAGATCTACGCAGCGCTGCGCGAGGCGGACCTGTTCGTCTCGATCGGCACCTCGGGCGCGGTCTATCCCGCCGCCGGGTTCGTCCAGTCGGCACGCGAACTTGGTGCGCGGACGCTGGAGCTCAATCTCGAACCCTCGCAAGGCTCATACCTGTTCCACGAGTGCCGCCACGGTCCCGCGGGCGAAGTGGTGCCGGAATGGGTAGAGGAGCTGCTAGGCGGCTGAGCAGCCCGAGCAACTATCGTCCCTCGGGATCCTGATTGCCCGAAGGCTCGGCGCCATGCCGTCGAACAGCTGGAGTTGGCCCCACATGGGTTCACCCAGCGTTGCGTGCCCCGCCAGCAGCACCCGCATTGCATGCATCGCCGCAAAAGTGCCGACCGTGCCGACGAAAGCGCCGAGCACGCCATCGGCGGCGCAGCTGTCGCAGTCCTCGGCGTCAAACGCGTCGCCCACGAAGCAGCGATAGCAAGCCTGACCGGGAAGGTGCCCGGCGAAGTTGGCGACCTGGCCCTGAAAGCGCCCGACAGCAGCACTGGTCAGCGGAATACCAAGCTTCACGCAGGCATCGGATACCGCCAGCCGGGTTGCGAAGTTGTCACACCCGTCCAGCACAAGGGTCGCGCCATCGAGCATTCGCGCTGCATTATCCACCGTCACCCGTCCGATGACCGCGCGGACCGCGATGGCCGGATCGAACCGCTGCGTCCATTCCGCCGCGACTTCGGCCTTGGGGCGGACTACATCGGCGGGCGTGAACACCGTCTGGCGCTGGAGGTTCGATAGGTCGACGGTATCGTCATCGATCAGCGTAAGCCGGCCGACGCCCGCCGCCGCCAGATACTGCAATGCTGGAGACCCGATCCCGCCGCAGCCGATCAGCACCACATGCGCCGCCGCCAGCGCGACTTGTCCCGCACCGCCCACTTCAGGCAGCACGATATGTCGGGCAAAGCGTTCAAGGCGATCGGGCGGGAGGGACATGCGCAGGCTCTATGCGAGGCCGCCCGCGAAGGGAAGCCTCAGGCCAGATGCTGCCATGGACCGGCGATCGCCAGCGTCCGGCCCGGACTGTAAACGTTGAGGAACAGGATCCGGCCATCCGGAGAAAAGCATGCACCGGCCAGTTCGCTGGAAGTGCGCAGCCGCGCGATCGGATAGGCAACGCCTTGCGGGGTGATTCCGCGCAGATGATTGTCGATCGGGGGCATTCCCTGATCCTCGCAGACAATCAGCTGGCCATCAGGGGCAATGGTGATGTTGTCGCCGAAGTTGAACTGGCTGGCATCGTTGGATTCGTAGAACAGTTGCAATCGGCTGCCGGTGCCGGAGAGATCGAGCCGGAAGACCTGGCCAAGCCTGGCTGCACCGCCCGAGGTGCAGACAAAGTAAAGCTCACCGCGGCCCACATGGATACCTTCGCCGCGGGCAAAACGCGCCGCGCCGGCTGCCAAGCCGCGCTGGCGCAGATCGTCAACGGGTGCCTGGGGTTGCGAAAGATCGATCCAGCGCAGACTGGCCCACTGGCCCGCAGTGATCGCGGCCGAGCTCCAGTTGCGGGTGTCGGTCCGCCCGTCCACAAAGGCCAGCGCCTGCAACTGCCCGCCCGCGGCCAGATTGCCTGGTTGGCTGGGCAGAAAGCGATACAACAGGCCGTCGTCCCGATCCTCGGTCAGAAACACTGCGCCCGAAGCCGGATCCACCACCGCAGCTTCGTGACGGAACCGCCCCATGGCAGTCAGCGGGACAGGGGCGACGGGCGCCGTTGCTCCTGCCGGCACCTCGAACACATATCCGTGGTCTCGCCCTACGCCGCTGCCGGCGTTGGTGACGTCTTCCTCGCAGGACAGCCAGCTGCCCCAGGGCGTGACGCCGCCCGCGCAGTTGCGGATTGTGCCCGCCAGCGAGCGGAACTGGGCTTGAACCGCAAGCGTCGCGGAATCGAGCACGATCGTGGTGGTGCCGCCGGGCAGAACTACGCCAGCTGTGGTGCTGTCATAGCCGGATGCCAGGATCGCACCTGCCGCGGCTCCTGGGGAAAGCTCGTGATTGCGCACCAGTGCTATGCGTCCACCTGGTAGCGCAAAACAGCCCATGCCGTCGCAATTGCCCGGCACTTGCCCTCCATCAGACATTGCCATGCCTTCGCTGGAGATCACCCGGTAGGAAAAGCCGCCCGGCAAGTCGAGCAGTGCTGCGGGATCGGATAGCAGTGCCCCATAGCCGACTGGTTGGGGAGTGGTGGGGGTGGATGTCGGCAAGGGTGCCGTCACCCCGCCGCCTGATCCATCGCCACAGGCCGCGACCAGTGCAGTAAAAGCCACGCTGGTTGCGGCCATGAAAGCGCGTCGGTCAAACCTGTCGTGCATCCCGGTTTTACCTCAAGGGCTGACTACTCGCAAAAAGTCATAGCTTCAGCACCCAGCCGTGCGGGTCCGGAGCCTCGCCGCGCTGGATCGCTACCAGGCGGGCCTTGAGCTTGCCGGTGAGCTGGCCGGGACCGCCGCTGCCGATGACGAATTCATTGTTTTCATCGCAGACTTTGCCGACAGGAGTGACCACGGCCGCAGTGCCGCATGCGAAGCACTCTACCAGCTTGCCCGATTGCGCATCGGCGCGCCACTGATCAAGGCTGTAGCGCTCTTCGCGGACCTCGAGCCCCTCATCACGGGCCAGTGCCATCAGGCTGTCGCGGGTGATGCCGGGCAGAATCGTGCCGGTCAGCGGGGGCGTGATCAGGCTGCCGTCGGCAAAGACGAAGTAGAGGTTCATGCCCCCCAGCTCCTCGATCCACTTGTGCTCGGCGGCATCCAGGAACAGGACCTGATCGTGACCTCGGGCGAAAGCCTCGGCGGTAGGGACCAGGCTGGCGGCATAGTTTCCGCCGCACTTGGCCGCCCCGGTGCCGCCAGGAGCCGCGCGGGTGTACTGGCTGACCCAGATCGACACCGCCGGTGCGCCGGATTTGAAGTAGTTGCCCGCCGGACTGGCGATGACGATGAACTTGTATTCCTTGGCCGGGCGCACCCCGAGGAATGCCTCGGTCGCGATCATGAACGGGCGGAGGTAAAGCGAGCCGCCCTCGACCGTGGGAAACCAGTCCTGATCGGCGGCGACCAGTTGCTTCACCGCCTCGACGAAGATCTCTTCAGGCAGCTCTGGCATGGCGAGGCGCTGAGCCGAGGAATTGAAGCGTGACGCATTGGCCTCGGGCCGGAACAGGGCAATGCTGCCATCAGCCTGGCGATAGGCCTTGAGCCCTTCGAAGATTTCCTGCGCATAATGCAGCACCGCTGCGGCCGGATCGAGCGCGATCGGCCCGCGCGGCGCGATCACGGCATCGTGCCATCCACGTCCTTCACTCCATTCGATCACGATCATGTGATCGGTGAAATGACTGCCGAAACCGGGATTTGCGAGCACGGCGGCCCGTGCCTCGGCATTGGCCGGGGCGGGGTGCGGCAGGCGGGTGAATGACAGGCGTTCTGCGGCGATTGTCGCCATGATTCTGGTGCTCCTCTCCTGAGGCAATGCGAATTGAAATAAAATTACGCAAATCTCAAGTGAAAAGAAATTAATGATAAGTGCATTTATCGCAATCGGACTTACGGGGAATCCTTGCGCTTGGGAAGAGGCACAAATGAGAAGGGCCGCCCCGGCTATGCCGGAAGCGGCCCTTCGCATGGTCAGCGGCCGGAAGCGCCGCTTACGAAGCCTTTATCGCCTAATCGAAATTCAGCGATAATGCCTCGCGCTGCGGATTACCGACCCCTCTGCTGAACCATGAGACATCGGTCACCTCCTTTCGCGCTGTTGAAGCCAAGTTCGCCGCTTGCGCGGCTAGGACGGCTGACCCGGGAGGGCTTCCCCGTCCTTGTCGTAAGATGTGAATCATTTTGCGATGCACAACAAGTCTTGCGAGAATTTTTTTGTAGTCAGTATTCCCCGCTTCGGCCTGCAACGTGCAAGGCGCGCTGGCCCTAGCGGCAATCCTCGATCACGCGGCTCACTTCGGGCCAGCTGGGCGCATAAACCGGCGCGAATCCGATCGCCTCGACCGCGAAGCGACCCCGGCTGAACGCCACGGCATCAAGCAAGTCATCATGGGCAGCCAAGCTGGCAGCGACGACCGCAGGTGGTCCGGAATAGGGTTGGGCATTAAGCGTCCGCCGCTGGCTGGCAGTATGCACGGTGAGCGGCACCGGGCCTGCTGCTTCTCCGCGCAGGGCGATGGCCACCAGTCCGCTGGCCTTGTCGCAGCTCAGCGATAGCAAACCGCCGGCGAAATTTGCGCGTGATACACCGCCCGCATTGCTCCAGGTCCAGATCCCGGCTGTGGCTGGCATGTCGCGCCAGTTGGTGGCGGTCGATCGAGCAGGCGGCGGCGACGGGGCAGGTGTGGGTGAAGGCGTAGGAGGAGGAGGCGCAACCCGAACCGGCGCAGGCTCGGGCGGTGCGGCGCAAGCAGCCAGCGCCGACAGGAGTGTCGCGCCGATCGCGAACCGCAGGGAATTTGCCTTCATCGCCTCCCTATGGAATGAGGCCGCGCACAGGACAAGAGATGACCGCCCCGAACAAACCCCGCCCCGCCGCAAAACAACGCGTTGACCAACTGTTGGTAGCCCGCGGGCTCGTCGAAAGCCGCGCCCGGGCCCAGGCGCTGGTGCTGGCCGGACTGGTATTTTCGGGTGAGACCAAGCTCGCCAAGCCCGGCCAGCCCCTGGCCGAGGACGCGCCTCTGGACGTGCGCGGGCGCGATCATCCGTGGGTCTCGCGCGGGGGGATCAAGCTGGCGCACGCAATCGAACATTTCGGTCTCGACCCCGCAGGGGCGGTAGCGATGGACATTGGCAGTTCGACCGGCGGCTTCACCGATGTGCTGCTGAGCAAGGGCGCGGCGCGGGTCTTTGCGGTAGATTCGGGGACCAACCAGCTTGCCTGGAAGCTGCGTACCGATCCGCGCGTCACCGTGCTGGAACAGACCAGTGCGCGCCTGCTCACTCCGGAGCTGATCGACGCGCCGTGCAACTGGGTGGTCTGTGATGCCAGCTTCATCGCCCTGGCCAAAGTGCTGGAGGTGCCGCTCAGGCTCGCGGCGACGCCGTGCCGGCTGGTGGCTCTGATCAAGCCGCAGTTCGAAGTGGGCAAGGGTGAGGTCGGCAAGGGCGGCGTGGTGCGCGATCCGGCGCTGCACAAGCGGGTCTGCAACGACGTCTGCGAATGGCTTGAGAGCAGCGGATGGACAGTGGAAGGTATTGTCGAAAGCCCGATCACCGGACCCGAGGGCAATGTCGAGTTTCTCGTTTCGGCACGGCGCGGGTAAATTTCTGTGGCGCTTGATGCCCGAAGCGCCATTGCCTCGCCCATTGCGGAACGCCATACGGGATTTCCCCAGAGCCGTGCGAATCGAGGACCGGTCGCCTGATGTCTGAACTTGCGTCGAAAGGCCAGTTGCGAGCCACTTTCCTGCGTGCAGCGCTGTTTACGGTTCCGGGCGTGTTGCTGCTTGGCTTCCTGTCCGGCGCCGCTTCAGGCAGCGGAGCTGAAAATCCGTGGTTCGCGGAGCTGGTGAAACCTGCGATCTATCCGCCGCCAATGGCCTTTCCGATTGTCTGGTCAGTGCTCTACATCATGATGGGACTGGCTCTGGCGATCGTCGCGACGGCCTTCGGTGCTCCGGCGCGCAAGGCGGCGATGGTTGTTTTCCTGCTTCAGCTGTTGCTCAACCTTGCGTGGTCGCCGTTGTTCTTCGGGATGCACCAGATAACCTGGGCACTGGTTCTGCTCGCGGCGCTCGACATCGCGGTGCTGATCACGGTGGTGCTATTCTGGAAAGTGCGCCGCAATGCAGGACTGCTGCTGCTGCCCTATCTGGCCTGGGTCCTGTTCGCGACGGTCCTCAACTGGCAATTCCTTGCCGCCAACCCTGATGCAGACGGGCAGGACTATTCCGGCGCCGTCACCCGGATGGAGATCTGATCCGATGCAGAGCGAAAACCCTTTGTTCGCCGATTTCGCCAAGCTGATGAACAGCGCGGCCGGAACGCTGGCGGGCATGACCCGCGAAGCCCGTGACACTGCGCGCGAGCGCTTCCGCGAAACCATGGGCGGGCTCGACTTCGTCAGCCGTGAGGAATTCGACGCGGTCAAGGATATGGCCGCAAAGGCGCGCGAGGACAGCGAAGCGTTGAAGGCGCGGATCGAGGTGCTGGAAGCGGCGCTCGCCGGGAAGGCCAAGTAGGCCGGCTTCGGCTGGCACTGCGCTCGCATGACCATCCGCGCTGCCGCGATCGTCTGCGCCGTCCGACCGCATGGCGAGACGGGGGCGGTGGTGCGCGTGCTTACATCCGAACACGGGATGATTGCCGGTTATGTTGCCGGCGCTCGCGGCCGGCAGCTACGCCCGGTGCTGATTCCCGGCAATGCTGTCGAAGTGGAGCTGCGCACGCGCGATACGACCCGCTTGCCGTCGGCGCGGGTGGAACTGGTCACAAGTCGCGGCCCCTGGCTGTCGGAACCGCTGCCAGCAGCGGCAATCGGCTGGGTTACGGCCCTGATCGCATCGACCTTGCCGGAACGACATGCCTATCCCTCGTTGTATCTGGCGCTCGGTGCTTTGCTTGACGCGATCTGCCATGCTCCTTCCGCCCGCGGCTGGACCGAGGCGCTGATCGGCTTCGAATTGCTGGTCCTGCGCGAACTAGGCTATGGCGGAAGCACGGACCGGCCCGATCCCGCTGACTGGCCGGCGACGCTCGCGGCTCTAGACCGGATCGGTATACTGCTGGAGCGCTATCCGCTTGCGGAGCGGCGCGGAGACGTTATGGCGGCGCGCGCCATGCTGCGCGAGCGGCTGGCGCGGATCGAAGCCTGAACGGGAAGCCCATGAAGATCGCAGTTTTCGCCGGTGACGGCATCGGCCCCGAAGTGACCCGCGAGGCGGTGCGCGTGCTTGAGGCGCTGGATTTGGCGGGACTGGTGTTGCTCGAAGGCGACGTCGGCGGGGTTGCCTATCACCGCCACGGCCATCCGCTCCCCCCTGAAACGCTGGCAGTCGCGCGCGAGTGCGATGCGATCCTGTTCGGAGCAGTCGGCGATTTTTCGTGCGATCACCTCGAACGCGCACTGCGCCCCGAGCAGGCGATTCTTGGGCTCCGCAAGGAACTCGGTTTCTTTGCCAACTTGCGCCCTGCTACCGTATTCAAGGGGCTGGAAGACCTCACCAGCCTGCGCCCGGAAGTGGCGCGCACGATCGATTTGCTGATCGTCCGCGAACTGAACGGCGATGTCTATTTTGGCGAGAAGGGGATCCGTACCCTGCCCGATGGGCGCCGTCAGGGCTGGGACATGATGTCCTATGCCGAAGACGAAGTGCGACGCATTGCCCACGTCGGTTTCAAGGCGGCGATGGGCCGCAGTCGCAAGCTGTGCTCGGTCGACAAGGCCAATGTGCTCGAAACCTCGCAGCTGTGGCGCGACGTGGTGATCGAGGTAGCCAAGGACTACCCCGAGGTCGAGCTGAGCCACATGTATGTGGACAATGCGGCGATGCAGCTGGTCAAGAACCCCGGCCAGTTCGACGTGATCGTCACCGGCAACTTGTTCGGCGACATTCTCTCTGACCAGGCCAGCATGTGCGTCGGTTCCATCGGGCTGCTTGCCTCAGCCAGCCTCGCCGAAGGAACCCGCGGGCTTTACGAGCCGATCCACGGCTCTGCCCCGGATATCGCTGGAAAGGGCCTCGCCAATCCCATGGCAACGATTCTGTCCGCCGCAATGCTGCTGCGCCACAGTTTCGGCATGGAAGCCGAGGCGGCGCGGATCGAGGCGGCCGTGGCCAAGGCCCTGGCTGACGGGATCAAGGGCGCGGACCTGGGCGGATCGCACGGCACTGCTGCCATCGGTGACGCGGTGCTGGAGCGCCTGTGAGATGACCCTGCGCCTCGGCATCGTCTTGCCGACCTATAACGAGCGCGGCAACCTGCGCACGATGGTGGCGCGGCTCGATGCGGCGCTGGAGGGGATCGGCTGGGAAGTCATCGTCGTCGACGACAACAGCCCCGATGGCACCGCCGACGAGGGCCGGGCAATTGCGCTGGAGGATTCGCGGGTAAGGGTGCTGCACCGCATCGGTCGGCGCGGTCTGGCCTCGGCCGCGATCGAAGGCATGTGCGCAACCGCAGCGCCAGTGGTCGCGGTGATGGACGCCGATCACCAGCACGATCCGGCGTTGCTGCCCGGAATGCTCGCCGTAATCGAAAGTGGGGAATACGACGTGTCCTACGCTTCCCGCTTTGCCGAAGGAGCGAGTACCGAGGCCTGGGGCCGGCCCGACCGGGTCAAAGCCTCTGGCATGGCCAATGCCATTGCCCGCCGCGTTACCGGGATCGATCTTTCCGACCCGATGAGCGGCTACTTCATGCTCAGGAGTGAAATCCTGCGCGCCGACGCGCATCGGCTTTCGGGCGTCGGCTTCAAGATCATGCTCGATATTCTAGCCACGGTGGACCAGACTTTGCGCATCAAGGAATTTCCGATGAATTTCGCGGCCCGGGCCGAGGGCGACAGCAAGCTCGACCGGACGGTGGTCTTTGAATTTCTCGTCGGGCTCTACGACAAGTGGCTGGGCCGCATCATCCCTACCCGCTTCGCCTTGTTCGGCACGATCGGCGCGCTGGGCGTGGTGGTGCACATGGCGGTGCTGGCGAGCTTCCTGCACATCGTCGGCCGGCCATTCATCTTCGGCCACTGGATCACCCGTTTCGATGCCGGCCAGACCGTGGCCGCGATTGTCGCGATGAGCTTCAACTTCGTGCTCAACAACGAGCTGACCTATTCTGACAAGCGCCTGCGCGGTCTGGGGCCGGTGCTGACCGGCTGGGCCCGCTTCGCACTGACTTGTTCAGTCGGCTTGCTCGCCAACATTGGAGTCGCCGGCGCGCTGGTAAGGATGGGCTTCCATCCTTATCCCTCGGCCATCGTCGGGATCGTAGTCGGCTCGGTATGGAATTTCGCGCTGTCGAACAAGTTCGTGTGGGGTAAGTACTGAGGTTTCAGCGCCAGCTGTCCAACCACATCCAGTGCACGAAAGCGGTTCTACCGGCGGCGAGCGGGGCGGATGAGATGATTGGGTAAAACCAGCCGAACATGCCTAGGCTCAGCGCCAGAGCGGCCGGGGCCACCCAGCGCCATCGGTCTGCCCGGCGCCACAGCTCGTCCAGCGCCAGCGCCAGCGCCGCCAGCAGGAAGGCGGCCGGCAGCAAGTAGTGGTAGTAGAACTGGATCGGCTTGCCCGATATCGCCCAAAATCCAAGGCTGACGGCGTAAAGCACGAAGCAGGCCGTGGCATCCTGCCGCTTGCGCCTAAATCCCGCCCACAAGCCCCACAACAGCGCTGGCAGACCGGCCAGCATGGTGAAGGGATTGCCGATCAGCAGGACCCCGCGCTGCGCTCCGTCCACATTTTCATAAAGGTACCAGATCGAACGCCAGTTCCCTACCCACTGATACCACACGCTGCGGTAGGGGTGCAGGCGCACCACGCTGTCCTGCAGCTGCAACATGTAGCGGTGGTGCGCGATCGGCGACCAAGGGTCGATCGGGTGGTCGGCATAGAAGAAGGCTGGGGCGAAGGTCGCCCAGTAGACCGCAAGCGGAACCACGCCCAGCCACAGAGCAGCCTCGATCAGGCTGATCCCGGGCACCGGCCCGCCAGCCCGCGCGGTCAGAAAGCGGCGACCGTTGTCCTTGAGCTTGAGGACGAGAAACAGCAGGCCGGGGAGCAACAGCAGCGGTGCGACCGACCACTTCGCGCCCAACGCCAACCCGAAGCACAGCCCCGCCAGCGCCAGCCGCCAGCGTCCCTGATGTGGTACGGCGATGGCTGCCAAAAACATCCACAGCCCGGTCATGAACAGCGCTGCCATCGCCATGTCGAGCATCGCGATCCGGCTCTGGACATACCAGGCGAAGCCCGTTGCCAGCAGAATCATGCCCACCAGCGTCGCCGCGGTGCGCCTGCTGGCCCACCACAGCGCACGGCCGTAAGCGAACAGGCCGAACGCTCCCAGCAGTGCGGCAGGGAGTCGCCATGCGAGCGGCTTGTCTCCCAGCAGCATGATCGCGCCGGCGATCAGTTCCTTGCCGACCAGCGGATGCTCGGGATTGGCGCTCTTGAGTTCGATCAGCTTGCGCGCGGCGGCGACATAATGGACCTCGTCGAAATAGATCTTCGTCGGAATGCCAAGCCGGTGCCAGATCAGCGCGAGAAATAGCACGGCGATGGCGGCGCACCAGGCAATCGGGTCCGGTTCGGCGTGGTGGCGCGGCTCCATGAGGAGGCGATAGCCGAGAGGCCGGTCCGGGGGCAAGGTCATGCTTGCCCTAGGACCGGCCCGCTTCTAAAGCCGCTCGACCATGAAACGCTCCACCGGACTAGACCGCTCGATCACCAGCAAATGGCGCCCGGCCACACAGGCAGTACGTGCCGGAACCTGGCGCAGCGAGCAGGGCGAAACCAGCGAGGCGCTGTTCCTCAACAGCGGCTATACCTACGATGACGCGGAGACCGTCGCCGCGCGCTTCGCCGGCGAGCAGACCGGGATGGTCTATTCGCGCTTCCAGAACCCGACCGTGCAGATGCTCGAAGAGCGGATCGCGATGATGGAAGGCGCCGAAGCCTGCCGCACCCAGGCAAGCGGCATGGCTGCCATGACCACGGCTTTGCTCTGCCAGCTTTCCGCGGGCGACCACATCGTGACGGGCCGCGCCGCTTTCGGATCGTGCCGCTGGATCGTCGACAATGTCTTCCCCCGCTTCGGGATCGAGAAGACCGTGGTCGACGCGCGCGACAATGCCGCGTGGGAGGCCGCGATCCGGCCCAACACCAAGGTGTTCTTCTTCGAGACCCCGGCCAACCCGACGCTCGACGTGGTCGATCTAGAGTTCGTCTGCGGGCTCGCCCGCTCAAAGGGGATCAAGACGGTCGTCGACAATGCCTTTGCCACGGCGGCGCTGCAGCAGCCGATGGAATTCGGCGCGGACATCGTCGCCTATTCGGCCACCAAGCTTATGGAAGGCCAGGGCCGCGTCCTGCTTGGCGCGGTCTGCGGATCGGCCGAGTTCATCAACGACGTATTGATGCCTTTCCAGCGCAACACCGGGCCAATTGCCGCGCCGTTCAACGCCTGGGTGGTGATGAAGGGCCTCGAAACCTTGCCGTTGCGGGCCGAAAAGCAGAGCGATAACGCCATGCAGGTCGCCCGCTTCCTGGAAGGCCGCGTCCCGCGCGTCGCCTATCCCGGGCTGGAGAGCTTCCCGCAGCACGCGCTGTCGGTCAAGCAGATGACCGGGTTCGGCAACATGCTGAGCTTCGACGTCAGAGGTGGCCGGGCCCAGGCCTTCGCGGCGCTTAACGCGCTGGAGTTGGTCGACATCTCGAACAACCTTGGCGACTCGAAGAGCCTCGCCTGCCACCCGGCCTCGACCACCCACAACAACATGGGCGCCGAAGGCCGTGCCGAAGCGGGCGTAGGCGAAGGGATGATCCGCCTGAACGTGGGGCTGGAGGATCCGCTGGATGTGATCGAAGACCTCGACCAGGCGCTGCGCAAGGCGGGAATCTAACCCCACCATTGTCGTTGCGGCTCTTCGTCGCTAAATTGCCCGCATGAAGGAATTCTTCCAGCATACGGCCATCACCGAAGGGATCACTGTCCGGGTCGCGGTCAGCTTCCTGCCCGAACAATCGCGGGCCGAGGCGGGCAAGTGGTTCTGGGTATACCACATCCGCATCGAGAATGGTTCCGAGCACACCGTGCAGCTGCTGCGCCGTCACTGGAAGATCACCGATGGCCGCGGGGCGATAAACTATGTCGATGGCGAAGGGGTGGTTGGCGAACAGCCGGTGCTTCATCCCGGGCAAAGCCACGATTACGTTTCGGGCTGCCCGCTGGGAACCCCGCACGGCTCGATGGAAGGACATTACATCCTGAGCCGCGACGACGGCGAACAGGTCCGCGCGTCGATCCCGTTCTTCCCGCTGGCTGCTCCGGCAACCGCAGGCTGACACAGCGCGAACACGAGTCCTGCTCAGCCGAGCTTGTCGAAGACCCGCCCGCACTTGCCGAACTGCCCCGCGCCCCATAGGGAGGCGCCATGAAGCGCACGCATTTGCCCTTGAACGCCCTGCGCGTGTTCGACGCGGCGGCGCGGCACCTCTCGTTCACGCGCGCGGCGGATGAGCTCGCGGTAACGCCAGCGGCGGTCGGCCAGCAGATCCGCGCGCTGGAGGACCTGCTTGGGGTGGTGCTGTTCCGCCGCACCAGCAAGGGGCTGGAGCTGACGGAAGAGGCCAACGCCGGGCTTGGCCCGCTGCGCACCGGCTTTCTGCATTTCGAGGATGCCGTGCAGGCGATGCAGGCAGGCCAGTCAAGCCACGTCTATACCATCGCCTGCCCGCGCGATTTCTTCGCAGTCTGGCTGGCGCCCCGCATCGCCGCTTTCCGCGAAGCGAACCCGGAAGTGCGGTTTGCACTGGTCGACGGCGAGATGACCGATTTCACCGAGGCCAACCTCGATCTCGCAGTGCGCTGGATTGAAGGGCCTGGTGATCTGGAAGGCGTGGCCCTGGGCAGCGCAGAGCGTGTCACCGTGGGTGAAGGCGACTGGATCGCCTGGCCCGGCGACACCGCGCCGCAAGGCGAGGGCGAGGCTGAGCCGCGGCTCTCAGTCGGTGATGCCGGGCTGGCCATCGCCGCCGCCGCCGCCGGCATGGGCCGGGCCCGCGTGCCTGCCCAACTGGCGCAAGGTTGGACTGACCAGGGCCGCATTGCCACGGGCGGCCCGCAGGAACCCTGCCGCCGCGCCTACTGGCTGGTGGCGCCGTTGCCGCAGTGGCGGCAGAAGAAGGTCAAGGCGCTGGTCGCTTTCCTGACCGGAGCCTGATCAGAGCCCTTCGGCCAGCAGCTTTCCGGTCTCGGCCGTGGTCCAGTCATGGCCGCCAACCAGTCGCCACACTTCGCGACCCTGCGCGTCGTAAAGCACCGAGGTTGGCAGCGTGCCCGTGCCATAGTGGAAAGACAATTCGTTCTCGGGATCGAGCCAGGGCTCCAGCGCCTTGAAGCTCTTGTCAGCGAAGAAGGCGGTGGGCTTGGCCGGATCGCCCATGTCCTGACTGACGGTCAGCACCTTCACCGTCCCGGAAGTGGCCAGCGAATCGAGCATGGGCATTTCGGCGATGCAGGGTGCGCACCAGGTCGCCCAGAGGTTCAGCAGCACCGGCTTGCCCTTGAGGCTGGCGAGGTCGAGCACCTTGCCGGCAGGGTCTTTCACCGTGATTGCGGGAAGCGGATCACCCTTGTGGCTGCGATCGAAAGTGCCGGTCAGCGCTTCCGCCCCGCCGGAAGCCTTGGCGCCCTCCGACGCTTGCGGTTGCGCGGCATCGTCACTTTGCCTATCGCACCCCCCAGCCAGCATGGCGAGACCGAGGACGACGGGTTTGAGCGAGCGGGACAATAGCACGAGCGGCTCCAATGCCCTGACGGGCAACAAGATGTGGGGCGGACGCTTTGCCGAAGGGCCGAGCGCGATCATGCGCGAGATAAATGCCTCGATCCCGTTCGACAAGGCATTGTGGCGGCAGGACATCGCAGCCAGCAAGGCACACGTGGCCATGCTCGGCGCGCAAGGCATCGTATCGATCCAGGACGCGGCCGAAATCGCATCCGGTCTTGACCAGGTGGGCGCGGAATACGAAGCCAACGGGGTGCCCGAGAACTGGGACCTCGAAGACATCCACATGACCACCGAAAGCCGGCTTGCCGAGTTGATCGGTCCCGTCGCTGGTCGGCTCCACACCGCGCGCAGCCGCAACGATCAGGTCGCAACCGATTTCCGCCTGTGGGTGCGCGAGGCCTGCCTGCAGGCCGATGCCGCGCTCGCCGCGCTGCAAGCGGCGCTGGTGGCCCGCGCGGGTGAACATGCCGATAGCATCATGCCCGGCTTTACCCATCTGCAGACCGCGCAGCCGGTCACGCTGGGCCACCACCTCATGGCCTATTACGAGATGATCGTGCGCGACCGTTCGCGCTTCACTGATGCCCATGCCCGGATGAGCCAGTGTCCGCTCGGATCTGCGGCCCTCGCTGGCACCGGTTTCCCGATCGACCGTGAGATGACGGCCAAGACGCTGGGCTTTTCCGGGCCGACCCGCAACAGCCTCGATGCCGTATCGGACCGGGATTTCGCGCTCGATTACCTGATGGCGGCCAGTAGTTGCGCACTGCATCTCTCGCGGCTGGCCGAGGAGTTCATCATCTGGGCCAGCCAGCCCTTCGGCTTCGTCAGCCTGCCCGATAGCCTGTCGACCGGCAGCTCGATCATGCCGCAGAAGAAGAACCCGGATGCGGCCGAACTGGTGCGCGGTCACTCAGGGCGGATCGCCGGTTGCCTCACCAGTCTTATCATCACCATGAAGGGCCTGCCGCTGGCCTATTCTAAGGACATGCAGGACGACAAGCCGCCGGTATTCGAGGCGGCCGGGCTACTTACGCTGTGTCTCGCCGCGATGACCGGCATGGTTGAAGGCGCCACCTTCCGCACCGCACGGATGCGCCAGGCGGCCGAACTGGGCTATGCCACCGCCACGGACCTGGCCGACTGGCTGGTGCGGCAGGCCGGCATTCCGTTCCGCGAAGCCCATCACATCACCGGGGCAGCCGTGAAGCTCGCCGAGCAGAAGGACGTTGCGCTGGACAAGCTGACGCTCAAGGACCTGCGGCTGATCGACCCACGGATCGACGAGCGGGTCTATGGCGCGCTGTCGGTCGAGGCATCGGTTGCTGCGCGCGCCAGCTATGGCGGAACCGCGCCCGAACAGGTAAGGCAAAGGGTGGCCGAAGCGCGCAGCGCGCTCGGGCTGGAGTGACCATGCGCCGGATATTCGCCATTGTCGTGCTGGGCAGTCTCGCGGGCTGCGGGGTCAAGACCGACCTCAAGCCGCTGGCCGGGCAGACCCTGCCCGTGGCCCCCTATGGCCGGTCCGAGCAGCCCAGCTCCGCCGAATTGCTCAAATTGCCGATCCAGGCCGGTCCCGAACGCAGCGTGGAGCTGCGAAAACGGTCCGAGGAGAGGAAGGACGATCCTTTCGACCTGCCGCCCGAAGGCTGATTTTACTGCAATTTGAAGAGAACCATGGACCATTTTGAACTCAGGAGCGGCGTGCTCCACGCCGAGGACGTGCCGCTGACCGCCATCGCCGATGCGGTGGGCACCCCCGTTTACGTCTACTCACGCGCCACTTTCACCCGCCATGTGCGGGTGTTCAAGGAAGCGCTCTCCGCCTTGCCGAAGGTGCACATCGCCTTCGCCGTCAAGTCAAACCCCAACCTCGCCGTGCTCAGGCTGATGCAGCGCGAGGGGCTCGGCGCCGATGTCGTGTCCGGCGGGGAAATGGCCCGCGCGCTGGCGGTCGGCATGCCGGCGAAGGACATCGTGTTCTCAGGCGTTGGCAAGCAGGCCCGCGAGATGATTGCCGGGCTCGAAGCGGGGGTCGGCCAGTTCAACATCGAGAGCGAGGAGGAAGGCATCGAGCTTTCCGAGCTCGCCGCGGAACGCGGATTGCGCGCCGCCTGTGCGCTGCGCGTCAATCCCGATGTCGACGCCCGCACCCACGCCAAGATCTCGACCGGCAAGGCCGAAAACAAGTTCGGCGTGCCGATTGACCGCGCCGCCGGCATTTACGCCCGACTGGCGGAACTGCCGGGCCTGGATATGCGCGGGGTGGCGGTTCACATCGGCAGCCAGCTGGCAGAGCTGGAGCCGCTCGAAACCGCCTTCACCAAGCTGGGTGAACTGATCGCGGAAATTCGCGCATCCGGTTGCACCGTGACACATGCCGATCTCGGTGGAGGGCTCGGCGTTCCCTACAAGGCGGGCGAGGTGTTCCCGAGTCCGGCCGAATACGGCGCGATGGTTGCCCGCGTCACCAAGGACTGGGACGTGACGCTGATGTTCGAGCCGGGGCGGGTGATCTCCGGCAATGCCGGCGTGCTGCTGACCCGTGTCATCCGCGTCAAGCGCAGTTCCAACCGCGCCCCTTTCGTGATCGTCGATGCGGCGATGAACGATCTCGCACGCCCGGCGATGTATGGTGCCTGGCATGACTTCGACGCCGTTTGCCCGACCGGCGAAAGGATGACCGCGCACATCGTCGGCCCGATCTGCGAAACCGGCGATACTTTCGCCATGGACCGCGACATGGACGCACTGGGCGCGGGTGATCTTGCGGTGTTCCGCACCGCGGGAGCTTACGGGGCCACCATGGCGTCAAGCTATAACAGCCGGGGTTTCATCGCCGAGGTCATGGTCGATGGGGACAAGTTCGCGGTCGTCGCAGACCGGATTTTGCCGGAGACGATCACCTCGGCCGAACGTGTTCCGGACTGGCTGGAATGATTTCTTCCCTTCCCCTGTTCCACCGCGTCGCCGGCCAGCCGGTGATCGTGCTGGGCGAAGGGGAAGCAGCCGAGGCCAAGCAGCGACTGATCGAGCGCGCTGGGGGCGTGGTCTGCGGCGAGGACGCGGAGGCGCGCCTCGCTTTCGTCGCGCTGGATGATCCCGAAGCTGCCGTGGCGCGATTGCGGGCGCGCGGCATCCTGGTCAACTGCGTTGACCGGCCCGAACTGTGCGACTTCACCACCCCCTCGATCCTCGATCGCTCGCCGGTGCTGCTGGCGATCGGTACCGGCGGGGCTTCGGCCGGTCTCGCCAAGGCACTGCGGCTGCGGCTTGAGGGGCTGCTTCCGGCCTCGCTCGGTGCGCTCGGGGTGGCCTTGGGTGCGGTTCGGGGCACCTTGCGCGCCCGTTTGCCCGATGCCGGCGAGCGGCGCCGCGCGCTTGATGAGGCCCTGGCCGCCGGCGGGCCACTCGATCCGCTTGACGAGAATTCGGCCAATCGCGTTCTGGAGTGGGCCGAAGGCGCGGCCGGACAGCGCACAGGCACAGTCGAAATCCGCCTGCGCTCAACCGATCCCGATGACCTCACCCTGCGGGAAGCACGGTGGCTTGGCTCAGCCGATGTCGTTGCTCATGATCCCGATGTGCCGGTGGAGGTGCTCAACCGCGCCCGTGCCGATGCCGCGCGATTCGTGCTCGAATTGGGACAGGAAATTCCTGCGGCCCCCGGCCTGACGGTGGTTGTCCGGATCTAGGTCGGCGAAACCATCACGTTAAGCCAGGCTGTCGCTACCGGCCGCTCCGGGCTGTCCTGCCAGGCCACCGCACTGACATTGAGCAGGCGCCGGCCAGCGCGTTCGACATGACCCCGCGCGAAGCAACGCGCCTCGACCGCACCACGCATATATTGCACCGAAATGTTCACCGGCTTGAGCCCCGGAACCGGCCCGCGCAAGGCCAGTTCCTCCCGCGCGGCCGCCAGCGCCGCCATCTCGAGCAGCCCGCCCAGCGCGCCGCCATGGAAGTGCCCGGGCCGACCGACGATCCGCGGGGAAAAGTCACAGCCGAGAATCGGGATGTGACCGTCGAGGTGGTGCAGTTCGATCCCCATGTTCAGCGCATGGGGTGGCAGCGGAATACGCAGCGTATTCATCCGGCGGGTGCGTCCATGATCATGAAAGTTCCCGCGACGTTGGCGATCGGATCATCCGGGCTTTCGTCATAGGCGATGCCTCGCACGAAGCCGATCGAGCGTGACAGTCGATAGCATTCGCCTCGGCCGATCACCGTGGACTGCGGCCGAGCGGCTCGGGCATAGTCGAGCCGGAGGTCGATCGTCGCTTGCGGCCCGAACTTGCCGCGCTTCAGCCAGACCGACATCGAGGTCGCCATATCCATCAGCGTAATGATCGGGCCTGAGGCGAGCAGGCCGGATTCCGGCACGCCGACCAGGTCTTCGCGCCAGGGAAGCGCAAGTTCGATCCAGTCGGCACAGTGACCGTGATAGCCAATTCCCAGCCATCCGGAATGACCCGCCCCAGCCATAAAACGGCTGATCCGCGCGAGATCGAACGGCGGTTCCGGTGAAGTGGGCCCTGAGGCGAAAGGTTCGGCCATGGGCCGGCCCTGCCGCGCCGGAGGGCCGATTACAATCTTTTAATTTCGATCCGGACGGGCTCGCCAAGATCATGGCCAAGCGGGGCAAAGGTGCCCTGCGACACTTGGGGAACAGCCATGAACTTGCCAAAGATCGACCTTGCCGCCTTGCCCGATCTCGACACGCTGACCGGAGCTTTCGGCAGCCTGATGCACGCACCCTCGGCACTAACGTCGGACGATTCGCTGCTGATCCTGATGACGTACCTTTACGATCTGTTCGATCCGTCGAACCAGCCTTGATCAGCAGGGCGAGCATCGGACATGCATATCGCACCCGATATCAGCGCGCTGCGGCAGGACGACCAGCCGCAGCGCGCCGCCCAGGCGGCCATGGCCCAATCGGTGCGCGAATGGCGGTCGCGACCCGACGTGGCGCAGCTGCATGAAGAACTGGCAGCCTTTTCCTCCTGCCGGACATTTGCCGAGTGCCCCTTGCTGGCGACCCTGTTTGAAGACGCCAACCCGGCCGCGCAAATCTTTGTCGAAGAGTACGTGAGTGCAATGGCGGCGGCTATCGGGCGCCACCCGCTTGGCCAGATTGCGATGCGGCATTTCGCTGACGGCAAGGTGTCCAACATTCAGTTGGCCCGGACTGCGCGGACGACCCTTATGCTGGTCGCACTGGATGGTGTGGCTCTCGCAAGAGCCCCCACCCCTACCTCAGCCAACTTTTCTCCCGCCGAGAGCTGGGATCACATTCTTGCCGGAAAGGCCTTCGCCACGTTGATCGAGGCTCGTCCACCTGCCGCTCCGCAGGTCGAGTTCCATCGCCGTGACGTGCTGCTGCTGCCCGGCAAGGTGATCGCCCGCGAAGGAAGCCGCCAGACCATGCAGATCGGGCGGATCGAAGGACGACTGGTCACGCTGCGTCTGGTGCGCCGGCACGAAAAGCCAGGTCCGGCGCGCGAGTACGAGCTCGCCAGCGGCCGGCTGATCCACCAGGCGGCGGGGAACGCAGCCGAAAGCCGGCTGGAGTTCATGGTGTCCCTGCTCGGCAGAATGGGCCGTGCCGATGCTGCTCCGGAACTGGCCGACATCGCACTGGAGGACTGGGGCGAGGGACTGCGCTGGGAAGCGTTGCGTCAATGCCTGAGTCTCGACACCGCTACCGGGTTCGCCGTCCTGTCGCGGCTGGCAGAGCGTTCCGGAGATTCGTTAGCGATTCCGGCGCAGACACTTCGCCGCGGTCTGGTCGATCTTCACCCGCAACTCGAGGAAATTGGCTGATGCCCCGGATCATCTCGATCGAAGACGATGCGATCCTGTCCCTGGACGAATGCGTTGACCGGCTGCGCGATACCGGTTTCGATCCGCGGGACGAAGACAGCCTGGCGCACGCCGCATTGCAACTGCGGCGGCTTGGCAACGACCGCGCTTTTCTTGGCGATATGCTGGTGAGCGAGTTGGCGGCGCGGCACCGCGAATATGGGCGGCCGGACAATTACGGTCCGCAATGCGTCGTGCTGTCTGCTCCGGGCGCTGGCTTTTTCCTGCGTGCCAACATGTGGCCTGCTGCGCAGGATCACATGCTCAAGGCCAGCGGTGGAGGTTCGTTTTCACTCGGCCTGCCGCATGATCACAACTTCAGCTTCCTGACGCTCGGCTATTTCGGCCCGGGCTCCTGGAGCGACTACTACACCTATGACTACGAAACCGTTGCCGGGTGGAGCGGTGAGCCGGTTGACCTCCGGTTCGAGGAGCGCGCGCGGCTCGAAGAGGGCAAGATCATGCTTTACCGTGCCCACCGCGACGTACACTTGCAACTGCCGGCGGATTCGCTCTCGGTCTCGATCAACATCATGCACACGCACGGCGCGCAAGGCTGGCTCGACCAGTACCGCTTCGATGTCGAAAACAAGCAGGTCGGCGGGATCGTCAGCGGCGGAGCCAGCGAGGCGTGGCTGCGGATCGCGGTCGGACTGGGGGGCGAGGAGGCGATCGACCTTGCGCATCGTTTCGCAGCTCGCCATCCCAGCGACCGGATGCGGCTCACTGCGCTTGATGCACTTGCGTCGATTGCCCCTGATGATGCCACACGAGACACGCTGTGGCGGGGCGCAGAATCTGGTGGGAGCGTGCTGATAGCCAGGGAAGCCACTGCCCGGCGTGAGGCGCTAACCGGTTAGAGCACGCCGCCGGCAAGGCCGTCGATCGCGGCTTGCAGGATTACCGCTGCCGCAGCCGCGTCGATCCGGGTCGCGCGCCTGGCCCGGCTCATGTCCTGCTCGATCAGGCCGCGTTCGGCGCTCGCGGTGGACCAGCGTTCGTCCCACAGCAGGATCGGCAGGCCAAGTACGCTGAGGTTGCGGGCATAGGCCCGGCTCGACTGGCTGCGCGGACCCTCGCTGCCATCCATGTTGATCGGCAGGCCGATGACCACGCCCTGGATGGAGCGCTCGCGGATCAGCTCGGCCAGCGCGACCTTGTCGGCTCCGAACTTGCCGCGCGTCAGCGTCTTGCCGGGCGAGGCGAAGCGCCAGCCAGCATCGCAGAAGGCGGTGCCGATAGTCTGCGTGCCCAGGTCCAGCCCCAACAACGCCCCACCTTGTGGCAAGGCACCGCGGAATTCGGCCGCTGAAGTCGTGATCAGGGCTTCCATGCTGCGACCCGGCGAGCGAAATCGGCGCGCAGATTGGCCCAGAACAGCAGCACGTCGTAAACGTGGTAGTTGTTACCGGGCAGCACGAACGGTCCCATGTCGGGCGGTGAACCGATCCGCAGGGTGCCGTCTGCGGCACAGGAAGCGGCGACCAGCGCCGGTTTGAGCGTGGCGTGCTCAATCTGGGTATCGGGGACCGCGGTGCCAATGTTGGCACTTGCAGCACCACTGTCGCTTCCGCCGCCGGTCAGCAGATTGGTGCAGACGAAGTGGCTGCCCGCCAACGCTTGTCCATCCAGGCCAGGATGGCGGGCGGCGGCGTGCAGCATCATCGCGGTGTCTGCGGGTTCCGCGAAAGACAGCCAGCTGACTAGGCAGCCCGCCTGATCCGGCGATGCGCAAGCGGTAAGGCCCATCGGCGGGAGATCGTGCTCGATCGAGATCGGCCAGCCGATTGCGTAAACCGCGGCGACCCGGCGAGCGAGCGGCTTGCCGGCCACTTCTTCCTTGACCAGCCGGCGCAGGTGGAACGCGCCCTGGCTGTGGCCGACGAGCACAATTGGACTGTCCTTGGGAACCTTGCTCACGAAGGCACGAAAAGCCCGTGCGACATCACCATAAGCCAGATCCAGCGCTCGGTCCGCTTCCGGCTTGTCGGAAACGAACGTGCCGAACGTGGCCTGGCGGTAGCGCGGAGCCCACAGCTGGGGAGAGGCGTTGAAGGCACTCGCGACGGCGCGGGTCATCATCGCGCCCATGCGGCTGGCCTCGGCATCATCCAGCGGGCCATTCCAGAGGCTGCGCTTGAGGTAGGTCGTCGGAGCGACAAAGAACACCGCGGCCGGCACAGCCGCGCCCGGAACCGCTCCGTCCGGGAGCCACCGCACGGGATCCTGGGCGAGGTCGGGGCGCGAGGACCACATGTCGGCTCGGTCATAGGCGTCGGCCGGCAGCGGAGGGAGGGCCTCGAACTTGCCGCCCGGCTCGAAGGCGAGACGGACGAAGGTTTCAGGATAGAAACTGTAGGCCACCCGGCCGGCTACCGCGAGGACGATCAGTACCGCGACGACGTAGAGGAACTTGCGGACCATCGGTTCAGCCGCCGCCCGCCTCGGCGTGGTTCCGTTCCGATTGCCGTTCAAGCGCAACCTTGATCATCGCGACCATCGGATCCGCCAGCATCAAGCCGAGAATGCCGAACAGGGCCCCCATGATAAGCTGCGCGCCAAGCACCAACGCGGGCGCCAGATCGGCGGTCTTTTTGGCGATCATCGGAACGATGATATTGCCGTCGACCGTCTGCACGATGAAGTAGACCGCAATGCAGTAAAGACCGGTACCGTTGTCGACCGAAAAGCCGACCATGATCATGAGCAGGCCGGAGACGGGCGCGCCGATGTTGGGCAGGAAAGCAAGCAGCCCGGTGAGCAGTCCCAGCAGCGCCGCCATCGGCACCCCGTAGACCGCCAGCATGATCCAGGTCGCGATGCCCTCGACAAACATACCCACCAGGCGTCCGGCCATCAACCGGCGCAGGACCCGGCCCATCTGGATCGCGGTGGTCTCGAAGTTTTCGCGCTCGGCCACGGGCAGCATCCACGCGACGCCGCGCCGATAGAGCTGCGGTTCCAGCGCGAGGTAGATACCCATGACCGCGATCAGAAAGGCAGTGCCGACCGCGCCAAGCAGCCCGCCGACCGCGCTGGTCACTTGCCCGACGCCGCCCAGAGCCTTTTCCGCGAGCCCGGAAATGCTCGCAAAGTCGACATTGACTCCGTGGACGGTCAGCCATGCCGCCGTGCGCAGCGCCTGGGCCTGGATGATCGCAGGCAGCTGAGCTGCCTGTTGTGCGATCTGGCTGCCGGCATAGGCTGCGGTAAATATCAGGAAGGCCAGGGCGAACACCAGCACGATCGCCACGCGCAAGCCCCGGGTGATCGGCAGAACCCGCCCGAGCAGGCGCGCGCCCCCGTCGATCATTGCCGCAAAGACCAGCCCGGCGAAGATCACCAGCAGCGGTTGCGCCAGGTAGACCCCCAGCACCAGCATCGCCGCCAGCCCGAGCCATACCGAGGCCCGTCGCGCCTCGATCCACAGCAGCGGATCGGAAATGTCGGTCGGCCCGGCGCGGTGTCGCTTGTCGGTCATGGCTGGATGGCTCCGCTGTCGATCGGCGGACGCAGGCTGCGCCACGCCCGGCCGGAACGCAAGGCCCCCCACCAGGTCAGCGGATTCCAGCTTTCCGTGCCATCGAACGAGAATGTAATGAATTCGGCGCGTCCGCCGATGTCGGACAGTGGCACCGGGCCGCCCAGACCTTGCTGGGCCAGGCTGGCACGGCTGTCGGCGGAGTTGTCGCGGTTGTCGCCCATCAGGAAGACGTGGCCGGACGGCACACGGGTTTCCGCCATTTTGTCCAGTTCCTGCTTCTCGAAATCGACGATCATGTAGGAGGCGCCGTTCGGCAGGGTTTCGCGGAGCGCAGGAAGCTCGCAGACCGCCTGGCCCGAAGGCAGCCGAACCTTGAGTCCCGGGTATTCATAGTCGCTGCACGGATCGTTGGCATCGACCGGAACCTGCACCGGTGGCTCAACTTCCTGCCGAACAGGCTTGCCGTTCAGCACGATCTGCCCGCGCACCACGGCAATCCTGTCGCCCGGCAGGGCTACGACGCGTTTGATGTAGTCCTCGCGAGTGCCGCGCGGAACAACGATCACCACGTCACCATACTCCGGAGTGCGGCCCATAACCCGCCAGTCGCTGCGTGGCAGCACGTGGAAGCTGGCCGAAGCCCAATTCCAGCCATAGGGGTACTTGGACACCACCAGCCGGTCGCCTACCAGCAAGCCCGGAATCATCGACCCGCTGGGGATGTAGAACGGCTTGGCGATGAAGCTGTGAAAGGCCAGCACTGCGAGCAGCATCAGCACCAGCCCGCGCACTTCACCCAGCCAGTCGACCCGCCCCTTCGGCAGATCGGCATCGACATGGGTAGAGGGCTCTTCCGTCGGAACTTCGCTCAAAGGGGCCTCGCTTCGATCACGACGAAGGCCTGCGCCCATGGGTGGTCGTCGGTGAGCGTAAGGTGAACTACCGCCATATGCCCATCCGGCACCAGCAGATCGAGCCGCGCCGCCGCACCGCCGGTCAGCTCCAGCGTCGGGGCACCAGAGCGGGCATTGACCACCCCGATGTCCTTCATGAACACCCCGGCCTTGAACCCGGTGCCGACGGCCTTGGAAAAGGCCTCCTTGGCGGCGAAACGCTTGGCGAGCGTACCGGCCTTGGTGAAGGGGCGCCGGGCAGCCTTGGCGCGCTCGATCTCGGTAAAGACGCGCAGCTCGAACCGCTCGCCCCAGCGATCGAGCGAATTCTGGATCCGCTCGATGTTGCAGAGGTCTGAGCCCATGCCGATGATCACCGGGCGGCATCCATCAGTTCGCGCATCCGCCGCACACTGGTTTCCAGCCCGCAGAAAATCGCCTCGCCAATCAGATAATGCCCGATGTTGAGCTCGGCCAGCTGCGGGATCGCGGCGATCGGCTGGACGTTGTCGTAAGTGAGCCCGTGGCCCGCGTGCGGCTCGATCCCGTTCTTGGCAGCGAGCGCGGCCATGTCGGCTATGCGCCTGAGTTCGCGGGAGCGGTCCTCGCCCTCGGCGTGGGCATATTCGCCGGTGTGCAACTCGACAACCGGGGCGCCGAGCCGCATTGCCGCTTCGATCTGGCGTTCGTCCGGGGCAATGAACAGCGAGACACGAATGCCGGCGTCGCGTAGCGCCGAGACAATCGGGACCAGCCGGTTGTGCTGCCCGGCGGCATCGAGCCCGCCCTCGGTGGTGCGCTCCTCGCGGCGTTCGGGCACGATACACGCGGCATGCGGCTTATGGCGCAAGGCGATTGCCAGCATCTCGTCGGTCGCCGCCATCTCGAGATTGAGCGGCAGATCGGTGGCGGCCTGGATCCGGGCGAGGTCTTCGTCGCGAATGTGGCGCCGATCCTCGCGCAAGTGCGCGGTGATGCCGTCGCCGCCGTATTGCGCGATCAGCGCGGCAGCACGGACCGGATCGGGATGCTCGCCCCCGCGCGCGTTGCGGATCGTCGCGACGTGATCGATATTGACGCCAAGGCGCAGACGCGCGGGATGAAGCAGGGCAGACACGAGGCTCAGGCCTTGGCTCGGCTGCCGGGCTTCGTCACCGGAGTGGCGGCCAGCTCCGGTGGAACCTCGTCGGGCGCGTAAGTGGGGAAGGAAATTGCGGTTAGCGCGAAGAAGGGCACGCCCAGGTCAGCCTCGCCACCTGAGCGATCGACCAGCGCGACGGCAGCGACCACCTCGCCCCCGGCTTCCTCGATCGCCAGAATCGCCTCACGACTGGACAGCCCGGTGGTAACGACATCCTCGACCATCAGCAGCTTCTCGCCCGGTTCCACGTTGAAACCACGGCGCAGTTCGAAAGTGCCGGTGGGTCGTTCGACGAAGATCGCCTCCACCCCCAGTGCCCGGCCCATTTCGTGGCCGATGATCACCCCGCCCATCGCCGGCGAGACCACCTTCGTGATCTCCTTCCTCAACTCGCGCGGGATTCGCGCGGCAAGTGCGGCGGCGAGGCGTGAGGCGCGCATCGGGTCCATCAGCACACGCGCACATTGCAGGTAGTGTGCGGAGTGCCGTCCGGACGAGAGCAGGAAATGGCCCTCGAGCAATGCCTTGCTTGCCCGGAACTCGGCCAGAACCTCTTCATCCTGCATGATTTTTCATTCCCTGTTGTTGCGACGGGCTCGCAGCAGGAGCCGCTTGCGCGCCCTGGCTGCCGATATGTCCAAAAAACCCCCTAGAGGCGCTTGAGGTGCCCCGCAAGCGCGCGTATAGGCCCTGCCAAATCCTGCCTCCCAGCAGGCGGAAGGGGGCTCGCATTCTTCCGTCGCAAAAGGAAAGCGAAAGCGTGAAGACGATCAATTTCGGCGAACATGCCCGCACGATGGGCAAGACGGTCAAGGCCATCGGCCTGTCGTTGGCCCTGCTTGCGGCGCCTCAGGCACTGGCGCAGGCTCCGGCCGCTGCCCAGAGTGAAGCGGCTCCTGCCGCGGCGGCAAGCGAAGCGGCTCCGGTTGCGGCGACCATCGCTGCGGCTCCGGTTGCGGTGACGGCGGCTCCCGCTGTGCCTGCCGCTCCCGCAATTGACCCGAACGACCCCCATTTCAAGGTCGCGCCGGGCGGCTACACCCCGATGAAGCCGACCCTGGGGAAGGGCATGCCCGTTCCCGATGGCCTCAACATCCAGACCCAGTATTCGCCGACCGGCCAATCCGGTCTGTGGATGCATGACAAGGTGCTGGTGCCGCTGATGGTGGCGATCAGCGTTCTGGTCCTGGGCCTGCTGCTGTTCGTGGTGGTCCGCTTCAACAAGCGCGCCAATCCGGTCCCCTCCAGGACCAGCCACAACACCGTGATCGAAATCATCTGGACCTTGGTGCCGGTGCTGATCCTGGTCGGTATCGCCGTTCCCTCGATCGATCTGCTCGCCAAGCAGTTCAAGCCGGCGCCGGAAAAGGCGCTGACCATCAAGGCGACCGGTAACCAGTGGTTCTGGACCTATACCTATCCCGATAACGGCGGGTTCGAGGTTATCTCGAACATGCTGCCCGATGACAAGGCGGTCGCCAATGGCGAGCCGGCGCAGCTGGCGGCCGACTTCCGCATGGTGGTCCCTGTTGGCGAGCCGATCCGCATGCAGATCACCGCTGCAGACGTGATCCACTCGTTCGCGGTCCCGTCGCTGTGGTTCAAGCTCGACGGTGTACCGGGGCGGATCAACGAAAAGGTGCTGATCATCAACGAACCGGGCGTCTACTACGGCCAGTGCTCCGAACTGTGCGGTGCCCGCCATGGTTACATGCCGATTGCCGTCGAGGCCCTGCCGCGCGACAAGTTCAACGCCTGGGTCATGACCCAGTCCGGCGGCAAGATCGACGGTACGCCGGAAGCGCCCGCCGCTCCGGCCGCCCCGGCTGCCGAACCCGCCAAGGCCGAGGCTCCGGCCCCCGCTGCTCCCGCTTCGCCGGCGCCCGCCGCCTGAGCCTAAAGATCAAAGGACAAGGTTCGCACCATGGCCACCACCGCTGACCACTTCCAGGCCCATGACGACGGGCACGGGCATCACGAACATGATCACCAGCCGGGCTTCTTCGCCCGCTGGTTCATGTCGACCAATCACAAGGATATCGGCACGCTCTATCTGATCTTCGCGATTTTCGCGGGGATCATCGGCGGCGCCATTTCGGGCATGATGCGTCTCGAGCTGGGGCAGCCCGGGATCCAGTATCTCGACATGTTCGCCCGCTGGTTAGGCGAAACCAACCCGAGCTTCGACCAGACGCTTCACCTGTGGAACGTTCTGATCACCGCCCACGGCCTGATCATGGTGTTCTTCATGGTCATGCCCGCGATCATCGGCGGCTTCGGCAACTGGTTCGTGCCGATCATGATCGGCGCGCCCGACATGGCCTTCCCGCGGATGAACAATATCTCGTTCTGGCTGACGGTAACGGGCTTCTGCTCGCTGATGATCTCGCCGTTCGTGCCGGGTGGCACGGGCAACGGCGCAGGCATTGGCTGGACGGCCTATGCCCCGCTTTCGACCACCGGCTCGACCGGGCCGGCAGTCGACTTCGCGATCTTCTCTCTGCACCTTGCCGGTGCGGCCTCGATCATGGGCGCGATCAACTTCATCACCACCATCTTCAACATGCGCGCGCCGGGCATGACCCTGCACAAGATGCCGCTGTTCGTGTGGTCGGTGCTGGTCACCGCCTTCCTGCTGCTGCTCTCGCTGCCGGTCCTGGCGGCGGCGATCACCATGCTGATCACCGATCGCAACTTCGGCACGACCTTCTTCGATGCCGCCGGCGGCGGCGATCCCGTGTTGTTCCAGCACCTGTTCTGGTTCTTCGGCCACCCCGAAGTCTACATCATGATCCTGCCGGGCTTCGGCATCGTCAGCCAC
>CANJBY010000011.1 GCA_947472735.1 Sphingomonadaceae bacterium | reverse complement strand
TTCGCCAGCTTCGCCATGCTGATGAACTTCCCGCGCTTCAACAAGATGAAGGGCATGGGCCAGATCGTCACCTGGTCGGTCCGCGATGAAAGCCTGCACTGCGAAGGCATCACCAAGCTGTTCCACGCTTTCGTGGCGGAACGCGGCTGCCTGACCAAGGCGGTCAAGGAAGACATCATCGATTGCTGCCAGAAGACCGTGCGGCTCGAAGACGCCTTCATCGACCTCGCCTTCGAGGCCGGTCCGGTCCCGGGGATGAACCCCAAGGAAATCAAGCGCTACATCCGCTACATCGCCGATTGGCGGCTCGGCCAGCTCGGCCTGCCCGCGATCTACATGGTCGAAGACCACCCCCTGCCCTGGCTCACCCCGCTGCTCAACGGCGTGGAGCACGCCAACTTCTTCGAAGCCCGCGCGACCGAATATTCCAAGGGCGCGACCCGGGGCGACTGGAACACGGTGTGGTCAAGCTTCGACTCGCGCCGCCGGGCCAAGGGCGAAGCGGCGAATGAGTCCGGGGATGCGGTGGATGCGGCGATTGAGCCGGATATGTTTGGGGGGGGCGTGGCGGCGGAGTGATGAAGCTCCAAGTTCGTCCTAAAAGTCACTTTAGCGAAGTTAGAGAATGGCTCCGAAAGGCTGACCTGACCGACGAACAGGCACTACGATTGCTGGGGCTTTATAAAGAGCAGCATGAATCGCCATTCTCTGAATAGAATAGATTTTATTATATATCAATGATTTTATCAATTATATATTTTTTAAAGTTCCATAAAGTAGAAATATCCATAAAGGTCTTTGAAGTTAATATATTTGAGATCCCAAACGCACTATTTGTTCTTTCATTTTCATCTTTGCTATCTATCGGGTACGCGGCGATTCGATCTGCGGATGCAGAGTACTACCAAAAGCAAATGGAAATAATATCTAGCGAAGTTTTTAAATACGGAGGACTCATATTTTCTAGAGGATTATATAATGGCGGAGTGATACTAGGTAATTTCCTTGATGTTTGGAAAGGCATACCGAGTGCTGGATTTAGATTCACATTCATAGCTCTCGGTGCAACATCTGGCGTTTTGATATTTCTAACAAGCCTTCTTCCTTTTGCCTCCGCGATTTCATACCTTAGTTACATTACCCCTTGGGGTTCTGAAAGTGCGCAGTCAATTCAGCGCATTGCCATGGCCGTCTGCCTTTTTTCGGCGATGGTCGCTGGAATTTATGCATTATATGCCAATGACTTACCAACGCGCGACGAATAACTTTGGTGGCGGAATTGCAGTGGATATTGCGGCCGATTTGCAATGCTCTTTCCCTGACGCACGAACTCCTGCCATGCCGCACCTCGTCCTTGACAAATCACACCATATCGGTTAATCGCCCAACCATCCCCTAACCACCAAAGCGCACGGTGGCTGGTGGTGTTTCGGGTCGGCGTCGTGGGCCGTGGCGTGGTGTATCAGTCGCGCGCGCGCAAACAGCGCCTGTACCGGGGCGAAAGCATTTCGAAGGTCCGCTGCCCTCGCCGCCCATGTGCGGTGTCCGCATGATCTTCCCGCAGGGCCGGCCACAGTTCCTTGATCTGGGAGTGCCGTGACCCGGGCGAACGGCCTCTCGCGAACCCGCGCCGCCGCCCACTTTCGTCTCCACAGGGTCGAGCCGGGCTGACAGTTCGCCACTACCTGGCCGGTCGCAACGCGCAGGCGGCAATCTCCCCGCGCCCACTGCAAGGGCGCCCCGATGCCGGCCCGATGTTCCTTCTTCAAGGACTCCCGCGCATTTCCCCTCC
Source organism: Sphingomonadaceae bacterium (assembly GCA_947472735.1). Taxonomy (GTDB): domain Bacteria; phylum Pseudomonadota; class Alphaproteobacteria; order Sphingomonadales; family Sphingomonadaceae; genus Novosphingobium. Next base: position 57,058 of record CANJBY010000011.1, on the reverse strand, counting down.
CGGCGTTACCCCGCATTCGCCAGCGGGTGCCTTGCTGTGTCTGAAGCCCGGCCAGTTCGACCAGCTCCCACACCCTGCAATTGCGTCACCCTGAACTTGTTTGCGCAGGCACAAACAGGTTCAGGGTCGCGACGCGGATGAATTGTTGGACACGGGATTGCGGTAATACTTTTCTTAACGGGTAACACTTTACTTGCCCCCGAAATCCTCAGTATTTGCCCTGCGGCAAATGGGGACACGCAATAGCGCGTCCCCTGACCTACCCCGAGTCCCCCATCATGCCCTCCCTCATCACCCCCGCCAACTTCGTCACCGCCCTGATCGCGGTGAACTTCATCGCCTTCGCCGCCTTTGGCATCGACAAGATGCTGGCCGAGGCCGGGCGGCGGCGGATTGCGGAATCGACTTTGCTGCTGTGGGCCGCGCTGGGCGGGACGCCCGGGGCCTATGCCGGGCGCAGGGCCTTTCGCCACAAGACACGCAAGCAGCCGTTCTCCGGCCAGCTCCACGCCATCGCCGCGATCCAGGTCGTTGCGGTGGTCGGGGTGTGGGCGTGGGTGTGGTCGGGGAAGCCCCCTCTACTTTAGAGGAGGGGGGTTGGGAGTGGTGTAGCTGGCGCAGGTGGTTTGGGCGAAGCGGGCGCTGCGGCACCACCCCTGCCCCTCCTCTGAAGAGGAGGGGGAATGCCGTAAAAAACTACCTCAGCTTGCCACCGCAGCGCGGCGATGTGGGCTCGTGCGGAAGGCCGCAATCACCGCTTGCGCTGTTTCCTTGCGGCATAGCGCTCATCGCGGGCGGCCTTGCGTTCGGCTTCGCTCAACGCGGGCTTCTCGGGCGGGGCGGGAACGGCGGCGGCGGCGGCAGCAGCGGCGGCAGCGGCGAGTTTGTCGGCTTTGGCCTGCAGGATGGCGGCCTTGCGGGCGGCGCGCTTTTCGGCTTCGGCGGCTTCGCGGGCGATGCGCGCGGCCTGGCGCTGGGCGACTACGGCTTCATCGACGGCAGGGCGTTCGGCGAGCTGCTTCAGCGCCTTGGCGCGGGTCTGGCGGGCAAGGGCAGTGCGTTCCTGAAAGCTGGGCTCTTTGTAGGCGGCCATGTTCGGGGAGTTTCTCTTTTGCAGTTTTGGGGATGGTGAACGGGAAGCCGTAGCACGATTGTCGGCATTCGTCGCCCCCGGACGTGGTCGGGGGCATGCTTGCCTGGCGCGTTGCGGCCGGAAAAAGCCCGGGGCCGGATCAAGACCAGACCGACGGGGCGGTTAAGCGGGGTTGGAAGCGCTACCCATCGCCCTTCGACAGGCTCAGGACTAGCGGGTCACTCCTCCCCCATCCGCAGCGCCGCGATAAACGCCTCCTGCGGGATGGATACGTTGCCGTACTCGCGCATCCGGGCCTTGCCCTTCTTCTGCTTCTCCAGCAGCTTCTTCTTGCGTGTGATGTCTCCGCCATAGCACTTGGCGGTGACGTCCTTGCGCATCGCGGCGATGGTTTCGCGGGCGATGACCTTGCCGCCGATCGCGGCCTGGACCGGGATCTTGAAGAGGTGGCGGGGGATCAGATCCTTGAGGCGTTCGCACATGTGGCGGCCGCGTTCTTCGGCGACGGCGCGGTGGACGATCATCGAGAGCGCATCGACCGGCTCGTTGTTGACGAGGATGCTCATCTTGACGAGATCGCCTTCGCGCAAGCCGATCTGCTCGTAATCGAAGCTGGCATAGCCGCGGCTGATGCTTTTCAACCGGTCGTAGAAATCGAACACCACTTCGTTGAGCGGCAGCTCATACGTCACCTGGGCGCGGCCGCCGACGTAGGTAAGGTCGGTCTGCACGCCGCGGCGATCCTGGCAGAGCTTGAGGATCGAGCCGAGGTATTCGTCCGGGGTGTAGATCACCGCCTTGATCCACGGCTCGTCGATCTGCTCGATCCGGCTGGGGTCGGGATAATCGGCCGGGTTGTGGAGCATGATCTCGCGCGCGTCGTCGGTTTTGCTTTTGCGCAGCTGGATCCGGTAGACCACGCTCGGCGCGGTGGTGATCAGATCGAGATCGTATTCGCGGGTGAGGCGTTCCTGGATGATTTCCAGGTGGAGCAGGCCAAGGAAGCCGCAGCGGAAGCCGAAGCCGAGCGCGGCGCTGCTTTCCATCTCGAACGAGAAGCTGGCGTCATTGAGCCGCAAGCGGCTGATGCTTTCGCGCAGTTTCTCGAACTCGGCCGCGTCGACCGGGAACAGGCCGCAGAACACCACCGGCTGGACTTCCTTGAAGCCCGGGAGCGCCTGGGTGGCCCCGCCCTTGACCGTGGTGATGGTGTCACCCACGCGGGCCTGGGCGACTTCCTTGATCTGCGCGGTGATGAAGCCGATTTCGCCGGGGCCGAGTTCGGGCAACTGCTCGATCTTGGGGGTGAAGCAGCCGACGCGGTCAATCAGGTGTTCGGTGCCGCCGGCCATGAACTTGACCTGGAGGCCCTTCTTGATGACGCCGTCGATCACGCGGACGAGGATCACCACGCCGAGGTAGGGATCGTACCAGCTATCGACCAGCATGGCCTTGAGCGGGGCGGCGGCGTCGCCCTTGGGCGGGGGGATGCGCTGGACCACGGCTTCGAGCACTTCGGCGATGCCGATCCCGCTCTTGGCCGAGGTGAGGACGGCGTTGGAGGCGTCGAGGCCGATGATTTCCTCGATCTCGTGGCGGACTTTCTCGGGCTCGGCCGCGGGGAGGTCGATCTTGTTGATGACCGGGACGATCTCGTGGTCGTGCTCGATCGACTGGTAGACGTTGGCGAGGGTCTGGGCTTCGACGCCTTGCGCCGCGTCGACCACCAACAGCGCGCCTTCGCACGCGGCAAGGCTGCGCGAGACTTCATAGGCGAAATCGACGTGGCCGGGGGTGTCCATCAGGTTGAGCGCATAAGTGCGGCCATCCTGCGCGGTGTAGTTGAGGCGGACCGTCTGGGCCTTGATGGTGATCCCGCGCTCTTTCTCGATGTCCATGTTATCAAGGACTTGCGCGCTCATCTCGCGGTCGGTGAGGCCGCCGGTGAACTGGATCAGGCGATCGGCCAGAGTCGACTTGCCATGGTCGATATGCGCGATGATGCTGAAATTGCGGATCAGGGACTGCTCAGTCATCCCGGCCCGTTAGCAGTGCCGGAGGTGCCTGTCATCTATGGCAAACGGCGGCCGGACGACCGGACCGGACCGGATAGGTCTTGCCTTCGCCCCCGCACGGATGGACACTGCCCTGCGCTTTGGGGGGAGTTCAGATCATGGCGAGCATCCGGCGGCGGTACAGGGTCGTCATTCTGGGTCTGGCGCTGGCTGCAGCGAGCTGCAGCAAGGCTCCCGGCGATGTGCAGCCGCTGGACGTCCATCTCGTGATGGCCAACGCGCTTGATCCGCAGGCCGATCGCTTCTGGGCCGTCGGCAATGCGGCGTTCAATGAAGCCGGCTGGATGGACCAACGCCGCATCTCGCCGCAGGAATGGGCGCGGGCCGAGGCGGCTGCGCACGACATGGTGGAGACGCTCAACACTCTCGCGCAGGCGCCGCACCTCGCAGTCGGCGCCCCGGCTAGTACCGGCCCGGACGACCTGACGCCGCAACAGGCAAAACGGGTCCAGGCGCTGATCCAGCAAGACCGCCCCGGCTTCAAGGCCCTCGCGCTGGGGGTGGCGGCGTTTGCCAGGGAGGGTGAACTGGCCGCGCAAAACCGGAATCTCCGGCTGTTCGAACAGGTGTCGGACGAATTGGACGGCAAGTGCGAGCAGTGCCACACGCGCTTCTGGATTCCCGCGTTGTCCGGCAACTAGCGCAGCCGCAGCGGGTTCTAACGAGGCGCCTTGAGTGATCCCGGCTGGTGGAAACGCGGGAAACTGAAGCCAGCGGCACCGACCAGCGGATATTGCCCCGGGGGTAAGGCAGCAAGCGGCATCCCGGCAGCGGCAAGCATGTAAGGCGAGACGCGATGGCGTGTGCACAGGCCCTCGGCACCGTCATCGATCAGCGGGATTTCGAACTCCAGTCCGAACTGGACATTCGTCGACCAGCGCACCTTGGAGACCGCGAGCTGGCCCTCGCCAAAATCGACCACGAAGTCCGTTCCGACCGGCACGTCGGAAAGTCCTTCGAGCAGCGCCCCCGTTTCCGACAGGTTGCGCATGGTCACATCGTAACGGTGATCTTCGTGAATTAGCCCGATCTCGCGCAGCATGGTCATGCGCTCGGCGCGCTGGTGGTTCGGGCCGTCGGGCTCGATGATCCATGCTTCCGACGACATGGCGGCCAGAACATTTTCGAAAGCAACCGCGCCGGAATAGACCATGCCCTGGATCTGTTTGACCTTCAGCGTCCGCATCAAGGCCAGTTCGTCCAGCGCCTCGATCCCTTCCGCTGTGGTATCCATGCCCAGCGCTTCAGCCAGGCTGACGATCGCGGTGATGATCGCGGAGTTGCGGTTGCCCGGCAGGGTCGCCCCGCGAATGAAGCTCTGGTCGATCTTGATCTTGTCGAACGGCGCGGTCTTCAGGTAGCCGAGCGAGGAATAGCCGGTCCCGAAATCATCAAGGGCCAGCCGCACCCCGATCTTCTTGAGCGTGGCGAACATCTCGTCGACTGCGCCGACATCCTCGAGGAAGATGCTTTCCGTCAGCTCGAGCTCGAGCCGTTCGGGCGGGAGCCCCGAATTGGCGAGTGCCGACGTCACCGCAGTCACGAAATTGGCGTTCCGGAACTGCGGCGGTGACACGTTGACGGCAACCCGCAGGTTCCCGGGGCACTGGACGATGTCCGAACAGGCCTGGCGCAGCGCCCACTCGCCCAGCGCGATGATCAGATCGGTTTCCTCGGCGATCGGGATGAACACACCGGGAGAGATCGGTCCGAGTTCGGGATGATCCCAGCGCATCAGCGCCTCGAAGCCGACCACCATGTTGTTGTCGATGCCCACAAGCGGCTGGTAATGCAGCTTGATCTGGCCCTGGACCAAGGCATCGCGAAGATCGTCCTCGACCTGGCGGCGGCGTTCGGCCTCGGCGTGGAGATCGCGCGAATAGAAGCGGTAGATGCCGCGCCCGCCGCCCTTGGCGGCATAAAGCGCAAGGTCGGTGTTGCGGATCAGCTCGTCGCTGGTCAGTCCGTCATAGGGTGCGATCGCGATCCCGACCGAAGCCCCGATGATGCAGCGCGAGCCGTCGATCTGGTAGGGCTGAGAAAGCATGGTAATAATGGTGCGCGCAAGGTCTCCAAGCTTTCCGCGATCATCAAGGTCGGGAAGAATGATCTGGAACTCGTCGCCGCCCAGCCGGCCCAGTTCGCAGCCATTGACGTTGACAACCCGCTCAAGCCGCTGTGCCACCTGCTTCAGCAGCTCATCGCCGGCGGGATGACCGAGCGTGTCGTTGACGTGCTTGAAGCGGTCGAGATCGAGCATCATCACCGCGCAGCTGCGCTTGGCGGTACGGAACGCGGTAAGCGTGGCTTCGAGCCGCTTGGTCATGCGGTGGCGATTCGCCAGGCCGGTCAGGGAATCGAACTCCGCCATGCGCGAAGCATCGCGGCTTGCCCGGCGGACCTCGGTGACATTGGCGCCGTTGCCGCGATAGCCGAGGAATGTCCCGGACGCATCGAACATCGGACGTCCGCTTAGCGACCACCAGATTTCGTCGCCCTCGATGGCTGCGCGTACAACCAGTTCGGCGAAGGTCTTGTGCGCGCTCAGGATGAGCGGCAGCGTTCGCTCGGTTCCGCCATCGTCATTGTTTTCCAGCTTGAACAGCGCGTGGAATGTCTGCCCCACCAGGTCTGCGGCCGCGGCGCCGTGAACCTTCGCTGCGCACTCGGAGATGTAGGACAGGCGCCCTTGGGCATCGGTGGCCCAGAACCAGCCCGCGCCTGATTGTTCAAAGTTCTGGAACAGTTCGACTGCCAGCCGGCGATCGTTGCCGGACAGCCCCGAAGCAGGCGCGCCGCTACGATCGGCCTTGCCTTTCAGCAGACCTCCGATGCGGCCCAATGTGGCCAGGTTCCGGCTCATCCGAGCAAACTCTTACAATTCCCCTGCAAACCGCAGAAATACCTAGCCGCTAGAGGTTAACGGACCGGAAAAGTTGCGGCGTGGGGAATGTAAATTCAGCTTCGGCGGCGTTGACTGTTTTCCCCACTCCTTTTGCGATCGATATGGCGATAGCCATGCTATTGTGCTGCATTGCGCGACGGGGATGAGAGAGGACGGCCTGCATGCGGCATCTCGCGATCATCGGCTCCGGCCCGGCGGGTTACTACACCGCCGAAGCCGCGCAGAAGCTTTGGGGTGAGGATGTGCGGGTCGATATCTTCGATCGCCTGCCTGTGCCCTTTGGCCTGATCCGCACCGGGGTCGCGCCGGACCATCAGTCGATCAAGGGCGTGTCGCGCCGTTATGAAAACGTGGCGCTTTCGGACAACGTCCGGTTCGTCGGCAACGTCAGCGTGGGCAGCGATGTTTCGATCGCGGAGTTGCAAGGGCTTTACGATGCTGTGGTGCTCGCCACCGGGGCACCGCACGACCGGCCGCTCGACCTCCCCGGGGCCGAGCTGGCGAACGTGTTCGGAAGTGCCCAGTTCGTCGGCTGGTACAACGGCCACCCGCAGTTCGCTGGGCTTGATCCGGATCTTTCCGGACGGACCGCGGTGATCATCGGCAATGGCAACGTTGCGCTCGACGTTACGCGGATCCTTGCCAAGACGCGGGCTGAGTTTGCCGGCAGCGACATCGTTGCCCATGCGCTCGACATCCTGGCCGGATCGAAGATCGACCGGGTGGTGATCCTGGGCCGGCGCGGGCCTCATCAGATCGCAATGACGCCGAAGGAACTGGGAGAGCTCGCCCATCTGGCCCGCGCCTGTCCGCGCGTGAACCCGGGTGATCTGCCGGAAGACGGCGAAGATGCCCTGCTCGAACCGGGCCAGCGCAAGTCCGTCCAGCACCTCCGCAGCTTCGCCGCGATACCCGAGGCCCATCGCCAGGAACAACCGGTCGAGATCGAGTTCGATTTCTTCGCGGCGCCCAAAGCGATCCTCGGCACCAGTCAGGTCGAGGGCGTGGAGATCGAGCGGACCCGGTTGGAGGGCGGGCGCGCGGTGGGCACCGGGGAAACCTATGTGATCCCGGCGAGTCTGGTCGTCGCGTGCATTGGCTACCAGACCTCCCCCATCCCGGGCGTCCCGTTCGAGGAAAGCGCCGGACGGTTCGCCAATCATGAGGGACGGATCCTGCCGGGCCTCTATTGCGTCGGCTGGGCGCGGCGCGGACCATCGGGCACGATCGGCACCAATCGCCCCGACGGTTTCGCCATCATCGAGCGGATTGCGGAGGATATCGGCGAAGGGACCAGCAAGCCGGGGAGACCGGGCTTCGATGCGCTGGCGCAGTCCCGCGGGCTCGACGTGGTGACATTCCGTGACTGGCAGAAGATCGACGAGGCCGAGATCCAGCGCGCCCGGCAGGATTCACCGCGGGAGAAATTCGTGCGGGTCGACGATATGATCGAGGCGGCGAAACGGCCCTAGCCGGGCCGCCTAGCTTCCCGGCTTGGCTTTGCCCGCTTCCGCAGCTTCAACGCGGCCGCCCCAGGTTTGCAGTCGCTCACCGAAGTCCTGCATCAGTGGAACGCAAATCCCGTTCAACTCGGGCATGTGATCTTGCGCCTCCGCGATATCCCGTTCCGTGGCCGAGCCGTCGAACTTGCGGCCGGATGCGCCCTCGTAAAGCCCGACGAACCAGGTCATTACGAAGCTGAACGACTTCTCATCGTCGGCGTTGGCTTGCTGCGACGCCATGATCGCCGACCACATCGCGCAGCGCAAGGCGGTTGGCGCGTCGGGCAGCCTGGGAGCCTCTTCTGCCTGAGCCGTTCCTGCGCCAAGCAGCAGCAGTGCCGCCAGGCCGAGCCCGCGCAAAATCAGACGCGCATGGGCATCAGGACGTAGAGCGCGGGGCTCTTCTCGTCCTGACGAATCAAGGTCGGCGCACCGGCGTCGGCGAGATGCAGCTCAACCGTGTCGCCTTCGATCTGGCCGAGAATATCCTTGAGGTAGTTGGCGTTGAAGCCAATCTCGAACCCGGCCGAGCTGTAATCCGCCGGTACTTCTTCGGCTGCGGTACCGTTGTCCGGCGAAGTCACCGAGAGCGTGACCTTGTCGTGTTCCAGCGCCATCTTGACCGCACGGGTCTTCTCCGTGGCGATGGTCGCGACGCGATCGACGCCTTCCCAGAAGCTGCGCGGATCAAGCTTGAGCAGCTTGTCGTTCCCGGTCGGAATGACCCGGCTGTAGTCCGGGAATGTGCCGTCGATCAGTTTGCTGGTCAGCACCACGCCGTTCTCGCCGCCGAGAGTGAAGCGGATCTTCGAGGCGGAGAGATCGACCTCGACGTTGGTGTCGAGCGCCTCTTCCAGCAATTTGCGCAGTTCGGCGACGCATTTGCGTGGCACGATCACGTCGGGCATGCCTTCCGCGCCAGACGGGCGGGCCAGGGTGAAACGGGCGAGACGGTGACCGTCGGTTGCGGCGGCTCTCAGCTCATCATCGCTGACATGCAGGAAGATGCCGTTGAGGTAATAGCGCGTCTCTTCGGTGGAGATCGCAAAGCGGGTGCGGTCAATCAGCTGAGCCAGCGTTGCGGCCGGCAGCTCGAAGCTGGTCGGCAATTCGCCTTCAACGATCACCGGGAAATCGTCACGCGGCAGAGTCGGCAGCGAGAAGCGGCTGCGCCCGGCCTTCACCGCCATGCGATTGTCGGCCGTCTCGAGGCTGACCTGGCTGCCATCAGGCAGCTTGCGCGCGATATCGAACAGCAAATGCGCAGAAACGGTGATCGCCCCGGGGCTTTCGACCGAGACCGCATTCATTGACTCGACCACCTGCAGGTCAAGATCGGTCGCCATCACGCGGAGCGAGCCGTCGGACGCCGCTTCGATCAGCACGTTCGACAGGATCGGAATGGTGTTGCGACGCTCAACGACGGACTGGACGTGCGACAGGCACTTGAGCAGCGTCGCGCGTTCGATGGTGGCCTTCATGGTACGCTCGTGTCCCCCGCATAGACGCGCGCGAACGGAATCGCCCGGGCGCCGTCAGTTCGGACTGCCTGTCTTAACGCCGGGGGTCAACCGGGCAAGCGCGATCCGGACCGGTCCGGGCGAAACTGGGGATAAATTCAGCTTATCATCGCCATGCCGCCGTTGACGTGCAGGGTCTGGCCGGTGACGTAGCCGGCCTCCTTGCTCGCCAGGTAGGCGACGGCGGCGCCGATGTCCTCGCCCTCCCCCATCCGTCCCATCGGGATGCGGGCGTTGAGCGCGTCCTTCTGGGCATCGGGCAGCACTTCGGTCATCGCGGTGCGGATGAAGCCGGGGGCCACGCAGTTCACGGTGATCCCGCGGCTTGCCACTTCCTGGCCCAGCGACTTGGACATGCCGACCAGGCCGGCCTTGGCCGCCGCGTAGTTGACCTGCCCGGGATTGCCCGTCGCGCCGACCACACTGGTGATGCTGATGATCCGGCCATGCCGCGCCTTCATCATCGGCTTGCAGGCCGCGCGCATCAGGCGGAAGGCGGCCTCCAGGTTGATGCGGATCACCGCGTCCCACTCCTCGTCCTTCATCCGCATCGCGAGGTTGTCGCGGGTGATGCCGGCGTTGTTGACCAGGATGTCGATCTTGCCGAGCGTGTCGACCGTGGCCGGGACGAGATGCTCGACCTGCTCGGTATTGGAGAGATCACACGTGATCTCGACATGATCGTGCCCGTAGGTGTCGTTAAGCTCCTCGCGGAAGGCGCGGAGTTTGGCCGGATTGGTCCCCGAAAGTGCGAGGCGCGCACCCTGCCGGGCGAGCGCGTGGCTGATCGCAGAGCCGATGCCGCCGGCGGCGCCGGTGACGAGGGCAGTCATACCGGTCAGGTCGAAAAGGCGGTGTTCCATCGTCAGAGCTCCTTCACCAGCGCTTCGATCTCGGCCATGCCGATCACGCTGGTCACAGTTACATCATTCACGGTGCGCGAGATCATCGGGCCGAGCACTTTGCCGCCCAGTTCTACGAAGCGTTCCACCCCGGCGGATTGCATCGCGATTACGCTTTCGCGCCAGCGGACTCGGCCTGTCACCTGTTCGACCAGCAGGCGCTGGACTTCGCCAGGATCGCTGACCACCGCGGCGGTGACATTGGCAAACAGCGACAGGTGCAACGCCCCGGGCGGGGTCCTGCCCAGCGCCTCGGCCATGGCATCGGCGGCGGGCTGCATCAGCGGGCAGTGAAACGGGGCGGAGACCGGCAGCAGCACGCCGCGCTTGATCTCGAACTCCTTGACCAGGGCAATGGCGCGCTCGATCGCACCGCGGTGGCCCGAAAGCACGACTTGTCCCGGGTCATTGTCGTTGGCGACAGTGCAGACCTCTCCTTCAGCCGCCGCATCTGCCAGCGCCTGCGCCTTGGTGATATCCGCGCCAAGCAGGGCGCACATCGCGCCCAGTCCGACCGGGACCGCCGCCTGCATGGACTGGCCGCGCAGCTTGAGCAGGCGCGCGGTGTCTGCCAGGCTGAAGGCTCCCGCAGCGCATAGCGCGGAATATTCGCCCAGACTGTGTCCGGCGACGAAATCGGCCTTGTCGGCCAGCACGATTCCGCCTTCCTTCTCCAGCACGCGCAGCACCGCGATGGCATTGGCCATGATCGCGGGCTGGGCATTCTCGGTAAGGGTCAGGGTCTCTTCCGGCCCTTCGCGCATGATCGCAAAAAGCTTCTGGCCGAGAGCGTCATCGACTTCCTCGAACACTTCGCGGGCCACGGCGCTGGCCGCGGCCAATTCCACGCCCATGCCGACCTTCTGGCTGCCCTGACCCGGGAAAACGAATGCGCGCATATCCTCAAACTCCTCTGCGCGCGCCGATATTGTCACGCAACCGGCGCGGCAAGCCCGAACGGCACGATCCTGTTGGCACTGTCATGCCCGATATCCGCCTCGCCCAGGAACGGGATCGCATGCCGATCACACCAATAGCGGGCGATTTCAATCGGTTCGGCGCCGAAGGGTCGGTCATTCTCCGGCACATCGCCGATCCGCCCGAGCCTCAGCCCTGCGACCCCGCCGAGGTGCGCGGTCGCATGGAAAAACAGCCGGTCGACCGCGTAGAGGTGTTCCGACACTTCCTCGACCATCACCACGTGCCCGGCCAGACCCGGCATCAGCGGGGTGCCGCAAAGCATCGCCAGTGTGGTGAGGTTGAGCGCGATCCGGGGATGTCCATCGCGCGATGGCTCTTCGCCGGAACAGTCTCCACCAAGCCAGGCCAACGCGCGCCGCACCGCCTCTTCCCCGCCCTCGCGGCGGATGTCCGCCGGCATCGGGGCATGCACCGGCCGGCCGATGCCGGCGCGATACAGACCAGCCAGAAGATAGCCGCCGTCGGAGTACCCCAGATAAGCCTTGCCCTGCGCGTGGTGATCGAGCCGCGCGATTGCCTCTCCGGCAATCCGATTGGAACCATACCCGCCCCGGGCAAACCAGACTGCATCAAAGGCCGGGTCGTTTGCGCACTCCACGAAGGCGGCGCGCCGCAAGGCATCCGGACCGGCGAAGTGGCCGTCGACCAGGAAGCATTGCGGGTGAAAGTGTAGCTCGATCCCGGGAAATTCGCGCTCCGCCAGATCGGTCACGCGCCCGGCATCCTCCCGGGTGAAGGCAGCGGAAGGGGCACAGATGGCGATCCGGAGCATGTTCCTTCCTAACCCGGTTGTCAGGACAGGCAAGGCCGCATACCGGTGAGGCATGACCGAGCTTACCTCGCACCCCTGGTTCTTCTGCGGCATCGGCGGATCGGGCATGTTGCCGCTGGCATTGATCCTCAAGGGCCTGGACGCCGAAGTCGCCGGCTCGGACCGCAGCCGCGATCAGGGACGCACGCCCGAGAAATTCGCCTGGCTCGAGGCGCAGGGCTTCACCCTGTTCCCGCAGGACGGCAGCGGGATTGCTTCGGCGGCACAAGTGCTGGTCGCCTCAGCCGCAGTGGAAGACACCGTCCCCGAAATGATCCGCGCCCGCGAGTTCGGCTGCGCGCGGATGAGCCGGGCCGAACTGCTGGCCCGCCTGTTCAACGCCGCGCCGCAGCGAATGGCGATCGGCGGCACCAGCGGCAAGAGCACCGTCACCGGCATGGCGGGATGGATCATGCATCAGGCGGGACGCGACCCGACGATCATGAACGGCGCGGTGATGAAGAACTTCGCCGGACCGGAGGTGCCCTTCGCTTCGGCCCGGGTCGGCGGCGGCGGGTATTTCGTATCGGAGGTGGACGAAAGCGACGGTTCGATCGCGCTTTATAATCCCACCGTGGCGGTACTGCTCAACGTCAGCCTCGATCACAAGAGCATGGAAGAACTGCGCGCGCTGTTCGGCGACTTCATCGCCCGGGCCGATATCGCCGCAATCAACCTCGATGATGCAGAGAGCGCGGCGTTGGCGGCCCGAGCGGGGGCCAGCGTGACATACGGGATCACCGCGGCGGAAGCGACGATCGGTGTGGAACCCGGTTCGATTGTGGACAGTACGACGGGTATCGCCGCCACGGTGACTGATCGCCGCGACGGCACTAGCCATGCGCTTTCGCTCAAGGTCCCTGGCCGCCACAATCTCGCCAACGCATTGGCCGCGATCGCGGGCTGCAACGCAGGCGGGGTGCCGGTGGCACAATGCGTCGCTGCGCTGGACAGCTTCACCGGCCTGGCCCGCCGCTTCGACATCATCGGGACCAGCCCCGCGGGCATCACCGTGATCGACGATTTCGGCCACAATCCGGAAAAGTGCGCCGCTACCCTGCGCACCCTCAAGACCCACCCCGGCCGCGTGATCGCCTTATTCCAGCCCCACGGCTACGGTCCGTTGCGGCAGATGGGGGCCGAACTCGCCGAGACCTTCGCTCATGAGCTTGAGCCGGAGGACGTGACCATCCTGTGCGATCCGGTCTATTTTGGCGGCACCGTCGATCGCAGCGAGGGTAGCGAGCGGATCGTGCGGCTGATTGGCGAAGCGGGAGGTACGGCAGAGTACGTCCCCCTGCGTGAGGATTGCGCCGCCCGCATCGCCGCGCTCGCCCGCCCCGGCGACCGCATCGTGGTGATGGGCGCGCGGGATGACACCTTGACTGCATTTTCGCGAGACCTGCTGGAGCGACTGCCATGAGCCGCCTGTTTCATCCTTCACACCGCGCCCTGCAGGACGAGTTCGGCACCCGAGTCCTGGCTGACAAGATCGAGGAGATCGCTTGCCGCGAGGTCATTGGGGAGGCCGAAAAAGCCTTTATCGAAAGCCGCGACATGCTGTTCATCGCGACCGTCGACGCAGAGGGCTTCCCGACAGTCTCCTACAAGGGCGGCGATCCCGGCTTCGTCCGCGTGATCGACGAGAGCACGCTCGTCTTTCCATCCTACGATGGCAACGGGATGTACCTCTCGATGGGCAACATCGCCGCGCGCGGCGAAGTCGGACTGCTTTTCATGGATTTCGAGAAGCCGCACCGCCTGCGCGTTCAAGGCAGGGCCGAACTGTCCCGCGAACCAGCGCTGCTGGCGTTGTTCAAGGAGGCTGATTTGGTAGCGAAGATCACAGTTCGGGCGGTGTTCCAGAATTGCCCGCGTTATGTGCACCGCTACGAGAAGGTCGCGGCATCGCGCTATGTCCCCCGCGCCGGAAAAGACACTCCGCTGGCCACCTGGAAGCGGACGGAGGACATTCAGGACTTCCTCCCCGATCGCGATGCGGCAAAGGTCGGCGCGGCGGGCGGCACCATCCCGACTGAACAGTGGATCGGCATGATCATCTGGGGTGATCCCGAGGCTTGAACGGTCCGTGCGAAGCCCGGTCAGCGCACTTGGTAAAAGCGAATCTTCACGGATGAGCCCGGAGCCCCCGGGCCCAGCTCCAGCGTGCCGAGGAACGCTGTCTTGTTGAGCCAGTCATACTTCCCGATCGGTGCCTCGAATACCGGGTGCGTCCGGACCGGCCGGTCCCGGCACAAGGTACCGATGTTCCGCACGTTGATGACCACGCCGTCGTCCGTCTTGAGGAAATAGTCGGCGACGACGTCGGTGCACCCGTCGGGCCGATCCAGCTGCCAATCCCACCCGCCGGGCATGACCTGGCCCCGGATCGCCGGCCCTTCGAAGCTGCCACCGGTGATCGGGATAATGCGCCGTCCGCCGCGCGGGGTCGTTCCTGGAGTGACGGCCGGCGCCAGCGTCACGATCTCCTCGAAGACGAATTCCAGCGAAGGAGCCTGAGCCGGCACTTGCGCCAGGGCGGGGCCCCCGGTTGTCGTGATGGCGGCGATGGCGATGATCCAGGTGCGCAATTCGGTTCCCCCTCTGGTTTCCGGCAGGCTAGCAATGCTTGCAATCCCGCGCAATTCGGCTATGCGCGCCACTTCCCGAGTCCGCTTGGGATGTGAAGAAAGCCGGAGGGGCCCCGCAATGGTGCGGATCAGCCAGCGATCGGTTATGAATGAGAAGGACGCTGCCGTGCCGTTTTATGAGCACGTGTTCCTGGCGCGCCAGGACCTCAGTCAGGCGCAAGTCGATGCGCTGGCTGCTACCGCTACCGAGATCGTCGAAGCCAACCAGGGCAAGGTCACCAAGACCGAGACCTGGGGCCTCAAGAGCCTCGCGTACAAGATCAAGCGCAACCGCAAGGCGCACTTCGTGCTGCTGAACATCGAAGCGCCCGCCGGCACCGTCGCCGAACTGGAGCGCCAGACGCAGATCAACGAAGACGTCATCCGTTACATGACGGTCCGCGTTGACGAGCACGAAGCCGGTCCCTCGGCCCAGATGCGCAAGCAGGACCGCGAACGCAGCCGTCGCCGCGACCGCGAGGAGATCTAAGCCATGGCCCGTGCATTTTTCCGCCGCCGCAAGTCCTGCCCGTTCTCGGGCAAGGAAGCGCCGAAGATTGATTACAAGGATGTGCGCCTGTTGCAGGGCTTCATGTCCGAACGTGGCAAGATCGTTCCGAGCCGTATCACTGCCGTTTCCGCCCGGAAGCAGCGTGAACTGGGTCAGGCGATCAAGCGCGCCCGTCATCTGGGCCTGCTGCCCTACCTCGTGAAGTAAGGGGAGCAAGGACCATGGAAATCATCCTCCTCGAGCGTATCGAGAAGCTGGGCACAATCGGCGATGTCGTAAACGTCAAGGACGGCTACGCCCGCAACTACCTGCTGCCCAACAAGAAGGCACTTCGCGCCAACGAATCCAACCGCAAGGTCTTCGAAGCCAACCGCGCGAAGATCGAAGCCGAAAACGCCAACCGTCGCACCGACGCGCAGGGTCACGCATCCAACGTCGAAGGCAAGACCGTGGCGCTGATCCGCGCGGCTTCGAATTCGGGCCAGCTTTATGGTTCGGTTTCGGTGCGCGACATCGTCGATGCGCTCAACGCCGATGGCGCGAACCTGTCGAAGGCGATGATCGTGCTGGAACGCCCGATCAAGACCATCGGGATGTTCGACGTGCGCGTTGCGCTGCACCCGGAAGTCTCGGTTCAGGTCAAGGTCAACGTCGCGCGTTCGCCCGACGAGGCCGAGCAGCAGGCTGCCGGCGTCGACGTGCTGGCGGCGATGTTCGAACAGGACGCCACGGGCTTCACCGAAGCCTACGATCCCAATGCCGAACCCGGCGAGATCCCGGCCGACCTGATCGAAGCCGCAGCCGAAGGCAGCGACGAAGCCTGAGCTTCGCCGCATGGCCGAACACGTTCAGGGGGCGCTCCGGCGCCCCCTTTTCGTTGCGCATCGCCGCGGAACCGGTTGCAATTGAAATGTAATGGTCCCGGCCTTATACCTCCGCGATGGAAACGATCGAGAAAATCATCGCGGAACTGGTCCGCGTCTACGACCAGGCGGTCGTCACCCTGCGCTCCGACATCGAAGCATTTGCCGAACACGGCACGCTCCCTCCTGCCAGCCGACATGCCGAGCGTAGCTGGTGCTATCCCGAGCTGCGACTGACTTATGCCGGCAGCGAAACCCGGACCGACTATGCCCGGGCCTTCGGCCGGCTCTCGCACCCCGGCCACTACCGGACGACTGTCACCAGGCCCGCCCTGTTCGAGGACTATCTCGCCGACCAGCTCGGCTTGCTGATGCAGGATTACGATATCACCGTCGAGGTCGGCCCTTCCGATCAGGCGATCCCGTTCCCTTATGTGCTCGACGCGGGCGGCCTGCCCGGCGCGGTCAGCCCGGCCGAGATCGCCCGGCATTTCCCGACGACCGAACTGGCCCTGATTGGTGACGAACTGGCCGACGGAATCGAGCTGTCCAACGCCGGGTCGGACTTGCCGCTGGCGTTGTTCGACGGGCTGCGCACCGATTTCAGCCTGGCCCGGTTGGCCCACTACACCGGCACCGCGCCCGAACACTTCCAGCGTTTCATCCTCTTCACCAACTACCACCGCTATGTCGACGAGTTCGTCGGTTGGGCCGGACGCCAGCTGGGCGAGAATGGCTACACGGCTCTGTCGGGCGCCGGGGGGCTGATGCTTCACCATCCCGTGGACGATGCCCGCACCCTGCTGTCCGACACGGCCTGGCGGCGCCACCAGATGCCCGCTTACCACCTGGTGCGCGAAGGGCGGGAGGGGATCACGCTGGTCAACATCGGCGTAGGCCCGTCCAACGCCAAGACCATCTGCGACCATCTGGCGGTGCTGCGCCCCGAAGCCTGGTTGATGATCGGACACTGCGGCGGGTTGCGCGATACCCAGCGGATTGGCGACTATGTGCTGGCCCACGCCTACCTGCGCGACGACCACGTGCTCGACCCGGTGCTGCCGCCGGAGATCCCGATTCCTGCCATCGCCGAGGTCCAGGTCGCACTGGCGCGGGCGGCGGAGATGGTCAGCGGCAATGTCGGCGCCGATCTCAAGAAACGGATGCGCACCGGAACCGTGGCGACCACCGACGATCGCAACTGGGAACTGCGCTACACCCATTCGGCGCTACGCCTGAGCCTGAGCCGGGCGATCGGGATCGACATGGAGAGCGCGACCATCGCCGCGCAGGGCTATCGGTTCCGCGTGCCGTACGGAACGCTGCTGTGCGTATCCGACAAGCCGCTTCACGGCGAGATCAAGCTGCCCGGACAAGCCAACCGCTTCTACGAGGAAGCCATCGCCGCGCACCTTGCGATCGGCACCACGGCCTGTGAACTTCTTCGGGCAGAAGGCGCCCGCCTGCACAGCCGCAAGTTGCGGGCCTTCAACGAGCCGCCGTTCCGGTAAGGGAGTTCGCGGCGAAGGCACTGCGCCTCGGGCTGATCCAGACCCGCATGGCTGTCCCATGGGAACTTCCAGATCCGCCTGGCGATGCCCTCGAGTGTCATGACGAGAAAAACGGGAGGTCAACGAGAAAGGGGGCGGATCGCGCCGCCCCCTTTCCGGATATCGCTGGTAACTTCGCCCGATCAGGGCTTGGCTGGCGGAGCGTTGGCCGCCTTGCCGAACTCGGAATACATTTCGTTGCCGACGAAGCCGAACTTGGTCACGCCCGAACCCTTGATCACATTCAGCACGTGGGCCGAAAGGTCATAGCTGGCGTTCGCCTCGGGCTGGAACTGCAGTTCCGGCTCGACCGGCATCTTCATCGTCGCCTGCAGGTTCGAGAGCAAGTTGCCGTCGGTGACGGGCTGACCGTTCCACAGGATCTGGTCACCATTGGTGAGCACGACCTTGTTCTTGATCGGATCGATCAACGGCTTGTCCGTCGGAGGCGTGGCCACCGGCAGGTCGATATTCACCGCGTGAGTGGCAACGGGAATGGTGATGATGAACATGATGAGGAGAACGAGCATGACGTCGATCAACGGCGTCGTGTTCATTTCCATCATCGGCTCGCCATCGTCGTTGCCGCCTGACATTGCCATGAGAACTTACTCCTGAAAGGGCACCGGAACGGGATTAACCGTTCGGGTCAACCGGGGTCGAGATGAAGCCGACGGTCGGGTAGCCCGAGATCTGCACGTTGTAGATTGCACCCGCGATGCAGCGCCACGGCGCATTCACGTCGCCGCGAATATGCACCTGGGGCACGCGTTCCGGATTGGCGATCAGCGCTTCCGGACCACCGGCCCGCTTCACGATCGCATCGAGCCGCTTGAACGCGAGATCGCGCAGCTCTTCCGCGTTCACCGGGGTGATGTTGTTGAAATAGATCCGGCACTCACCGCCACGCGATGCGCCTTCGTAGCCCGGATCACCCGCACTGCGTCCACCAGCATCCGAGGTGCTGACCGTGAGCAGCAGGTTCTCGACCTTGTCCTTGGACTCGGACGATTCCATGATCGGCATCTTGAGCTTCTCGATCGACTGGATCGCGACCGGAACCGCGATCAGGAAGATGATCAGCAGCACGAGCATCACGTCTACGAGCGGCGTGGTGTTGATGTCGGACATCGGCTTAACTTCGCCGCCGGCACCGCCTACCGAAATCGCCATAGTGTCATCCTATCCTTGCAAGTCCCGGGGACGGAGCGGAAACTCCGCCCGGCCCCGTTCGTGCCGCGACGGCGGGGACGCGCCCCGCGCCGCGGCCACAGACGTATTACTTCTTGACGGCAGCAGCCGGAGCAGCAGCCGGCTTGGCCGCGGCCACCGCTACTGCAGGCTTGATCGTGCCCTTGGAGTTGATGTTCGCCAGAACATCGGTCGAGAAGCTGGAAAGCTGCTCGGCGATGCGCTTGTTGCGGCTCTGCAGGTAGTTGTAGGCAAGCACCGCGGGAACCGCGACGAGCAGACCGAGCGCGGTCATGATCAGTGCTTCACCAACCGGACCCGCGACCTTGTCGATCGAGGCCGAACCCGAGATACCGATGTTGATCAGCGCGCCGTAGATGCCGACCACGGTACCGAACAGCCCGATGAAGGGGGCGGTCGCACCGACGGTGGCCAGGAACGGCAGACCCGAAGCGAGGCGGGCGTTGATCGAAGACTCCGAGCGAGCAAGCGAGCCGTGGAGCCAGTCATGCGCTTCCATCGAGTCGGTCATCTTGCCGTGGTTGTCTTCAGCCTGCAGGCCGTCTTCGACCAGCTGGCGCCAGGCGCTGTTCTTTTCGAGCTTCGCAGCGCCTTCGCGCAGCGAGGGGGCACGCCAGAACGAGGTGCGCAGGTCGGTGTACTGCTTCATGAGCTTCGACTGTTCGATCCACTTGGTGAACAGAATGAAGAACGATCCGAACGACATGACCGCCAGGATGATGAAGGTGGCGAGACCGATGTAGTTCGGCTTGCCATGCGGGAACAGCGCGTCCTTGATACCAAAGGAGTTCTGCGGAGCGGCGTCGGCTGCCGCCGACAGAAGATCAATGATAACCATGCGATAGTCCTCTCAAGAGAATTAGATTGGTGAGCCCGGCAGGACCGGGCCCCGGAAAAGATCAGTCCTTCGGGATCACCCAGCGGACGCGGTTGGCGTAGGAGCCCGTGGTGGGCTGGCCTTCGCCGTCCGTGGCCGGATTAAAGCGCGCGCGACGCCGGATGTTCGCGCATGCCGCCTCGTCAAGATCGGGGCTGCCGCTCGAGCTGGTGACCTGGCAATCGCTTACCCTGCCATCCGGGCCAACAGTAACGCGGAAGCCGGAAGTGCCTTCGCGTTCCTCGCGCAGGGCGCGGGCCGGATAGTCATTGGAAGTCGCCCAGAGGCCAGGGTTACCCTTGGGCACTGCGCCCTTCGGCTGGACACGGGGCGGCGGCGCGACCACGGGGGCCGGCGGTGCGATGATCGGCACGACCGGCGCCGGAGGCGGCGGCGTGCTGACGGTAACGATCTGCGGCGGCGTAACCGACACGTTGATCTGAACCGGGGGAGCCACTGGGGGAGGCGGCGCAGCGTCCTTCTTGGGAGGCGGCGGCGGCTCTTCCTTCTTCTCTTCCTTAATATCGACTGTTGTCACCCGCTTCACGGCTTGCGCGATCTTGTCATAATTGAACGCCGCCCAAAGGGCGAAACCAAGCGCAATGTGAATCAGGGCAACGATGATAAACGCGGTAACTTTGTTACCGGTCATCTCCTGGTCAGCGTAAGCCATTCAGACGCATCACTCCAATTCTTATCTCCGGCAAATTCCGGAGCGAACCTTTGGACGGACCTTCGGCCAATCCCACGGCCCCATAACTGTTTGAACCACCCTGCTGTTCAGTCGAAACCGCCCTGCGGACCCCGACGCCCGACATGGCGATCCATGGACCTGTTATTTTTTTGGTCCGGATTTCGTGGTGCTTTAGCCGCGAGTTTTGGACCGCGCAACGCCTTATCGGCAGTGAAACACGGTTAACGCCCAATTCACCCGCAGCAGCAAGAAGGGATTGGCGCCGGAGGGTTTACGCCCGCCCGGCGGGAGCCTACCGACATTGCAGCGGAGACCAGAAATGACCAAGTTTCACGACCTGAAATCGGCGTTCGCCGCACTGACGGTTTTGATCGGCGTTTTGCCCGGAAATCCGGCCTATTCCGCGGCTCCCACGCCGCCTCCTGCCGCGCCGGTTCCGAGCTATGCGGACCTTGCAGACCTGGTCGACGAAGCGCCTGTCATCCTGGTTGCGCAGATCCGCAGTCAGAGTCCGATTGAGCCGGCCCGTTCCCCCGGATTGGCGCCCGGAATGGTCCGTCTCTACGTCGAGGCACGCACCCGGGCGTTGATTTTCGGGGCACGAGCGATCGGTGATTCGCTCCAATACCTGGTCGACGTGCCGCTTGATTCGCGGGCCAAGGTGCCTTCACTGAAGAAACAGGTCTTCCTGATTTTCGCCCGGCCGGTGGCCGGACGGCCGGGCGAACTGCAACTGGTCGGTCGCAGTTCGCAATTGCCCTGGGACCCGGCGCTGGAGGCGCGCGTGCGCGGCGTGATTGCCGAGCGCAACGCGGCTGGCGCTCCGGTCCGGCTGGAAGGCGTGCGCGAGGCGATGTTTACGGCCGGGACCCTGGCCGGCGAGAGCGAGACGCAGATCTTCCTCGCGACGGCCGACGGCTCACCGGCGGCACTGGTGATCCGTCGCCGCCCGGACCTCGCTCCGGTTTGGGGCGTGACCTTTAGTGAGGTGCTCGGCAGTGAAGGAACGGTGCCGCCGCGTGATACGCTGGCCTGGTACCGCCTGGCCTGCTTTCTCCCCGCGACCCTGCCCGCGCGTGCCAACGTATCCGAATCTCCGGCCGACAAGCGCGCCGCTGAGCGCGACTACCGGCTGGTGATGGACCAGCTTGGTCCGTGTCCGCGCAACTTGCGGTGATGCGCATCCTCGCCTAGGTGCCCGCCCGAAAGGGATTTCCTATGGCAGAACCGCTTCGCATCGCCCTCGCCGGCCTGGGCACCGTTGGTGCCGGGGTCATCCGGCTGATCGAGGCCAACGCCGCGCTGATTGCGCGCCGGGCCGGCCGGCCGATTCAGGTGACCGTGGTTTCCGCCCGCGATCGCAACAAGGACCGCGGCGTCGATCTTTCGGCTTTTGCCTGGGAAGACGACATGGTGATCCTGGGCGAACGGGCGGATGTTGACGTGGTGGTCGAGATGGTCGGCGGTTCGGACGGCCCGGCTCTGGCCCTTGCGCGCACCACGTTCGAAGCGGGCAAATCGCTGGTTACCGCCAACAAGGCGATGATCGCGCATCACGGACTGGAGCTTGCGACCAAGGCCGAGGCGGCGAAAGTCGCGCTGAAGTTCGAGGCTGCGGTGGCCGGCGGCATCCCGGTGATCAAGGGCCTGCGCGAAGGCGCCGCGGCGAACGAGTTCCAGCGGGTTTACGGAATCCTCAACGGCACCTGCAACTACATCCTTTCGACCATGGAAGACACCGGCCGGGACTTCGGTAATGTGCTCACCGAGGCGCAGGCCAAGGGCTATGCCGAGGCTGACCCCGCGTTCGACATCGAAGGTACCGACGCAGCGCACAAGCTCTCGATCCTCGCCGCGATCGCGTTTGGCGCGAAGATCGATTTCACGGCTGTTGCTACGACCGGCATCACGCGGATTCGCGCCGCCGACATCGCCCAGGCCGATGCGCTGGGCTATGTCATCCGGTTGATTGGCATGGCCGAGCCGGGTCGCAATGGCGATGGCCCGGCCCTGTTCCAGCGCGTCCACCCGCACCTCGTGCCGGTCGATCACCCGCTGGCTCACGTCGACGGCGCCACCAATGCCGTGGTGGCCGAGGGCAACTTCTCAGGCCGGCTGCTGTTCCAGGGCGCCGGTGCCGGCGACGGCCCGACCGCCAGTGCCGTAGTAGCCGACCTGATCGACATTGCGCGCGGCGAGATCGGGGCTCCGTTCTCTGTTCCCGTCAGCGAACTTGAGGCGCTGGTCCCGGCGGAAACCGGCCACCGTGCCGGCCGCAGCTACATCCGTTTCATGGTCACTGATCGGCCGGGTGTGCTGGCCGAGCTGACCGCGGCGATGCGCGACGCCGGCGTCTCGATCGAGAGCCTGATCCAGAAGGGTCGGACCGAAGAAGGCGGAGAAGTCATGGTGGCGATGGTCACGCACGAGGGCCCGGAAAGCTCCGTCAGCGAGGCGCTGCGCCTGCTCGACGGATCGCCGAGCCTGACCGAAGCCCCGCTGGTGCTGCACATCCTGGAAGACTGAGCGACTTCGGCTAGCCCTGCGCTTCGAGATACTCCGGCATGACCGTGTCGATCAGGTGGGTGCTGACCCGTCCCTCGGCAAATTCGCGGCGACCGACGAGGAAGTGCAGGAAGTCGATCGTGGTGCCGATCCCGGTTACTTCGAACAGCTCGAGCGAGCGGACCATGCGCTGCGTCGCTTCCTCGCGGGTCGAGCCATAGACGATGAGCTTCGCCAGCATGGAATCGTAGAACACCGGGACCGCGTATCCCGGGTAGCAATGGGTATCGAGGCGGATGTTCGGGCCCGACGGCGGGTTCCACGCGGTGATCGTGCCGGCATTGGGGCGGAACGCCTGCGCCGGCAGCTCGGCATTGATCCGGCACTCGATCGCATGGCCGCGGAAGATGATGTCCTGCTGTGTGAAACGCAGCGGCTCGCCTGCGGCGATACGAAACTGTTCCTGGACCAGGTCGATTCCGGTGATCGCTTCGCTGACCGGGTGCTCGACCTGGATGCGGGTGTTCATTTCGAGGAAGTAGAAGGTCTTGCTGTCCTCGTCGAAAATGAACTCGCAGGTGCCCGCGTTCTCATAGCCGATGTTGCGGGCCAAGCCGACGGCCGCCGCGCAGATTTCCTCGCGCAGGGCAACTGTGATGCCGGGGGCGGGCGCTTCCTCGACAATCTTCTGGTGACGCCGCTGGAGCGAGCAGTCGCGCTCACCGAGGTGGACGATGTTGCCATACTTGTCGCCCAGCACCTGCACCTCGATATGGCGGGCGTTGGCGATGAAGCGTTCAAGATAGAGCGTGGGATCGCCGAAGGCCGAACCCGCCTCGGCCGATGCAGAGGCGAACGTGCCGGGCAGGTCGGCGGGATCGTGGACGACCTTCATCCCCCGGCCGCCCCCGCCGGCTGCGGCCTTCATCATCACCGGATAGCCGATCCGCTCTGCCACCGCGACGGCATCGGCCGCCGAGGCGATTTTCTCCGAGCCGGGCAAACATGGCACCCCGGCCTCCAGTGCGAGCCGGCGCGCCGCGATCTTGTTGCCCATCCGACGCATGTGCTCCGCCGTCGGGCCGACGAAGATCAGCCCTTCCTGCGCACAGGCTTCGGCGAGGTCCGGGGATTCGGACAGGAAGCCGTAGCCCGGGTGCACCGCATCGCAGCCTGTCGCTTGCGCAGCGGTGACGATGGCGCGGAAGTTGAGATAGCTTGCCGCCGATTGCGCCGGTCCGATGCAGACCGCGCGATCAGCCATACGGGCCGGCAACGCGTCTCGGTCAGCTTCCGAGCAGGCCAGCACGGTTTCTATACCCAGCATCTGGCAAGCGCGGATGACCCGCAGGGCAATCTCGCCACGATTGGCGATCAGGACGCGTTTGATCGGCATGATTCTGGCCCCGTCAGGCCGGCCGGACGCGGAACAGCACCTGCCCGTATTCGACCATCTGCGCGTTCTCCACGCAGACCTCGGTGATCGTTCCCCGCAACCCGGCCGGCATCGCGTTGAAGGTCTTCATGACCTCGATCAGGCAGACGGTAGTGTCATCCTGCACCTCGCTGCCGACCGCCACGAACGGCGGTGAACCTGGCTCTGGCTGGGCATAGAACATGCCCATGATCTGGGCCTTGATCTCGACCGTGCCATCGGCGGGAGCTGCTGCGGCCTTCGCAGCGGGCGCGGCAGGCGCAGCGGCAGGTGCAGACGCTGCGGCCACTGGGGCGGCGGCAGCTGCCAGGGCCGGTGCAGCGATCAATGCAGAGTCGGCCACAGGCACAGCACCCTTGCCGATCGTCACCTTCATGTCGCCGACTTGCAGCTCGAGGAAGTCGAAGGTCGATCGCTCGAGGCTTTCGATCAGCAGCGCCAGCTGGGCAACGTCTTCTTCCTTCAGGGCGCTCAATGCATCGCTCATGGTTTCTTCCTCCCCGAATGCGTGAATTACTGGACGGCCGCGGGCGCTGCGGCGCCGGCGCGGTTCTGCAGCGTGATCGAATCCGATCCGCGCTGAACCTGGATAAAGCGGACGCCGCTGTGCTTCTTCAGCTCGTCAAGCAGCGTGACCAGCGGCATGGTGCTCGAGTAGCGCCGCGGCGGACCGGCGGCGACCATCGCCTCGATCTCGGCCGTCCCGCCCATGATCGCGCGCATCATCAGGTCTTCGTCGCTGATCCCGGGGGCACCGAAAATCTGGCGGCAATCCTCAAGCGAGATGTCGTCGATCTGGCGCTTGCCCACCGCAGCGAGCTCCCTGGCGCGGGGCAGTTCGAGCCAGCGGTCCCTGAGCTCCTGGTTCATCCAGGTGAAGCCCGAATCCTCACCGAAAGTGCCCATGGCGAAGCGAATCAACTCGTCGATCACGATCTTGTAGCGTTCGCCGGTGGCCACATTGATCGCCGCCTGGGTTCCGACGAACTGCGAGAACGGGGTGATCATGATCGGGTAGCCCAGCTCCTCGCGGATCCGGATGCATTCCTCGATCACCTCGTCGAGCCGGTGCGACAGGCCGATCTCGGAGAGCTGGAACTTGAGGTTCGAGATCACCCCGCCAGGGATCTGGTGGATATATTGGGCGTAGTCATATGGCATCGGCTGCCCCATCGGCATCCCATCCTGACGGGCGATGGCATAGAGCTTCTCGGACACGCGCTGGATCAGCTTGTCATCCACGTCGACCGTATGTCCCATCAGCCGGGCGTTGCGGATCGTCTCCAGCACTGAAGGCTGCGCGGGCCCATCGGCCAGCGGCGGGATACCGCAATGGAGCATCTTTACCCCAAGCTTGAGCGCTTCGGCATAGACCAGCGGCGCGAGGCCGGTGGTGCAGTGCGAATGCAGCTCGACTGGAATGTCGCCCGCCGCCTGCTGCATGATCGGCATCAGTTCGCGCAGCCGATCAACCGTCAGCAGCCCGCCCTGATCCTTGAGGTAGATCGAATCCGGCTTGAATGACGCCGCCTTGCGGGTCTGTTCGGCGAACAGTTCGTCAGTGTGGCGCGGCGAGACCGAATAGGACACGGCCATGGCGATTTCGAAGCCGATGTCCTTCAGGATCGGCAAGACCCCGGGCAGCTGGAGCTTCATCTGGTCGGCGGTGTTGCACGTCACTTGCGCGCGGTTGAGCGCGCCCATGTTGAACAGGGTCTGCTGATAGAGCACCCCCAGCGCCGGGGGCGTCGGATTGCCGAACGGATTGAGATTGAACCCTCCCGCCATGGCCGACTTGGTTGTCTTCGGCATCAGGCGGGCCAGCATCCGCATCACATCGAAGGGATTCTCCTTCATGTCGCGGATGTACTTCTTGAAATGGATCGAGTTCGCCGGGACTTCGATGTAGGCGAAACCGGCATTGTCCATGTCGGACGCGACCTGCTCCATCATCCCGTGCCGAATCGCCATCGCCCACAGGCTTTGCGCACCGTCGCGAAAGGTGGTGTCGAGGATCCTGACGTCCATCGTGCGCTCTCCCAAAATCGCTGCGACCGGAGTCGCGGTGTTATTTTCTATATGGCTATAATTAAACAGGAAGCGCAGCAATGGAAGAGCGGCAGGTCGCGGCCACGTGCCACGCAGTGAAACTCGGCTGCGCGGTCGCGCGGGTTACCAGGCCACCTGGTCTCCGGCCACGATGCCGAGTTCGGCGGCACGACCGCCGTTCAGTTCCAGCACGCCCTTCACCTTGCCCACCGAGGACAGCGGCTCTTCGGAATAGGGTATGGCATTGGCGGCGATGTTGCTGATCCGCCCGTCCACTCCGACGAAAATGATGTCGAGCGGGATCACGGTGTTCTTCATCCAGAAGCTGGCATCGCGCGGCGGGTTCATCGGGAAGATCATGCCTTCGTCAGCGCCCATCCGCGCTCGGAACATCAACCCGCGCGCCTGCTGCTGGCTGCTACTGGCGATCTCGACGCGAAAGACGTGGGGCTTGCCCGCGTGAGTTACCGTGAGCGCGACGACTGGCAGGCCCGATTCGGGATGGACCGCGGTGCTGGGGCTGGCCGTGCTCGCGGCGCCGTCGGCCGATCGGGGCGAGCAGGCCGCCAGCAACAGGCCCATCCACAGTGCGGCTCGTTTCAATCGCATCACTCGTTCCCGTCTCCCGCAGCAGCCCACTGCTCCGCCGCCGCGATGCTCGGCGCATCGACCAATTCGCGCGCGCTGTCCAGCCGATGGCCGGCGCGCAACATGGCAGCGATCTGCTTCTCCCGGCGCGGACGATCCAGCGGGGTGAGCCCGAACGGCCCAAAGCCGCGACGGGACGCCAAGGATAAGGCCGCCCGACGCGCCGAGGCATCATCGGGAGCGGTGCGCGCCCGCAAGTCGGCGTCGATCCCTGCCGCTCCGAGTGCCATGGAAATCCGCCGTTCGCCATAGCCCCGGCGCAACAGGCCCGCGGCGCGGGAAAGGGCAAAAGCCTCGTCATCGACATAGCCTGCCGTCGCCATGCGCGCGACCAGTTCGGGGACCGACGGCTCCCCTTCCCCGTCCCAGCCCCGCTCCCTGAGCTTGCGGCGCAAGTAATCGGCCAGCTTGCCCTGGCTGGTGGCGAAGCGCGCGACATAAGCCAGCGCCAGCTCTTCCAGGCGCGTTGGATCCAAAGGACGCGCGGGGCGCGGGCGCCTGGCTGAGCTGTGGGTATCGTCCACCATGGCCATATTCGTGCCACACTCCGGCGCGAGAGGGAATTGTCTGGAGTGCACCGGGGGGTGTTGCGCCGGCATACTCTGTTCGTTGCGAGCTGCGCAGGCACGCGGCGAACCGAAACCGACAACAGAAACGGGTTTTGCAAGATGACAGACGCCGCGACGATCGAGGCAGGGACCACCGTTTTGGTGCCCACGCCCAATGACGATGATCTTCCGCGCCGCTTGGCCGATTTCGGCACATTTGGCGAAGCGCTGGACTATGCTGCCAAAGGCCGCAGAGGCCTCAACTTCCACGACGCGCGGGGCAACCTGGTGCGCCCTTACCCTTTTTCGGAGCTGCGCGACGATGCGCTGGCGATGGCCCGCCGCCTTATCGGCCACGGAATTCGCAAGGGTGACCGCATTGCCTTGATCGCCGAAACCGGGCCGGATTTTGCCGCGCTGTTTTGCGGAGCAGTCTATGCTGGCGCCTGGCCGGTGCCGTTGCCGCTGCCGACCAGCTTCGGCGGCAAGGAAAACTACATCGAGCAGCTCGCCGTACAGCTGGCGAGTTCCGATCCGAAGATGCTGCTCTATCCCGCCGAGATTGCGGAGATGACTGCCGCCGCCGCTGCCCGTCAGGGCTGCGAGGGGATCGACTGGGAAAGCTTTGCCACCCTGCCCGCTCCAGACGTCGAGCTGCCGGAATGCCGGCCGGACGAGATCTGCTACCTGCAGTACTCCAGCGGCTCGACCCGCTTCCCGCACGGCGTCGCGGTGACGCATGAGGCGCTGCTCGACAATCTCGCCGGGCACAGCCACGGCATGAAGATGGCCGAAGGCGATCGCGCGATATCCTGGCTGCCGTGGTATCACGACATGGGCCTGGTCGGCTGCTTTCTCTCGCTGATCGCCAACCAGATGTCGTGCGACTACCTCAAGACCGAGGATTTCGCCCGCCGCCCGCTCGCCTGGCTCGATCTCATCAGCCGCAACAAGGGCACTTCGCTCTCCTATTCGCCGACCTTCGGTTACGACATCTGTGCCCGCCGCATTTCCAGCCAGAGCAACGTGGCTGAACGCTTTGACCTGTCGCGCTGGCGGCTGGCTGG
The DNA here is from genome assembly GCA_947472735.1 of Sphingomonadaceae bacterium. Taxonomy (GTDB): domain Bacteria; phylum Pseudomonadota; class Alphaproteobacteria; order Sphingomonadales; family Sphingomonadaceae; genus Novosphingobium. Next base: position 28,680 of record CANJBY010000011.1, on the reverse strand, counting down.
CAACGGCGCGGACATGATCCGGCCCGATGTGATGCAGGGCTTCGTGAATGCCTTTGCCGATGCCGGGTTCAAGGCCAGCGCCTTCCTGCCTTCTTATGGCCTGGCCGAGGCTACACTCGCGGTCACGCTGATGCCGCCGGGTGAGGGCATCCGGGTCGAACTGGTCGAGGAGGAACGCCTCTCGGGTGCGCCGCGCGATCTCAACCGACCGGCCCGCTACCGCGCCATCGTCAATTGCGGCAAGGCCGTGCGCGGCATGGAAGTCGTCATCCGCGGCGAAAAGGGCGAAACCCTGGCGGACCACCACATCGGCAAGGTCTGGTGCCGCGGCAAGAGCGTGATGCATTCCTACTTCCGCGATCCGGAAGCCACGGCGGAATGTCTGGTCCCAAGTGATGATGGGAAGGGGGCCTGGCTCGATACCGGAGACATGGGCTACATGGTCGACGGGTACCTGTTCATCGTCGGCCGCGCGAAGGACATGATCATCATCAACGGCAAGAACCACTGGCCTCAGGATATCGAGTGGGCGGTGGAGCAACTCCCCGGCTTCAACCACGGTGACATCGCCGCCTTCTCGGTCGAGACCGAAAGCGGGGAAGAAGTGCCCGCCGTGCTGGTCCACTGCCGCGTCTCCGATCCCGAAGAGCGCCGCAAGCTGCACGATACGATCCGCGACAAGGTGCGTTCTATCACTGGCATGAACTGCGTGATCGAACTGGTCCCGCCCCGCACCCTGCCCCGCACCAGCTCAGGCAAGCTCAGCCGCGCGAAGGCCAAGAAGCAGTACCTCTCGGGCGAAATCGAGCCGTTCAAGCTCGCTGCCTGAGCCGTACTGTCCCACAACCGGACTCCTTGAGGCACCGCCGCCCCTGGGCGGCGCGCGGGCCGATTGGCATGAGCGCGTTTCTCGGATATTTATCCTGATCGGTCGCAATCGTATCGGCAAGAAAAACATAGGGGAGGGCCGCAACCATGCCTCAGGAATCCATGGGCGTGCTGGTTGGCTGGACGCACAACGAATTCAATGGCCGCATGAACTTGCGCCTGCAAAGCGTGCGTTCGTCGCGCCTGAAGGACGAGGGCGAGGTCGATTCGCACTATTTCATGATGACGCACGAGCAGGCGGCGGTGCTGGCTGATTACCTGTTCAAGGTCACAGGGCGCGAGCCGCCGAAGAAGCGCCGGCTGTTGCGCCGCCTGATCGGAGCCTGACCACCGTCTTGCGCGGGCGTGTCTTAACACTATAATACAGCTTGCATGACTGGCACGGGCATACCATCTTGCCTGAAGCACATGCCTTGAGCTGGAAAGACACGCTGATGGCCACCAAGCCGACTGATACCGCTTCCCCCGCGATCACACTGACCCCGCCCGATCCCGTGCCAGTGGTCGCACCCGAGCAGGCGGCCGGGTTGGTTCCCATCTCGGACGAGAACAAGGGCAAGCTTGCCGCGCGGGTCGACGCCTTCGTGGCCGATCTTGTCGCCTCTGATGCCAATTCGCCCGAATTCGGCCAGAAAGTTGATCAGATCACCAACATGGGCCGCAAGGAAATTGCGGCAGCGGCGGCAATGTCCAACCGTTTCCTCGATCGCCCCGTGCGAGCCATGGACAAGGATTCCGGCGTCGGGGCGAACCTCGTGGCGCTGCGCCGGACGGTCGAAGAGCTCGATCCGGGCAAGGCTGGCAAGCTTTCCACCGGGCGCAAGATCCTCGGCATCATTCCCTTCGGCAATTCGGTGAAGCGCTATTTTGAGCGGTACCAATCGGCCCAGGGCCATATCCAGTCGATCCTCACGCACTTGTCTTCGGGCAAGGACGAGCTGCTGATGGACAATGCCGCGATCGATACCGAGCGCGGCAAGCTGTGGGAAGCGATGGGTCGGCTGGAACAGATGATCCACATCTCCAAGGTGCTCGACGGCAAGCTGGAAGAGAAGGCCGCCGAACTGGACGCAACGGATCCGGCCAAGGCCAAGGCGCTGCGCGAAAGTGCCCTGTTTTACGTGCGCCAGCGCACCCAGGACCTGCTGACCCAGATGGCGGTGACGGTCCAGGGCTATCTCGCGCTCGATCTGGTGAAGAAGAACAATGTCGAACTGGTCAAAGGCGTCGACCGGGCCAGCACCACGACGGTGGGCGCGCTCCGCACTGCGGTGACCGTTGCGCAGGCGATGTCGAATCAGCGCCTCGGCTCGACGCTCGCTCGCTGATCAGCGCGCTGGCGGGCGGCGGGCAACGCGCTCGATCGGGCGCGGTTCGGCGCAGTTGAAACTGCGGCACTTCACCGGCAAGCTGCGCAACATCGCGCTGGCGCTGTTCGGGATCTGGGTGGCGGTGGGCCTGGTCGGGATCGTGATCGACGGGATCGGCTTTACCGGCATCTTCCTTGCGGCCCTGGCAACCATCGTCGCAACCGGCGTGCTTGCGCGCTATCCCCGGATGGCGATGCCGACCCGCAGTGACTTGAGCCCGGCGGACACCGACGTGAAGCGGCTGGTTGGCCGCACCGAACTGTGGCTCGAATCCCAGCGGCTCGCCTTGCCGCCCCCTGCGGTTACGCTGGTTGATCAGATCGGCCTCCAGCTCGATGCCCTTGGCGTTCAGCTCGAAGGAGTAGACCCCGCGCACCCCGCCGCCGCTGAAGTGCGCAAGCTGGTGGGCGAGCATCTTCCGGACATCGTCGACGGCTACCGCAAGATTCCGCCCCACCTCCGTTACGAACAGCGCGCCGGCGCCACGCCTGACGATCAGTTCGTCGCCGCACTTGGGACGATCAGCGGCGAGATCGATAGTGTGACCCGTCAGCTCGCGGGGGGAGCCATAGACAATCTGGCCATCAAGACCCGCTTTCTCGACTACAAGTACGGCGCGGCGCTGGAAGAAAGGGACGCGCCCAGGCCCTGAGCTACGCCCGAAATCAGCCTGTTCCACTCTCGGAACGGTTGACTCATGCGCCCGCCTCGCATAGTGGCCCGCTCCTGACAGGCGGTCGCCCTCGGTGGCGGCTCTTTTTGTTCGAATTTCGAGGTTCAAATGAAGCGCACCTTCCAGCCCAGCAACCTTGTCCGCGCCCGTCGCCACGGTTTCCGTGCCCGCACGGCCACTGTTGGCGGCCGCAACGTGTTGCGCGCCCGTCGCGCCCGCGGCCGCAAGAAGCTCTCCGCCTGAGCGAATCAACGCGATTGTCGGTCCTCACCAAGCGGGCCGATTTTCTCGCTGCCAACCGGGGCCTGCGCATAGCACGTCCCGGTTTCGTGCTTCTGGCACGGCCCAACGGTGGCGAGGCGATGCGTTTCGGCATCACAGTCACCAAGAAAATCGGCAATGCGGTGGTGCGCAACCGCATGAAGCGGCGCTTTCGGGCACTGCTGCGCGAAATGCTGCCCGAGCAAGGCATGCCCGGCCATGACCATGTGCTGATCGGCCGCGATGGCGGGGTGGAACGGGACTTCAGCAAGCTGCGCGAGGAGCTTGGCGCTGCGCTGGGCCGGGCGAAGGCCGGCAAAGGCGATCCCCCGCGCAAACCTCGCAAATGAAACGCCTTCTGATCCTGATCGCACGCGGCTGGCAACTGGGCCCCTCGCGCATCCTGCCGCCGACCTGCCGCTATGCTCCGAGCTGCTCGCAATACGCGATCGAGGCGCTCGAAAAACATGGTGCGATTCGGGGTGGCTGGCTGGCGCTGAAGCGTCTATTGCGCTGCAACCCTTGGGGCGGGCACGGCTACGACCCGGTACCTTGACCCGCATTTGAACCTGACCAGAGTAGACTAGGGACCCCTTCGTGACCAAACAGCGTAATCTGATCCTGGCGGTGCTGCTTACCGCGCTAATGCTGTTCGGCTACGAGGCGTTCCTGCAGCACTTCTATCCGGATTACGCCAAGAAGAAGCCGGTAGCTGCGGCTTCGCAAGCGCCTGCATCCCAGGCGGCCGCGCCTGCTGTACCGGTGACAACCACGCCGACGCGCGATGGCGGGTTGACCAGCGCGGCGGATGTCGCGCTGGAAGCCAAGGACCTGCAAAGCGCGCTGGCCGCCCCCGGCCGCGTGCCGGTTGCTGCACCGGGACTGACCGGATCGATCAACCTTGCCGGCGCAGTGATCGACGATCTCGTCACCGCGCGACATACGGCGAGTGTGGAGAAGAACAGCGGCCCGGCCCGGATCTTCTCGCCGGCCGGCACTCCGGCCCAGCAATTCGCCCAGCTCGGCTGGATCGGCCAGAACGTCGCGCTGCCCAATGCACAGACCGTATGGACCGCTCCCGCCGGCGCAAAGCTGACCCCGGCAACGCCGGTAACGCTGACGGCCGCCAATGATGCGGGACTGACGTTCCGGATCACTTATGCGATCGACAAGGACTACATGATCACGGCGACGCAGACCGTCTCCAACACCGGCACGGCTCCGGTTACGGTCCAGCCTTTCGCGCTCATCAACCGCACCGAAAAGACCGCCAGCCTCGATAGCTGGAACATCCACTCTGGTCCCTTCGGAGCTTTCGATCAGGCGGTGCGGTTCAATCCGAACTACTCCGACGTGCAGGAAGCAGGCGAGCTCAAGAACGAGGGCAAGACCGACTGGCTAGGGTTCACCGACATCTACTGGATGAGCGTGCTGATTCCCGGTGAAACGCCGGCAGCCACGAGCTACCGCGCGCTGGGAAGCGGCAACTTCCGCGCCGACCTGATGTACAAGCCGGCCGAGGTCTTCCCGGGCCGTGAGCTTTCCCGCACCACCCGGCTGTTTGCCGGCGCGAAGGAGAGCGAAGTGCTCGATCGCTACGAAGCATCGGGCATCGTCCACTTCGGCAAGTCGATCGACTGGGGCTGGTTCTTCTGGTTCGAAAAGCCGATCTTCTGGCTTTTGAACGCACTGTTCCGCACTGTCGGCAACTTCGGCGTGGCGATCATTTTGCTGACGGTGATCGTGCGCGGGGTGATGTTCCCGGTCGCCCAGCGTCAGTTCGCCAGCATGGCGGCGATGAAGGCGATCCAGCCCAAGATGAAGGCGCTGCAGGAACGCTACAAGGACGACAAGCAGAAGCAGCAGCAGGAAATCATGGCGCTCTACAAGCAGGAAGGCGTCAACCCGCTCGCCGGATGCTTGCCGATCTTCCTGCAGATCCCGGTGTTCTTCGCGCTCTACAAGGTGTTGATGGTCTCGATCGAGATGCGCCACCAGCCCTTCATCCTGTGGATCAGGGACCTTTCCGCTCCCGATCCGCTGCACATCCTCAATCTGTTCGGACTGCTGCCGTTCACTCCCCCCAGCTTCCTGGGCCTCGGGCTGCTCGCACTGCTGCTTGGCGTGACCATGTTCTTCCAGTTCAGGCTGAACCCGGCACCGATGGATCCGGCGCAGCAGCAGGTCTTCGCGATCATGCCGTGGATGATGATGTTCGTCATGGCGCCCTTCGCATCGGGGCTGCTGCTTTACTGGATCACCTCGAACATCCTGACCATTGCCCAGCAGCAGTTCCTCTACAGCCGCCATCCGCAGCTGAAGGTCCAGCCCGCGGTCCCGGCGAAATAGGCGCGGGCGATGAAGGAGCAGCCTGACACGCCCGTTGAAATGGTCGATCCGGCCGATCTGGCCCAGCAGGCCGAGCGGGCGAGCCGGCTGTTTTCAGGACGGGTGGAGTTTCTCAAGAGCGCGCCTGCGCTCCAGTACCTGCCCGAGCCCGAATTTCCCGAGATCGCTTTCGCCGGGCGTTCCAACGTCGGCAAGAGTTCGCTGATCAATGCCGTCACCGGGCGACGCGCTATCGCGCGGGCCTCGGTAACGCCGGGACGCACGCAAGAACTCAACTTCTTCGAAGTGGGCGACCCGACGCAGTTCCGCCTGGTCGACATGCCCGGCTACGGCTTTGCCAAGGCCCCGCTCAAGGTGGTGGAGAACTGGCGGCGGCTGGTCCGCGATTTCTTGCGCGGGCGTGTTTCGCTCAAGCGTACCATGTTGCTGATCGACGCGCGGCATGGGGTTAAGCCGGTCGACATCGAGATGATGAAGATGCTCGACGAAGCAGCGGTGGGCTACCGCCTGGTGCTGACCAAGGCCGACAAGATCAAGGCCAGCGACGTGGCCGAGGTGCTGGCCAGCACCCAGGCGGAAGCGCGCAAGCATTCGGCCGCTTTCCCGGTGGTGCATGTCACCTCGTCGGAAAAGGGCATGGGCATCGAGGAACTGCGCGCTGCCGTGCTTGGGGACGCGGAGATCTAGGCCCCGCGCCCGCGGTGCGGTCTAGTTCAGCAATTTCGCTGCCGGGCACCAGTTGCCATGCAGGCCCGAGCGCAGCCGGATCGGCAGCTTGGCGCGGCCCACCGGACCATCCGCCAGCTTCAGCGCATCGAGCACCACCAGATCGGTGTAATTGGTGATCAGGTTGTCGACGAGCGCGATGATGTAGCCGTCCCCTTCCGGGCTGTCGGCCGATCGCGGCACGAAGCAGGGTTCCTGCACGATCGATTCCGAGCCGGCCCACCAGCAGTCCTGCGTGCCGGTGGCGTGATCCCAGTGCCCGATCTTGTTCATCTTGAACCCAGAAGCGCGGCCGCGGACGAAGTCCATCGGCATCTCGCGGTCCATCACCAGGCCCCAGCCGTGGCGGTAAGGGCGTCCGACATACCGCTCGTCGATCCGCGGAAACTCGTCGATCCAGTCGGACAACTGCTCGACCGCGGTGAACTCTGCACTGTTCGATCCTAGATCGACCGTCCAGCGGTGGAGATACGGCAGCCCCGCCTCGGCGTCGAACGGCGCCCCGTGGATGTCCGGGAAGAACGGGAAGGAATTGTTCTCCGCCTGGGGGATGTCGAAGTGGATCTTGGTGCCGTCCTGGAAGGCGTTCATCACGTGGCTGGCGAAGATCGTCTTCGGTGCCTGGAACCAGCGGATGCCCTTGTCGGAAACGCCTGATCCGCGCGGAAGTATGCCGAGATAGACCGGCAAGGTGGTGTCGAACCCGAAGTGCGGCAGGCCGGCCTTGAGCCTGTCCCAGTTCGAGGTCGAGGGGACGATGTGGAACACCGCATAGTCCTCGGTCAGCCCGTAATCGTGCATCATGCAGTAATAGGGCACCTCGAACTCGGTCTCGAACAGCAGGTTGCCCGCCGGGTCGATCTCGAAATAGCTGCAATCCCGCGTCAGGAGCCCCTTGGCCGCATAGCCGAAGGTGCACATGTTGCCGGTGGCGGGATCGATCTTGGCGTGGGCGTTGAAGGTCTGGTTCTTCAGCTTGCCGCCAAAGGTGTGGTAGCCATCGGTTTCCAGCGTAAGCGGATCCATCAGCAAGACCGGGCTGTCCTCCTTCATCGCATAAAGCTTGCCGGCGTGGACCATCACGTTGGTGTTGGCCGTGCCGCGGATCATGCCCTTGACGCTGTCATCGTCAGTCAACGGATTGCGGTAGGCGCCGAACAGCGACCGGCCGGCTTCGCGTTCGACCTTCCACTTGTCGGTCTGCGCATAGCGCTGCTTGAAATCGACCTTGCCATCGCGGAAGTGGAACAGGCTGACCAGACCGTCGCCATTGAAGAACTGGTCGTTCTCGAACCGGGGCGGGAATTGGGCATCGGGGTGAACGCGATGGAAGCTGCCGTTGAGGCTGGCCGGAATCTCGCCTTCCACCTCCATGTCAAGGATGTCGCCTTCGATCCGCAAGGGGCGCAGCGGACCAGTGAAACCAGGAGTCTGGGGATAGTGTGACATGCGTTTGGTGCTCCTGAGGGAGATCAATGGAGGCCGAGCTGGGCGGCGGTGGACCAGCCTCTCGCTTTTTATAACAATCGTTATCGTTTGCGGGATTCGTCCGCCTGTGGCCTTGATTCAGATCAACGGCGCTCTGGACGGCGGCGGGGGGGTCTGTAGAATCGCCGGGATGAGCGAAGCCGACCCAGTCTACGCCGCAATCGTCCTCGCCGCCGGCAAGTCCGAGCGGTTCGGATCGGACAAGCTCGCCGCGCCGTTTCGTGGATCGCCGCTGATCGTCCATGCCCTGGGGGCGGCCCTCGCGGCGCCGGTGCAGCGGATCGTGGTGGTTTCGCGCAAGCTGTTGCCGCTGGCGGAGGATCCCCGGCTGGTCCCGGTGCTGGTGGAGAGCGATGCCTTGTCCGTCTCGCTGCGGGCCGGTCTGGCCGCAGCCGGCGACTGCGCCGGAGCCTTCATATTCCTTGGCGACATGCCGCTGGTGCCGCACGGCATGGCGGCTGACCTCCTCGCGGCGCTTGGCAAGAATGTCGCGGCCTGGCCCGAGCACGACGGCAGGCCCGGCCATCCACTGCTGCTGTCACGGCACGGCTTTGCGCTGGCCGATGTTTTGACCGGTGACGAAGGTCTTGGCCGCGCCCTGCGTTTGCGGACCGACGTAGTGCGCCTGCCGGTCGCAAATCCCGGTGTCGTCCTCGATGCAGATACGCCCAAGGCGTTGAGCGCACTGGAAACTTTGCCGCGGGACAAGGCCGTGCCATAACCCGCCGCATGGTCGATGAGGATGACGATGGCCGGCCCGACCTGGGCGTCTCGCGCAGCGTCAAGCTGTGGTCGCTCGTGGCCATCGCGCTGCTGCACGTCCTTGTGTTCCTGGGCCTGGTCCGCGCGCTTGCGCCAGATTTCTCGGCCCGGGTGGTCGAGCAGGCGGTGTCTGCCTTCACCGTGACGATCACCGCCCCGCCACCCGAACCGTCGCCTACCCCGCAAGCGCCCGAAGCCGCGGGCGCGGCGGCCGAGGCCGGGAAGCAAGCCAAGCCGCGCGAGAACACCGCGCCAAAGCCCCGGATTGCGGTGGCCAAGCCAACCCAGGCACCGACTGTCTCCTCCACCGGAAATGCCGTTACTTCCGGCGCAACGGCCGCTGGTTCAGGGACCGGCGCCGGCGGGCAAGGTACCGGCACGGGATCCGGCACCGGCGGCAATGGTCAAGGCGGCGGGACCAGGCTCACCAAGACCGCCGGAGACATCAATTCCGCCCGCGACTATCCCATCGCCACCCGCGAGCAGCGGATCGACGATTACGTGGTCATTGCGATCACCGTCGGCAGTGATGGCAAGCCCAAGGCTTGCCGGGTTCACCGCCCCAGCAAGGACGAACAGGCCAATGCCATCACCTGCCGTCTTGCGATGCAGCGCTTTCGCTTCCGCGCCGCCACCGATGCCTCCGGCAATCCGGTGGAGGCCGTGTATGGCTGGAAGCAGACCTGGCATTACTGACTTGGCATTGACGCTAGGGCAGACCCGCCTCTAACTGCGCCGAAATTCGAATCCGGGAGAAATTAATGGCCCAGACCCACCCCGTTCCCGCCGAATGGGCGGCGCGCGCCTATGTGAATGCCGACAGCTATGCCGAGATGTACCGGCGCTCGATCGAGGAGCCCGAGGCGTTCTGGCGCGAGCAGTCGGATCGGCTGGACTGGATCAAGCCCTGGACCAAGCTTTCCAACTGCTCCTACGACGAAGCGACATTCGGCATCGAATGGTTCGCCGATGGCACGCTCAACGTTTCCCAGAACTGCCTTGACCGTCACCTCGCGACCCGGGGCGACACCACCGCGATCATCTGGGAGGGCGATGATCCATCGCAGCAGCGCAAGCTGACCTATACGGAGCTGCACGGCGAAGTCTGCCGCATGGCCAATGTCCTGCGCGATCTTGGTGCGCGACGAGGTGACCGCATCACCATCTACATGCCGATGATCCCCGAAGCGGCCGTGGCGATGCTTGCGTGCACCCGGATCGGCGCGATCCACTCGATCGTGTTCGGCGGGTTCTCTCCCGAGGCGCTCGCCGGCCGCATCCAGGACTGCGACAGCAGCTTCATCATCACCGCTGACGGCGGCATGCGCGGCGGCAAGCTGGTCCCGCTCAAGGCCAATGTCGATGCGGCAGTAGCCAGTTGTCCCGGCGTCAAGACGGTGCTGACGGTGCGCCACACCGATCACGGCGCGGCAATGAAAACCGGCCGCGACCACTGGTGGCATGAGCTGCGCCATGACGCTGCCGACGAAAGCCCGGCCGAGGAAATGAGCGCCGAAGATCCGCTGTTCATCCTCTACACCTCCGGCTCGACCGGCAAGCCCAAGGGCGTGCTTCACACCACCGGCGGCTATCTCACCTGGGCAGCGATGACGCACCATTACGTCTTCGATTATCGCCCCGGCGAAATCTACTGGTGCGCCGCCGACATCGGCTGGGTCACTGGCCACACTTACGTGGTCTATGGCCCGCTCGCCAACGGCGCGACCACGGTGATGTTCGAGGGCGTGCCCAACTACCCCGACTTCAGCCGGTTCTGGGACGTTGTGGATCGCCACCAGGTCAACATATTCTACGGCGCGCCGACGGCGCTGCGTGCGCTGATGCGCGAGGGCGACGACTGGGTGAAGAAGACCAGCCGCACCTCGCTGCGCCTGCTGGGGTCGGTCGGCGAACCGATCAATCCGGAAGCGTGGGAATGGTACTGGCGCGTCGTAGGCGATGAACGTTGCCCGATCGTCGACACCTGGTGGCAGACCGAGACTGGCGGGGCGATGATTACTCCGCTGCCCGGCGCGACCAACCTCAAGCCGGGCTCTGCTTCCAAGCCGATGTTCGGGGTGATCCCGCAGATCGTCGATGCCGAGGGCGCGGTGCTGGACGGCGCGACCGAGGGCAACCTGTGCCTCACGCAAAGCTGGCCGGGCCAGATGCGCGGCGTGTGGGGCGATTCCGAACGGTTCTTCCAGACCTACTTCACCACCTATCGCGGCAAGTATTTCACCGGTGACGGCTGCCGCCGCGACGAGGACGGGTACTACTGGATCACCGGGCGGGTCGATGATGTGATCAACGTCTCGGGCCACCGAATGGGCACGGCCGAGGTCGAAAGCGCTCTGGTCGCTCACGCCAAGGTTGCCGAGGCAGCGGTGGTCGGCATGCCGCACGAGATCAAGGGCCAGGGCATCTATGCCTACGTCACGCTCAACGCCAACGAGGAGCCGAGCGAGGACGTGCGCAAGGAACTGGTGCAGTGGGTCCGCCGCGAGATCGGCCCGATCGCCACGCCGGACGTAATCCACTTCGCACCCGGCCTGCCGAAGACCCGCTCGGGCAAGATCATGCGCCGGATCCTGCGCAAGATCGCCGAGGGGGACACGAGCAACCTGGGTGACACCAGCACCTTGGCTGATCCGGGCGTGGTCGATGTACTGCTGACGAGCGGGCGGTAAGCGCGCGTCCTTTCCATTTCGCCAGACGCAAATGGGGAGGCGCTTGCCCTCGTTGCGCCAGCCGCTAACCTGACGCCATGATTGCCCACACCATCCAGCTTGCCCTCGCCCCGGTCTTCGTGCTGGTGGCGATCGGCAATATCCTCAACCTGCTCTCGACCCGGCTCAGCCGCGTGGTTGACCGGGCGCGGCTGCTGCAGCAGCGCCACGGCGAGACCACCGGGGTCGAGCACGACATGGTGGTCAGCGAGATCCGCGCAATCGACCAGCGGATCCACCTGGTCACCCGCGCTATCCGCTTGCTGGTCATTTCCGGCCTGTCGATCGGGCTGACCGTGGCGGTGCTGTTCTTCGAGGAACTGATCAACATGCCGTTCGAGCGGATCGCGGCAGGGTTCTTCCTGCTATCCGTCTTCCTGCTGATGTGGGCGCTGGTGCTGTTCTTGCGCGAAACCCAGATCGCCGCGGCCACGCTGCGCATCCCGCGCGACTATCTTGAGCTCGGACGCGAAATCGCCAAGGCGGAGCGGGCGTGATCGAACCGCTGACCGATGGTGATACCGAGGCGCTCTACGCGGTCGCGCAGCATGGCGGCGCGCTTTGCACTGTCACCGCGATCGATGGCAGCTGGTCGCGCCGGCTCGGAGCGCAACTGGCGGTACTGCCTGACGGGTCGACAGCGGGCTCGCTCGCTGACGGCTGCCTCGAACGGGCACTGGCTAACGAGGCGGCACTGGGCGGCCCGGCACGGGTGCTCCGCTATGGCGAGGGATCGCCCTTCGTGGATATCCGCCTGCCCTGCGGCAGCGGAGTGGAGGTCATGGTCGACCCGGCGCCCAACCAGGTTGCGATCGCCGCGACTATCGCCGCGTTGACCAACCGCCAGCCCGCGGAATTGGCAATCGGCGACACCCGGCATGGCCCGTTCGTCCGCCGCTACTTGCCGCAGCTTCGCCTGGTGGTGTGCGGCAGCGGACCAGAAGCGGTCGCACTCGATCGACTGGCGCGGGCGCAGGGATTAGGCACCGAGCTGCTGCGTCCGCTCGGCGAGGAAAACGGGACGCTGGCGCTGGGCCGCCCGCCCGAGCTGCCGCTCGATCGCTGGACCGCAGTGGCGGTGCTGTACCACGACCACGAATGGGAACGCGGCCTGCTGCCTTGGGCGCTGGCCAGCGAGGCTTTTCACGTCGGGGCGCAAGGCGGCCGAAGCGCACGCGAGGCCCGCGCCGACTGGCTCTCGGCCGAGGAGATGGCCCGGCTCAAAAGCCCGATCGGCCTGTTTGCCCACGCACGGACTCCCTCGGTCCTGGCGCTATCGGTGCTGGCCGAAATCGTCGCGGAATACGAAATGCTGCTGGGCTGAGTCCCGCTAAAGCCTGTCCGCCTGGGCCACCGCGTCGCTGGCCCTGAGCGCGCTGACGATGCGCGTCAGATGCGCCAGATCCGTCACCTCGAGATCGACCTCGTATGTGCCGAACAACTCGTCGCGGCTGGTCATCTCGAGATGGACGATGTTGGCTCGGTTCCCGGCGAAGATGCCGGTTACCTCGGCCAACGTGCCGGGTCGGTTGTAGAGCACGCAGCGCACCCGGCCGACGGCTCCGGTGCTGCGTTCGCCCCATGAAAGATCGAGCCAGTCGGCATCGACACCGCTGGCCAGGCTGAGGCAGTCGATCGAATGGACTTCCACCCCTTCGCCGTGCCTGCGGACGCCGACGATGCGATCGCCTGGAACGGGGTGGCAGCAGTCGGCCAGCTGGAAAGCCATACCCGCCGTCAGCCCGCGGATCGAGATGGCCCGCTCCTGCTTGGGCCACTGGTCGGGCTGGTCCAGGTTGCCGGCACTGCCAGGAACGAGGGCTTCCATCACTTCCCGGTCTTCAAGCTTGGCGCTGCCAATCGCGGCCATCAGCTCTTCCTCGCGAGCAAAGCCCAGGCGCTTGACCGCGTCCTTTACCGCCTTCTTGCCGATCTTGGCGGGCAGGCGCTCGACAATTTCCTCGAACAGCTTGCGCCCGATCGCCGCAATTTCCTCGCGTTCCTTGGCGCGGACCGCGCGGCGGATCGCTGCCCGCGCCTTGCCGGTGACGGCGAAGTTGAGCCAGGCCAGCTGCGGCGAAGTGGTGCGGCCCTTGATGATCTCTACCACGTCACCGTTGTTGAGCGTCGTGCGCAGCGGCATGTGCCGGCCGTTGATCTTGGCTCCCACCGCCATGCTGCCAAGATCGGTATGGACGGCAAAGGCGAAGTCGACCGGGGTCGAGCCCTTGGGCAACTGGAACAGCGCACCCTTGGGCGTGAACGCGAAGATCCGGTCCTGATAGATCGCCAGGCGCGTATGCTCGAGCAATTCCTCGGCATCGTGGCTGGCATCGACGATCTCGATCAGGTCGCGCAGCCAGCCGACCTGTCCGTCCGGCCGGTCACCTTGCTTATAGGCCCAGTGCGCGGCGAGGCCGAACTCGTTGGTGCGATGCATCTCGTGGGTGCGAATCTGCACCTCGACCCGCATCGAGTTCTCGTAGATCAGGCTCGAGTGGAGCGAGCGGTAGCCGTTCGACTTGGGGGTGGAGACGTAGTCCTTGAAGCGGCCCGGTATCGCCTGCCACGTGGTATGGAGCACGCCCAACGCCTTGTAGCAGTCCTCCACCGTGTCGGTGAGGACGCGGAAGGCCATGATGTCGGTCACCTGCTCGAACGAAACGTGGCGCTCCGCCATCTTCTTCCAGATCGAATACGGGTGCTTCTCGCGGCCCGAAACCTCGACCCGCAGTTCGGCTTGGGCAAGCGCCTGCTTGAAGGCCAGCGCGATCGCATCAACCTGACCGCCTTCGCTCGAGCGGATCTGCGCGAGCCGGCCGGTGATGGTGGCATAGGCCGCAGGCTCAAGCTGCTCGAACGCGAGAAGCTGCATCTCGCGCATGTATTCGTACATGCCCACGCGCTCGGCCAGCGGGGCGTAGATATCCATCGTTTCGCGGGCGATGCGCTGCCGTTTCTCGCCGCTCTTGATGAAGTGCAGCGTGCGCATGTTGTGCAGCCGGTCGGCCAGCTTGACCAGCAGGACCCGGATGTCCTCGCTCATCGCCAGGAAGAACTTCCTGAGGTTCTCGGCGGCCCGCTCGCTTTCGCCCATCGCTTCGATCTTGGAGAGCTTGGTCACGCCATCGACCAGCCGGGCCACCTCCGGCCCGAACAGCTTTTCGATCTCCTCGATGGTCGCGAGCGTGTCTTCCACGGTATCGTGGAGCAGAGCGGTGACGATGGTTGCCTGATCGAGCTTGAGCTCGGTCATCAGCCCGGCGACTTCAACCGGGTGCGAAAAATAGGGGTCGCCCGATGCCCGCTTCTGGGTACCATGCTTCTGCACCGTATAGACATAGGCGCGATTGAGGATCGCCTCGTCGGCGTCCGGATCGTAGGCGGTAACCCGCTCGACAAGTTCATACTGGCGCAGCATCTGCTCCCTGATGGGCGGAATGGCTGCGCTACGGCAAGGAGAAAACTCCGATTATTGTCGGCAGGAAGTGGTGCGATCGCCGGAAAACTGACTGCGGGCCTGGGCGAAGGTCCACTGCCGATAGGGATTAGAAGGGCTTTCCGCCCTCGTAGTTGCCGGGGTTGGCATAGCGGCAAACCAGCACTTCCTCGGCGGCCCCGGCTGCGCGGGCGCAGCCTACTTCGGCCGTCTGCCGCCAGACCAACTGGGTATAATGGCCGACGTCTTCGACCTTGCCCGTAGTAGAGTTGGCGGGAAAAGTGCCCTGCCGGAAATAGCGCTTCTCGCGTGCCCAGGCGCCGACCATGTCATCCGGGTTGAAATAGTTGCGCGTGCCGGCCCACAGGTTTTCGCCTTGCGGATCGACGTCGCTTTCCGGCGCGTGCTGGAACTTGCCGGTGGCAGCAAGGTAGTTCGCCCAGCGTTGCGCCGAGGCTTGCAGGTGCGGGCTCCACACCAGCGGGGCAACGCCGACGGCGGCGCGTTCGTGGTTATGCGAGGCCAGCAACCGCTCCTGGAACGAAGGCCCCGGCGCCGTGGTTCCGGCCAGGAGCATCGCACAAGCCGTAAGCCCGGCCAGGCGGACGGCGGAGCGAAGCGAAGGAAGGCGCGTTGGCATAACTCATGTCATGCCCTCCCGCTAAATAAGGGTAACTTTCGAGGTTTAGTTAACCCGGTGTTAGCGCACGCGGCTTCGCGGGCCCCACGACGAGTACACGGTCGCCTGCCTGCAGCGCCGCGTAGAGCTTGCGGGCAAACGGATAAGGCAGGCCGATACAGCCGTGCGTCGCTTTGCCCGGCTCGACCACACTGGCATGGAGCGCAACGCCATCATCAGTCAGCCGCAGCATGAAGGGCATCGGCGCGTCGTAGCTGCGCGAATAGTAAGCTTCTGCCTTTTCGAGGACTTGCAGCCAGCCGGTGGGCGTCGGCTTGTTCTCCGCGCCATAGAGGATCACCGTGGTGGCGATCTCCTGGCCGGCGCGGAACACCGACAAGGTCTGAGCCCCAAGATCCACTCGCACCCATGCTGGACCGGCGGGAACGCCGGCATCGTTCCAGACGAAATCCCCGAAGTCCATGCGCCCGGGCACGTCGAGCAGCGAGGTTACTGTCTCGCTACCCCCATCGGCGCGGGGCACGATCAGCTCGCGGCCAGGAGCAAGCACGATCCGGCCGGCGGACGATTGCGCGGGGGAAACAGGATGCAGAACAGGCGGCGGTAACTTGTCACGCTGCCACCCCAGTCCGAGCAGCAAGGCGAAACCCAGCACCAGGACGAGGGCAACAGCGCCGCCCAGTGTCTTGCCGGCTCTGTTCAATTTGCCGCTTGTCAGGCCAGCAGCGCGAGGCGCCGGAGGCTTGCCCCGACCAGACCGATGCCCGTGATCAGCATGATCCAGGTGCCCGGCTCGGGGACGCCGACCGGCGGGGTCGGGGTTGGAGTTGGGATGATGGGCGGGTTCGGCTGCTCTCCGCCGCTGGATCCACCACTGCTACCGCCGCTGCTGCCGCCGAAAATCACCGGCGGCGGAACGAAGCCACCACCCGAACTGGAACTGCCCCCGCCGAAGCCACGCGCATCGGCGGGCGATACCGCTCCGCCGCCGGGAACGCCGGGTCCGATCAGATCGTCAATCAGTTGGCCAAGCTCCGCGTCCGGCATCACGGCCGGCGGACCGCCGGGTTGCGGGCGCACGCTGCTGAGCACGCGTTCGCTGGGACCGGTGGCCGCAGGTGCATAGGCTACCTTGGTCGACACGGTGCCGCCGCCTCGGCCGCCGGGAGAGCGGCCTTCAAGAATGCTCATGGGATCGCGCATCGCCATCAGCACGCGGCGCATCGCGTCTTTGTCTATCCCCACGGCTGAAGGGCTCACCAAAGGCAACCCCAGCCCCAGGGCGAGAATCATGATCGAAAGTATCTTTCGGCGGCGTGGCACGCGATTCTCCGGGTATCTGGAAGCTATTCTTAGCCTGGAATTCATTTCCAGATGGTGAACACAGGATTACTGATTGTGTTCCGTCGATCGAAAAACATAGCAAAACCGATGGTATACCGGTCCGGACCATCAAAAAATTACATTTTGACGTAAAACCCGCCGGTTTGGACCGATTCCAAGCGGATCAGCTCCAGACTGCTTCGGGCGGAAGGCTCATCAAGATGGCATCAATGTTCCCGCCGGTCTTGAGGCCAAACAGCGTGCCGCGATCATAAACCAGGTTAAATTCAGCATAGCGCCCACGCCATTCGAGCTGCTGCAGCTTTTGCTCGGGCGTGAACGATAGTCCCATCCGCCGACGCACCAGCCGGGGGAATACGTCGAGGAACGTCTCGCCCACGGCGCGGGTAAAAGCGAAGTTCGCTTCCCAGCCAGAGGCATCGGCACATTCCAGGTGATCATAGAAAATTCCGCCCACGCCGCGATGGACCTTGCGGTGGGGGATGTAGAAATAGTCGTCGGCCCACTTCTTGTAGCGGGCGTAGTAGTCTTCGCCATGGGCGTCGCAGGCCGCCTTGAATGCGGCGTGGAACTCATCGGTGTCCTCGGCATAAGGCAGGGGGGGATTGAGATCCGCGCCGCCGCCGAACCAGGCACGGGTGGTGGTGAGGAAGCGGGTGTTCATGTGCACCGCGGGCACGTGCGGGTTGGCCATGTGCGCCACCAGGCTGATCCCGGTCGCAGTGAAGCGGGGATTGTCCGGATCGGCACCGTTGATGGTCCGCGCAAATTCCGGACTGAAGGCACCGTGCACGGTGGAGATGTTGACTCCGACCTTTTCGAACACCTTGCCCTTCATCAGCCCCCGGGTGCCGCCGCCGGTTTCAGCGGCCGCCTCACCCTCGACCGTCGCGCGGTCCCAGCTGGTGTATTCGAAACCGGCGGTGCTGCCGGCTTCGCGCTCGATCGCCTCGAACTCGGCACAGATGGCATCGCGCAGCGCGGTGAACCACTCGCGCGCACGTTCGGTTTGGCTTGTCCAATCGGTCATTCGCGGCCCTTGCCAAGGGAATCGCGATGGGGCAAGGGAAAGCATGGTTCCCTTTTCGTTCGCTGGCGAGGAATGGCTTCTGGTGCAGGGCCGGGCCCTGTTCTGGCCGCGCGAAAATGCCTTGTTGGTGGCCGATCTGCACCTCGAAAAGGCCAGCTTCTTTGCCCGCTTCGGCCAGATGCTCCCGCCCTACGACAGCCGTGAAACGCTTGAGCGCCTGGCCCTGGCGCTGCGCGAAACCGGCGCGCGGCGCGTGATTTGCCTGGGCGACAATTTCCACGATGGCGATGGTCCCGCCCGGCTTGAGCCCCACGCGGCTGGAATGCTTGCGGCACTGACTCGGGTCGTGGACTGGGTGTGGATCGCGGGAAATCACGACGGGCTGGAGACAGCGGTGCTACCAGGAACTACCGTTGCGGAACTGGCGCTGGGCGGTGTCGCCTTGCGCCACGAAGCCCGGCCCGGCGCCCCCGGCCTTGAGATTTCCGGCCATTTTCACCCCCGGCTGGTGGTAAAGGGGCGTGGCCGGCGGGTGGTTCGACCTTGTGCGGTGTCCAGCGGGAGCCGGCTGGTTCTGCCGGCCTACGGCGCCCTTACCGGCGGGCTCGATGCGAGCGATCCGGCGATCCTCGGTGCCCTCCAGCCAGCCCGGTCGATCGACGCTATGGTTGCGGCGCAGGGCCGGATTGCAAGTTTCCCGCTGTGGCGCGCCGTTGCCCCGTGATTCCAACCTTTCCCTTGTGCGCAATTGTGATATGAGCGCCGCGAGAACCGTATCCAGAACAATGGAGAAAGCCCAATAGCACCCCCTCCCCGGCGCATGATGACGCCCCCTGTAAAAAGCGGGCCGCGCTTCAACGAATTTATCACCGTCGACAAAGTCCGCGTTATTGACGAGGACGGTGAAAACCTAGGCGTCATGTACACCCGCGAAGCGATCGCACAGGCTGCCGAGTCCGGACTTGACCTGGTCGAGGTGTCGCCCAACGCCGACCCGCCGGTTTGCAAGTTCCTCGATGTCGGCAAGTTCCGCTACGAGGCGCAGAAAAAGGCCAATCTCGCCCGCAAGAGCCAGAAGACGCAAGAGATCAAAGAGATCAAGATGCGTCCGAACATCGATGATCACGACTATGACGTGAAGATGCGCGCAATGCATCGCTTCATCGGTGAAGGTGACAAGGTAAAGGTCACGCTGCGCTTCCGCGGCCGCGAGCTTTCGCACCAGCAGCTCGGCATGAACCTGCTGCGCCGCGTGCAGGAAGACATTGCCGAAGTCGCCAAGGTGGAAAGCTATCCGCGCATGGAAGGCCGGCAGATGCTGATGGTGGTCTCGCCGAAATAACGCTGCCGAGGGGCAAACAGGGGGAGCTACGGCGATGACGGCCAGCCGCATCGGTTTCTGGCTGGGCTTGGCCGGTTTCCTGGCAACCCAGCTCCTCGCGCCGCCCGTCGGCATGCCGGCGCTCGCCTGGTCGACCGCCGGGCTGGTCTGGTGGGTCGCGGCGTGGTGGATGACCGAGGCGATCCCGCTTTCGGCTACGGCGCTGCTACCTTTCGTCGTACTGCCGCTGGTCGGCGTGGCCGACGCCAACAAGACGGCTTCGGCCTACTACACCCCGATCATGTTCCTGTTCCTTGGCGGTGCCTTCCTGGCGTTGTCGATCGAACGGACCGGGCTGCACCGGCGCCTGGCGCTGGCCATCCTCAAGCACGGCGGACATTCCAACGGCCGGCTGCTGCTCTCGGTAATGGCCGCGACCGCGCTGATCAGCATGTTCATTTCCAACACCTCGACCGCCCTGATCATGATGCCGATGGCGATCGCCATGCTGCGCTCGGGCGGGGTTGGCGAAGGGCAACAGGACGGCATGGCCGGGGCCTTGCCGATGGGCATCGCCTTCGCCGCCACGCTGGGCGGATACGGCACGATCGTCGGCACTCCGACCAATGCCATCGCGGTTGCCTTGCTCGACAAGACGCTGGGCGTGAAGATGAGCTTCCTGGAGTGGAGCCTTTATGGCGTGCCCATGGTGCTGCTGTCGGTGCCGCTGGCGGCCTTTATCATCGCCCGGGTGCAACGCATCCACGCCGACGACTTCAACCCCGACCACGCCCGCACTGCCATCCACCTGCCGGATGGCTGGACCGTTCCGGAAAAGCGGCTTCTGCCCATTTTTGCCACCGCGGTGCTTGCCTGGGTCAGCCTGCCGTGGCTGGAGCCGCTGTTCCCCAAGGGCGGGCTGACCGATGGAACCGTCGCCGCGATCGCCGGCCTTGCGCTGTTCTTCATTCCGGATGGTACCGGCCGGCCGATGCTGGTGTGGAAGGAAGCCCACCGCGCGCCGTGGGATGTCGTGCTGATGTTCGGCGGCGGCCTCGCGCTGGCCATGGGGATGAGTGAAAGCGGCCTGGCAGACTGGATGGGCCAGATGCTGCTGCCGCTCAAGGCCGTGCCACTTCCGATCGTGGCGCTGGTACTGGTCGGGTTCGTTATCCTGGTGACGGAATTTGCCAGCAACGTTGCGGCTGCCAGCGGTATCATGCCGGTGGTTGGCGCGCTGGTGGTGGCGCTGGGGGCCGACCCGATCCTGCTCGCCCTGCCCGCCGCGCTGGCCGCCAGCTGGGGCTTCATGCTCCCCGCCGGAACCGGGCCCAACGCGCTGGCCTGGGCCACCGGGCACATCGCGATGTCCAGGGTGCTGCGTGCCGGTCTGTTGCTTGACCTGGCCGGGGCGCTGCTGATGGTCGGCGTGGTCTGGGGCATTACCGCCCTGCTTTGAACCGGTTGCAGTTGAAATCGGATTACGGGAACTGTAAGGCCCCGTTCCGGTTACGGTTGGAGATGCGGTCCTGCGGAGGTTAGGGCCGCGAGTGCCCCCGCATTCCTTGTCGGCTCCTGCCTCCCTGGGAGCATTCGATCAGGAGAAACCTGCCATGGCGACCACCCCGCCCGCCCCCCGCCGCAAGCCCAAGCCCGAGATCACCCGCATCGGCGAGCGGCAATTGAAGCCGGCAACCTTGATGATGGGGTTCGGCTATGATCCGACACTGAGCGAAGGCGCGCTGAAGCCGCCAATCTTCCTCACCTCCACTTTCGCCTTCCCCAGCGCGGCAGAAGGCAAGCGCTTCTTCGAAGGGATCACGGGTCAGCGCCCCGGCGGCGCCGAAGGACTGGTCTATTCGCGGTTCAACGGGCCCAACCAGGAAATCCTGGAGGACCGCCTGGCAGTGTGGGACGGAGCCGAGGATTCGCTGGTCTTCTCCAGCGGCATGTCCGCCATCGCCACCTTGCTGCTGGCGAGCTGCGGGCAAGGCGACGTGATCGTGCATTCGGGGCCGCTGTATGCCGCCACCGAGGACTTCATCGCCCGCACCCTTTCGCGATTCGGGATCGGCTATGTCGATTTCCCCGCCGGGGCGACTCAGTCGGAAATCGCCGCGGCGCTGGACCAGGGCAAGGCGCTTGCCGCAGAACAAGGCGGCAGAGTGGCCATGATCTATCTCGAAAGCCCGGCCAACCCGACCAATGCCCTGGTCGATATCGAGGCGGTGGCTGCTGCGCGAAACGAATTGGCGCCCGATGCGCCGATCGCGATCGACAACACCTTCCTCGGTCCGCTGTGGCAGCGTCCGCTCGATCACGGGGCGGACGTGGTGGTCTATTCGCTCACCAAATACGCCGGGGGTCACTCTGACCTCGTCGCCGGCGGCCTCTCCGGATCGCGGCGCTGGATGGACCCGATCCGCATGCTCAGGAACACGATGGGCACCATCCTCGATCCCAATACCTCGTGGATGTTGTTGCGCAGTCTCGAGACGCTGGAGCTGCGCATGACCCGCGCGGGAGAGAACGCGGCCAAGGTCTGCGCATTCCTGGCCGGGCACCCGAAGGTCGAAGATCTGGGCTACCTCGGTATGATTACCGATCCACGCCAGGAGGACATCCATGCCCGCCATTGCAGCGGCGCGGGGAGCACCTTCTCGCTGTTCATCAAGGGCGGCGAAGCGGAAAGCTTCCGCTTTCTCGATGCGCTGAAGATTGCCAAGCTGGCGGTCAGCCTCGGCGGGACCGAGACGCTGGCAAGTCACCCGGCCAGCATGACTCATCTTTCCGTACCCACCGAACGCAGGTCAGCGCTGGGGATCACCGACAATCTGGTGCGGATTTCCGTGGGGATCGAAGACCCGGACGATTTGATCGCCGATTTCGGGCAGGCACTGGATGCCGCCTGAATTCAACCGCGCTTGCGCTTGGCGCTCAGCCTGCGCCGGTTGCTGGTAACTTTGCGGCGCAGATGCGTGATCGTTTCGGCAGCCTGACCGTGCGGGGTGTGGCCAAGCCCGCCAGTCATGGCGAGCATCTGGAGTTCGGCCATGGCGCTGAACTTCTCGGCGAACATCAGTTTCGCCTCGCTCAACGCCGCCTTGTCCCACGCGGCCAGCTTGTTGAGGCGCAGGCCGATCACGTGCGAGGCGTCGAGCGTCAGCCCGGCGGACTCGAACCAGAGGGAATTCCACGATTTGAAGGGCATAATGTTACTCGCTCTATGAACGGAATCCTGAAGAAGCGCATTGCATCCCCGAGCCGATCAAGGCGATCCTAACCCCGCCACGCCCGGCGTTCTTCCGCCTGGCGAAGCACATCATACGCGAGTTGCAGCGCCTGGAAAGCCTTTGCGGCATCTTCATCCCCCGGGCGGACGTCCGGGTGCACTTCCTTGGCCTTGGAACGCCAGGCCTTTCTCACCGCTTCGAATTCGGCATCGGGATCAAGGCCCAGCAGCTCCAGCGCGCGGAATTCGTCCCGGCTGCGCGTGCCGTCGCCCGAACCGGCCCAGCCGTAATGTGCGGATTCCTTGAAGCCTTCGTGTGTCTGACGCTCCTTCGCCTCGCGCTCGGCCGCTTCTTCGGCAGTGAGGCCGGCGAAATAGTCCCAGCCGGAATTGTATTCCGCAGCGTGGGCCTGGCAGAAATACCAGCGATCCGGGCTGTTGGGAGATTTGGGAGCGGGACAGTTGCCGGGCTCATTGCAGCCGACGCGATCGCACAGGCGCAACTGCGCAGCCTCGCGCGAGCTGCCATAGCCGCGCCACCGGGGAAAGCCCCAGTCGTTAGACCGGCGCGCGCGGCTCATGGTCTGTGATTCGCCTAGCTGCCGTTGGGGCCGGAACCGGGACCACCACCGCCCTGCGGCGAGGCGCCCGGCGCGCCCACGGTGCCGATATTGCCGAACAGGTCCTCAAGGAACGTCCGCTCCTTGCCGAGGGTCGGCGTCTTCTTGCCATCGGGGTTGAGCCGGACAACGTGTTCCATCCCGAAGCGATTGACCTCGGCGACGTTGCCCTTCTCGTCAAAGCGGATGCGCATCACCATCTGCCCGGAAGGGCGAGAGCGGGTGAATGCGGCCTGCTTGGTGTCGATCGAGACGTAGTACCAGTACTTCTCGCCGAACTGGCTGATGAAGGTCGGGCGTCCAAGCGAACGTTCAACCGAAGTCTGGTTGTCGATCCCGGGCTGGACCGATTCCACCAGCGCGGCATCGGCAAGATATCCGCGGTGATCCTTGATCGAGGCGCAGCCGCCAGCGAGAGCCGCCAGACCGAGTGCCGCCACGATGCTTGCGGCCATCCGGCCCTTGCGCTGCATTTGGAAAAACCTCGCTTCGATACGCCAGTGCGCTTCGCCATTGCCAGCGGGGCGCACCCTCCTGTAACGGCGACAGCCTTAGGGCCCTACGCCGCCTCGTGCAATGCCGATGGCAGGGCCTGCTTGAATTGCCGCTTAACAGGAGCACCCGTGCCTTCGCTCTGGCCTCTTTTCGAACGCTGGTTCGGTCCTCGCAAGGACGAACGAGTTGCGGTGCGCCCCTTGTGGCACCGGATCGTCGCGATAGCGCGGGATAAGGCGTGGTACGCCGAATGCGGCATTGCCGATACCGTCGGCGGCCGCTTCGACGCCGTTACGCTGGTCCTGGCGCTGGTGCTGCTGCGGATGGAGCGCGACGAGGCGCTGATCGCTCCGTCGGTGCTGCTGACTGAGCTGTTCGTGACCGACATGGACGGCCAGTTGCGCGAAAGCGGCGTTGGTGACGTAGTGGTCGGCAAGCATGTCGGCCGGCTGATGGGGGTGATGGGCGGCAGGCTCGGCGCTTACCGCGACGGGCTGGCCGGCGGCGATGCCGCTCTCGAGGCCGCCGTCGCGCGCAACGTCACGCTGCTCGCGGGCGCTGCTCCGGCACCGGTCGCAGCCAAGGCCAGGGCGCTGGCGGAACAGCTTGCCGCAACCGATGCTTCCCGCCTGCTTGCTGGAGAGATTGCATGAGCGATGGGGAGTTCAGCCACTGGATCGACATCCGCCACTTGCCCAATGGCGAGCTGACCCTTGCGGCTACGCCTGATCAGTGCGCCGCGCTGGCCCGCCGCTTCGCGCTCGTTTCGGTGGGGCGTCTGGAAGCCCGCGTGGTGTTGTCGCATGAGGGTATTGCGGTACTCGCACGTGGCCGGCTGAACGCCGACATTGTCCAGAGCTGCGCGATATCCGGCGAGGACCTGCCGGTGACCATCGACGAGCCCGTGCTGCTGCGCTTCACCGCGGAGCAGCCGGCCGGCGGCCAGGAAGAAATCGAAATCACTGCCGACGACTGTGACGAGATCGCCTATTCGGGCACCCGGTTCGACCTGGGCGAGGCGCTGGCGCAAAGCCTGGCGCTGGCGATCGACCCGTTTGCTACCGGCCCGGAAGCCGATGCAGCACGCCAGCGCGAAGGTCTGCTGGGCGAAGGCGAAGCCGGCCCATTCGCTGCGCTGGCCAAGCTCAGGAAGGGCGACTAGGCGCCGGCCCCCGGCAGATCCACGCCAAGGCAAGGCACATGATGCCGCCCAGTCCCGCCAGCAGCAACAGCCCCGCACGGTAATCGCCCGTCGCGTCCTTCAGCACGCCCCAGACGAAGGGCGTGACGAACGCGCCAATCTGCGAAATCATGTTGATCGCCGCCGCCCCCACCGCCAGTTGCCCGGCCGGCAAGAGTTCGATCCAGCTTGCGGCAGCGAGCATCGGCAAAGCGAAACAGACCGCCGCGAACATGAGGTAGGCCCCCACCGTGACGCTGCCGGAACGGGTGAGCGCCATGACCAGAAATGCCAGCGACAGCACCGCGCCATAGCCCATGATGTGCGACAGATTGGCGTTGCGGCGGTCGGCAAAGCTGCCTGCCGCCAGCATGGTAACCGCACCGATCACTCCCCCGATGCTGACAATCAGCCCCACCGCGCCGGCACTGCCGCCGGTCCGGTCCGCCAGCACGAGCGGGGCAGAGAGCATCAGCGTGGTGACCGAACCGGCCATCAGCACGCCGACCGCGCCAAGCTGGGCAACGCGCGGATGGGCCAGCGCCTTGAGCACCCCGCCGTGAACCGGCGCCCCATGCGCCAGCTGCTCACGCGCCAGAGCGCCTGACAGCCAGCCCTTTTCCGCCGGCGCGAGCCAGCTGACCTTGTCCGGCCGTTCGGGGAGCAGCCACAGCAGCAGCGCTCCGACGAGCACAGATGGCAGGCCCTGCATCAGGAACAGCCACTGCCAGCCCTTCAGCCCGCCGGTGCCGTGGAAGCCCAGCATCCAGCTCGACACGCCGCCGAGCACGATCGAATTGAGCGGGCTGGCGATGTAAAAGCGGCTGAGCGCCCGGCCGCGATATTCCGGCGCGAGCCACCGGGCGAAATAGAAAATAACCGCGGGGAAGAACCCGGCTTCCGCCGCTCCCAGCAGGAAGCGGATCAGGTAGAACTGCCAGGCGGTCGTCACGAACATGGTGGCCGCCGAAAGCAGACCCCAGCTGACCATGATCCGCGCGATCCAGTTGCGCGATCCAAAGCGCACGCTGAGCTGGCTCGAGGGGATCTCGAACAGCGCATAGCTCAGGAAGAACAGCCCCGAGCCGAGGCCATAGACCGTTGCGCTGAAACCGAGGTCCGCGTTCATCGTCGCGGCCGCGAAGCCGACGTTTACCCGGTCGGCATAGGCGCAGAGGAAGGCGAGCGTGAGCAGCGGAACGATGCGCCACTGCACCTTGCGCATCGCTTCGCGGCCAATCGCGGCCTCGCCCTCATCCATCGCAGTCTCCCCATCAGGCCGCGCCGGATATCCTTATCCGGTCACGGCAACACGGCCGATTTCGATGGATCAAAATGGAATGTCGTCGTCGAGATCGTCGGCAAAGCCGCCTGCCGGAGCGCCGCCGCCGGAACGCTGGCCGCCGCCGCCACTGGCGCCGCCAAAGCCACCGCCCGACGAACCGCCGCCGGAACGCTGGCCTCCGCCGCCGCCCTGCCCGCCGCCTTGACCGCCGCCGGGTGCACCATCAAGCATGGTCAGCACTCCGCCATTGCCGCCGACGGAGATTTCCGTGGTGTAACGATCGTTGCCGGACTGGTCCTGCCACTTGCGAGTGCGCAGCTGGCCTTCAATGTAGATCTTGCTGCCCTTGCGCAGAAAGCGCTCGGCCACGCCGACCAAACCGTCGGATTGGAGCACGACGCTGTGCCATTCGGTGCGCTCCTTGCGCTCGCCGGTGGCCTTGTCTTTCCAGCTTTCCGACGTGGCGATCCGCAGATTGGCGATCCGGCCGCCGTTCTGGAAGCTTTTGACCTCAGGGTCAGCGCCCAGATTCCCGATCAGGATGACCTTGTTGACGCTGCCTGCCATGGATTCTTCTCTCTTCGCTAAAGTCCGAGCGCCACGGCGCTCCAATAAGTGATTCCCGCGAAGATGTAGGCCAATCCGAAGAGGTACAGCAACATGAAGGCGGGCCATTTCCACCCGTTTGTTTCACGCCGGGTGACCGCGATCGTGCTCATGCATTGAGGCGCGAAGACGAACCAGGCGAGGAAGGCGAGCGCGGTGGGGAGCGACCAGTGCGCCTTGAGCTGTTCGCCCAGCGCGCGGGTCTGCTGCACTTCGTCGCCGTTGGCGACCGCGTAAGTGGTGGCAAGCGAGCTGACCGCCACTTCACGCGCCGCCATGGCCGGGATCAGCGCGAGCGCAATATCCCGGTTGAAGCCGATCGGCTCGACCACGACGGCGAGACCATTGGCGATGTGCCCCGCGATCGAGGCGTCGACCTGGTCCTTCCCCTCGCCAGCGCGGGGGAAATTGAGCAGCAGCCACAGCACCACCGACACGGTGAGGATGATCGTGCCGGCGCGGCGCAGGAATATCCACGAGCGCTGCATCAGTCCGATCGCAAGGTCCCGCAGCAGCGGCATCTGGTACTTCGGCAATTCCATGATGAAACCCGAGGCCTTGCCCTTGGTCACCGAGCGGCGCAGCGCCAGCGCGGCCAGCATGGCCCCGGCGACGCCGCCCACGTAAAGCCCGAACAGCACCAGACCCTGAAGCCCGATAACTCCGCCCAGCGTGCGGTTGGGAATGAAGGCCGCGATGATCACCGCATAGACCGGGAGCCGCGCCGAACAGGTCATCAGCGGGGCGACCAGGATCGTGGTCAGCCGGTCCTTGAGATCGGAGATGCTGCGCGTCGCCATGATCCCGGGGACGGCGCAGGCGAAGCTTGAGAGGAGCGGAATGAAGCTCCGGCCCGACAGACCAACCCGCGCCATCAGCCGGTCCATCAGGAAGGCCGCGCGGGCCATGTAGCCCGATGCCTCCAGCGCGAGGATGAAGAAGAACAGGATCAGGATCTGCGGCAGGAACACGACGACCGCGCCGACCCCGGCGAACAAGCCATCGGTGATGAAGTCGCGGAACAAGCCGGCGGGCAACGCTTCCCTGACCCCGGCAGACAGCATGCCCACTCCGGCATCCAGTGCATCGGCGAACGGAGCGGCGCCGGCGAATACCGCCTGGAACACCACGAACAGCAGGGCGAGCAGGATTACCGGCCCGAGCCAGGGATCAAGGAACAGGTTGTCGAGTCGCGCGTGCAAGCGGTGGCGTGCGGTCTCCGACACGATCGCCGCGTCCGCAATGGCGTGCGCGGTCAGCCGGCGCTCGGTCAGCGTGGTGTGCGGGAGGTGGTGCACCGGCGGGCGCTTTGTTGCTAGTTCGATGGCTGCGGCCAGTTCGGCAAGACCCCGCCGGCGCACCGCGACGGTCTCGATCACCGGAACGCCCAGTGCTTGTTCCAGAGCCTTGGAATCGAGCACCAGTCCGTCGCGAGTGGCGAGGTCCACCATGTTGAGTGCGACCACCACCGGCCGGCCCAGTGCGATAATTTCCTGCGCGAAAACGAGGTGCTGTTCGAGGTTCGAGGCATCGAGCACCACCACCAGCACGTCCGGTGCCGCCTCGCCCGCAAACTCGCCGAAAATCACCTTGCGGGTCACTTCCTCGTCCGGGCTGGTGGCGTGGAGGCCATAGCTTCCTGGCAGGTCGGTCAGTTCGATCGGCTGGCCCGAGGGCAGCATCAGGCGGCCCGCTTTCCGCTCGACCGTAACCCCCGGATAATTCGCTATCTTCTGGCGGGCGCCGGTCAACGCATTGAACAGCGCGCTCTTGCCCGCGTTGGGATTGCCGACCAGCGCTGCGCTGCGCGGAACCATGATCAGGCCGGCTCCACCTGCATCGCCACGGCATGGGCGCGGCGCAGCGCCACGGCCATGCGCCCGACCATCACCGCCAGCGGATCGCGCCCGCCCAGCACCCCGCGGTGCGAAATCGCCACCCGCGCACCGACGTCGATCCCCATCGCCCGTAGCCGCTGCGCCTCTTCTTCAGCCATGCACGACCAGTCGACCGCAGTGATCTGCGCCCGCTGGCCGATGGGAAGAAGGTCCAAGGTCATGTGCAATCCGCTGGCAGATTGCCAAGCTAATTGCAAGTCATTCGCAATAATTGACCTGAGTCAAATCGCCGGAACGAAAGCTCAATCGATCGTGATGTTCCCCGTCAGCACCAATGGCACAGATTTGAGGTTGTGATTTAAGGAGTGTTGGGGCTTCGTCGTAGTGACGAAGGAACGAAGATG
>CANJBY010000010.1 GCA_947472735.1 Sphingomonadaceae bacterium | reverse complement strand
GTAGCCCATAGCCCGTAACCTCGGAAAAGTGAGACTTCACGCCCTTCAGGCAGTCTCACTTTTCCGAGGTTACGGGCTATTGAGCGAGTCGAAGGCTGAAGCCAGTATCCGACTGAAGTCGGAGGGGTTCCTCCTCGAAGGGGACTCTAAAGCAACGCCATCGCCACCGACTTGGTCTCGAGATAGGCGTCGATCCCCTCGCGCCCGTTTTCGCGGCCCCAGCCCGATTGCTTGAACCCGCCGAACGGCAGCGCCGGATCAAGTCCGCCGCCGTTGACCCGCACGGTCCCCGCCTTGAGCTTTTTCGCCAGCCGGTGCGCGGCGGAAAGGTCATTCGTCCAGATCACCGCGCCCAGGCCATAGTCAGTGGCATTGGCGTCGGCGGCAATCTTCTCGAGATCGGCATCCCCGAACGACATGGCGCAGAGCACCGGTCCGAAGATTTCCTCGCGGCGGACGGCCATGTCGGCGCTGGTTCCGGTCAGCACGGTGGGCTTCACGAAATACCCTTCGCCCGGAAGGTCACCACCGCTCGCCCGCAGCGTGGCGCCGGCAGCAACGCCGCCCTTGATGTAGCCCTCGATCCGGTCGCGCTGCTGGGCCGAGATGACCGGCCCCATCTGCGTGTCGGCAGCGAAGCCCGGTCCGATCTTGGTCGCCTCGGCCACTTTGGCGACGCCTTCGACGACCTGTTCAAAGTGCCGCTCGTGCACGAACAGCCGCGAGCCGGCATTGCATATCTGCCCGGCATTGGCGAAGATCGAGCGCGCCGCGCCTTCGGTTGCCTTGGCAACATCGGCGTCGGGCATGACGATCACCGGCGTCTTGCCGCCGAGCTCAAGCGTTACCCGCTTGAAGTTGCCGGTGGCGGCCTTGATGATCATCCGGCCAACCTCGGTCGACCCGGTAAAGGTCACCTTGTCGACACCCGGGTGGGCGGTGAGCGCAGCACCGGCCTGCTCGCCAAAGCCGGTGACGAGGTTGAACACGCCTTCGGGAAAACCCGCCTCGGCAATCAGGTGCGCCAGGCGCAGCGCGGTCATCGGGGTTTCCTCGGCAGGCTTGAGGATTACCGCACAGCCGGCGGCCAGCGCCGGAGCGACTTTCGCAACCGCCATGGCCAGCGGCGCGTTCCACGGCACGATCTGCGCAACCACGCCGACCGGCTCCTTCAACGTGTAGGCGTGCCAGGTACCGGGACCGGACAAGGCGATCGATTCGCCGTTGAGCTTGGTTGCCCAGCCGGCGTTGTAGCGCAGCAGCTCGACCGCATAAGGCACGTCAAAAAACCGCGCGTCGCGGAACGGCTTTCCGTTATCAAGGCATTCGAGCGCGGCGAACTCATCGGCATGGGCCTCAAGCGCGTCGGCCAGGCGAAACAGCAGCAGGGCGCGGACCGAGGGCTTCATTTCGGTCCAGGCGGGGTTGTCCATTGCCTTGCGCGCAGCAGCCACGGCGGCATCGACATCTTCCGTCAGGCCGCGGGCAGCCTTGGCCAGCACGGCCCCGGTAGCCGGGTCACGGGTGGCAAAGCGCTCACCGGCGAGCGGCTCGACCCACTGGCCGCCGATGAACAATCCGTGCTTGGCTGCGGCGAAGGCGCGCGCCTGTTCGAGCCCGGGGACGATTTCTGCCTCAGTCATGTTTTGCGTTCCTGCTTGCTTGATTACCGCCTGTCGACGGATTTCGTTCGTCATTAGACAACAGTATCGGCTCTTGTCGAATATAATTTGCCGTGGCAGACCGGCGCGCGATGGAGAGGGAATTCGATTATATTGTCGTCGGCGCAGGCTCGGCGGGTTGCGTGCTGGCCAACCGGCTGAGCGAGGACGGCACGGCGTCCGTGCTCTTGCTCGAGGCTGGCGGGCATGACCGCAACTGGCTGCTCGAAATGCCGCTTGGTTTCATGATGGCGGCGGGCAATCCCGCGCTGGACTGGGGTTACCAGTCGGTTGCGAACGAGCGCATCGCCGGGCGCTCCGTGCCCCTGCCCCGCGGGCGCGTGCTGGGCGGCAGCTCCTCCGTCAACGGCATGATCTACATGCGCGGGCACAGCGCCGATTACGATGGCTGGGCCCAGCAGGGCGCACGCGGGTGGAGCTATGCCGACGTTCTGCCCTACTTCCGCAAGATGGAAACAAGCTGGCGCGGCGCCGATCCCTGGCACGGCGGCGACGGTCCGCTGGCAGTGACATCGGTGGACGACACGCATTTGCTGGGAGCGCAGTTCCGCGCAGCCTCGATCGCCGCCGGACATCCCGCCAGCGACGACCTCTCCGGCGCGCAGCAAGAGGGCTACTCGCGCTGCGAGGTGACGGTGGACCGCCGCGGTCGCCGTGCCAGTTCCGCGCGCGCCTATCTCGAACCCGCACGCCGCCGCCCCAACCTGACCGTCCAGTCAGGTGCCCGCGCGACCCGCATATTGTTCGAGGGCAGGCGCGCCGTCGGGCTTGAATACTGCACCGAGCGAGGGACGCATGTCGCCCGCGCCCGGCGCGAGGTGATCCTGTCGGGCGGCTCCTACAATTCGCCGCACTTGCTGATGCTTTCCGGGATCGGGCCAGCAGGCCACCTTGCTGAACACGGCATTACTGCACTGGTCGATTCCCCGCAGGTGGGCCGCAACCTCTCCGAACATCCGCTGGTCTACATGACGTACGCGGTGAAGGAGCCGGTGAGTTTCCTCAGAAACCTGCGCTTCGATCGCGCCGCTCGATCAGTGATCCGCTGGTACCTGACCGGCAAGGGCCTGTTTGCCAGCCAGATCACCGGCGGCGTGCTGCTGATGCGCACCCGTCCCGAGTTGGAGCGGCCAGATATCCAGTTGGTGTTTCTGCCCGTCCGGCTCGATGGCAAGCTGTGGTACCCCGGCATCGGCCAGCGTCAGGAACACGTGCTCTCGGTCATGGTGATTCAGCTCCATCCTGAGAGCCGGGGCCGCGTCGAACTGCAGGGCTCCAGCCCCTTTGATCCGCCGAAAATCGACCTGAACCTGCTTGCGACCGAGGCCGACTTTGCCGACATCCGCCGCGGCATCGCGGAAACGCGCAAGATCTTCGCCGCCGAACCGCTGGCGAGCATGGTGCGCGAAGAGCTGGCTCCCGGCGGGGCGGCGCAGGACGAGGCCGCGCTCGACGCCTTTATCCGCAACAACCTCAAGATTACCCAGCATCCCTGCGGCACCTGCCGCATGGGCGAAGACCCCGCTGCGGTCGTCGACAGCGACCTGCGCGTGCGCGGCGTGGAAGGGCTGCGGGTGGTCGATGCCTCGGTCATGCCTGACGAGGTCGGCGCGAACATCAACGCTGCGGTGATCATGATCGCCGAACGGGCGTCAGACTTGATCCGGGGCAGAACGCCGCTTGCTGCAGCCTAGTTCGCGCTGACCTGCGGCTGCGGCTTGACCGCGTCGGCCGTCAACACCTTCGGAGCCGGGCCACGATCGATCGCGGCGGCAAGGTCGCGCGTCGCGGGACAGGCTCCGGTGCAGAGCTGCTGCAGCCGGGCGAGATTGCGCCGCGCCTTTTCAAGCGCGCCCTTCTCCGCCAGCGCTGCACCTTCCCCGGCAATCGCGGGGACGTTCTGCGGATCACGCTCAAGCACTTCGCGGTAATAATGCAGTGCCTTGCCTTGCATCCCCTGCTTGCGGGCGGCGTCGGCCAGGGCGAGGAAGATGTCAGAGCTGCCCGGCTGCCAGGCCAGCGCCGCCTCGAAGGCATCGACTGCGGCATCGGCATCGTTCTGGGCGAGCGCGGCGCGACCCTGATTGAGCAGGGCCAGCGCATTGGGATTCATCGCTGCCGGAGGCGCCGAATGCAGGGTGCTGGCGCTGACCGTGCCAAGCAGCGACAAGGCAAGGGCGGCAGGAAAGTAGCGCATCAGTGGCTCCCGCAGGGCAGTCATCGAACGGATGCCTAACATGGCGAAACAAAACAAGCGATGAAAAAGCCGTCCGTTCCATCGTGCGGCGGGGTGAGCCGGATGCCCTCCCCGCGCCGCCGGCCGGCAGGCAGGAATGGCGGTTCACCGTGCCATTGCGGATGGCGGGCGAGGAACGCGGCGGCGCCGTCAGCACCTTCCGCATCCAGCACCGAACACGTCACGAAGATGAGGCGCCCCCCCGGCCGGACCAGCATCGCGCCCAGATCGAGCAGGCGTGCCTGGGCGGCGGCATAGCGTTCGACTTGCGCCGGTGTGAGCCGCCAGCGCGCCTCCGGGTTGCGCCGCCAGGTCCCGGTGCCCGAGCAGGGCGCATCGACCAACACGGCATCGCAGGCCCCGGCGAGATCCGACAGTCCTTCCATTTCACGCCCCGGATGGAGCAAGCGTTGCTCGATAGCGTGCGCGCCGGCGCGCTCGGACCGGGGTCCTAGCCGCGAGAGCCGCGACCGGTCGCTATCGCAAGCGATCAGCCTGCCGCGCCCTTCCATTGCCGCGGCCAGCGCCAGCGTCTTGCCGCCTGCCCCGGCGCACAGGTCGACGACCGTCTCCCCCGGTCGTGCTCCTACTGCCTGGCACGCCAGTTGCGAGCCGCCGTCCTGAACCTCGATCGCGCCGCTCTTGTAAGCGTCCCATTGTTCGACCGGAGTGCCAGCCGGAAAGCGCAAACCGTGCGGCGCCGCCAGTGGCTCGCCGATTAACGGGAGGTCTGGCGCGTCGCCGCGCAAGGTGTTGATGCGCAGATCGAGCGGGGCCCGGGCCATCAGCGCCTGCGCCTCGTCCCCAGCCATGGCGGATCCGGCCAGCGCAGCTTCTAGCCAAGCCGGCGCGATGCCTTGCGGCGCTGCAGCTTCGTCAGGAGCAATCGATGCGGGAGCGTGGCGGGACCCGTCGAACAGCGCGGCCAGCGCTGGATCTTCCTGCGCCAGCGGCAGCATTGCCGCGCGGCCTGATGCCGGTATCTCCCCGCACTTGCGCATCGCGGCATAGGCCAGTTCACGCACCGCGCGGCGATCACCGCTGCCGGCAAAGCGGCGGGTGCGGAACCATTCGGCGATGATCCGGTCGGCGCTCGGCCCGTTGGACCGGACCGCTGCAATGACGAGATCGAGCACCTCGATTGCCGCCTGGACACGTGCGGCGGGGGTCATGTCCGCTCTATCCGCGCGTCGGGTAGTTCGGCGCCTCGCGGGTGATGGTCACGTCGTGGACGTGGCTCTCGCGCAGGCCGGCGTTGGTGATGCGCACGAACTGGGCCTTGGTCCTGAGATCGTCGATCGTCGCGCTGCCGGTATAGCCCATCGCCGCCTTGACCCCGCCGACAAGCTGATGGATCACATCCTTGGCCGGGCCCTTGAACGGCACCTGGCCTTCGATGCCTTCGGGCACCAGCTTCATCTGGTCCTTGATGTCCTGCTGGAAGTAGCGATCCGCGCTACCCCGCGCCATCGCGCCGACCGAACCCATGCCGCGGTACGACTTGTAGGCCCGGCCCTGATAAAGGAACGTTTCTCCCGGTGCTTCCTCGGTCCCGGCGAGCAGCGAGCCGACCATGACGACCGATGCCCCGGCGGCGAGCGCCTTGGCGGCATCGCCCGAGGTCCGCAGTCCGCCGTCGGCAATCACCGGCACCCCGGCCTTTTCCGCCGCTTCGGCTGATTCCATGACCGCAGTCAGCTGCGGCACGCCCACGCCGGCCACGATCCGCGTGGTGCAGATCGATCCCGGCCCGATCCCGACCTTGACCGCATCTGCCCCGGCGTCGATCAGCGCCCGGGTCGCTTCGGCGGTGGCGACGTTGCCGGCGATCACCTGCGCCGAATTGGAGAGCTTCTTTACCCGCTCCACTGCGCGGGCAACGTCGCGGTTGTGGCCGTGGGCCGTGTCGATCACCACCACGTCGCATTCCGCCGCAAGCAGCGCCTCGGTCCGGGCAAAGCCCTTGTCGCCAACGGTCGTGGCAGCGGCAACGCGCAGTCGCCCGGTCGCGTCCTTGGTCGCATCGGGATAGGTGACGGCCTTTTCCATGTCCTTCACCGTGATCAGTCCGATGCAGCGGTAGGCATCGTCAACCACGAGCAGCTTCTCGATCCGGCGTTGGTGCAGCAGGCGCTTGGCCTCGTCCTGACCGGTGCCGGCCTTGACCGTCGCGAGGTTCTCATGCGTCATCAGCTCGCGCACCGGCTGGGCCGGATTGGCGGCAAAGCGCACGTCACGGTTGGTCAGGATGCCGACCAGCCGCCCGCTGGCCTCCACCACCGGAATGCCGCTGATGCGGTTGGCGTCCATCAGGGCCTGGGCTTCACCCAGCGAAGCATCGGGGGAGATGGTGATCGGGTTGATCACCATGCCGCTCTCGAAGCGCTTGACTGCGCGGACCGCAGCGACTTGCTCTTCCACTGTCAGATTGCGGTGCAATACGCCAATGCCGCCCAACTGCGCCATGACGATCGCCATGTCGGCCTCGGTCACCGTATCCATCGCCGAAGAGATGACCGGAATGTTGAGCGAAATGCTCCGGGTCAGCCGGGTCATGGTATTCGCCATGGAAGGCAGGACATCGCTTTCGGCCGGACGCAACAGCACGTCGTCGAAGGTAAGGCCGAGCGGGATATCCATGAGCGCCACTTTCACGTGAAGGAAGATTCGTGGCGGCCCATGTAACCAAGAGGGAGGAAAAGGGCTAGTGCCCTATTTCACACCGCCCGGCACCCGCCGGACGTCCGCAAACCAGCGGCCCAGCGCGACCAGAAAGCTGACATCCTCCGCCGCGCCGCCCAGCTCGATCCCGGGCTTCACCCGGTCTCCCGGACGATGGTAATCGGTATCGAAGAACCGCTCCATCCGCGCGGGATCGCCATAGGCCGAAGACACCAGAACGGTCGGCACATCGTGCTGGAGCAAGGCCCATCCGTCCTGGCGGCGCACGTAGGCGTTCGGCGCATCGCTGTCCAAAATCTTGCGCCGCTGAGCCCGGGCGACGGCGGCGATCTGCGGATCGAGCCGGGTCATGCCCTTGCCGACGATGCCCAGCGGGGTCCCCGCCGGGGCGATCGCGACGGAATCGATGTTGAAAGCCGCGACGATCTGCGCGAGCGGCAGCGGCGGGCTTTCCGCGAATGCCTGCGCACCCAACAGGCCCAGTTCCTCTCCGGTGGTGGCGAGGAAATAGATGCTGCGATCCGGCGGCGGCCCCTTGGCGAGCCGCCGTGCAATCTCGATCAGCGCGCCGACTCCGCTGGCGTTGTCAATCGCGCCGTTGCAGATGAGGTGCTCGGCCGGGGGTTCGGCGCAGGTTCCAAAATGGTCCCAGTGCGATACAAACAACACCGCGCCGGCGTCTGGACGGCGCCCCCGGATCATCCCGATCACGTTGTGCGTGCGGATCGTCGTCTCGCGCGTGGTCGCTTCCAGACTGGCCGCGAGATCGAGCACCCGCGGCGCGAAATCGCTGCGTGATGCTTCCGCCTCCAGCCTGGCGATGCTCTGGCCCGAGGCTGCAAGCAGGCGTTCCGCTCCGGCGCGGGTGATGAACCCTTCAAGATCGCCGCCAAGCGCCTCGCTGCCCAGGGCATAACCCGAACGCTGCCGCCGGGCGGCAACACTGCCGAGGCTGCGTCCACCGTCGAGGATCGTGAGCACTGCCGATGCACCGCCAGCCAGCAACGCGTCCTGCCGCGCCTCGCTCTGGTCATCCCCATCAAGCAGCAGCGCGACCCGGCCGGCCAGTTCGGCCCGGGGCGGAACCGCGCCCTGCCCCTTGCCGACGAACAGCAGCGGAGCGCCCTGGATCAGGCTGCGCTTGCCCGAGGTAAGCATCAGCACCTGATCGCGCGGGAGCGCGACCACCCGGCCTCGGCGCGTGAACTGCGCTACGGAAACCGCCGCCTCACGCGACACCAGCGTGACCGGCGCAAACCATTCGTGCCCCGGATCGTTCGTGCCCGAAACCAGACCCGCCTCGAACATCTGGCGTCCGATGTAGCGGAGGGTCTTGGCCTCGCCCTCGGTCCCCGGTTCGCGGCCCTGATACTCGTCCGAGGCGAGCACCGTGATGTGAGCCAGCAGCTGCGCTTCCAGCGCGCGGTCCCGGCGCGGTGATGATTGCGCGGCCGAAACCGTGGAAGTCGTGGCCACCGCGAACAGGACGGCTGACATCAGGGCAACAAGCAAGGCGGCCGGCGCTGAAGCCGACACTCGATTCACCGCTGTTGTGCCCCGATCCATCGCCGGAATCTACACCAACGCCCTTCGACGGCAAGCGGGCTGATGCTTCAACTCGGCGCATTGATGCGGCGATGGTGGCATGAAAGCGACACCGGGAAGATTGCACGCCGCTTGTGCGGGAACCTGAACATTTCTGTAGAGTTACTGCTACTTGTCGGTAAGCTTCGAGCAGATTCGGGCAACTGGAGAGGTGCGCGTTGCGACTAGACGATTTCGATCCGGATGCAGTCAACGTCGAAGATCAGCGCGGTCGCGGGCGGTTTTCCGTCTCGATGGGCGGGGCCGGCGGCAAGATTGGCTGCGGCACCATCATTATCGCCCTGATCGGTTATTTCGTTTTCGGCATAGATCCAGCGCAGATGATCGGCGGAATGGAGCAAGTGCAGGTGGGCCAATCCGCCGGATTGCCAGCCGAAACGGTCCAGCCCGGCGCCACCGCCGCAGAGAGCTGCGCCGCCAACCCCATGAGCAGGGAAACCTGCAACGCGCTCTCCTCGCTCAACAAGACATGGCAGCCGATCGTCGCAGGGTCGAACATCCGCTTCGTGGCCCCCAAACTGGTGTTCTACAGCCAGGCCGGCCAGTCCGGCTGCGGCGCGGCGCAAAGCGCGATGGGGCCATTCTATTGCCCCAGCGACAACGGCATCTACATCGACACCGATTTCTATACCGAGATGGAACAGCGCATGGGCGCCGGTGGCGATTTCGCCCGGGCCTATGTCATGGCGCATGAGTATGGCCATCATATCCAGACGCTGACCGGCCTGTCCGACCAGGTCCGCAGTGCCCAGCAACAGAACTCGCGCCAGGCGAACCAGTTGCAGGTGCGGATGGAGTTGCAGGCCGATTGCTATGCCGGCGTCTGGGCCGCCAAGAACCGCGACCGGATCGAGCGCGGCGACATGGAGGAAGGGCTTAACGCCGCGCACCAGATCGGCGATGACACGCTGAGGAAGGCGGCGGGTCGCCGGCCGGTCGAAGAGGCTTTCACCCATGGCTCCAGTGCGCAGCGGATGGAATGGCTGCGCAAGGGGATGGAGTCGGGAGACGAAAACGTGTGCGATACCTTCGCCGATTTGCGGCGGTGACGGAGCGGTTCGTTCCTGCTAGCTGATCGCGCATGAAGCTGACCCACTGCCACAATATCGACGATTTCCGCCGCCTCGCGAAGGCGCGCCTGCCCTGGCCGGTGTTTGATTACATCGACGGTGCGGGCGATGACGAAATCACCAAGGCGCGCAACACTGCCGCCTTCGATGACGTCGACTTGATCCCCAACGTCCTCGCCGGCGTTGCCGATGTTGACACGTCCGTCACGATCATGGGCCGCAAGAGCGCGCTGCCGCTGGTACTCTCGCCGACCGCGCTCCAGCGCGTGTTTCACTGGCAGGGCGAGCGGGCGGTGGCCCGGGCGGCCGAGAAATTCGGACTGTGGTTCGGCATTTCCAGCCTGGCGACGGTCAGCGTGGAGGAAATCGCGGCGCTGACCAGCGGGCCGAAGATGTTTCAGCTCTACGTCCACAAGGACCAGGGCCTGAATGCCGAAATGATCCAGCGCTGCAAGGATGCGCAGTTCGACGCGATCACGCTGACAGTAGATTCGATCGTCGGCGGCAAGCGCGAGCGGTGCCTGCGCTCGGGCTTCAGCACGCCGCCCAGCTTTACGCTCGCTTCCTTGCTGTCTTATGCGGTGAAGCCGCGCTGGGCGCTCGACTTCCTGCTGCGCGAGAAATTCGCGATGCCGATGCTGGATACGCGGATCAAGCTCGGCTCGGGCAAGGCCATGCCGATCTCGAGCTACTTCACCGAAATGCTCGATCAGAACCTTGATTGGCGCATGGCATCCAAGATCCGCGATGAATGGGGCGGCAAGTTCTGCCTCAAGGGCGTGGTCAGCGTGGCCGACGCGAAGCGCGCTGTCGAAATCGGGGCGGACGCGATCATGATCTCCAACCACGGCGGCCGCCAACTCGACGGCTCGGTCGCGTCGTTCGACGCCCTGCCGGCGATCGTCGATGCCGTCGGCGGCCAGATCGAGATCATCTGCGACAGCGGCGTGCGGCGCGGTACCCACGTGCTGAAAGCCTTGGCCAGCGGAGCCAATGCGGCCTCTGGCGGCCGGCTTTACCTTTATGCCCTCGCCGCTGCCGGCCAGCCCGGTGTCGAGCGTGCGCTGACGATCCTCAAGGAAGAGATCGTGCGCGGCATGAAGCTGTCCGGGGTCACTTCACCGGGCCAGCTGAACCGCGAGATGCTGCTCCGTCGCTGAGACATCTGCTCAGGGGGGATTAAGCGGTCAGGAAGGCGATTTGCCTCCGCCTGCGGGCGAGTTGCCCGGATCGCTTTCCGGCTCGGCCTGAACGAAGAGATTCTCGGCGCCGATCTTAAGTTCGGTGACCTTCGCTCTTAGCTCCGCACCACTGACACCGGCGTCGATTGCAGCGATGAGTTTGGCGTAGGCATTGTCCGCAGGAGCGTGCGGCGAAAAAGCGATCGGAGCCAGCAGCGCGCGCGCGCGCGGCATCTCCACCCGCGATCAGCTCGACCGCCACGAGCACCCGCACTTCCTGATACACCGGCTGAACCACAATCGCGCGCATCAGACCGTTTACGGCGGCAATGTTAGGCTTTTCGCGCGCGGCGATGAAGCTGTCGAAATACAACCTGAGTGCAAACACGTTGTCCGGCTCGATCCGGTTGGCCTTGACGATCCAGCTGCGCGCTTGACGCCAGAGCGCAGGATCGGCGTCACGCCTGGCTCGTGCGCCCAGCAACAACGCCTTGAATGCCATCCCGTCCACAAAGCCCGGATCGGCAGCCAGTGCCCGGTCGATCGCCTGGTCGGCCGCCGCGTAGTTCAGCGCATCGTACTCGATTTCGGCCAGCGCGCGCTGCACGAACGGATCGTCCGGGTATCTCGCACCAACCGGGCGCGCTTCTGCTGCCAGCCGCACGGCCTGCTGTGGCGTAACGCCCGCCTTCGACTGGACGCGGAACGGCATGATCTCGGCCTCGCCGGACCGCAACGGGCGCATCGCGATTGCTTCCGATACCGGAACCATCGCGTTTGACAGTCTCATCGCCGGAAGCGAGCGGCGCATCCGGTAAAGCTCGAGTTCGCTCTCGAACTTGCCGAGATCTCCGAATGCCTTCCGTGCCGCTTCAAGTTGGGATCCGCCCTGCTTGAGCGCAGTTGTAAACCGTTCGAACTCTCCGTTGCGCCGGCCACTGAACAGAAGATAGTGAAGAACCAGCCATCCTTTGGCGTAAAGCTGCGGAACTTCGCCTGATAGTGGCGGCCGGCGATCGCTGTCGAACAGACGCTCGGCAGTCCAGCGGTTGACATCATTCAGCGAATAGGCGCGCGGCCCGTTCGGTACCCCCAGCGTTATCGTGCCGTTATCACTGAGCCTGGTCATCATGAACAGCTCGGCCATGCCCTCGTTCATCCACCGCGGCATGGGGTCATCAAGGCTGCCCATCAGGAAATGGTGAGCATATTCGTGGAACATGATCGTCTCGACGGAAATGCCGTAGTCGGTCGAGATCTTCGCCGGTGCCACGGCAAACACGCCGTAAGGAGATCGACTGAAGTAGGCCAAGGTCCCCTCCGGCCGGTGACCGACGCGGCGAACGTCTTCGGCTGTCGGCACGATCATCACGGGCAGGTTCGATTCCGCCGCCTTTGGGAGGATCGCCCGCAACACCGAATCGAAACGTTCAAGCCGCATCACCCGGCGCCGCATGGTCGCTTCGGGCAGGTCTCCCACCAGGGTAAAGTGCTGGGACTTGGCCTCCAGCCATTCCGCATGGGCCGCGGCTGAACCGCTGATTGCTGCCGCTACCGCTGTCGACACGCAAAACCGTCGCAACTTCATGTGAAGCCCCTCCCGCTACCCGCGTACGTTAGCCAGCACCGTCAGCGGTGTTAAGGCATTTCGTACCTCAGCCTCGACCGCGATAGGAGGCGACGCCCTGATCGGGCACCCACAGTCCCTCTGGCTGGGAACCGCTTTGCCAGAACACGTCGATCGGAATGCCGCCGCGCGGATACCAGTAGCCGCCGATCCGCAGCCACCGGGGTTGCATCTCGGCGAACAGGCGCTGGCCGATGCCCACGGTCACGTCCTCGTGAAACCCGGCGTGGTTGCGGAACGAGCCCAGGAACAGCTTGAGTGATTTCGATTCGACGATGGTCTCGCCAGGGGCATAGTCGATCACCAGGTGCGCGAAATCGGGCTGGCCGGTAACCGGGCAAAGCGAGGTGAACTCGGGCGCGGCAAAGCGCACCAGGTAAAGGGTTCCGGGGCGCGGATTGGGCACGTAATCCAGCACGGCGGCTTC
This sequence comes from Sphingomonadaceae bacterium, assembly GCA_947472735.1. Lineage (GTDB taxonomy): Bacteria > Pseudomonadota > Alphaproteobacteria > Sphingomonadales > Sphingomonadaceae > Novosphingobium. The sequence goes on along the minus strand of CANJBY010000010.1, from coordinate 48,452 downwards.
GGGCGATGCCGGAAGCGCACTGTTCTGGCCGAGGTGCAGGGGTTGCGGAGTCTGGTCGGTCATGCCGGGCCTTGTGCCGCCAAGCTGAACAGCCGGCAAGCGTGCAGTTTGCCGCAAAAACCCTCGACGCCGCGCAGCCGGGAGTATAACGGTTGTGCAGTGCAGCGAAGAGGAGGACGCGCACCGCATGGAAAGTTTGGTCACCTGCGAGTGGCTCGCGGGCGAGATGGGCGCGAGCGATCTGCGCATCGTCGACGCCAGCAAGCACCTGCCTGATACCGGCCGGGACGCCAGGGCCGAGTACGAGGCGGGGCATATTCCCGGCGCGATCTTCATGGACCTGGGCGAGCTGATCGACAGCGACGCTCCGGTGGAAAACACCCTGCCCCCCGCCAACAAGTTCGCCAGCCGGATGCAATCGCTGGGTCTGGGCGATGGCAGCAGAATCGTGCTGTATGATGACAGCGCGGTGAAGACGGCTGCCCGTGCATGGTTCATGCTCAAGCTGTTCGGAGCGCAGAACGTCGCGATCCTCGATGGCGGACTGGCCAAGTGGAAAGCCGAAGGGCGTCCGCTGTGCGAAGGCACGAAAGACCTGCGGCACCGGCACTATACCGCCTGGTCGGCCACCGGGAAGGTGCGCAGCAAGGCCGATATCCTCGCCAACATCGACAGCCGGGCCGAACAGGTGGTCGATGCTCGCGGCGCCGGACGGTGGGCCGGGACCGACCCCGATCCGCGCCCGAACATCGCCAGTGGCCACATCCCCGGCTCCCTCAACGTACCCTACACCGCGCTCTTCAATCCCGATGGCACCTTCAAGGACGCGGCGGGCATCCGCGCGGTATTCGAAGCTGCCGGGGTGGACCTGTCGAAGCCGGTGGTTACCAGTTGCGGCAGCGGGGTGACGGCCTGTGTGCTGCTGTTCGCACTGCATCTGATCGGCAAGCACGATACCGCGCTTTACGACGGCAGCTGGACCGAGTGGGGGGCCGATCCGGACCTGCCCAAGGCGACAAAGGCTTAATCAATGGCCAAGGCGGGGCAAGGAAAGGACAAACGCACCGCCACCCGGCTGACCAACGCCGGTCGCGATCCGCGCTGGACTACTGCCCCGGGCACCGCCGGCGGCGTGGTCAATCCCCCCGTCTGGCGCGCGAGCACACACCTTTACGAAAGCATGGCCGCATTGCGCGAAGGCCGGCCCAACGAGGATGGGCACTTCTATTACGGTCGCCGTGGCGCCCCTACCCAGTGGGCGCTGGCCGATGCCCTGACCGAGCTGGAACCGGGTGCGGCCGGAACGATGCTGTATCCATCGGGCGTGGCGGCGATTGCCGGAGTGCTGCTGGCGGTGCTGAAAAGCGGCGATGTGCTGCTGATGACCGACAATGCCTATGAACCGAGCCGGACCATGGCGCGCGGCCTGCTCAGGAATTGCGGGATCGAAACACGCTGGTTTGACCCGCTCGACCCGGCTGCCTTTGCCGCCGCCTGTTGTGATCGGACCAAGGCCGTGCTGCTGGAAAGTCCCGGTAGCCTGACGATGGAAGTGCAAGATGTGCCGGCGCTGTCGGCTCTCGCCCGGGACCGAGGGATCGCGGTGATCCTCGACAACACCTGGGCCGGACCGCTGGGTTTTCCCGCGCTTGAGCGCGGTGCGGATATTTCCATCATGTCGCTGTCCAAACATATCGGCGGCCATGCCGACCTGATGATGGGCAGCGCCAGCGCTGGTCCGCGCTGGTACACCGTGCTGCGCCGGACCGCGCAGCAGCTGGGACATGTCGTCTCGCCAGACGACGCGGCGCTGGCGCTGCGCGGTATTCGCACGCTGGGCTTGCGGCTGGAGCGCGAGACCGCCAGCGCGCTTGCGCTTGCGCAGTGGCTGGCGGGACGGCCAGAAGTCTCCGAAGTGCTCTGCCCCATGCTCCCCGGCACCCAGGGGCATGCGTTGTGGGCGCGCGACTTTACCGGTGGCTGCGGGTTGTTCAGCTTCGTCTTCAAGGGCCGCACTTCTGCGGCGCGGGATGCCTTCATCGACGCGCTGGAGCTGTTCGGGATGGGCTTCAGCTGGGGTGGGTTCGAAAGCCTGGCCATCCCGGTCGATCCGGCGACGATCCGCACCGCCACCCGCTGGCCGCCCGTTGGCTGGAGCGATGCCGACCGATTCGGGGTGCGGCTCTCGATTGGCCTGGAAGATCCGGGCGATCTGATCGATGATCTCGAGCAGGCGCTCGCCGCCTGGAACGCGGCATGAAGCAACTGACCGAACACATCCATGAGCTTTCAATCTGGCTCGATTCCTTTGGTTTCGACGTAGGCCAGTACCATGTCTCGCTGTACCGCGCGGTGCTGATGGTGATCGTCGCCATCGCTGTGGTGGCGGCAGGGCGACTCGCCAACCTGGTGGCCCGGCGCTTTTTCCGCCGCATGCACCGGCTTGATCCGACGCAGCAATTGCTGGGAGAAAAGCTGGCCGGCATCGCGGTCTGGATTCTGCTGGTTCTTACCGCGATCGACTTTCTGGGCATCAGCCTCTCGGCCCTCGCCGTGTTCTCCGGGGCGATGGGTCTGGCGATCGGCTTCGGCCTGCAGAAGACCTTCGGCAATCTGATCTCGGGGATCATCCTGCTGATGGACCGTTCGATCAAGCCGGGCGATGTCATCGCGGTCGGGGACGGGGCGCAGCGCACTGTCGGCCAAGTCAACCGCATCGGCATCCGCGCGGTTTCCGTCACCACGCGTGACCAGATCGAATACCTGATCCCCAACGAGCTGCTGATGACCAGCCAGGTCGAGAACTGGTCGTTTTCGACCCGCGACGTGCGGCTGCGGATCCCGGTCGGCATCGCTTACGGGAGCGACATCGAACTCGCCGAAAAGCTGATGCTTCAGGCCGCCATGGAGACCGAACGGGTCCATAAGCGGCCCTTGCCGACGGTCTGGCTCAGTGCTTTCGGCGAGAGCGCAATCCAGTTCGAGATCCAGTTGTGGATCGACGATCCAGAGGCCGGCGTGGGCAACATCCGCTCCGACGTGCTCAAGCGCATCTGGGCGCTGTTCCGCGACAACGGCGTCCGTCTGCCCTTCCCGCAGCGCGACATCCACGTGAAGGAATGGCCGGCCGATCTCGGGCATCCGACCGGCGGGGATAGTTCACCTAAGGCGGGCTAAAGCCATTCTGGCTGGCATCGATGCCCGCACAGGCCCATCTCCGTCACCATGAGCACAACTGCCTCTTCACCGGTCCCGCGCTCTCCTATGGGCAAGGTCTGGCTGGTCGGCGCCGGTCCCGGCGACCCGGACCTGCTGACCCTGCGGGCATCGCGGCTGGTCATGAACGCGCGGCTGATCGTGCATGACGGTCTGGTTGATCCCGCAATCCTCGCAATGGCAAGCAGGAACGCCCGGATGGTGTCGGTCGCAAAAAGCCGATCACGCCACACCATGAAGCAGGAAGACATCAACGCCTTGCTGGTGCGCGAGGCACTGGTCGGGACCGAGGTGGTGCGCCTCAAGGGCGGAGACCCGTTCGTGTTCGGACGCGGCGGCGAGGAGGCGGAAGCTTGCCGCGCTGCGGGAGTGCCGGTCGAAGTGGTTCCCGGTGTCAGCGCGGCGCTGGGCGCGGCGGCGGCAGCGCAAATCCCCCTCACGCACCGCGACAGTGCCTCGATCGTCAGCTTCGTGGCGGGCCAGTGCAAGGGCCTGACCGAGCAAGACTGGTCCGGTCTGGCCGGCAAGGGCCGCACACTGGTGATCTACATGGGGCTCGCGACGTCGGAAGCGATTGCGGAAAAGCTGATAGCGGACGGGCTGTCCCCCGACGTGCCGGTGGCGGTGATCGAAAATGCAACCCGGCAAGACATGCGCGTGCTGCGCTCGCCGCTGGCGGGCTTGGCCGCGCTCGTCGAGACGAACAAGGTGAAGAGCCCTGCACTGATCGTGATCGGAGAAGTTGCGGCGCGCGAGGACGAAACGATGCGCAAACTGGCGCTGGAGGCAATCAAGTGAAGATTTTGACGGGAAATGACTTGAAGAGTGGCGCCGTGACCTGGTGGGCCGGCAACGGCTGGTCACTGCATGTCGAGGATGCGGTGGACGTGGGCACGGATGCCGAAACGATCCTCGCCCGCGAGGAGGCCGCGCGCCGCGTCGTCAGCGGCTATGCGATCGACGCGGAGAAGACCGCCGATGGCGTTCGCCCCGCTCATATCAAGGACCGCATTCGCGCCGTCGGCCCGACTGTTCGGCTCGACCTTTCCCTCAAGCCAGCCGACCCCGCCGCCGGCAACTGGGTGATCTGATGTACAAGTATGACCAATACGACCAGGCCATGGTCGATGCGCGCGTCGCGGAATTCCGCGACCAGGTCCGCCGCCGGCTGGACGGCACGCTGCCAGAGGACAAGTTCCGCCCGCTGCGGCTGATGAACGGCCTCTACCTGCAGCTCCATGCCTACATGCTGCGCGTCGCCGTGCCTTATGGCACGCTCAGTTCCGCGCAGATGCGGGTGCTGGGCGACATCGCGGACAAATATGACCGCGGATATGGCCACTTCACCACCCGGCAGAACATCCAGTACAACTGGATCAAGCTGGAAGACGCGCCCGACATCCTCGCCGACCTCGCCAAGGTCGAGATGCATGCCATCCAGACCAGCGGCAACTGCATCCGCAACATCAGTTCGGACCAGTACGCCGGCGCCACCGCCGACGAACTGATTGATCCGCGCCCCTATGCGGAGTTGCTGCGCCAGTGGTCGAGCTTCCATCCGGAGTTCAGCTACCTGCCGCGCAAGTTCAAGATCGCGGTGATCGCTTCCGCCACCGACCGTGCGGCGATGCGACTGCACGACATCGGCATCGAGATCGTGCGGAACGAACAGGGCGAAATCGGCGCGGCGTTCTACGTCGGCGGCGGCATGGGCCGTACCCCGATGATCGCGCCCTGCATCAACGCCTTCGTCCCGCTCGATCAGCTGATCACCTATTCCGAGGCCTGCCTGCGCGTCTACAATCGCTATGGCCGCCGCGACAACAAGTACAAGGCGCGGATCAAGATCCTGGTCCACGAGCTGGGCAAGGACGAATACACACGCCAGGTCGAGGCCGAGTTCGCCCACCTGCTGAGCCAGGGCATCGAACCGCCGCTGGCGGAGCTGGAGCGGATCAAGGTGCAGTTTGCCGATCCGGCATTCGAGACCGGCCTGCCCGACAGCGTCGACCGCTCCGACCCCGATTTCGCGGTGTGGGTCGATCGCAACACTGCCGCGCACCGCGTGCCGGGCTATGCCATCGTCACGATCAGCCTCAAGCCGGTCGGCGGCATCCCCGGCGATGCCACGGCCGACCAGATCCGGCTGATGGCCGATCTCGCGAAGGAATACTCCTTTGACGAGCTGCGCGTGACTCATGCCCAGAACATCGTGCTGCCGCATGTCCGCAAGGCGGATCTCTACGCGCTGTGGACCAAGCTGGACGAAGCCGGCCTGTCGACCGCCAACCTCGATACCATCGGCGATATCATTGCGTGTCCGGGGCTGGACTATTGCAGCCTCGCCAATGCCCGCTCGATCCCGGTAGCGCAGAAGATTTCCGAGCGCTTTGCCGGGCGCGAGGCCGAAATCGGCGAGCTCAAGCTCAAGATCTCGGGCTGCATCAACGCTTGCGGCCATCATCACGCTGGCCACATCGGCATCCTCGGCGTCGACCGGAAGGGCACCGAGAACTACCAGCTTCTGCTCGGCGGAAGCGAAGGCGCGGACACGTCGCTTGGCCAGATCACTGGCCCGGGCTTTGATGAGGACGGGATCGTCGGGGCGATCGAAAAGGCGACCGAAGTCTATCTGGCCAACAAGCAGGGCGAGGAACGCTTCCTCGACACCTATCGCCGTGTCGGCATGGCCCCGTTCAAGGAGGCGATCTATGGTTGAGGTGCAGCTGCGTTTCCGCGACGATGACGCGGTGGCCGATCCGGCCGTCACCGTCGACGCTTTCGGCGATCAGACCAACGCCGCCGCCGTGCGGATCGAGCCGGGCGATGATGCCCGCGACCTGCTCCCTCATCTGGAGCGGATACGCCTGGTCGAGGTGAACTTCCCCTCGTTTGGCGACGGGCGCGGCTATTCCGCGGCGCGGATCCTGCGCGAGGCGGGCTATACCGGCGAACTGCGCGCCGTGGGCGATGTCGCGGTCGATCAGCTCCACGCCATGCGCCGCTGCGGGTTTGACGCCTTCGCGCCGGAACATCCGCTCGACCCGGCACACACCGAGCGAGCCTTTGCCACATGGCCCGAAGTCTATCAGGCCACGACGGATGATCGCACTCCGATCTGGAAACTGCGGCATGGCTAACGTGCCGCGCGCCCAGGACCGGACGGTGGACCGGATCAACACCGGCCCTCGCTTCAGCGAGGCCGATGCGATCCGGCTTAACCGCATGTTTCAGGGCAGCGACACGCTTGAACTCCTGACCGGGGTACTGCGCGACCGGCTGGCCGGGGATATTACCGTGGTGTCCAGCTTCGGCGCGGAAAGCGCGGTGCTGCTGCACCTGGTGGCGCTGATTGACCCCGCCACACCAGTGCTGTTCCTCGAGACCGGCAAGCACTTTCCCGAGACCCTGGCCTACCGCGACCAGCTGGTCGAACGGCTGGGCCTGACGGACCTTCGCAATCTCATTCCCGATCCCGCGTTGTTGGCGGCGAAGGACGAAAGCGGGCTGCGCTGGAGCTACGATCCGGACGGCTGCTGCGATATCCGCAAGGTCCAGCCGCTGGCCAAGGCTCTGCTCGGCTTCGATGCGACGATCACCGGACGCAAAGGCTTCCAGTCTGCCACCCGCGCCGGTCTGCCCCGCTTCGAGATCGACAAGACAGACGCGCAGGGCCGCCTCAAGGTCAACCCGCTGGCGGACTGGAACAGCGATCGCCTCGCTGCCTACATCGCCGAGAACGAACTGCCCCCGCACCCGCTGGTCGCGGAAGGCTATCCGTCGATCGGCTGCTCGCCCTGCACCAGCAAGGTCGCTCCCGGCGAAGACCCCCGCTCGGGCCGCTGGAAAGGCTGGGACAAGACCGAATGCGGCATTCACGTGCCGGGCCAGGATGGCGGCGAAGGCGAATTGCCGCCCGGATTTGACCCGGTCTTCTGACTAGAGCCAGCCCGCTTCTCGGTACCACTGCGCCGTTGCGGCCAGTCCTGCGCGGGTTTCGATCTGCGGCGTCCAGACCGTTTCTGGCACTTTCGCCCCTTCACTGACCGCCCAGTCGGGATGGCTCATGTAGCTGGCCCGGTCTGGCGTCAGTTTGGCTTTCGCGCCCCGAACCGAACGATCCAGCCGCGCCGCTATGCCCAGCAAAGCACCCGGCAAATGCGCGACCAGCGGCCGCCGCCCCATCGCCGAGCCGATCGCCCGGGCAAATTCCCCGTGCGGCCAGCCCCCTTCGCGGCCGTCGTCAGGCTCGAAGATGCGGTAAGACAGCTCTTCGCCGCCAGGGACCAGCGCGAGCAGCAAGCGGGCAAGGTCGTCGACATGGATGTAACTCGCGCGGCCGGCGCTGGCGGGCATCGGCATCACGCCCCACCTGGCCATGCGGAACATCTCGAAGATATCCTTGTCGCGCGGGCCGTAGACTCCCGGCGGTCGAACGATGGTCCAATCGAGCCCACTGGCCATGACCAGCTTCTCCGCCCGCGCCTTGGACGCGCCGTAAGCTGACAGCCCCGGCTCGCGGGCGGACAGCGATGACACGAAGATCAGGCGGCCCACGCCCGCCGTCTTGGCCGCCTCGATCAGGTTGAGCGTGCCTATGGCATTGCCGAGCTCGAAACCCTCTGGGTCAGGCGCGTTCACCACCCCGGCGACGTGAATTACCGCTTCGGCACCGCGCACGAGCCGCATCAACGCCGGGCGGTCATTGAGGTCGCCCGCCAGCCAGCTGACGCCGGGCCGGGCATCCTGATCGCGCCGTGCCAGCGCCCGCACTTCGGTGCCATCGGCGATCGCCCGGTCAAGCAGGGTCTGGCCAACGAACCCGGTTGCACCGGTGATCGCCAGGGTCACAGCAGGACCAGCTGGTCGCGGTGCACCATGGCAGAGCGCGGGGCATAGCCCAGGATCGCGGCCTGCTCGTTCGAATGGGTGCCGATCAGCCGGCGGCACTCGTCGGCATCGTATTCCGACAGGCCGTGCGCCAGCGTGGTTCCCGTCGCATCGCGAATGGCCAAAGCATCGCCGCGCTGGAAATCGCCTTCGACCGCGGCGATGCCCTTCGCCAGCAGGCTCGAGCCTTTCTGCAGCGCCTGCGCCGCACCCCTATCGACCACCAAAGCACCCTTGAGCCGCAGCCGGCCGCCCAGCCAGGCCTTGCGGGCACCGGCCTTGCGGCGGGGCAGGAACAATGTCCCGACGCCCTGGTCCAGCGCCCGCGCGATCGGTGCATCCGGAGTGCCATTGGCAATCACCAGCGCAATTCCTGCCCGTTCGGCGATCTCCGCGGCCTGCAGCTTGGACGTCATCCCGCCCGAGCCCATGCCCGAGGCGCTTTCTCCGGTGGCCATGGCGTGAATTTCAGCGGTGACGCCGTGAACCTCGGGCATGAGCTTCGCGGCCGGGTCTCTGGGATTGCGATCGTAAAGACCGTCGACATCGGACAGCAGCAACACGGCTTGCGCCCGTGCCGCCTGCGCCACCCGCGCCGCCAGCCGGTCGTTGTCGCCGAAGCGGATTTCCTGCGTCGCGACGCTGTCATTCTCATTGATCACCGGCACGGCGCCCGCATCAAGCAAGCGGGTGAGCGTGGCGGTGGCATTGAGGTAACGGCGGCGATCTTCGAGGTCTTCCAGCGTCAGCAGCAGTTGCGCAGCAACCAGCCCGTGGGCTTCCAGCAACCCGGCCCACAGCGCCGAGAGCGCGATCTGACCGACCGAGGCGGCGGCTTGCGCATCGGCAAGGCTCCCGCGGCCGCCTTTATCGAACCCGAGCCGCGAGGCGCCCAAGGCGATCGCGCCGGAGGAGACGATGATAACTTCCTGCCCCCGCGCCCGGGCCGCGGCGATCTCCGCCACCAGCCCCGTCAGCCAGGCGTGCCTCGGCCCATCATGTCCGACCAGCAGCGAGGAACCGACCTTGACGACAAGGCGGGGACAGGCGTGCGGATCCGCAAGGTCGGAAAGTCTGGCAATCTGCATTGGCGCGGAATTAAGGCAAACTGTGCGCAATGCAACCATGCGGTCAGAGCGGCGACCACGGCCTTTCGTCGGCTTCTTCTTTTTCTCCGTCAGGCCGTTCGGTAATCGTGGCCGCCGGAAGGTAGCTGATGACCGCGTCAAGCAGCTTGTCCAGGCCCTTGCCCGTGGCCCCGGAAATCGGGAAGACCTTCTTGGCGCCGGCAGCCTTGAGTTCGGCAGTAAAAGCCTTGACCAGCTCGGCATCGACGGTGTCGATCTTGTTCAGCGCGATCAGGCGCGGCTTGTCTTCGAGCCCTGCCCCATAGGCGGCCAATTCCTCTTCGACGATCTCCAGCGCCTCGGCAGGATCGGTGCCGTTGACGTCGATCAGGTGGATCAGCACCCGGCAGCGCTCGATATGGCCAAGAAAACGGTCGCCCACCCCGGCGCCCTCGGCAGCACCGGCAATCAGCCCCGGGATGTCGGCCAGCACGAATTCGCGGTTCTTGTGGCGCACCACGCCAAGCTGCGGGCGCAGCGTTGTGAAGGCATAGTCTCCCACCTTGGCCTTGGTGTTGCTGACCTGGTTGATGAAGGTCGACTTGCCGGCGTTGGGCAGGCCGACCAGCCCGGCATCGGCGAGCAGCTTGAGCCGCAGCCAAACCCACAGTTCCTCGCCGGGGATGCCCGGCTGGTGCTGGCGCGGGGCGCGGTTGGTGCTGGTCTTGTAGCTGGCGTTGCCTCGCCCGCCGAGCCCGCCTTCCAGCAGGGTAACCCGCTGCCCGGCCTCGGTCAGGTCGAGCAGCACGGTCTCCTGGTCGTCGTCGAGCACCTGGGTGCCGATCGGAACCTTGATCACCAGATCCTTGCCGGCCGCGCCGGTGCGGTTCTTGCCCATCCCGGGTATGCCGCGCTGGGCCTTGAAATGCTGGGTGTAGCGGAAGTCGATCAGCGTGTTGAGACCAGCGACCGCCTCGAAAATGATGTCGCCCCCGCGCCCGCCGTCACCGCCGTCCGGTCCGCCATATTCCACGTACTTCTCGCGCCGGAACGACACGGCGCCGGGACCGCCGCCGCCGGACTTGATGTAGATCTTGGCTTGGTCGAGAAAATGCATGGGTAAGTTCTAGCCGAATGTGAGGCGAATGTCGCGCACCGCCTTTGACAAGCTTACGCTGAGCGGGCTTGGACAGCGGAGCGAGTTGAAGAACGTGAGCACCGGAAGCGCAGGAGGCCGCCATATGCAGCCCGGCGTGGACCAGTCCCGGCCCGAACGACACTGGTGGAGCCGAGGGGGATCGAACCCCTGACCTCGTCATTGCGAACGACGCGCTCTCCCATCTGAGCTACGGCCCCGTTCCAGTGCAGTCACGCGAAAGGTTGGCCTCCCGCGGGAGCGGCTCCCTTAGCGAACAGGCCTCTCGCTTGAAAGAGGAAAATAATGCCTCAACGCGTGACCTGGATCGGCGCGCTGGTGCCCCAGCGAGCTTCCCAATCGGCAAGATCGGCGCGGTATTTGGCGTAGCGATGGAAGAAATCGTCATAGACGATCTCCACATTCGGCAAGCTGCGAGCGGAAAATGCTTCGAGCTCGGTGGTCTTGATGAGCTTTTCGTCGCGGCTGATCGCCAGCACCGCGCGGCAGAACTCGCCCATCACCGGAGGTAGCGCGAAGTGGTTGTACACGTGGGTCATGTACTCCTCGCGCTGGGCGACGAAGCCGGTGCCATATAGCCCCTTGAACTCGGCATCGACCTTGCGGTTCGCACTGGTCAGCGCGCGCGCATGGCGCCGCAGATAGGTACGGTAATTGGCCGTGATCTCGTCCCGCTCGGGCAGGGCGCAGTTCAGCGCGGCGACGTTGTAGGCCGAGCGCAGGTTCCAGATGGTCTGTGCGGGAGTGATATTGCGATTTACGCTCTGGAACAGCCCGTCGGTGCCTACGGGCGGAACCGGCAGGTCGCGCGACGCACCGCTTGGCGGATAGGGCTTGGGCGGAATGACCACGACCGGCGGGGGTGGTGGCGGTGGAGGCGGTGGCGGGGGAAGCTCCTTCGGGCCGCACGACGCCAGCAGAGCCAGCGCCACGCCGGTTCCCGCCACCAACAGTGCTCGCCTTATTCCGAATTGCTTCACCGCAACCTTCCGACCCGAATTCTGCACGGGTTGTACTCCGCCGGACCGGCAAAGAAAATGCCCGGCGCGACAAACGGCGCGCCGGGCACGATGTTTTACTTGGAAAGGCTTAGCGGCGGTCGCCGATAAAGCTCAGCATGAACTGGAACATGTTGATGAAGTCCAGATAGAGGTTGAGCGCACCGAGCACGACGGCCTTGCCGGCAAACTCGCTGCCCGCCACCTGGAAGTAGATCGCGCGCAGCTTCTGCGTGTCATACGCCGTCAGCCCCGCAAAGATCAGCACGCCGATCGCCGAGATCGCGAATTGCATAGCGCTCGACTGGACAAACATGTTGACCAGCATCGCGACCAGCAGACCCCACACGCCCATGATCAGGAATGTACCCATTCCCGAAAGGTCACGCTTCGTGGTGTAGCCATACAGGCTAAGCCCCGCGAAAGCAGCGGAGGTGGCGACGAAGGTTGTCGCGATCGACGCACCGGTAAAGACCAGGAAGATTGTCGAGAGCGAAAGGCCCATCACCACGCAGAAGCCCCAGAACAGGGCCTGCAAGGTGGAGGTCTTCATCCGGTTGGCGCCCAGGCTCATTCCGAAGACGAAGCCCAGCGGCGCCAGGGCGATAACCCACCACAGCGGAGTACCGACGATTTTCGCGGCAAACCCCGAATTGGCGAACAGCATCGCCACGACGCCCGAGAGCAGAATGCCCGAGGCCATGTAGTTGTAGATCGAAAGCATGTGGCGGCGCAGTCCAGCGTCAAAGCCCGCGCGGCCGCCGATAACTTCGCCGTTCAGGCTCGGAGACGCACCGAAGCCGGCGCTTTGGCGCGGGGGCTGGGGATCGTTCCAATTGGCCATCTTGGTCAAACTCCTTGTCGGCCCCAGACACAATAGCCGGGGCACAGATGCAATATCGGATGGACGAGGTCCGGATTCAAGCAAAACCGGACATGGGGGCCAACAGGACTTTGTCGTAGATTGTCGCAGAATCTCATCGGGAGCGTGCGTCGCGGGCCATTTCCGCGCTGCGGTCAGCCGCCGCCTTCAGGGTGGCTTCAACCAAAGTGGCGAGAGCGAGGTCACGATCGAGCACGTCAAGGCCCGCCCGGGTCGTCCCGCCGGGGCTGGCGACACGGTCTGCCAGTGCGCCGGGTGAATGCGGCGAGGCAGCTGCCAGGGCAGCGGCGCCCTCCACCGTTGCGACCGCCAGACGCTGCGCCTGCTCAGCCGGAAGGCCCAGCCGCGAGGCACCCGCCGCGAGGGCGTCGATGAAACGGTAGACGAACGCCGGGCCCGATCCGGCCAGCGCGGTAACAAGGTCGAACTGCGCCTCCCCGGCCAGCCATTCGGGCGTGCCGAGCGGTTGCATCAGCGCGGTCACGCTAGCCCGGCCGGCATCGTCCAGTCCCTGAGCGAACAGGGCGACGGGCGACTTTCCGATTGCGGCAGCGAGGTTGGGCATGATCCGCACGATCGCGCCGGCATCGGGGAAAAACCGGCCCAGGCTGTCCAGCTCGGCCCCGGCAAGGATCGAGAGCAGCACCGTCTGCGGCCCGACCAGTGCGGCCAGCCGCGGCGCGACATCGCCCAGCAGTTGGGGCTTCACGCCTAGCAAAACGGCGTTGAAGGCGCGCTCCGGCAGGTCGCGGAGCAAAGTCACTCCCGCAGGAGCCTCGGCGAGGTTCGGATCGACCACAGTAACCCGTGCAGGCGCCATGCCGCCGGCCAGCCAGCCGGCCAGCATCGCCCCGCCCATGTTGCCGCAACCGACGATCAGGATGGAATCAAAGCTCATTGGCGCTGGCCCGTCGCGCTGCTCGTCATGGAAATCACGCCTCTCCCGCCGCGTCGACCAGTGCGCTGGCCAGGGCTTCCGCCGGGGTCTTGTCACCCCAGAGGATGAACTGGAACACCGGATAGAAGCGGTCGCAGTCCTCGATCGCGGCTTCGGTCGCTGCCTGCGCCTGCGCCAGGCTGAGCAGACCATCGTCTCCGAGCATCAGGCCGTGACGGTAAAGCAGCACCCCGCCGTTCGACCAGATATCGAAGTGACCCAGCCAGATCTGCTCATTGATCAGCGCCAGCGCCTCGTACATCGCCGCGCGCTTGTCGTCCGGTACGCGGATGTCGGGAAGGCAGAGCAATTGCAGGACATGGTCGTGCGAGCCCCAGATCCCGCGAACCTGATATTTGGCCCAGGACCCCTGAATTTCGGTGCTGATCTCGTGCTCGCCGGTGAATTCAAACGGCCAGCCGCGGGCCTCGAACAACGAGGCCAGCATGTCCACGGGCGCGGCGTCTTCCTCCCGCCCATAGTCGTTCTGACCCATTCTCATTCGATCCGTCCTGCCATGTCTGTGGCAGGGTGGATGCGTCGGGGATGGCCTCCGGCACAATCCGGGACCGCGCCGCGGCTGCGCATAACTCGATAAGCCTGTTTACAAGGTGTGGAAAAGCGGTGGACGGGCCGCTCCCGCGCCAGCTCAATCGTCCAGCTGGTCAACGACTTGCCCGGCCGGGCTGGTCCAGACGAAGGCATCATCCACCTTGCCCTTTTTCAGCTTGGCCACAAAAGCGTCGGCTGCGGCCTCGGTCGCGAAGGGGCCGGTCAGCAAGCGATTGGTGCGGCCCCAGTCGCTGGTGAAGGGATGGCGGCCGCGGAACAGGTCGGGCGTCCCGCGCGACAGGCGGCGCCAGTCGTAACCCATGGCATCGGTATTGCGCCCCACCCCGATCTGGACCCAGATCCGGCTGGGGTGAGCCGGCGGGGCAGGCTTCGCCTTGGCCGCAGCGGCGGGATCGCGGGCCGGGGTGATGCGGCGGATGTCCACGGCGCCGGAAGCAGGAGCCACAGCGCGGGAAGGTGCCGCGAATTCGGCGAAGGCATCGGCCAACCGCACGCGCGGCGGGGCAGCAGGAGGCGTGGGCGCAGGCGCAGTGCTTCGCACCGGAGCGGCGGCTGGCGCGGCGCTCGGGAGGCTGGATGCGGCCGCCGGGAGCGTGGTTTGCACGGCCGATGCCGCTGGCTGTCTTGCGGCCGAACCTGGCGCACGAGCCAGATCGAAGCCGGGCGCGGTCTGGACCGGAGCGGTCTTGGTCACGGTCGGCGGCGGCAGCACGGGTTCGGCCATGGGCTTGGGTGCTGGCGCCAGCGCAGCGGCAGAGGTGGTGGTCACCTTGACGGACGCGGGCGCAACCGGGGCACTCCCGCGCGCAGCAACTGCCGGCGGCTCAGCCATGGCGGGAGGGAGTTCGCCCGATACCACGCGCGAGGGCATGGGCTCAGGCGGGGCGCCAGCGGCAACGCGCGGGGTGGTCGTGATTCTGGCAGGAGCCGGTCCGGCCGGCACCGCCGTGGAAGTACGCTGGCCGCGTATTCCGCGCGCCGGCTGCTGGGCGGCCGGAGCCTGAGCGACCTGGACCGGGCTTGGGGCCGGAGTGACGAATGCCGCTATGCGCGGGTCGTCGTGGCCGATCTGCGCCGCCCGTGGGAACTGCCCGAGGTTGGCCGCCGCCGCCTGCTGCGCCTTGGTCAGCAACGGCATGTAACGCAGGTACGGGGTCATCGCCGTTGCCAGTTCTTCCGGCATGGTCGTGCGAGCGATGGAGATCGCTTCTTCCTGCTGTCCGAGAATTGCCAGGGCAAAGGCGCGGGTGCGCCATGCCGCCTTGTCCTGCCGGCTGAGCTGCGTGGAAAGAGTGGTTTCCGAGGCGCGCCGATCGCGCGAAATCGCCTGGCTCAGCGCCAGGCGACGCACGGTCTCGTCGCTCATGCCCAGGGCCAGCGATTCACGGTAGTAAATCTGTGCCCGGGCGTTGTCGCCGACCATGTCGTAAGCGAGGCCGCGATCAGAAAGTAATTCGGCGCTTTTAACCCCGGCGTCCTGGGCTGCCGCGAACAACGGAATGGCGGTGTAGGGATCGGCGTTGCGCACCAGGGCACCGGCCAGCCCGGCCTTGATCCGCCCATCCGCGGGGGAAAGCTGTGCTGCACGGCGGAAGAAACCGACCGCAGCATCGACATCGCCCATCGTCAGGGCGGCATTGCCCGCGTCGATCAGCGCATAAATGTCGCGCGGGTTCTGGCCGAGACGGGCCAGCGCGGCATTCAGCCGCATCCCGTCAGCGCCGGGTATCGGCTGTACCACCGGCTGCGCCACGCCGGAGGTCTGTGCCAGGGCCGCTTGGCTTCCGCCGAGCATGCCCAGCGCGATCCATCCCAGCAGACTGCTTCTCAACCGCATTCGCCCGACTCGATCCCGTCCAATTCCAGCAGCCAACGCGGCGCGGTTCGTGCACCGTCCACGGTTAACCCAGACCGAACCGGCGATTCAAATCCGATCGCCGGTTCGCGCCGCGATTACTGGTTGTTTTGCCGTCCGAGGAAACGCGGAATGCTGATCGAAGGACCGCCCTCCTCGTCTTCGTCGTCGTCGTCCTTGTTGGGTCCGCCGCGGGAGAGATTGGCCATCCGCTCAAACAGCGTGCCGCCAGACACTGGCGCTGCCCCGCCGTCGCCCAGCAGATTGCGGCGCTTGGTCACCAGCGGTGAAACCGGCTCGTCCTCTGCCGCCAGTCGCGATGCATCGAGCAGCAACTCGTCGTTGCTCTGCGGCTGGTCAGGTGCCGGCGTGAATTCCTCGCCAAAGTTGAGCGGTTCTTCGTCGCCCTCGTCCCAGTCATTGTCGGTGACGCTGGGAGCGCCGCCCAGCAGCGAGCCATAGACGGTGTCTTCGGAGGTGACTTCGTCGCGCAGGTCATCCGTGGCAAAGCCATGGACAGGCTCAGGCTCCGGCTCAGGTTCGACGGCCGGAACCGGCGGGGTATACACCGGCGCCGCAGCCACAGGCTCGATCTGCGTGGGCCGCGCGGGACCACGTGATCCGCCCATGCTGAACGGTGCTGGCTGCGTGGCGTTGCCGAGCTGCTCAACGTTCTGTTCGATTCCGGTGGCGACCACCGAAACGCGGATCTTCCCGTTGAGGTCGGGATTGAAGGCGCTGCCCCAGATGATGTTGGCATTGGGATCGACCAGCTCGCGGATGTGGTTCGCGGCTTCGTCGACTTCGAGCAGCTTCATGTCGTCGCCACCGATGATCGAGATGATCACGCCCTTGGCGCCCTGCATCGAAACGCCATCGAGCAGTGGATTGGCGATGGCCTTTTCCGCGGCTTCGAGCGCGCGATTTTCGCCTTCGCCCTCGCCGGTGCCCATCATCGCCTTGCCCATCTCGGCCATGACCGAGCGAACGTCGGCAAAGTCGAGGTTGATAAGGCCCGGCATGACCATCAGGTCGGTGATCGAACGGACGCCCTGCTGGAGCACCTCGTCCGCCATCTGGAAGGCTTCCTTGAAGGTCGTTTCCGCCTTGGCCACCAGGAACAGGTTCTGGTTCGGAATGACGATCAGGGTATCGACGTGCTTCTGGAGCTCCTCGATCCCGGAGTCCGCCGCGCGCATCCGGCGCGTGCCTTCGAACAGGAACGGCTTGGTCACGACGCCGACCGTCAACACGCCCTTTTCGCGCGCCGCCTTGGCGATGACCGGCGCAGCGCCGGTGCCGGTGCCGCCGCCCATACCGGCAGCGATGAAGCACATGTGCACGCCATCAAGCGCCCGCTGGATATGAGCGAGGCTTTCCTCGGCCGCAGCGCGTCCCACCTCGGGGCGGGCGCCAGCGCCCAGGCCCTGAGTGATGTCCGCACCCAGCTGGATGCGATGTTCTGCCACCGACGAGTTCAGCGCTTGGGAATCGGTGTTCGCGACGATGAAGTCGACCCCCTCGATAGCGGCGCCGATCATGTTGGCGATGGCGTTGCCGCCGGCCCCACCGACGCCGATCACGGTGATCCGCGGGCGGAGCTCCTCGACGGCCGGCGGTCCGATGTTGATGCTCATTGCACTCTCCTGTCAGGCACGCGAGTGCCGGATTCCAAATCCCTGCGAGTTTGCACGGTTAATGACGTCTAATCAAAGCGGCCCACAGGGTTGTCCACAATCCCAACCCATGTGATTTTCGGTAAAACGCCTTAAAAATACTCCTTCAACGCATGCAGCACCCGGCCGGCGAGGCCAATTCCGGAGTAACGCGTGGTCGATTGGAAATTCGGTCCGATGGCGCGGATATCCACAGGATCGGCCGCAGCATAAAGCGCCAGGCCAGCCAGCGTCGAAAAGCCGGGCGTGGCGTGGGCCTCGGCCAGGCCCTTGAGCGCCGGCGGCTTGCCGATCCGCACCGGCTTGCCGAGCGAGGCCTGGGCGAAATCGGCCAGACCGGCAAGCTCTGCCCCGCCGCCGGTAAACACCACCTGCTGCCCCCGCGCGGCCGAAAACCCCAGTTCGCCCAGCGCGCGTGAAACCTGGTCCATCAACCGAGCCAGCTGGGCGGTGATGACCGAGATCAGTTCGGCGCGGGGTATGCGGTTCTTGTCGTCTGCGTAGCGCGCAATCGGGCCGGTCCCGTCCTCGCCCGGGCCGTTGACCGGGATCATCTCGCGATGATCGGCCGGGCTGGCGATGGCCGAGCCGTTGACGCATTTCAGTCGCTCCGCCTGAAAGCGGCGGATCCCGAAAGCCGAAGCGATTGCATCGGTGACGTCGCCCGAACCCGTCGGGATGGAGACCAGCCCGAGCAACATCCCCGCGGCAAAGACCGAAACGTTGGTGACCTGCGCGCCGAATTCGACCAACGCGACGCCCAGTTCGCGCTCCTCCGGCGTCAGGCAGGAATGGCCCGCGGCGATCGGCGAGGCGACCACGGCCTCGACCTGAAGGTGCGCGTTCTGCACCGCTTCCGTAATGTTGCGCACCGGGGCGCCGTCAGCCAGCATCACGTGGATATCTACCCCCAGCCGCTCGGCGTGAAGGCCGCGGGGGTCGGGCACGCCATGCGCGCCGTCGAGCGTGTAATGCGCCGGCTGGGCGTGCAGCACCATCCGGCCATCCGGCTGGATCACGTCACGCGCTGCGATGAGCAGGTGATCCACGTCCTCCTGCTCGATCCGGCGTCCGCGGATGTCGACTTCGACCTGCGCGAGCTGGCTGGTCAGCCCGGCGCCTGAGCAGCCGATCCAGACCGATTGGATCGAAGTGTTGGCCATCCGCTCCGCCCGCTCGACGGCGTCGCGGATCGCATACGTGGCAGCTGACATGTCCGTCACGTAACCGCGCTTGATCCCTTGTGCGGCGCGGTGGCCGGATCCCAGGATCATCATTTCGCCGGTATCGGAGAGACCCGCGACCATCGCCGAGATGCGGAAGGAACCAATGTTGACCGCGCCGAACACGCGGCTGATGCGAGGACCGGCCATCAGTTGTCTTCTTCCTTCTTTGCGGCGGGCTTGGCAGGGGAATCTTCGGCCGAAACGACCTTGGCGGCCGGCGCAGCTGCGGGGATCGGGGTGGGATCGGACCGGCCCGGAACGCGCAGGTAAATCCGGTCAGGTGCGCGCATGTCGAAAGCGGCGACCTGGCCGCCGAGCAGGCGGTTGGTGCCGTCGAGCCGGGCGAAGGCAACCAGAGCTTCGGCCGAGGGGCGCCCGCCTTCCGGCAGCGCAAGCACCTGGCCGGTCTTGAAGGTCAGGTTCCAGCGCCGATTGCCGACCCACTCGGCCTCGCGCACCTGGGGCTTGAGCGCCGGCGCGGCGGTAAGCAGCGCGGCGAGCGATTCGACCTGCTGGCCCGCACCCGGCCCGGTGAGCACCAGCTTGCCCTTGGCGCGCGCCGGGGAGATCACTTCGAGTTCGTGTCCCGTGGCATCAATCAGCACCAGCCGATCGGCCTTGCGCAAGACCGCGTGCGGGCTGCGCTCGACTACGTCGATCACCAGCCGGTCAGGCAGCTGACGGGAAACGCGGGCGTCTTCGATCCACGACAGGCCAACCAGCTCGCCCCGGATCCGGTCGACGTCCAGTTCGGGCATCGGCACGCCGATATCGCCCTGAATGCGTTCGTAAACCTTCAGCTCGTTGAGATGCTTCACGCCCCGGACTTCGACCTTGTCGACCGAGAATCCGGCATCGGCGGCGGCCAGCGAAAACTGGTGGTGGGCCAGTTGCGGCAGGCCGGCATAGCTCGCCACGCCCCAAACCAGCGCCAGGGCGAAGACCAGCGAACCGCCGAGAAACAGCCCGTGAAGTTGCGCATCGCTCAGCGGCACCCATGCCATGACCGTGTCGAGCGTCGAGCCGGTCCGCGCTTTCGCGGTGCGGACCTTGCGCGCCGTGCTTTGCGCCGCGGCCGCCTTGCGCACACTTTTGCCGCCGCGCTTGATCTTGTGGCTCATGCCGGTGCCCCCTTGCCCGCCAACGCCTCGGCGATGATCTCCTCGACCAGCTCGCCATAGGAAATGCCCAGGTACCTGGCCTGCTCGGGTACCAGGCTGAGCGGAGTCATTCCCGGCTGGGTGTTGGTCTCCAGCACGAACAGACCCTCAACGCCTTGCGTGTCGTCCCAGCGGAAATCGGTGCGGCTGCAGCCCTTGCAGCCCAGTAGCTGATGGCAGCGCAAGGCCAGGTCCAGGCAGGCACGCGTGATCTCTTCCGGGATCTCCGCCGGGCAGACATGTTCGGTCATCCCGTCAGTGTACTTTGCGTCGAAATCATAGAAGCCGGACTTCGGCTTGAGCTCGGTAACCAGCAGCGCCCGGTTGCCCAGCACCGCCGCAGTCAGCTCGCGCCCGCGGATGTAAGGCTCGGCCAGCAGCGTGGCGAATTCCTGCCAAGGGCCCTTCGCGTCGCGCCTGATCGGGTTGCCGTAGTTGCTCTGATCGGTGACTATCGCCACGCCGACCGAGGAACCCTCGTTGACCGGCTTGAGCACATAGGGCCGCTCGAGCGGATCGCGCTGGTGGATTTCGTCGACCGGCACGATCCGCCCGCCCGGCATCGGAATGCCGTGCGGCACCAGCGCCTGCTTGGTCAGTTCCTTGTCGATCGCGATCACCGAGGACACCATGCCGGAGTGGGTATAAGTCAGCCCCATAAGGTCCATCATGCCCTGAACGGTGCCGTCCTCGCCGGGAGTACCGTGGAGCGCGTTGAACACGACGTCAGGCGCGGCCTGGGTGAGCTTGAGTGCCACATCGCGGCCCATGTCGATCCGGGTCACGCGATGCCCGCGCTCATCCAGCGCCTTGGCGACGCCCTCGCCGCTCATCAGGCTGACCGGCCGCTCGCTGGACCAGCCGCCCATCAGCACTGCAACATGAAGCTTCGGCAAACTCACGTGCGACCTACCCTCTTGATTTCCCATTCGAGCTCGACGCCCGATTTGTCCTTCACCCGCCGGCGCACTTCCTCGCCGAGGTTCTCGATATCGGCGCTGCTGGCATCGCCGGTGTTGATGAGGAAGTTGGTGTGCTTCTCGCTCACTTGCGCCCCGCCGAGCGTCAGCCCGCGGCACCCGGCCTCGTCGACCAGTTGCCAGGCCTTGTGCCCGTGCGGGTTCTTGAAAGTCGATCCGCCGGTTTTGGAGCGGAGCGGCTGGCTGGCTTCGCGGCTGGCGGAAATCCGGTCCATCTCGGCCTGGATCGCCTCGGGATCACCCTTCCGGCCCTTGAACCGCGCGGCAACGACGATCGCCTGCTCGGGCAGTTCGGAATGGCGATAGGTATAATGCAGATCCGCAACCGGCAGGGTGACCAGCGTTCCGTCGCGCAGCACCACGTCGGCATCGAGCAGGATGTCCTTGACCTCGCCGCCATAGGCGCCGCCGTTCATCCGCACGAATCCGCCGACCGTGCCGGGGATCGAGCGCAGGAATTCCATTCCCGCAATACCCTGATCGCGGGCGGTCGATGAAACCAGAATGCCGCTCGCCCCGCCGCCGCAGACGAGCGTCTGGTCGCCGGACAGTTTCACGCCGGCGAAAGACTTGCCGAGCCGCACCACGACGCCGGGCATTCCGCCATCGCGGACGATCAGATTTGATCCCAGCCCCAGCGCCATCACCGGCACAGCGGGATCAAGTTCGCGCAGAAAGCCCTGCAAATCAGTGAGATCCTTTGGCTCGAACAGCCAATCCGCCTTGCCGCCCGCCTTGAACCAGACCAGCGGGGCAAGCGGAGCGTTTGCGGTGAGCTTGCCGTGAGGCTTGGGCAGCGCACGGGCTTCGACAGGCTCAGCCTGAGCGGCCCCGGTCTTTGAACCAACACCGCTCATCCTGAGCTTGTCGAAGGATGTCGCACCGCCGGAAGCCATCACCCGCCTCTCCGCAACACGCCGATCGCTTCGGCCAGTCCGCCGGCCCACTTGGTGATGTCACCCGCGCCAAGGCAGACAACCATGTCACCGGCCCGAGCGCTGTCGGCCAGTACCTTCGCGAGCGCGTCCGCACCTGCCACTTCGTGTGCCGAGCGGTGCCCGCGGGCCTTGATTCCCGCTACCAGCGCAGTGGCGTCCACGCCGGGAATGGGTACCTCTCCGGCGGCATAGACCGGCGCGACATAGACCACGTCGGCATCGTTGAAGGCGCCCTGGAAGTCCTCCATGTGATCGCGCAGCCGGGTAAAGCGGTGCGGCTGGACCACGGCGACGACCCGGCCTGAACCCACGCCTTCGCGGGCGGCGGCAAGCACGGCGCGGATTTCGACCGGATGGTGGCCGTAATCGTCGATCACCGTGACTGCCCCGGAATCCACGGCAACTTCGCCCACTTTGGTGAAGCGGCGCTTGACCCCGGTGAATTTTGCGAAGCCGGTCTGGATCACCGCATCCCCGCAGCCCATCTCGGCCGCGACGCCGACCGCGGCGAGCGCGTTCGGGACGTTGTGGCGTCCCGGCATCGGCAGTTCGATCCCCTCGATCCGGCGGAAAGTACCGTCCCGCTGGCGCAAGGCGACGTCGAACCGGTTGCCGCCCGGATAAGGCGTCACGTTCTCGCCCCGCACGTCGGCCTGGGCGGAAAAGCCGTAAGTCACCACGCGCCGGTCACGGACCTTGGGGATTACCGCCTGCACTTCGGGATGATCGATGCACAGCACTGCGCAGCCATAGAACGGCACGTTCTCGATAAATTCGACGAAGGCGTCCTTGACCCGGTCGAAGCTGCCGTAATGATCAAGGTGCTCGGGATCGATGTTGGTGACCACCGCAATGGTCCCGTCGAGCCGCAGGAAGCTGCCGTCGCTCTCGTCCGCCTCGACCACCATCCATTCGCTGGCGCCAAGGCGCGCGTTCGAGCCGTAGGAGTTGATGATCCCGCCGTTGATCACGGTCGGATCGACCCCGCCCGCGTCGAGCAGCGCGGCGATCATCGAGGTGGTGGTGGTCTTGCCGTGCGTGCCGGCAACCGCGACAGTGCGCTTGAGCCGCATCAGTTCGGCCAGCATCTCGGCCCGGCGGACGACCGGAATCCGGCCTTCCAGCGCCGCCACAACCTCGGGATTGTCACGCTTGACCGCCGTGGAGGTCACCACCACCGCCGCATCGCCGATGTTGGCGGCGGCGTGGCCGATCATCACCTTGATCCCGCGCTGGCGCAGCCCTTCAACCACATAGCCCTCGGCAATGTCGCTGCCTTGCACCGTGTAGCCAAGGTTGTTCATCACCTCGGCGATGCCGGACATGCCGATCCCGCCGATGCCGACGAAATGGATCGTGCCGATGTCGGTGCCGACGCCTTTCATCGGTGACCTCCGATGTCCCGCACGGGCTTCGACAAGCTCAGCCTGAGCGGTCGGAAAGTGTACGGGGCGAAGATCCGCTCGCCCTGAGCCTGTCGAAGGGTCACTTCCCGCCTCCCATCGCCAGGGCCTCGTCGTTCTGGGCGGATAGCGAGCGGGCCATGCTGATCACGTCCATCAGCGGTGCGCCGCCGAAACTTTCGACCAGATCGGCCAGGTCCTTCACAGCATTGGGATAGCCACAGTTCCATGCCGCATGGGCGGCCGTGGCAAGGGTATCGGGGTTCTGGGCGATGGCCTGGACCTGCTTGGCCAGCTCGACCGCGGTGAACTTGGCCTGCCGGATCGCCCGGGCGCCACCGGCGGCCGTGATGTCGCGGGTGTTGGCGGCCTGGTGATCGTCCGTGGCAATCGGCAGCGGCACGAGAATCGCGGGACGGCCAACCGCCGTCAACTCGGCGATGGTCGAGGCTCCGGCCCGCCCGATGAACAAGTGCGCATCGGCCAGGCGGGCGGCCATGTCCTCGAAATAGGTGCCGAGTTCGGCAGGTATGTCATGCCCGGCATAGCGTGAGCGTACTGCGTCGATGTCTTCGGTCCGGCACTGCTGGGTAACCTGCAGGCGCGTGCGCAGTGCGGGCGGCAACATGGCCAACCCATCGGGGACGACTTCGGAAAGCACGCGCGCGCCCTGACTCCCGCCGGTCACCAGCACCCGCAGCAACCCGTCGGCCGTGAATGCCGGGAACGGCTGGTCGCGCAGCTTCAGAACTTCGTCGCGCACCGGGTTGCCGACGAGGTGGACCTTGTGCGCGTGCTTGTCGGCTAGCCGGTCGACCTCGCTGTAAGCGGTGGCAATCGCATCGACCCGGCGGGCCAGGAAGCGATTGACGCGGCCAAGCACCGCGTTCTGTTCGTGGATCACGCTGGGGATCTTGGCGGTCGACGCCGCGAGCAGTGCAGGAAGTGCGGGGTAGCCGCCGAAGCCGACGACGCAGCTCGGTTCAAAGCTTTCGAACAGCCGCAGCGCCATGCTTCGGCCCTGGAGGATCGAGCGCAGCGCTTTGATCCAGCCGAGCGGATTCTTGCCGGCCAGGCGCCCGGCAGGCAGGACGTGCGCCGTCAGCGAGGCTGGCTTGCCAGGGATTGCGGCGCCGCGCTCATCAGTAATCAGCGCGACGTGATGGCCGCGTCGCTCCAGTTCAGTCGCCAACGCGAACGCCGGAACGAGATGCCCGCCGGTGCCGCCGGCGGCGAGAACGAAATGCCGGGAAACGACGCTCATGTCGCGCGCTCCTTCTGCCCTTTGCTGCGCTTGCGCGCCGGCCCGCCCGGAAGGGTGAACCCTTCGCGGTCGATGAACGGGTTGCGCCGGGTGATCGCCAGCAGGAAACCCACGCCCAGGCACAGCGCGATGGTGGAGGAACCGCCGTAGCTGATCAGCGGCAGGGTCATCCCCTTGGAGGGGAACAACTGGAGGTTGACGAGCAGGTTGATGAAGGCTTGCCCGCCAAGCTGCGCCGTAAGCCCGGTCGCGGCCAGTGTGGTGAACAGGTCTTCCTCGTCCATCAGCCGCAGCAGCACGCGGATCACGAGCCCGAGGTAAAGCATCACGATCAAGCCGCAGGCTATCAGACCGAACTCCTCACCGATAACCGAGAAGATGTAGTCAGTGTGCGCCTCGGGCAGCGAAAGCTTGCGGGTACCGAGCCACAGCCCGCTCCCGGTCCAGCCGCCAGCCAGGAGCGTCCGCTCGGCCAGAGCGACCTGGTCGAACTCGCCCCCGCCGCCCAGAAATGCGTCGATCCGGTTCCTGGCGTTGTCATAGAACAGATAGGCCGCGACCATCAGGCCGATCCCGGCGGCGCCAGTGGCGACGATCTTCTTGACCGAAATTCCGGACAGCAGGAGCAGCACGAACCACACCCCGCCGAACAGCACGGTCGATCCGAAATCAGGCTGCGCCATCAACAAGAGGGCGACCAGACCCATCACTCCTGTGGCGATGCCGATCACCGGCAACTGCGGGTCCCGCGCCCGCCAGGACAGGATCCAGGCGAGGCCGATGGCGAAGGCCGGCTTGAGAAATTCCGATGGCTGCAGCGACATGCCCAGGTTCAACCAGCGCTTCGCCCCGTTCACCTCGTGCCCGACCACCGGCACCAGCATCAGCCCGACCAGCATGGTGAAGCCGAGCAAAATGCCCACGCGACGCGCCACGTCCTTGGGCAACATCGAAGCCCCGAACATCGCCAGCAGACCGACCAGCTGGAAACGCAAGTGGAGGTAGAAGAAGTGAAGGTCGTCAAGCTTGACCGCCGAGGTCGACAGCCGCCGCGCGCTGGCGGGCGAAGACGCCGCGACCGCCACCGTGCCGATCGCCATCAGCCCCAGCACGAGCAGCAACAGAAGCCGGTCGATCTCTCGCCACCAGATCGCCAGCTCGCTCCGGCGACTGCGCCGCAGCCGGGCCGGATCGGCCAGACTGGCGCCGCGGGACGCTCCGGGCACATAGGGCGGATTGCTGGCCATCAGCCTTCGTCCTCCCCCGGCTCGCTCAGCGCCTCGACGATCTGGCGGAAGGTGTCGCCGCGCGCCTCGTAATCGCGGAACTGGTCAAAGCTCGCGCAAGCCGGGCTCAGCATCACGATGTCGCCCGGATGCGCTGCCTCGATCGCCTCGCGGATCGCCTCGCACAGCATCTCGCTGCGGTTGACCGGCATGTGCGGCGCCAGCAACTCCGCAAAGCGGGGGCCGGCATCGCCGATGATGTAGGCGGCGGCAACGTTGCCGAAGAACGGGGCGCACTCGTCCAGGTCATCGCCCTTGGGCAGCCCGCCGAGAATCCAGTGGACCCGCTTGTCGGGACGGGGTGGGAAAGCGGCCAGCGCGGGCGCGGCCGAGGCCGGATTGGTCGCCTTGCTGTCGTTGATGAACAGCACGCCATTCCATTCGCCAACCCGCTCCATGCGGTGCGGCAAACCTCGGAACGTCGGCATCGCGGCGCGCCATTGCGCCGCGGTCAACCCGAGCGCCTCGACGATGGCAACCGCGACAGCGGCATTCTGGAGGTTGTGGGGCCCTTGCAACGAGGGCCAGTCGGGCTGCATGGTCACCAGTTCGTGTCCATCGACCCGGTGCACGAACCCGGCGGAATGGCGCGCGGTTTCGGCCCGAGCAATGGCATCGGTCTCGGCATCGCCCATGCCGAAGACGGCGTGCTGGTCATCCCGCTGCATCGCGAACAGGCGGCCCTTCGCGGCGGCATAGGCCTCGAACCCGTCGTAACGGTCAAGGTGGTCAGGCGTGATGTTGAGCAGCGCGGCGACATCGCAAGCGAGGCTGAAAGTCAGGTCGATCTGGTAGCTCGACAGCTCGAGCACATAGACCCCGCCTGCCGGCAACGGCTTCTGTCCCATGATCGGCAAGCCGATGTTGCCGCCCATCCGTGTCGGCAGCGCGGCGCTTTGGAGCAGGTGATGGACCAGCGCGGTCGTGGTGGACTTGCCGTTGGTACCGGTGATCCCCACGACCCGGTGCGCCGGCAGGCTTTCCCGCGCGAGGGCGAACAACTCGATATCGCCGATCAGCGGCACGCCGACCGCGGCCGCGGCCTCGGCAATGGGGTGGCGGTTGATCGGCACCCCGGGTGAGACAACCACGCCATCGAACCCGGCCAGGTCGATCGTCAGCAGGTCGGCCAGTTCCACCCGGCCTTCCAGGGAGTGGCGCGGCTCTTCGCGGGCATCCCAGGCGGTGACATGCGCCCCGCTTGCAAGCAAGGCCTCGACCGTCGCCAGGCCCGAGCGGGCAAGGCCGAGCACGGCGTAGCGCTTGTTGGCAAAGGCGGGGGAGACGATCACCGGATCTTCAGAGTCGAAAGGCCGACCAGGGCGAGGATGATCGAGACGATCCAGAAGCGGATCACCACGGTCGATTCCGCCCAGCCCTTCTGCTCGAAGTGGTGATGGATCGGGGCCATGCGGAACACCCGTTTGCCGGTGCGCTTGAACACCGCAACCTGGATGATGACCGAAGCCGCCTCAAGCACGAACAGGCCGCCGACAATCCCCAGCACGATCTCGTGATGCGCCGCCACCGCGATGGCACCCAGCGCACCGCCCAGCGCGAGGCTGCCGGTGTCGCCCATGAACACCGCCGCCGGCGGTGCGTTGAACCACAGGAAAGCCAGCCCCGCGCCCATGATCCCGGCGCAGAGGATCGCCAGTTCACCGGCACGCGGAACATGCGGGATGCCGAGGTAGTGGGCATAGTCGACGCGGCCGGCGAGGTAGGCGATGATCGCGAAGGTCCCGGCGGCGATGATCACTGGCATGGTCGCCAGGCCATCGAGCCCGTCCGTAAGGTTCACCGCATTGCCGGCCCCCACGATCACCACCGCGGCGAAGACATAGTAGAACGGCCCGAGCGGGATATAGCGGCCAGAGAGGAACGGCACGTAGAGGTGGGTGTTGATCTGGCTGACGATCAGCCAGGCCGCGATCCCCGCCACCACGAACTCCGCGAGCAGCCGTGACCGGGCGGAAACGCCCTTGTGGCTGCGTTTGGTCACCTTGTCATAATCGTCGAGGAAGCCGATCACCCCGAAGCCGCAGGTGACCGCGAGGCAGGCCCAGACGAAGGGGTTGGTCAGGTCCATCCACAGCAGCATGGCGATGACCAGCGCGATCAGGATCATCAGCCCGCCCATCGTCGGCGTACCACGCTTGGCAAGGTGCGACTTGGGACCGTCCTCGCGGATCGGCTGGCCTTTGCCCTGGCGCACGCGCAGCATGTTGATGAAGCGCGGACCGATGATCAGGCCGATCACCAGCGCAGTCATCAACGCCGCGCCGGCGCGGAAGGTCTGGTAGCGGATCAGGTTGGCCAGACCGGGAAAATCAAACAGTTCGGCAATCAAATAGAGCATCAGCCATCCTTGCCGGCGAGCGCGGCGACGAGTTTGCCGAGGCCTACCGAGTTCGACCCCTTGACCAGCACAGCATCACCGCCAGCAAGGCCGAACGCAGTGAGCGCATCAAGCGCCTCATCCACCGTCCGGCAATGGGCGAAGGGCATGGCCTTGCCAAGCGCGCCGAGGCCGGATTTCCCCAGTTCGTCCGCCAGAGCGGCCATTTCGTCGCCGACCAGCACGGCATAGTCGATCCGCGCAGCGGCAATCGGTTCGGCCAGCGCAGCGTGGAGGCCGGCCGCAAAATCGCCCAGTTCCTTCATCGCGCCCAGAACCGCGATCCGGCGGCGGGCATTGGTGGCGCCGAGTTGCGCCAGCGTAGCCCGCATCGAGGCGGGATTGGCGTTGTAGCTCTCGTCGATGACCGTGGCCGGCCCGCCCTTCGCTGCGATCTCGAACCGCGCGCCGCGGCCCTTGAGGCCTTCCATCTCGGCCAGCGCGAGCCCGGCGGCACCCAGATCGGCACCCACCGCCCGCACCGCCGCGATCACGGCCAGCGAGTTGATCACCCAGTGTTCGCCCGGAGCGGCAACGGTATAGCACATCCGGCGGTCGCCCATGTCGACCGTGACCAGGGATCCTCCGCCAGGAGCGGTGACGGTATCGAGCAGCCGCACGTCGGCATGGGCTGCCCGGCCGAAGGAAATTACCGTAGCGCCTGCCTGCCGTTCGGCCGCTTCCTTCAGGCGGGCATAATGCGGGCTGTCCGCAGGTATGATCGCGACGCCGCCGATCTCCAGCCCCCCGAAGATCTCCGCCTTGGCATCGGCAATCGCTTCCTCGCTGCCAAGCATTTCGATGTGCGCCGGGGCGATCGTGGTGATCAGCGCCACGTGCGGGCGCACTTGGGCCGCCAGCGCGGCGATTTCGCCGGCGTGGTTCATGCCCATCTCGAACACGCCGTACCTGGCTCTCGCCGACATGCGGGCAAGGCTCAGCGGGACGCCGACATGGTTGTTGTAGCTCTTGACCGAACGGTGCGCCTGGCCCTTGCTGGCCCGGTCGAGCGCCGCAAACAGGGCCTCCTTCACGCCGGTCTTTCCGACTGAGCCGGTGACTCCGATAACCTTTGCATCTGCACGGATTCGCGCGGCTTTTGCAAGAAGCTCAAGTGGACTTGAGGTGACGTCAACCAGGATGTGCGGACCGCTCACCGGCCGGTCCACCACGGCCGCAGCGGCACCTTTGGCGAAGGCTGCGTCCACGAAGCGATGACCGTCCATGGCCTCGCCCTTGAGCGCAAAGAACAGGTCACCTTCCATCACATCTCGGCTGTCGATCTCGACCCCCGAGACCTGGAAGTCGCCGCTCGCCACGCCGCCCATCGCCTCGGCCAGCGACACCGCATCCCACAGCGCCAGCGGGAGGCTGTCGGACAGCTCCGAGGGCCATGCGATGATCGGTGAACGGGCAATCATGTTCATGCGGCGCACTCCCTGCATACGGTTACATCATCGAAGGGCAGGATGCGCGTGGCTTCTCCCCGCCCGACGATTTGTCCTTGTTCATGTCCCTTGCCGGCGACGAGCACGATGTCCTGCGCTCCCGCCTCGGCGATGGCGGCGGCGATGGCCGCCCGGCGGTCCGCCACTTCTCGGCCCTTGCCCGCCATACCGGCGAGTATCTGCGAACGGATCTCCGCCGCGTCTTCTCCGCGGGGATTGTCGTCGGTCACGATCGCCAAGTCGGCCTGCTCGGCAGCGACCCGACCCATCTGCGGACGCTTGCCCTGATCGCGGTCTCCGCCGGCGCCAAACACCACGATCAGGCGTCCGGCCACATGCGGACGCAGCGCCGCAATTGCGGCTTCTAGCGCGTCGGGCGTATGGGCATAGTCAACATAAACCGGCGCCCCTGCCCGGCCGATCGCGGCCCGTTCCAGCCGGCCGCGGACCGGCTGCAAGCGGCCGAGCGCGTCGAAAGTCTGCGCCGGATCTCCCCCGGTCGCAATGACGAGTCCAGCCGCCACCAGCGCATTGGCAGCCTGGTAGGCGCCGATCAGCGGCAGCGTGATCTTGCGGCCTTGGCCCTCATGCTCGATCTCCAGCACTTGTCCGAGTTGACCGGGGGTGCGCGAGAGCAGGCGGATACCCTCTCCCCTCTCGCCCACAGTGAACAGGTTCAGGCCCCGCGCCTCGGCGTGGTCCACCGCGCGAGCCGACCACGTATCGTCAGCCCAGATCACCGCAGCGCCGCCGTCAGAGACCACCTCGTCGAACAGGCGCATCTTGGCGGCGAAGTAGTCGTCCATGCCCTTGTGGTAATCGAGGTGGTCGCGGCTGAGGTTGGTGAAGGCCCCGGCGCGAACCGCAAGCCCCTCGTTGCGGTATTGCGACAGACCGTGGCTGGAAGCCTCGTAGGCAACATGGGTGACGCCTTCGCGCGCCAGTCCGGTCATGTTGGAAAGGAAGGTGACGATATCGGGCGTGGTCAGTCCGGTCGCGACGCTCTCGTCGCTGGTGGTCACGCCAAGCGTGCCGATCGAGGCGGCGCGCATGCCGGCCATGCGCCACAGTTGGCGCGTCATCTCGACGGTCGAGGTCTTGCCATTGGTGCCGGTAACCGCAACCACGTACTCCGGCACCGGGGTGAAGAAGCGCGCGGCCAGATGCGCGAAAACGCGGCGCGGTTCCGCTGCGGCAATATGCACTGCGCCCGCGACATCCGCCTGAGGCCGCGCGACGATCGCAACCGCCCCGGCGGCGACGGCAGCGGGAATGAAATCTTCGCCATTGAAGCGGGCGCCCGGAAATGCGCCGAACACGGTGCCGGGTGCGACCTTGCGGTTGTCGATGGCGAAGCCGGTGACATTCGCGTCTCCGCTTCCGGCCAGCGGGATCCCGGCTGCTTCGGCCAGCATGCCCAGCTTCATTCGCCGTCTCCGTTGCCGACCAGAGGCGCCAGATCGGAAATGTCCACGTCGCGGGTATCGTCGGGCATGATGCCGAGCAGCGGGCCGATCCGGGGCACAACCCGTCCGACGATCGGGGCGACATTGTAGGCGGCGGTGCGCTGGCCCAGCGTCGCGGCGGTCCCTTGCGGCTCGTCGAGCATGGCTATGATCACATACCGCGGCCGGTCCATCGGAAATGCGGCGGCGAAAGTCGCGACAAGCGAGCTCTTGCGGTAGCCGCCGACCCCGGGCTTTTCGGCCGAACCGGTCTTGCCGCCAACCCTGTAGCCCACGGCATTGGCCTTGCGGCCGGTGCCCAGGTCAACGATCATCCGCAGCAATTGCCGCATCCGCGCGCTGGTCGAGGCCTTGAACACGCGGCGCCCCTCAGGAACGCGTCCGGCCTCGACTTTCTCCAGCGTGGCGGGGCGCCAGATTCCGCCGTTGACCATCGCCGCGTAAGCCGAGGCCAGGTGCAGCGGGGTAACGGCGATGCCGTGGCCGTAGGATACCGTCATGGTGGTGATCCGCGCCCATTCGCCCCGCGGCCAGAGGGGAAAGCCCTTGGCGGGCAGCTCGATGAAGGGGCGCTCCGCGAAGCCCAGCGCGCGCATGGTGGCGTTGAGGCGCGGGCCGCCGAGTTCGTCGGCCACCTGCGCGGTGACGATGTTGGACGAATGGATCAGCGCTTCGGGCACGTTGAGCGAACCCCCGAAGCTGTGGCTGTCATGGATCTGGAACCCGCCGATCGCCAGCGGCCGGTCCGACTGGTAGCGGCGAGCGAGATCTGTCACCGTCCCCGCGTCGATTGCGGCGGCGATGGTCAGCGGCTTGAAGGTCGATCCGAGCTCGTAGACCTGGTTGGTCACCCGGTTGAAGATGTTGGCCGCCCCGGTCTGGTCAATCAGGTTTGGATTGAACGAGGGCAGCGAGGCCAGCGCAAGGATCTCGCCGGTATCGACGTCGAGCACGATCCCGGCCGCACCTTTCGCCAGGGTTTCCGACATGCCTTTCGACAACTCGTCCTCCAGCGCGCCTTGTACGCGGGTGTCGATGGACAGCACGGCCGGCTTCCCTCGCTGCGCCGGATCGTTGAGCCGCTGGTCGTAAACCTGCTCCATCCCGATCCGCCCGTGCCCATCGGCAGCCACGAAACCGAGGATGTGCGCGGCCATGGAACCTTGCGGATAATAGCGCTCGTTCTCGCGCGGGAATTCGAGCGCCGGTTCGCCCAGCAAGTGAATCTTGTTGGCGTCCTCGGGCAGAATCCGGCGGCGCAGGTAGCCGGGTTTGCCGGCCGAAAGGCGAGCGACCAGCCTGCCAAAGTCCTCGTCCGGGAAGATCCGCACCAGTGCGGCAGCGACTTCGCGAGGGGTCTTCACCAGCGCCGGCCCGTCACCCAGTGCCTTGGGGTTGAACCACAGCGAATAGGCGGGGAAGGCCCGCGCCAGCGGCACGCCATTGCGGTCCACGATCTCGCCGCGCGCGGGCAGCAGCGCATCGGCCATGTTGCGCGCGTCAGGCGCATTCTGGAACAAGCCGAGGATGCCGATCCGCAGCAGCGCGATCAGCGCGATCACCACGAACAGTGCCATTACCCACAACACCCGCAGCTTCGCCTGCAACAGCGAGCGCTGGCGCACATTGACCAGTTCGATCCTTCCGGAAGAAACCGCGGCGGACGAAAATCCGTTCGCGCTGACGGAAACCGCGGTCACTGGCGGGCAACCTCCCGCACCGCGACGTGGCTCAGCCGGTCGCCCAGATTGGCGGCGGTAATAGGCTCGTGATCGGCCACCCTGATCGGCTTGTCCGCGGCCATGGCCTGCCCCGTCAGCGGAGAAACCATCGCCAGGAAGGGCTGGGCATCGTCGCGCGCGACTGCACTGGCCACCCGGATCGGCGCCGGCGCATCGGGCGCACGCGGCTTGCCGAGCGCCGCAAGCTGGCGCTCGTTCTCCAGATACTGCCCGGCGGTCGGCGCCTGGTAGCCGAACTCGAGATCGTTAAGCGAGCGCAGCTGCTGCTGGTTCGCCCGGGTCTCGAACTCGGTCTCGAGGAACAGTTTCTCCTGCTTGAGCGCCACGATCTGGCGTTCGGTCAGCCGCACCTGACTTTTCACGGCGTTGACCCGGAAGGTCAGCGCCAGCACCACGGCGGCACAAATCGTCAGTACCATGGCCCAGCCAATGGAATGGAGGCGATCGCGGGTCAGGTTCATGCAGCCCTCCTTGTACGGCTAGCAGCATCGGTGCGGGTGGCGGAGCGGAGCGTGGCGGAACGGGCGCGGGGATTGCGGGCCAGTTCGGCCTCGGACGGACGGATTGCCTTGCTGACCCGGGCGAAAGTCGGCGCGGCGCCGGCCGCAACTTGCGGCAGGTGGCGCGACCCGCCCGACACGGCGCCCGAGGCATCGCGCAGGAATTGCTTCACGATCCGGTCTTCAAGGCTGTGGAAGCTCACCACCGCCAGCCGCCCACCGGAGCGCAGCAGCGCTTCCGCTGCAGCCAGACCTTCTTCCAGCTCCTGCAACTCGGCGTTCACGTGGATACGGATCGCCTGGAAGCTGCGGGTGGCGGGATCCTTCGGAGCGCCGGGACGGTGACCCAGTGCCTTGCGCACGACGGTGGCCAGTTGCCCCGTGGTCGAAAGCGGCCGCGCGGCGACGATCGCCCGGGCTACCCGGCGCGACTGGCGCTCCTCGCCATAGTTGAACAACACGTCGGCAATCGCGGCTTCGGGAGCGGTATTCAGGAAATCCGCGGCGCTCTCGCCATCCTGCGCCATGCGCATGTCGAGCGGCCCGTCCGAGGCGAAAGCGAAACCGCGAGCGGCCTGGTCGAGCTGCATCGAGGAGACGCCGATGTCCATCACGATCCCGTCGACGCTCTCCACGCCAACTTCGGCCAGGGCCGCGACCATCTCGGAAAAACGGCGGGTATGGAGCACCAGGCGCGGCGGTACTTCCCCGGTTTCGGCCCAATTCTGCCCGGCCGCGATGGCATCGGGATCGCGGTCGAAGGCGTGGACCGTCGCACCGGCATCGAGCAGCCGGCGGGTGTAGCCGCCCGCGCCGAACGTGGCATCGACCATGACCGCACCGGGCCCGGCAGCGAGCGCTTCGATCGCTTCCTCGAGCAGGACGGGGATGTGCGGCGCAGCGGTCACTTCCGACCCTCGACAGCTTCGCGCTGGAAGCCGGCGCAAGCGGCCTGCGCTTCTTCCCAGCCCGCGCCCATCCGGTTGAGCTCGTCCGGGTTCCACAACGTGAAGAACGAACCGTTGGCGCGGAAGAACAAGCCATCGCCGACGTTGGCGAGGCGCAGGAGGTGGTCGGGGATGACGAAGCGGCCGCTGTCATCAAAGGGCACTTCGGAAAAGCCGTAGAGCTGCATCGCCCGCAGATCGCGGTCAAACTCGCGCCCGGCCTGGAAAGCGAGTGTCTCTTCGCGGTCGATTTGCGCGGCCAGATCGTCCTTGCGAGACAAACCGAACCCGGTCAGGCAATTCCAGCGATCATGCTTGCCGATGCAGAGGGTGCGGTTGCCCTGGCTAGATTCCCGGACGGCCTTGCGGAAAGCGGAAGGCAGCACGAAGCGGTTCTTCTCGCCGCGTAGCGAAAAGCCTTGCCCCGAATAGCTGAGTGACTGCCTGACCTCCACCAACCCCAACCCGCAAAAGGGTGAATCCAACACTGCAAAGGCTTCCCCCCGTCCGGCCGCGCAGTTGCGCGGCCAGCCCATCCACCCGGATGCAGCTTGGAAACCCTTTCGGTGCAGGATTTGCTTATCAAGGCAGAGGCCGGGATGGAAGGGAAATCTGCGGGAAATCACGGGATTTGCCGGTAAAGCGTTGAATATCCTGTGGATGGATTTCGTGCAAGTGGCACTAAGCCGCCGACCTCTCCAGGTACGAAGCTAGATATATCAGAGATTTAGTCAGCACTGGTCCGCCACCGGACGGCCCATCCCGCGATTTCCCGCGGTGGCCGGTTCAGTCCGCGCGGACTGCGTCTAGCAACGTGTTGAGCGCGGTCTGCGCCTGCGACTCGGAGTCCGTTTGCGGCCCCTCCAGCAAGGCCGCATCCGCCGCCACCAGCACATGCCCTCGCCCGATCCGGCAGCGCACCGCGATGCCCTTGTCCATCGCTGCGCAACCTTGCGCCAGGTCGGTAACGGCCAGGGTCCCCGGCAGATTGACCGGCAGTTTTATCCCAAGCAGCGGCACGTCGTGCCGACCAAAGGACTGGCCATCGTCGAAGCTCAAGCGCACGCCCCAGTGCGTCAGCAGGGGCGAAAGCAGCACCACGTTCTGCGGCCGACGGCGATCGCCGAGTGGAAACAAGGATTCGGCCGTCAGCATCGGGTCGGCAAGGATCACGGCCCGTCCCCCATTGCGCACCCAGGCATCCAGCGCGACGTTTTCCTGCGGCGAAAGCGGGCGCGGCTGGGCGATCAGCAGGAGGTCCAGCGCCTCGATCCGCGCCAGACTGTCAAGCGGGACGATACTTTCGCGCGCCGCCAGTGCCGCCCGGGCCCAGTGCGGCGGCGCCTCTCCCCGGACGAGTTCACCAAGATCGGCGCTTTCGGCCCAGAGGATCGGCAACGTGGTGAACAGCCCGATCCGCTCATGGCGATCGCGCGGACCGGCGAGCAACAGCGCCAGGCCCGCCAGCACGGCAAGCAAGGCGAGGAGGGCGTACTTCCGGTTGCGGATCGGCAAAATCAGCGCGGCGGCGCGGAGCCCGAAGGCTTCGCGCTTGGCTCTGCCGCCGGCATCACGCCGATATCGGCAAGCGGATCGCTCTTGCCTTCGCTCGAGGCCGCGGACGACGTTGCGGCCGGCGCCGATGCGGTATTCTTGAGGACCTGTTCGATGATGATGTTGGCCAGGCCGACAAGCAGCAGCATGGCCGCGAGGCCGAACAGTCCGACCTGCAAGCGTTGCACCGCCTGGGCTCGCAATTCGCGGGCCGAAGGGGGCTCGTAATGCTGGGGCTCCGCGACTTTGGGCGCCAGCGTCGAGTTGGGATTACTCGCCATTGACGCGAGTTTACGCGACCCGAGGTGCGGCGGCAACCCCTAGCGGTCGAGCCAGGGGAAGACCGGCAGGCCTTTGGCCCGCAGCCACTCGGCATTCCACAGCGTGGAGAGATACCGGAACCCGGTGTCGCACAGGATCGTCGCGACGCGAACATCCTTGCGGCCATCGGCTACCAGCTTGCGACCAAGCTCCACTGCGCCGGCAACGTTGATCCCGCTCGACAGGCCCAGGCACAGGCCCTCTTCCGTGAGGAGGCGGCGGACCCATTCCAGCCCTTCCTCGTCCGAGATGCGGAACTGGGTGTCGATCGGCGCGCCTTCGAGGTTGGCGGTGATCCGGCCCTGCCCGATTCCTTCCGCGACCGAACTGCCCTCGGCCCGCAGCTCGCCGTGGGCGTAGTAGTTGTACAGCGCCGCGCCGTGGGGGTCGGTCAGCGCGATCATCACGTTCTCGTCGAACGCCTTGAGCCCGAGACCCACCCCGGCGATGGTCCCGCCGGTGCCGGCGGCGCAAGTGAAGCCGTCGATCCGACCGCCCATCTGCTCCCAGATTTCGGGCGCGGTGCTTTCGATATGGGCCTTGCGGTTGGCGACGTTGTCGAACTGGTTGGCCCAGACTGCGCCCGGCGTCTCCCCGGCCAGCCGGCGCGAGGTGTGGACGAAGTGCGCGGGATCGGCGAACTTGGTCGGCGGCACTGTCACCAGCTCGGCGCCGAGCGCACGCAGCGTGTCCATCTTTTCCTTGGACTGGTTGTCCGGCATGACGATCACGGTCTTGTAGCCGAGCGCGTTGGCGACCAGCGCCAGCCCGATGCCGGTGTTGCCCGCCGTGCCTTCGACCACGGTCCCGCCGGGTTTGAGTTCGCCCCGCGCTTCGGCATCGCGCACGATCCACAGCGCCGCCCGGTCTTTCACCGAGGCACCGGGATTGGCAAATTCGCACTTGCCCCAGATCTCGCAACCAGCCGCTTCGCTCGCCCCTTTCAGGAGGACGAGCGGGGTGTTGCCGATCAGGTCGAGCGTGGAGTTCTGGACGAGCGCGCCGGTCATGTCCGGGGAGTTAAGATGTTCGCGGGGGCGGCGCAATGCAATTGCACTTGGCCCCCGCAAAGCTTCACGATCAATCTTCCGGCGCGATGGTGACGCGCAGGCCGTCCATATCGTCGCTCACCGGCACCTGGCACGACAGGCGCGAGGTTTCGTCGCGGTGGTCCGAACTGTCGAGCAGGTCGCTTTCGTCCTCGCTCATCGCGGGCAGCTTGTCGGCGAATGCGGGGTCGACATGGACATGGCAGGTGGCGCAGCTACAGCAGCCGCCGCACAGCGCCAACAGCTCGTCGAACCCGTTGTCGCGGATCACTTCCATCAAGGTGCGACCGGTTTCGGCCTCGACCTGGGTTTCCTCGCCTGACCGGTTGATGACGGTAATTTGGGGCATTTGGGGCAATCCTTCGCAAATCAGTCAAGCGGCCTATCCGCGCTTCGGCGCGGCTGCTAACTGCTGACCGGTCAATTTGCAAGGCTGGGAGAATGTCGCGGTGGGACTGAGCGCAAAAGCGATCCAGCAAGGGCTAGACGCCATCGCCGGCGCCGAACCGAAGATCGCCCGCGCCCTCGAACTCGCCGGATATCCCGAGCCGCGGATCCGCCAGCGCGGGTATGCCACCATGATGCGCACGATCGTCGGCCAGCAGGTCAGCGTCGCCGCCGCCGCTTCGATGTGGCGCAAGTTCGAGGCCTATCTGGGGCCGGACCTGCCGGCCGAAAAGGTGCTTGAGGCAGACTTCGACGCCTTGCGCGCCTGCGGCCTTTCGCGCCAGAAGCAGGGCTACATGCGCAGCTTGTGCGAACTGGTGGTGACCGGCGCGATCGATTTCGAGGCACTTCCCGCCGATGACGAGGAGGCCATTGCCGAGCTCATCAAGATCAAGGGCATCGGGCGGTGGTCAGCCGAAATCTATCTGCTGTTCGCGGAAGGTCGGCCCGACATCTGGCCCGCCGGAGATCTGGCGGTGCAGGCCGGCCTCGGCAAGCTGCTCGGCCTGCCCGAGCGTCCGTCCGAAAAGGCCACCCGCACGCTGGCCGAAGCCTGGCGCCCGCACCGCGGCGCGGCGGCGATCTTCACCTGGCATTGCTACAATAACCCCGCGCTGTAAGCTCTACTGACACGCATGTAAGCGTGATTCGGAGGGGCAGCATGGCTACGCGCAAGTCGATCTTCATCACTGGCGGCGGATCGGGCATCGGCCGGGCGGTGGCCGTGCATTTTGCCGGCAAAGGCTGGTTCGTCGGACTTGGCGACATCAACGGGGCCGGAATGGCCGAAACCGGGGCCCTGTTACCCCCCGGGCAATGGTCTGCGCACAAGCTTGACGTGCGCGATCGGGCGGCCTGGGAAACGGCGCTGGCCGATTTCGCGAAAGTAGCGGGCGGGCAGATCGACGTGGTTCACAACAACGCCGGGGTCGGCGTCGGCGGGCAATTCGTGGACTGGACCCCGCAGGAGGTCGACCTCACCATCGACGTCAACTTCAAGGGCGTAGTGATCGGGGCTCAGGTGGCCTACCCCTACCTGAAGGCCAGCGCCCCCGGCAGCTGCCTGCTCAACACCGCCAGCGCCTCGGCGCTCTACGGAACCGGCGGCCTCGCGATCTATTCCGCCACCAAGTTCGCGGTCCGCGCGCTGACCGAAGCGCTCGACACCGAATGGGGCGACGAGGGCATCCGGGTGCGCTCGCTGATGCCCAGCTTCATCGACACCCCGCTGCTCGCCGGCCCGGCCAGCGCCAACACCAACGTCTCCAAGCGCGACCGGGTGATCGAGGCGGGGATGGAGTTCACGCCGGTCGAAACCGTCGCCCAATGCGCCTGGGACGCGGTGCACGGCGCCCGGCTCCACACGCTGGTCGGCAAGACCGCGAAGCAGATGGCCTTCGCTGCGAAATGGACGCCGGGCTATCTGCGCAAGCGCGCCAAGCGGCTGATGGAGGTGCGTGCTGGGGAGGGTTGAGGTGGTCAGCGCGAAGGCCGCGAAGAGGTTGCACCTATACCCCTTCCCCTTTTCCTTCCCTCTTTTTCCGTCATCCTGAACTTGTTTCAGGACCCATCGTGCCGCACGCTCGGCGCACGCCGGAGAGAAGCAAGCCGTGAGGTTCGCGCCAATTCTGCCACTGCGGAGCGGGCTGGGAAATGGGTCCTGAAACAAGTTCAGGATGACGATTATGGGTGGAGTGGGTGCAGTTGATTGCACGCACACGCCAGACACACGAACACCCCCGCTGGCGAATGCGGGATAACGCCGGATGGGAGAACACGCGGACGAGCTGGCCGGCGCGGGGTGCCTGAACCTGACAGGCTTGGCTGGCGCGCTCTTTGCTTCGAACGCCTGACGAGCGGCGCGCCAATTCTGGTCAGTTCGATCCTGCGTGCGAGGCGGTAGCGGGTCGGATTCGCACCCCTGCCGCTGACCTGCGGGGCATACCCCGCCATTCCGCGTACCGGAGATCGCCGGCCGCTCCTCGCATCGATGGATCGCGGACGCCTCCGCTGGGGGACGCGCCGGCCATGCGGGGGACAAGGAGCACAAGCGCTACAGCACCCCGCACCCGCCGCTGCGCACCAGTTTGGAACTGGTGCGGCGGGATTTTATAACCTATATGGTGTGTTTTGTCAACTCAAAATGTATCGAATCGGCACTCAATCCGCCGAAGGAGACAACAGCGCCCCGATACCTCGGAGATTGGCGGCCAAATGCGCTAGCCATGTTACTTAGCGCATTAACTCCCATAAGCGCACGCCTTTGTCATCGACCACAAGCAACCAGGTCATCCCAGTTGCAGTGTTCATCAAAAATGAGAATTTAATAGCCAGCCCTGACGTGAACAACTGATAGTGGGGCCGACCATCAGCCACGAAGGCGGGCTTCGCTTCAACAGCCATGCTTTGCCAGTGATTCAACCCTTGGTCATCGGCCACAAGCTCAGCAACATTCCCGCAAAATCTATCGACACGAAACGTGTTTTTTACCGCAATTTCGGATTGCACAATTTCATAGCGATCGCCGGGACCTGCCGTCGTTGACGCTGGACTTTGGTTTTCCGCAGCGTTTGCCGATGTGGCCAAACTCCCCACAAAGACGAACGCCAGCAAATGCGAATGGTTCTGAGCTTTCACCTTTTGCACTACGCCGCCACCTTCCAGCCGCTGCTATCTTGCTCAAGAGTAATGCGAGCGTCGCTTTCCTCAAGGTCTGAATCCACCAGTCGCTCGATCATTTCGCGGATATGCGCATTGCCCTCGTTCAATTCCCGGTAAATCGCACGAATGAAACGATCGGCTATCCGGGGCTGTCCGCCCCGTTTCTCCCATAGAGCGACCGTCTGCGCTTCATTGCCAAGCATGGTGGCGAGCTTAGCCTGGCTCAGGCCCATCTCCTGCCGCAGGAAGCGCAATTCAGTGCCGGTGAGCTTTCCGCCCTTGTTGACGATCCCCTGTGCAATGGCGCGATGCAGACCCTCCACGTCATGGATGGCGATGCCCAGACCATACGGGGTGTCGTGCTCATCAAAGCCGTTCGTCAGCCAGACGTTGCGAAGGCCGCACTCCCGATAATGATACATGCTCGCCTCCTAGAAAACGGTGATGACGATTGCCCGATTGGGAACATCAATCGCCACCGCCACGCCCATATCTTTACCCGCAACGCGGTGCGTCACAGTCAGTTTCCAATTCCCGTGCAAGTCCAGCGCCACCGGTTCGCTCACGATCCCGCTTTGCAGGCAGGACAGACCTGCACCGGGGAAACCTTGCGTTGCCGCATTCGCTGCCGGGCGTGATGCGTG
This sequence comes from Sphingomonadaceae bacterium, assembly GCA_947472735.1. Taxonomy (GTDB): domain Bacteria; phylum Pseudomonadota; class Alphaproteobacteria; order Sphingomonadales; family Sphingomonadaceae; genus Novosphingobium. The sequence goes on along the minus strand of CANJBY010000010.1, from coordinate 7,767 downwards.
AAGATCACCCGGGCACTGTCCTGCGCAATTTCACGAAGGACTTTGAGCGCCGTTGCGTCGTTCATCCGCAAGGGTACTGGCTGTGCCATAACCTATGAATATTATAGGTTCATTGCCGTGGCAAGTGGAGATACGGACATATTGATCGCCTTGCCATACACCTCCCCCTCACCCCATCCCATCCAACGCCAACGCCATCGCCACATCCCGCTTGGACAACCCGCCCGCGTCATGTGTCGTCAGCGTCACCTCCACGCGGTTGTAGACGTTGAACCACTCCGGGTGGTGGTCCGCCTTCTCGGCATAGAGCGCGGCCCGGGCCATGAAGCCGAAGGCCGCGCTGAAGTCGGAGAAGCGGAAGGTGCGCTGGAGGGCGAGGCCGTCGGTGCGCAGGGTCCATTGTGGAAGTTCGGCCAGGGCGGCAGCCAGTTCGGTGTCGGTCAGGCGGGGGATCGGCATTGTTTTGTCTCCACAAACCCCGCTCATGCTGAGCTTGTCGAAGCATCGTCCTTGCTCTTGCGGCACGAAGAAACAGAACAGCCCTTCGACAGGCTCAGGGTGAGCGGACAGAAGAGTTTCCTCTCCTTGGCAGGTGCGCAGCTTTCCCCTATCGCCGCGGGCCATGCAAGAGTGCCGTCTCGCCGCGTTCGATCTCGCCTGCCGCAGGGGCGACCGCGTGCTGTTTCGCGGGCTCTCGCTCGCGCTCGGAGCGGGCGCGGCGTTGCATGTCACCGGGGCAAACGGGATCGGCAAGTCGAGCCTGATCCGCATCCTCGCGGGCCTCGCCCCGGCCTATGCCGGGAGCGTGACCAGCGAGGGCGCGATCGGGCTGGTGGATGAACGGCCAGCGCTTGATCCGCATCTGCCGCTGGGCAAGGCGCTGGATTTCTGGCGCGCATTCGACCGGGCGGGGGCCGATGCGGTGGACCTGCTCGGCCTGACCAACCTGCTCGACGTGCCGGTGCGCTATCTTTCCACCGGCCAGCGCAAGCGCGCCGCTCTCGCCCGGCTGATCGCGCAGGAGGTGCCGCTGTGGCTGCTCGACGAGCCGCTTAACGGCCTCGATGTCTCGGCGGTGGCGCTGGTCGAGGAGCTGGTCGCGGCGCATTGCGCAGGCGGCGGGATCGCGGTGGTCGCCTCGCACCAGCCGATTGCGCTCCCCGCGCTGGTCGCGCTCGATCTGGCGGTGCTGGCACCATGAGCGGCCGGCTGCTCCTGCTGCTCCGCCGTGATCTGGCCTTGCTGCTGCTCGGCGGACGGCGCGGCGGGGCGGTGTTGCCGCTGCTGTTCTTCCTCGCGGTGGCGATGCTGTTTCCCTTCGCGGTCGGGCCTGACGCCCCCTTGCTGGCCCGGACCGGCGGCGGGGTGATCTGGGTGGCGGCGCTGCTCGCCGCGATCCTCCCGCTGGACCGGCTGGTGGAACCCGACCTTGAGCTGGGCATGTTCGATCAATGGGCGCTGCGGGGGATTTCCGAAGAGGCGATCATGGCGGTGCGGGTGCTGGCGCATTGGCTGAGCTTCGGCCCGCCGCTGATGCTCGCCGCGCTGCCTGCCGCCGGGCTGCTCGGGCTGGATGGCGAGCGCCTGCGGGTGGTTGAGATCGGCTTGCTGCTGGGCACGCCGGGGTTGGCCGCGCTCGGCGTCATGGTCGCGGCGTTGACGGCCGGCCTGCGCGGCGGTGCGGCGCTGGGCGGGCTGCTGGTGATCCCCTTGGCCGTGCCGCTGCTGGTGTTCGGCGCGGGCAGCCTGGCCACCGGCGGGGAGAGCGGGCTCGCGTTCACGGCAGCGGTCAGTCTGGTGCTGCTGGCGATCACGCCCTTTGCCGCGGGCGCCGCGATCAGGAACGCGCGGAGTTAGGCTTCGAGCAGGAAATCGCGGATCGCCGCGCCCAGTTCGGGCCGGGTGACGCAGCTCATATGGGTACCGGGGATGACGCCGTGGCGCGCGTTGGGCAGCGCCGCGACGAGCGCTTCGGGCGAGCCGTTGTCCCGATCTTCGTCCCCGCAGAGCACGAGCGTCGGCATCGCGACCGCTGACAGCGCAGCTGCCGGAGTATCCCCGATCGAGCCGAGCAGCAGCCTCGCGGCAACGAGATCGACCTTCATCGTCTTCATGAACGCCTGCGCGTAATAGGCCGGGTCGCCCGGCGGGATCGTCCCGAACCGGTCGATGATCGCAAGGAAATGCGCGCTGCGCTGGCTCCAGCCGGAAAGGCCCTCCAGCCCCATCCCGCCCGGCACCAGCCGGCGCGGGGTGAGACCGTTCAGCACGCCGCGGACCGAAGTGCGCGAGCCGAGTGAAAAACCAACCAGATCGTATTCGCCGAGCCCCAGTTCATGCACCAGCGCGGCGAGATCGAGCGCCAGCACGTCGTGCGGCCAGTCTGCCGGATCGTGTGGCTTGGCGCTCTGTCCGTGGGCGCGCAGATCGGGCATGATCGCCTGGAACCCGGCATCGGCGAGGATCGCGGCGGTACCGTACTTGATCCAGTTGACCTCGGCGCTGGAGAACAGCCCGTGGAGCATGATCACCGGCCGCCCCGCGCCCATGCGGTGCACGGCAAGGCTGGCTCCGCCGTGGCCGGGGTGGAACTCGGTTCGGACTTCGCTCATTCCGGCATCGGCTTTCCGGCCGCCTTCCATTTTTCGACCAGCACATCGTAATCCGACGCCTTGTAGCGCGGCAAGGCCGAGGTATCGATCCACGCCTCATGCAGCGCCTCGACCCCGAAGTGGTGCTTGGGGCGGAAGAGGGAAGGATCGTCGAACGAGCCGATGGTCAGGTCCATCTTTTCGCTGCCTTCGGTGAAGCGGAAGCCGAGCGGGGTGCCGCAGTGCGAACAGAACGGCCGCCGGGCGATCGGTGAGCTGTCGTACCAGTCAGGCTCGCCCTGCCAGACCAGATCGGCCACCTTCACCCCCGCAAACGCCGCCGCGACCCCGCCGGTGGCTTTCTGGCACATCCGGCAGTGGCACAGATAGGCCTCGGCCGGATCGGCTTTGGCGGTGTAGCGCACGCGGCCGCACTGGCAGCCGCCAGTCAGGGTCTGGGTCATGGGCAGAGGATTAGCACGATGCGGGGTGATTGCCATGGGAGGAGTGGGAAGGATAGGAATGTCAGCTTGCGTCCACAAAGCTCCTCATTCACTAGTCACTCGCCTAGCGCGTCAGAGTGCGAACAAACGTGAAATGCACTCAAACCGGTTTTCCAACGCACAGGGACATAAGCCCGCGCCGCGCCCCAACGACCATATTCACCGATCAAGGCCATGCAAAATGGCTCTTCAGCGTATTCCAACGACCATAACGGGGGGCGGATGGCAGCCAATTCAGAATATAATTCCGAAGTGATCTTGGCGTCTATTTCTCGGTCGGCAGCGGCTGATCGGAGATTGACGAATGTACCTGATTTCCCACCCCGAACGCCTACTATTTTGAGTTCGATTTGCTGACTAACCCTATGCGCACCGGAAAAGGCCGCTACCTCAAACGCCCATCTTCCGAGATAAGTTGTCGTAACAATCGCGAGTGGAACGATGAAGATCGACGATACAATGACTTGAGAGATTGACCGTCCCGGAGCTCGTCGCATTGTCCAAAACATGCGTGCAAGGACGAACCCGATTAGCAAGCCGGCAGCATATGAAACATACGTCACGCTGACCGGGGCTTCGCGCAGTAGTACGGTATCGCCTCCGATGGTATCGCGGGCTACCACCAGACACAGCGGCAGCATGATCATCCACACGACGTAGCGACGTGCGGAACGCCAGTCAGCTGAATCGGGATTTGCCGATTGCTCAACGGCATCGTTCGCCATCTTCGTCCCGTCTTCCTCCATCGCTATATGCCTAGAGCCTGAAATCGACCACGTCCGCTAGCCACCCCATTTCCGACACAGATAGATAAAAGCAAAACGCCCGAAGCCATCACCCCGCCCGCCTCACTTGCCCCATCACCCCTTCTTCAAATGCCGCCGCCCGAGCAGCTCGGCAATCTGCACCGCATTTAGCGCGGCGCCCTTGCGGAGGTTGTCTGAGACGCACCACAGTGACAGTCCGCTGTCGAGCGTCGGGTCTTCGCGGACGCGGGAGATGAAGGTGGCGTAATCGCCGACGCATTCGATCGGGGTGACGTATCCGCCGTCCTCGTGCTTGTCGATCAGCATCACGCCGGGCGCCTCGCGCAGGATGTCCTGGGCCTGCTTCGCGCTGAGCTCGCGCTCGAACTCGATATTGATCGCCTCGGAGTGGCCGACGAACACCGGCACGCGCACGCAGGTGGCGCTGATCTTGATCGCGGGATCGAGGATCTTCTTGGTCTCGGCGACCATCTTCCACTCTTCCTTGGTGGAACCATCGTCGAGGAACACGTCGATGTGCGGGATCACGTTGAAGGCGATCTGCTTGGTGAACTTGTTCACCTCGACCTGATCGCCCACGAAGATCGCGCGGCTCTGGGTGAACAGTTCGTCCATGCCTTCCTTGCCGGCGCCGGAGACCGACTGGTACGTGGCCACCACCACCCGCTTGATCCTGGCGACATCGTGCAGCGGCTTGAGCGCCACGACCATCTGCGCGGTCGAGCAGTTGGGGTTGGCGATGATGTTCTTCGCCTTGTAGCCGTCAATCGCGTTCGGGTTCACCTCGGGCACGATCAGCGGCACGTCGGGGTCCATGCGGTAAAGCGACGAGTTGTCGATCACCACGCAGCCCTGGCTGGCGGCCTTGGGGGCATAGATCTTGGTCGGGCCGGAGCCGGCGGCGAACAGCGCGATGTCCCAGCCGGTGAAATCGAAGTTCTCGATGTTCTGGACCTTGAGCATCTTGCCAGTCTCGCCGAACTCAAGCTCGATCCCATGCGAGCGCGGGCTCGCCACCGCGGCGATCTCGTCGCAGGGAAACTCGCGCTCGGCGAGGATGTTGAGCATTTCGCGGCCGACATTCCCCGTGGCCCCGACGACGACTACCCGATAACCCATTTCAGCAACTCCATGTATGCGAGCCGTTCCCTAGCGTCAGGTCGGCGGACCGCAAGATATTTGGCCTTTCGACCGGTGAACTTCGCCCTCGCCCCTTTAGGGGAGAGGGTTGGGAGAGGGGGATGTCCGTGAACAAACCCCACTCTACTGCGACCAGGCAGCTGCGCCGCCAAGTCTTCGTATCTCTCCCCTGAGCCGCAGGCGAGCGCAGCTCAACGGGAGAGAGCAAACACGGCTTCCCCTACTTCGGCGGCACGACCCCGTGTTTCTCGAGGAAGGCGAAAATGGTGTTCCACAGATGTGGCCCGATCGCGGGGCCGGTGACGGCGTGCGTGTAGCCGGGATAGAACATCATCTCGAACGGCACTTTGGCCGCCTGCAACCGCGCCGCCATCAGCGTGGAATTTTCAAACACCACGTTATCGTCGGCCATGCCGTGAATCAGCAGCAGCGGATCGATGATCTTCGCGGCGTCGGCCAGCGCATCGGAGCGGGCAGAGACTTCCGGCGCGGTGCGCGGATCGCCCAGGTAACGCTCGGTATAATGGGTGTCGTAGAGCTCCCATTTCGTCACCGGGGCACCGGCAATGCCGGCGGCGTAGGCGCCCGGATTGGCCTGCAGCATCTTGAGCGTCATGTAGCCGCCGTAAGACCAGCCATAAGTCGCGACCTTGGCCGGATCGACATAGGGCAGTGTTTTGAGGAAGCTCAGCCCGGCAAGCTGGTCCTCAACCTCGACCGAGCCCATCGCGCGGTAGATCTGGCTTTCGAACGCCACGCCCCGGTTATCGGAACCGCGGTTGTCGATCTCGAACCAGATGTAGCCCTTGTCGACGATCGCCTGCGCCAGCGCCCCGGTCCAGCCGCGACTGACCTGCTGCGAATGCGGGCCGCCGTAATGATGGAAGAACACCGGATAGTGCTTGCCCGGCACCAGTTCCGGCGCAATCATCCGCCAGTGCAGGTCGCTGCCGTCCGCCGCCTTGATCGTGCCGAATTGCGGCATACGGTGCCCGGCTAGGAACGGCTCGTAAGGATGCGCGGCATCGAGCGCGTTCTCTTCCACCCAGGCAAGCCGCTTCCCCGCACGGTCGGCCACATAGACCTGCGGCGGCTGTGCGGCCGAGGACCGGGCTATAACCAGCGTCTGCCCGGTCTTGTCCATCGAGGCACCGTTGACCCAGCTAGCTTCCGTCAGCCTTTCAAGCTTCGCCGGGGCGGCAAGGCTCAGCGCATAGACCTGCGGGGCCAGCACATCGTCCTTCGTGCCGGTGAAGAACACCCGGCCCGCCTGCTCGTCGACCCCGACCATGCCGGTGACGACCCAGGGGCCTTTGGTGAGCTGCTGCCACTTGCCGGCCTTGAAGTGGTAGAGGTGCCCGAACCCGTCGCGCTCCGACCGCCAGATCAGGCTGCCATCCTTGAGAAAGCGATAGCTGCTGGTCAGGTTGATCCAGCTCTTTGGCGCGGCGTTCTCTGTGAAGAGCACACGTGAGGCGCCGGTAGCGGGATCGACGGCCAGCATGTCGAGCCGGGTCTGTTCGCGGTTCAGCCGCTGGACGTAGAGCGTGCGGGCGTCCTTCGCCCAGTCGACCCGGGCGAGGTAGATGTCCTTGTTCGCGCCGAGATCGACCTGGACCCGCTCCGATCCGTCGGGCTTCATCACCCACAGCGAGACTTCGGCGTTGGCCGTGCCGGCGGCCGGATAGCGCTGCTGGTAGGTCTTCGTGCCTTCCGCACCGATCGCCGCGCGGGTGACCACGCCGACGCCGGCCTCATCAAAACGCTCGACTGCGATGCGGCTGTCGTTTGGCGCCCACCAGTAGCCGTCCATCCGGCTCATTTCTTCCTGCGCGACGAACTCGGCCTCGCCCCAGTGGACCGTGTCGCTGGACTCAGTCGGTGTTACCGCCCGGGCTTCACCCGACACCGGTCCGATCCACAGCCGCTGGTCGCGCACGAACGAGACATAGCCGCCCTGCTCGCTCAGCTCTGGGTTCAGCGGGTTGGTCCCCGCCCCCTCCAGCTTGCGGACGGTGCCATCGAGCCCGGCGAGATACAGCGCTCCATCGAGCGGCACGAGGATCGACTTGCCGTCTGCCGCCCAGTCATAAGTGACGATTCCCTTGCGATCGCCGATGCGCTGCCGCTCGCGCTGCATCCGCTCGGCTTCGGACAAGGCCGCGCCGGAGCCGACCTTGAGCGAGTCGACCAGCATCCGCCAAGTGCCGGCGGTGCGGTCATAGCCCCACAGATCGTAGCGTTCGCGGTCGTCTGCGCGGTTGCGCAGCATGGTCAGGTAGCGTCCGTCAGGCGAAAGCTTGACGGCGGCGGGCACCTTTCCGTTCAGGCTGGGGCTGGCGTAGACCCGGTCAAAAGTCAGCACCGGCTGGGCCGCATCGGCTACGACGGGCGGGCTCACGCCGGCCTCTGCAGCAACGGCAATCGCCGGCATGGCCAGTCCGGCAAGGGATAGAGCAAGTTGCAAGGGTCGCATGGCAATATCTGTGTCCCCGACAAGCGAAAGGCGCCCTGGCTGGTGAGCCAGGACGCCTTCACGGTATTCTTTCCGTTTCGCGGCGTTGGGCTTCTCAGCCCTCCTGGCCGGCGCGGGGATCGCGCCGCTCGGCAATACGGGCGCGTTTGCCGGTACGGCCGCGAAGGTAGTAGAGCTTCGCACGACGCACCACGCCCTTGCGGACGACGGTAATGCTGTCGATGTTCGGCGAATAGAGCGGGAATACGCGCTCCACGCCTTCACCGAAGCTCATCTTGCGCACGGTGAAG
>CANJBY010000009.1 GCA_947472735.1 Sphingomonadaceae bacterium | reverse complement strand
TTCCTCTTCACTCTTGTAGTGAAGATTGGTCTTGCCGGCACCCATCGAAAGCGGCCCGAGCGAGGCGACGAAACCGTCGACGTCGCTCTTGCCTTCAAGACCCTTCTTGATGGCGTCGATGTCGGCCTGGATCAGCTTCTGGCCGGTGTAGGTGATCTCGCTGTCGCAGACCTGTTCACGGTCACCGAAAGTCATCCGCCCGCCACCGGGGGTCATGAAACCGGGACGAACCGGGCCGCCCGAGCCGGCGAACCACAGGCCGCTCTCGTAGAAGCCGGGGAATTCCGGAATTTCGCGCTCGGCAGTGAAGCCGCGCTTGGGCTTGGCACCGGCGGGGCGTTCGCGGCTCGAGAAGCCGGTCGACCGGGCACCCATGTACGAACCGTAATTGCCGCCCTCGGCCGCCTTCACGTATTCGCCATCGTTGATGATATCGACGCCGCATTCGATCTGCTTGTCGATGACCCAGGCCACTGCGCCGGGAAGCTTCGCCTGCACTTCGTCCTGATGCTCGCTGGCCTTCTTGAGAAGGGCGTCGAACTCGGCAGGGCGCGGCAGGTTGCCGCCGTGAGTGCTCAGGAAATAATCGGTGGAACGTCTCATGTGATTTCTAATCCTCTCGGCAGCGAGTCTTCGGGTCACGAGGGCAGGTCGGCCCGCCACTCTTCCAATGTCTCACCAGTTCGATAGGCCGCAACCTGGCCGCGTAATTGTCTGCAGCGGAAAAACTTTGAACCGTCGGGCGGAAAATCATCATTCAGGATGGGGCGGCAAGCGACTGTGGAGTCGGAACTGCCCAATAAAAACTGCGCGGTTGCAGGGCTTTGCCTGAAACGGAAGAACTGCGCCGGAGATGCGGAAGGCAGCCGCCATGAGGGGCGGGCGGAATCTGTCGCCCGTCCTGCTTGCCGACACGTACGGGCGCCGGTTTCCGCGGCGGAAGCGGCGCGCCAGCCATTCGCCCGCCTGTGTGGGCAGCTGCCCACCAGCGACCGTTGGGACCGAATGTGGTTTACCCGGAGCCCGGCAACTCCGATCCACCCTTCAAGAAAAGACGAGGGGAGAGCGGATACCGCGCTTCTCAGCCGTCTTCACAACGAGGATGAAAGGCGCAGCCCATGACAGCCCAGCCCGCTAACGAAGCCGGGTCCGAGAAGTCGGAAACCAATTTCCGCTTCTATGACAACCGTCAGAAGTACCTGATGTTCGTCAACACCTGCTCGGAAAAGTGGGTCGTGGCCGATCGCGTTGCCCGCGAACTGAAGAACCTTGAGCCTTCGCCCCCGGCGGTGCGCTTCTTCGACGCCGGCATTGGCGACGGCACGGTGCTGGCCCGCGTGATGCGTTCCATGCATACGCAGTATCCGCGCCATCCGTTCCTGATCGCCGGCAAGGAAATCAGCCTCGAGGACGTCCGCCTGACGCTCGACAAGATGCCCGACCGGTTCTTCGAACATCCCGAGACGGTCCTGGCGATCACCAACATCTCCTACGGCGAGGCCCCCTGGCTGGTCCCCGCCAAGCCGGAAGCCCGCGCCAAGATGGTGTGGAAGGAAGTGGTGCTGAAGGGCGGCACTTCGGCCGAATTCGAGAAGCAGATCCTTGCCCTGCAGCCTTTCCTGGCGCGCACCTGGCGGACCAAGACTTCCGAGAAGACCGGCAGCATGATCCCCGAGGTTCCGACCACGCTGATCATTTACCGCGAGGATTGCTCGTTCATCCTCGAAGACGTCATTCCCCGCCGCGACGCCCCGCGCGCCGATTACGATCTCGCGATCGCCAGCCAGCCTTTCCGGCTTTCGGCCAGCACCGAGTTCAAGGCCGGACGCGTGCTCGCACCGCTGGCGAAGGGCCTGCGCCCCAAGGGCCGGCTGCTCGGGATCCACTCCGCGGGCAACGATCCGGCGCTCGAAATCGTCCAGCAGGTCTGGCCGAGCGAAGATCCCTTCACCATGTCCCGCCACATGTTGCTCGAGGCCACGAAGCAGGCCCTGGGCGATGAAGCCCGGAACTATCGTTTCGATCCGCTGCCCAGCTCCGAATCGCTGTTCCGCTACGAGATGCACACTCTGCCCGACGAGATCGAGAGCGAGCGGGCGAGCATCGGGACCTCGACATTGCTTGCCGCATGGAACGCCGCTACCTACGTCGCGCAGATCGACGACGCACGTCTGGCTGAAGCGATGAGCAATCCCGCCTATCTTGAGGCAACCCGCAAGGTGCTGAGAAAGAACGGCGAACTCTGGTTCAACGACGAGAGCTACTTGATTATCCGCGAATAGCGTCGCAACGGCGCAAATCCATTTATCCAGCCAGCAATCAACAAGAGAGGGAGCCCCATGGCCCGCCAAGATTATCTCTTTACCTCCGAAAGCGTTTCCGAAGGCCATCCCGACAAGGTGTCGGACCAGATCTCGGACGCCATCGTTGACCTGTTCCTTTCGAAGGACCCCGAAGCACGCATCGGTTGCGAAACCCTGACCACGACCCAGCTGGTCGTGCTCGCCGGTGAAATCCGCTGCAAGGGCGTCTACGAAAACGGCGAATGGGCCCCCGGTGCCCAGGCCGAAATCGAAGCCGCGGTGCGCAACACCGTGCGCGAGATCGGTTACGAGCAGGACGGCTTCCACTGGGAGAAGCTGGAATTCATCAACCGCCTCCACGCCCAGTCTGCGCACATTGCGCAGGGCGTCGATGCTTCGAGCAACAAGGACGAAGGCGCCGGCGACCAGGGCATCATGTTCGGTTTCGCCTGCGACGAGACCCCGGACCTGATGCCGGCGACGCTCTACTATAGCCACAAGATCCTCGAGCAGATGGCGGCTGACCGTCATTCGGGCGCTGCGCCCTTCCTCGAGCCCGACACCAAGAGCCAGGTGACCCTGCGCTTCAAGGACGGCAAGCCGGCGGCCGCTACCGCGATCGTCGTGTCCTCGCAGCACGCCCCCGGCTATGACGAAGGCGCCAAGGAAGCCGAGCTTCACGCATACGTGAAGAAGGTGATCGCCAGCGTGATCCCGGCCGAACTGCTCTCGGACGAGACGGTTTATCACATCAACCCGACCGGCAGCTTCGAGATCGGTGGTCCTGACGGCGATGCCGGTTTGACCGGCCGCAAGATCATCGTCGACACTTACGGCGGTGCGGCTCCGCACGGCGGCGGCGCGTTCTCGGGCAAGGACCCGACGAAGGTTGACCGTTCGGCGGCTTACATCAGCCGCTACCTCGCCAAGAACATCGTTGCTGCCGGCCTCGCCAAGCGCTGCACGATCCAGCTGGCTTATGCCATCGGCATTGCCAAGCCGCTGTCGCTCTATGTCGATACCCACGGCACGGGTACGGTAGACGATGCAGCAATCGAAGCGGCGATCGGCAAGATCGACAAGCTCGGTGGCATGACCCCGCGCGGCATCCGTACGCATCTGGGCCTCAACAAGCCGATCTACCGCAAGACTGCTGCCTATGGTCACTTTGGCCGCAAGGCTGAAGGCGACTTCTTCTCCTGGGAGCGGACCGACCTGATCGACGATCTCAAGGCGGCGCTCGCCTGAACCCGACTTCCTATTCGAAAGACAGAACCATGAGCTTCACTGACTACGTTGTCGCGGACATTGGCCTGGCCAAGTTCGGCCGCGCCGAAATCAACATCGCTGAAACCGAAATGCCCGGCCTGATGGCCCTGCGCGAGGAATTCGGTGCATCCAAGCCGCTCAAGGGCGCACGGATCACCGGTTCGCTGCACATGACGATCCAGACCGCCGTGCTGATCGAAACGCTGACCGCGCTGGGCGCCGATGTGCGCTGGGCAACCTGCAACATCTTCTCGACCCAGGACCACGCCGCCGCCGCGATCGCCGCGGAAGGCATCCCCGTGTTCGCCGTGAAGGGCGAGACCCTGGCTGAGTACTGGGACTACGTTGCCCAGATCTTCGATTGGGGCGACCAGACCTGCAACATGATCCTCGACGATGGCGGCGATGCCACCATGTTCGCCCTGTGGGGCGCACGCGTCGAGGCCGGCGAAAAGCTATTCGAGCCGAGCAATGCTGAAGAAATCGAGTTCGTCCGCGCGCTCAACGCCTTCGTCAAGGCGCGTCCGGGCTATCTCACCAAGACGGTCCAGAACATCAAGGGCGTCTCGGAAGAGACCACCACCGGCGTGCACCGGCTTTACCAGATCGCCAAGGAAGGCAAGCTGCCGTTCCCCGCGATCAACGTGAATGACTCAGTGACCAAGTCGAAGTTCGACAACCTCTACGGCTGCAAGGAATCGCTGGTTGACGCGATCCGTCGCGCCACTGACGTGATGCTCGCCGGCAAGGTTGCCTGCGTCGCCGGTTTCGGTGACGTTGGCAAGGGCTCGGCCGCCTCGCTGCGCCAGGGCGGCGCCCGCGTGATGGTCACCGAGATCGACCCGATCTGCGCTCTGCAGGCCGCCATGGAAGGCTATGAAGTCGTCACCATGGAAGAGGCGATCCAGCGTTGCGACATCTTCTGCACCGCCACTGGTAACGAGGACGTCATCACCGCCGAGCAGATGATGGCGATGAAGCCGATGTCGATCGTCTGCAACATCGGACACTTCGACAGCGAGATCCAGATCGCCGCTCTCGACAACTACAAGTGGACCGAGATCAAGCCGGGCACGGACCTGGTGGAATTCCCGGACGGCAAGCAGATCATCATCCTCGCCAAGGGCCGCCTGGTGAACCTGGGCTGCGCCACCGGCCACCCCAGCTTCGTGATGAGCTCCAGCTTCACCAACCAGACGCTGGCGCAGATCGAGCTGTACACCAACCCCGAGCAGTACAAGAACGACGTGTACGTCCTGCCCAAGCACCTCGACGAAAAGGTCGCGGCGCTGCACCTCGCAAAGCTTGGCGTGCATCTGACCACGCTCAGCAAGAAGCAGGCGGACTATATCAACGTGCCGCTGGAAGGCCCTTACAAGCCCGACCACTACCGTTACTAATCCTGCCAGATTCTCCCCGTTTGTCCCTTGGGGCAGAGGGGGAGGACCTGCCCGCAGCGCGGTGGAGGGGCAAGGCGTTTACACGTCTGCCCCTCCGTCCGTCGCGGACGAACTACCACCTCACCATCGGCGCTGAAGCGAGATGGAGAGGACCAATTTCAGACGGAGCACCACGATGAGCGAAGCGAAATACGATGTCCTCGGAATCGGCAATGCCATCGTCGACATTCTGGCCCAGGCCGATGACGCCCTGCTGGCGGCCGAAGGCATGCCCAAGGGCGGCATGGCCCTGATCGACGAAGCCCGCGCCCATGCGATCTACGAAATCATGGGCAGCGCAGTCGAAGCTTCGGGCGGTTCCGCGGCCAACACCATCGCCGGGGTTGCTTCGTTCGGCGGAAAGGCCGCCTTCATCGGCCGCGTCAAGGACGACGAGTTCGGCCGGATCTTCGCGCACGACCTGCATTCGATCGGGGTCGATTACGCCACGGCCGCGGCTGCCGAAGGCACCGCCACGGCTCGCTGCCTGATTCTGGTCACGCCCGATGCCCAGCGCACCATGAACACCCACCTCGGGGCCTGCGTCGAGTTGACCGAAGCTGACGTCGACCCGCAGCTGGTCGCGGATTCGCGGATCACCTATCTCGAAGGCTACCTGTTCGATCCGCCGCAGGCCAAGCAGGCTTTCTACAAGGCCGCGAAGCTCGCTCGCGCAGCGGGCCGCAAGGTCGCGCTGACCCTGTCGGACAGCTTCTGCGTCCACCGCTACCGCGATGAGTTCGCGGAATTCATCAACGGCCACGTCGACATCCTGTTCGCCAACGAGCACGAGGTCGAAGCGCTGCTCGGCACCACCGACATGGAGGCAGCGGCCGACCAGCTTAAGAGCCAGGTCGAACTTGCTGCCATCACGCTCAGTGCCAAGGGCTCGATGCTGGTACGCGGCGAGGAACGCGTCCACGTGCCCGCCGCTCCGCTGGAACGACTGGTGGACAGCACCGGTGCGGGCGATCTTTACGCTGCCGGCGTGCTCTATGGCATCAGCCGTGGGCTCCCGCTGGCCGAGTGCGGACGCCTTGGCGGCCTCGCGGCGGCAGAAATTCTTAGCCATTACGGCGCTCGCCCCGAATGCTCCCTTGCGGAGTTGGCAGGCGTAGCGGCATGATCACCGAAATCGCCAGCCTGACGATCGACCCGGCGAATGCCGGGGAATTCGAGGCTGCGGTTTCCAAGGCTTCGGCCGTGCTGCGTCAGGCAGCAGGTTGTCGCTCAATGGAATTGACGCGGGTGACGGAAGATCCCGCGCAGTACCGGCTCATTGTGCAATGGGACCGGGTGGAAGACCATATGGTTGTCTTTCGGGAATCGGATCTGTTCGGGCAATGGCGAGCACTCGCTGGGCCCTATTTTGTCGCACCACCGAAGGTGGAGCATATCGAGAGTGTGGGGCGCTACTTCTGAAGATGGCGCCGGAGAGAGGACAGACCATGACCAAGGAAACCGTGAAGTTCGAGCTCGTTCCCAACTGGGAAAAGTGCCCCGCCGGCGAAGAGCATTCGCATCAGGACGTCGCCGCGGTAGCCTGCGATTCCGCGGATCGCGTCTATCTCCACACCCGCAAGGGTGAGCGCGTCTCGGTCTATGACGAGGACGGCAACTTCATCAAGAAGTGGGGCGACGGCGTGTTTGGCCGCGCCCACGGCATGACCATTCACAACGATCACTGCTATTGCACCGACGATCAGCAGAGCGTGATCCGGGTGTTCGACCTCGACGGCAACTTCAAGTGGAAGCTGGGCGAAGAGAACGTCACCACCGACACCGGCTACGGCGGGTTCCGCGGCAAGGAAATCAAGGTTCACCACAACGAATTCGTGGTGCGCGCGATGGGTCCGTTCAACTGCTGCTGCAACGTGGCGGTCGCCAAGAACGGCGATATCTTCGTCGCTGACGGCTACGGCAATGCCAAGGTCCACCACTTCTCGCCCGATGGCGAACTGCTTAACAGCTGGGGTGAGGTCGGAACCGGACCCGGTGAATTCCACCTTCCGCACGGCATCGCGCTCGACAATGACGAGAACGTCATCGTCGCCGACCGTGAGAACGATCGCCTGCAGTTCTTCGACCGCACCGGCAAGTTCCTCAAGATGTGGACCGACGTCCAGCGCCCGACCGACGTGACGGTCGACAAGGACGGCCTGGTCTATGTGTCCGAACTGTGGCGTCCGGCTGAACCGGGGCAGGGCTCGTTCGTCCACGGCTTCCCGGAAGAGGATCTGCCGGGCCGCGTGACCGTGTTCTATCCGGACGGCACCATTGCCGCGCGCTGGGGTGCAGACAGCGAAAACCGCACCGCGCCGGGCAACTTCATTGCTCCGCACGGCCTGGCGATCGATTCCAAGGGCAGCCTTTATGTGGCCGAGGTCGCCACGACCTTCGGCGGCCTGCGCGGCATTCCCAAGGACGTGACCATGGGGCACCAGATCCAGAAGTTCCGTCGCGTCCGCTGATCCGGAGGCAGGAACCATGGCCGCACCGCTTGTCGCCAACCTGATCTGCGGGAGTCCGTGGCGGAATCATGATTATGATTTCGCCCGGCTCCACCTGGGTAAGGTACTGTATGACCTGAACGGGATCAGGACGGATTGCTGGCAGGATTTCGAGGACGGCGCCGCAATCGCCGGAGCCGACCTGCTGGTGACCTACACCTCGCAGATCCCGGTAACCGACAAGGCTTCGACCACGCTCCGGTGCTGGCTGGAGCGGGGCGGCCGCTGGTTTGCGATGCACAGCAGCAGTTCGCTGGCCGGGAATATGGCGATGGCCCAGATCCTCGGATGCCAGTTCATCGATCATCCTCCGTACCATGAGTTCAAGGTGCAGGTGATGAAGCCGGAAGACCCGCTGCTGGCGGGAATTGCGGATTTCTCGGTCTCGGATGAAATGCACTGTGTCGACGTCGTGGCCAAGAATGTCGAAGTGCTCCTGCAAGCCCGTTGGGGTGGCCGGGGCGTGCTCGGTGCCATTCACGAAGAGCGGGACCGCCCGCTGATGTATCGCCGGGCGATCGGCGATGCCGGGGGCGGGGTGGTCTATCTCGCGCTGGGGCACGCCAATCGCCCCTATGACAAACCTCGTCCAGAATCTGCCGACCAGCCCGATAGTCGGGGACCCTGGGGCAGCGAGCCGTTCGATACGCTCGTTCGCCGTGGCATTGAATGGGCAGCTCGACGCAAGGATTTCTGATTATGGCAGTAGTGGCAATGCGGTTGGTGCTGAAGCCCACCGGTGCGGATGAAGTCACCGCAGAAGACAAGCAGATCGTGCTCGATCTCAACGTGGACGAGGCAACCAACGTCAGCACCGGGCCGTTCCCGGCCTGGGGCCGGATCGGCGACTTCCGCAAGGCCGAGACGCTCGTTCCCTTCACCCTGATGATGGACGGGCGATTGGACACCGGGGCCTATGCCACCGACGCCCAGCGGCAGGATTTCCTCGACATCCGCAAGGCGGAACTCGGCGCGGGAAAGACCGTCGTGCTGCGTTCGGGCGATGAGGCCACCGAATATGAAGTCGCCAAGATCACCCCGCTGATCGGCTGATTCCCATAGTGAAGGAGGGCGCCGTGCAATTGATCCGGGCCCTGCTGTGCTGCGCGCTGCTGCTGACGGCATCGGTCGCGCGGGCTGACAGTCCCACCCGCGCGGTAACGCCGCGCGGCGCGGCTGTGGAAGTCATCGCTGAGCGACCGGCTGGCGCGGGACCATTCCCGGCCGTCATTCTGGCGGCAGGCGCTGGCTATCACATGCGCCTGCCGATCATGGAGCAGACCGCCAGGGCGCTGGTGGCGCAAGGCATCGCTGTCTATCGGTTCGACTGGGCCTACCGCGTGGCCGGAACCGACCCGGCCCGCCAG
Organism: Sphingomonadaceae bacterium; assembly: GCA_947472735.1. GTDB lineage: Bacteria > Pseudomonadota > Alphaproteobacteria > Sphingomonadales > Sphingomonadaceae > Novosphingobium. Next base: position 53,471 of record CANJBY010000009.1, on the reverse strand, counting down.
CCCGCCGACCATTCCGCCGAGATCGAGGACATGCAGACGGTCGTCGCTCTGGCCCGGCAGGATCCCCGCATCGATCGCTCGCGCCTGGTGGCCGGCGGCAAATCGCTCGGCTCGATCATCGCCTGGCAGGTTCTGCGGCGCGATCCGGAGCTGAAGGGCGGACTCTTCCTGACCCCACCGTGCCGCCGCGCCAATGCGGATGCCGGGGCTGGAAATTTCCCGGGACTTGATGCCGAGCCCCGCTCGCGCTTGTGGATTGTCGGCGATACCGATCCGCTGTGCCCTGTGCCCTCGTTTCACCGCCTGTTTGCGGCGGGCGGACAGCCTGACCGGGTTGTGGTCCTGAGCGGGGATCACAGCTTCGAAGTGCCGGACCAGCCCGCCCGGAACGCGCGCACGCTCGACCTGGTGGCGCGCCTCGCTGCCGATTTTGTTGCGACCTTGCTGCGCCGCTAGGCTTTAGCCGAAATCACTCCGCGGGCCCGGATAGCGGGCCATGCGGATGCGGTGGATCTTGCCGGCCTTGAGGCGATAGAAGGCGAGGGTGACGATCGCGCGCTCCTCGCCGGCGTAAAACTCCAGCCCGTGCTTGAGATAGTCGCGGTGCGGCTGGAACGTGGTTGCCAGAACCGCCCCTACCACATCGCCGGTCAGGGCAAATTCCAGCAACTGCACATGCTCGTCGGAATAGGCGTGAAAGTCCTCATAGAACTCCCGGATCGCCTGCGGACTGTCGATGGTCAGCGTGCCAACCTTGTAGCGCACATCCGGTGCGTAATAGGCGATCTGCCGGTCGTACTCGTGCGCATTGAAATGGCCGATGTAAGCCTCAAGGTCTTGCCGCGAGGCAATGAGCGACTGGCCCGGCATCCCGATCTCTCCCGTTATCCGGAAGGGATCAGGCGTGCCGGGCGCGAAGTCAATTCTTCATCCAGGGGTTGTCCGGCGTCGCTTTGATTTCGGGCCCGTGGCCTTCGCGGGAGAACAGCTTGATCACCCGGCCGTCCGGGTCTTCGACCCCGATGGCCCAGCTCAGCCCGGTGGCGAACACGCCGGAGTGATGGACATCGCCCAGGCTGTCGAGAAACTCTGCCCAGCTATCCAGCGTCGCCTTGTCGGCGATGTGGAGCGATATGGGGTCCATCTTGCGGGCCACGGCGGCGTGTTCGGGCAGCAGCCGCAGGTCGATCTTGCCGAAGCCTGGAATGTCGCAGATGTAGGCATAGATCGCGCCGTTGGCATCGCGATGATCGGCCTGCGCGATCCGTTCCGCGCCGAACACCCGCTCATAGAAGGCGAGGGAGTGGTCGCAATCAGCCACCGCGAGTTTCAGGATCCGCAAACCATCGAGCGGGGGGCGGGCAGTAGGCATAGGTCTCTCCTCTCGCGGGTCAGACCGCGCATTTTTCCAGAACGTCAGCGTCGAACTCAAGCCCGAGGCCCGGGCCGGTCGGCAGCACCAGCTCGCCGTCCTCAACCCGCATCGGTTCGGTAAACAGCGGCTGGCCCCACGGCACCAGTCCGACGATCAGGCCATTCGGCACCGCCGCCAGCGGGTGGCACAGCGTTTCGGGGGCCAGGTGGTTGACCACCGGCACGCCGTGCGTCCCGGCCATGTGTGCCACCTTGAGGAAGCCGGTAAGGCCGAGGTCCTGATCGATCATCGCATAGTCGGAGCAGCGTTCTTCCAGCAGCCGGGAAAACTCGTGCTCATACTGGAACACTTCGCCGGCGCAGGTTCGCTGGCGGACCGAACCGGTAAATTCGTGCATGGCGGCATAGTCATGCCAGGCCACGGGATCCTCGATCCAGTAGAGTTCGCACTCCTCGGTCTCGCGGGCGAAGTGCAGGGCGTTGCGCAGGCCCCACTGGAAGTTGCCGTCGACGATGATCTTCACGTCCGGCCCCACGCATTCGCGGATGAAGCGAACGTGATCGATCGCCACGTCGAGCGGGGAAAGCCCACAGGGCGCCTTCACTGCCCGGAAACCCCGCGCGAGGACGTCTTCGAGGTGACGGGCGACCACGTCCTTCGGCGGACCGGGCATCAACCGCCAGTTGGCCGAGATCGGCATCCGATCGCGAAAGCCGCCCATCAGCTTGTGCACCGGCAGGCCGGCGGCCTTGCCCTTAAGATCCCAGCACGCCACGTCAATCGCGCTGGCGGCGCGGCGTTCAAGGCCGCTGACGGGTGCGCCCAGATTGTTGCCGAAGATCTTGGCGTGAACCGCCTCGACCGCGGTCGGGTCCGCGCCCTTGAGGCTTTCGACCAGGGCTTCGATCACCAACACCATCGCCCGCAGGTTGCGCGGCCCGACGCGGGACACATAGGCAATGCCTTCCAGACCCGCGTCAGTCTGCAATTGCAGCGTGACATGGGTGGCCGGCATCACGCCTTCGAAATTGACGGCGATGGCGCGCACTGCGCAGCCCGTGATCTTCATTTCGGTGTCCTTCCAGGCAAGTGGTGCCGGTTTGCCACACTACGCCGAATTCCGCTTGCCCGAAGCGGAAAAATTGTCAGCAATGCAAACCATTATGCCATTAGAATTCAAGCAGTTAAGTGAGGTATAACGCTGATTTGCAACGCAAAACGTGAAAGTCCTAATACCGCACCGTGCAAGTTTGCCCAAACGCTGCGGCATAGGGGGGGCGGCCTCGACGAAATCATCGTCACCGCCACCCGCCAGGAAACCAAGCTGCAAGATACGCCGCTCGCGATCACCGCAGTGACCTCGCAGGCGTTCCAGGATCGCGGCCTCAAGTCGGTTGCCGATCTGTCGAATGCAGTTCCCAATGCCACCTTCCGCCGCGTGCAGGGTGCCTTCGGCCCCGGCGTCAGCGCCTTCATCCGCGGCATCGGCCAGGCCGACACCAGCCTCGGTTCAGAGCCGTCGGTCGCCTACTACATTGACGACGTGTACTACCCGATCCTGCTGGGTTCGAACTTCGACCTGCTCGATCTGGACCACATCGAAGTGCTGCGCGGTCCGAAGGGCACGCTGTTCGGCCGTAACGCCCTTGCCGGCGCGGTGAACATCGTTTCCAAGCAGCCCAGCACGACCGAAGCTTCGGGCTACGTCCAGGCGACCACCGGTCGTTTCAACCGGCTCGACTTCCGCGCCGGCTTCAACGTTCCGCTGAACGACAAGGTCGCGCTGATGGTCGGCGTGATCTCCAAGCAGCGTGACGGCTACCAGAAGCTGCTGGACTTCCGCTGCGACATGAACCGCCTTGGCACCCCGGCGCTGGGTGGCTCGCTGCCTTATGCCAGCGGCCTCAACGTGACCTCCAACAACTTCACCCCCACCGATTGCCAGGTTGGCACGCTCGGCGGCGAAAACGTCCGTGCGGGCAAGGTCAGCGTGCTGTTCCAGCCGCAGGACAACGTGAAGCTCACCTTGAATGCCGACTACACGCGTGATCGTTCGGAAAACCCGGCCGACCAGCTGCTCGCCGTCACTGGCCCCGGCGGCGCCAACCTGCAGAAGCAGGCCAATGCCTTCGGTGTTGTCTATGACTCGCGTTTCGTCACCAACAACCCGTTCACCAGCTATGCCACCTACAGCGACCCGACCGGCGCTGGCGTGATCGTTCCGGGCATCGTTGGATCGACCAACCCGGCGCTGACCACCCCGAGCACCTTCCACAACGGGCGCTCGAACCGCGGCGGGGCCGTGTTCCCCTCGAGCACCAAGCTCGACAACTGGGGCCTCTCGGCCAAAGCCGTCATCGGCCTGACCAGTGACATCGATCTGACTGCGGTGCTCGGCTATCGCAAGCTGACCGAAACCCACGCCTTCGACATCGACGGTTCGCCGTTGGTGCTGGAGCACACGCTGCTCAACATCGGCGAATCCTACAAGAACGCCGAACTGCGTCTGGCCGGCAAGTCCGATCTGGTCGACTGGGTCGTCGGCGGCTTCTACTTCACCGGTGACGGCTTCACGCACGCCATCACCTATTCGCCGCAGAGCGCGTTCTACAAGATCCAGAACATCAAGTACGACCCGACCAGCAAGGCGGCTTTCGCCAACCTCACCGTCAAGCCGATCGAGGGCCTCGGGATCACCGCCGGCCTGCGCTATTCGGACGATGGCAAGGAAGTCGACTTCTCGAACGTGCTTGATACCAACGCGGTGCCGAGCCCGCTGGCTGGTGACACCATCTTCAAGGTCCATCCGCGCGCCAAGCGCTGGGACTGGAAGCTGGGTGCCAACTATCACGTCAATGACGACGTGATGGTCTATGCCTCGGCATCGACCGGCAGCCGTCTCCCGGGTTACAACACCCGTCCCCAGCAGCCCACCCAGGTGGTGCAGTTCGCTGGCGAGAAGGCCCTGGCCTATGAAGTGGGCTTCAAGGCCGACATGCTCGACCGCAAGCTGCGCCTGAACGCGGCAGCCTTCTACACGGACTACAAGACCCGCATCACCAACTCGACCGGTGCGGAAATCAACCTGCTGACCGGTGGCGTTGCCCAGCCGGGCACTTGCGTGATCGTGCCAGGCGCCGCTGGCGGACCGGGTGCCACCACCTGCCGCGCAACGGCCTACAGCTCGGCCACCGATGGTCCGGCGAACCCGGCAGCGGGGATCGGCGTCCTTTCGATCCCGCGTACCTACTTCGTCAACACGCCGGGCAAGGTGAAGGGCTTCGAGCTGGAACTGCAAGCCAACCCGATCGAGGGTCTGTCGATCAACGGTGCGGTCGGTTATGCGAAGTTCGATTCGCCTGACCTCAAAGCCCGTACCTTCGCCACCGGCCGGATCACCGGCATTCCGGAATGGAACGCCAATGCCGGCTTGCAGTACCAGGTGCCGTTCACCGGCGGTACGCTGACTCCGCGTCTTGACTGGTTCTATACCGGCAACATCAAGATGAGCGCGGCGCGCAGCACTTACGATCAGCCGGCCTACTCGTTGTTCAACGGGCGTCTCACCTACCACCACGAGGAACACGATTTCACCGTGTCGCTGGGTGCGAACAACCTGCTTAACAAGCACTACTACTACAACTTCTTCATCTACCAGGACATCGGCTTCCCCAATGTCAACGGCCAGCCAGGCCGCAACCGGGAATGGTTCCTGGAGCTGGGCAAGAAGTTCTAAGCCAAATCCAAGGCAAAACGGGGCGGGTCGCGAGCAATCGCGGCCCGTCTTTTTTTGCCGGATTTGCATGGCTTTGCCGAGACCTGCGACCCGGTACGAGCGGCCTTCGCAGCTTCCGCGCCCGGTTCGTTCAATTTCCGGTAAGGGCAAGCGCCCGGACCGTGGTAGTGCCACTCAACAAACAGAAATCTGGACCGATGGGGCCGAAAACCCCGGGTAGAGCCAGCCACCGTGGAGACGGATACACAGGATGAGTGAAGCAGAAAGCCCGCAGTCCGTGCAGACCGGCGGAGACGCCGTTCCGTTCCCCCCCAAGAAACAGGCCTATTTCTCGCTCTTCGTGATGACCATCGTGGTCATGTTCACGGTGCTGGACCGGCAAGTCCTGTCCTTGATGATCGATCCGATCAAGGATGACTTCAAGATTACCGATACCCAGGCCGCCCTGCTGATCGGCGCGGCCTTCTCGATCACATACGGCATTGCCGGGATGCCGATCGCCCGCCTGGCCGACCGGACCAACCGGCGCAATCTGGTGGCGGCCTGCATCGCTTTCTGGAGCGCCTGCACCATGCTGTCCGGCGTGGCGCAAAGCTACATGGGCATGGTGCTCGCGCGGATCGGGGTCGGCGTGGGTGAATCCGGCTATGGACCGGCGTCCTGGTCGATCATCACCGATACCTTCCCGCGTGAAAAGGTGGCCTTTGCCACGGGCGTGATGGGCCTCGGCGCGATGACCGGCACCGGTCTCGCGCTGTTCGCGGGCGGCGTGGTGCTTTCGCTGGTTTCCCAGTTCGAACCCGTCTCCATCGGCATCTTCGGGGTCATTCGCCCCTGGCAATGGGCCTTCATCATTGTCGGCTTTCCTGGCCTGCTGTGGACTCTGGTGGTGATGATGACCAAGGAACCGGCGCGGCGCGGGCTGGTCGCAGGCACGCGGCCCAAGCCGGTGCCTTTGCGCGAAGTCGGCCGCTGGCTCATGGATTCATGGCGTACTTACCTGGCAGTGATCGGCGGCGGCTGCCTGCGCATCCTGCTCGGCGCCGGCGTGGCGACCTGGGGGCCGACTTTCCTTCACCGCGAGTTCGGCTGGAGCCTGGCCAAGGCCGGGATCACGACCGGGATCATCACCCTGGTGGTCTCGCCGATCGGCATGATCCTTGGCGGGAAGCTTTCCGAACATTGGACCCGCAAGGGGATTCACGACGCCAATCTGCGGATCGTGCTGATCAGCATGGTTCTCTCGGCCCCGATCCTGGCGATTTCGCCGCTGCTGCACGATCCCTGGTTGATCCAGGGACTAACCGCAGTTGCGCTGTTCTTCGGGGCCTTGTGCTTCGGCCCGGGCATCGCTTCGTTCCAGGTGGTCACACCCAACACGATGCGGGCGCAGATCAGTTCGCTCTACCAGTTCAGCTCGAACGTGATCGCTTTCGCACTCAGCCCGCTGATCGTGGCGGTGATGACCGACTATGTCTTCGGCGATCCCTCCAAGCTCAAATACTCGATGTCGCTGAATGCGGTGATCACGGGCGTGCTCGTGGTGCTGGTGACCTGGCAGGGACTCAAGCCCTACGCGCGATCCTACGAGCGGGCGGTGCGTGAGAATCTCTGACGGTTGGCTTTGCTCCGCCCAGCCGGTAGGAGAAAGGCATGAGCGACACCCCTGACGAGGACATGACCGACGCCGAGGCGCTGCTGGCGCAGATCTACGAGGCATGTCGCCGGCTCGGGATCGCGCAGACCACCTTCGGGCGGCAGGCGGTGAACGATGGCAAGCTGGTCAGCCGCTTGCAGCAGGGCGGGCGGGTGACCTTGCAGACGGTCAACCGGGTGCACCAGTATATCGCCTCGCTGGGCGGACCTTCCGCGCGCACTCTGCGCTCGGCCATCGTCGGTTTGCCCAAGCAGCGCGGGCCGGAGCACAATTTCCGCTTCTACGACAACCGCCAGAAATACCTGATGTTCGTCAACACGACGTCGGAAAAGCAGATGATTGCCGATCGCGCGCTGGAGGAGTTGAGCCTGACTCAGCCCGAGCCGCCGGCGATCCGTCTGTTCGATGGCGGGGCGGGGGACGGCACGGCGCTGGCCCGGCTGCTGCGCGGCGCGCATCGCCGGCACCCCTGGCTGCCGTTCTACGTCGCGGCCAAGGAAATCAGCATGGAGAACGTCCGGCTGATGCTCGAGAAGATGCCGGACCGCTTCCAGGAGCATCCGGCCACCGTGCTTGTGGTGACCAACCTCAATTACCCCGACGCACCCTGGCTCAAGCCTTCCTCGCCGGTCCGTGCCAGCACCATGGCCTGGCACGAGGTTGCGCTGGAGGGGACCACGGCGGGGGCATTCGAGGAAGCCATCGCCGGACTGCAGCCGATGCTCGATCTCGACTGGCAGGTCGAGGTGAACCCCGAAACCGGGCACCCGGTGCCCAAGACACCCGCGGTGCTGGTGATCTATCGCCAGGACCAGAAGTTCGTGCTGGATTCGATCATCCCGCGGCGCGGCCTGGCCCGAGCGGACTTTGATTTCATCCTGCTTTCGCACCCTTACCGCGCCCGCGCCCCGCTGGACTTCAAGGCCGGCAGCATCGTCGCCCCGGTGGTCCGGGCGCTGCGGCCAAATGGACGACTGATGGGCGTCCATGCCCACGGGCATGATGCCGGAATGGAGCTGATCCGCGAGGTTTGGCCCGATGCCAATCCCTTTGTGACCAATCGCGATGCGCTGCTGGATGCGGTGCGGGCGGAGCTGGGCGGGGCGGCGGGACACTTCGTTTTCCACCGCACCAAGGACGAAGACGCCCTGTTCCGTTATCACACCCGCACCCTCGCGACGGAAATCGCGCCCGGTGCGGAAATCGGCAGCTCGACGCTCCTTGCAGCATGGAATGCCGCTAACTACGTTGCACAAGTCGAAGATGCCCCATTGGCCGAGGCGATGAGCCAGGATCTCTATCTCGACGCTACCCGCCGCGTGTTGCGCCAGCATGGCGGCATGTGGTTCACTAACGAGGCTTACATCGTCTCGCGCAAGGCAGGATTGGGACTTTGATGCACGAACATGAAACCGACGGACGTGCGACATGTCCCTTCTGCGCCGTGCCGTGGAGCGATGCCATGCTCGAGGCCTATGCGGCGCTGTCGAGCGATTGTTCCTGCTGCGGCGGCGATGCGCACAATGCGGTGGCGGATGATCGCCCCATCCCGACGGAGGACTTGTGCTGCGACAGCTGCAGCAAGCCGTTGTTTTACGCGCCGAAGCACGTCCACAGCTGACTGAGGCATTTCGCGGATCAGGCAGTTGTCCGTCCGCGCCGTCCGGATCAGTCCAGAAACGCCCGCACATCGGCTATGAACCGATCGAACTGGTCATGATGCAGCCAGTGACCGGCTTTCTCGTGTTCGATCACCCGCGCGTTACGGAAATGGCTTAGCCGTCCGTCCTTTTCGGGGTTCGAAGCCCAGCTGTCCGCGCCGTAAAGCAGCAGCATCGGGCAGGCGATGGCGTGCCACAGCGCCTCGATTTCGGCTTGCGGGATTTCTGCCAGCGGCCACACGTGGAGGTAGTTGTCGAACTTCCAGCTCCAGCTGCCGTCTTCATTGCGGCTCGCCCCGTGGACAGTCAGATGGCGCACCTGTTCGTCGGTCAGAAAGGCATTGGCCGCCTTCATCCGCTCGATGCATTCCTCGATGGAGGCATAGCGCTTGGGCAGCCGGCCGGCTGCCTTGCGGCGGCCTTCGATCCAGGTTCGCAGCCGATCTGCGTAAGGCACCGCATCGCGTTCGGCCTGCATCTTGGGAGAAGGCCCGAGCCCCTCGATATTGACCAGCTTGCGGACCTTGTCCGGATAGAGCCCGGCATAGCGCGAGGTAATCGAGCCGCCGAGCGAATGGGCGATGATCGTGACCTGGTCATATCCCAGCGTATGCACCAGCTGGGCGAAGTCGCTGATGTAGGCGAACATCGAATAATCGCCATCGGGCGACCAGGCGCTGTCGCCGTGTCCGCGCAAGTCCGGCGCGATGACATACCAGTCGCGCGCCAGTTCCGCCGCAACCCAGTCCCAACTGCGGCAATGGTCGCGTCCACCGTGCAGCAGGACCAGCGGCGGAGCGGCTGGATCACCCCAAGTGACGTAATGCAGCCGGAGGCGTTGCGAGATGAAGCTGTTGGAAGCGGGGCCGGGCAGGGTCATGCCTGCACGATTGCGGTCCTGCCCGGCCACGTCAACCGTCGGCTCAGAATTCGAGCTCGAGCCCGATGCGCAGCTGGCCGTTGGTATCATCCTTCGCCTTGGACAGGGCAAACAGATAGCCGGCTTCCAGTTTCAGCTCCGGACCAAGGCCTTCGACTTCGTACTTGATCACGGGGCCGAAGAAATGCTCGCTCCGTGGCAGGAAATCGCGCGTGGTGCCGAGCTCGCCAAAGGCCTGCACGCCGATCCGGAGCTCGTCCGCCACTTCCGCATCTACCGAGGCGGCATAGCCGAGTTCGACGGGCTCAGAACTGTCCAGTTCCTTCTCGGCGATCAGGTTGAAACGCAGGTCCCAGGGGCCGGTGCGGCGCTGCAGAATAAGCTTGGTTTCGACCGCGTCGGTACCGTCGAAGGTGATGCCGTATTCGCCGTAGATCGCCACGTCGATCCCCCCAACGCGCCCGACCGTCCAGATCGCCTCGAGCCCCAGATCCTCGGCCTTGCGCGGGAAGCCCGGTTCGCGCTCGATCTCGAGATTGACGCCGAGGCGCAGCCGGTCGCTGACCCCGTACATGCCTTCAAGCTGGATCACGTCTTCCCCGTCGTCAGGACCGCCGGTCAGTGTATCATAGCGGCTTTCGGCTTCGAATTCGCCTTTCTCGGCAGTCGCGCCGTCGACTTCGTTGCCCAATCCGGGCGCGGCGAAGGCCGGTGAAGCAGTGGCAACGGCGAGCGCTGCCGAGGCGCTGGTAACTAGCAGATGACGCATGAAATCCCCTGTCGATGTGGTTCGCCGGCTATTGCGATCCATTCGCGTTAGCAAGGGGGTATTCGCACCGCGTGCATTGATTGCGGTCAAATAGCGCGATCCGCCGCCGCAAGAACCTCAAGCAGCTGGTGCGTCAGCCAGTCGCGTGCGGCAGCTTCGACAAACCCGTGGGTAGCGGCAGGACAATACAGGAGGCGGGGATCCTGGCGGTTCCAGCGGGCCAGGAACGCCTTTGCGGTACGATCGCGCTCTGCCAGCAGGAAGTGGACCTCGCCGGGAAAGGCATCCAGCCCCTGGGCCATCTCTTGCGCCAGTCCGGCAGCGTCCTGTTTCTCGCCGCCAGCGGCCTGGCGCAGACTGGCGAGTGCTTGCCGCAGCGAAACCCTGCCCATCAGCAGGCGCAATAGCGCGCGCGGATCGGAGAGGCGGCGGCGGTAGTGATCGCGGATGAGTTGCGGCGGCGGGGCCTCCGCTTCGCCGTCGAAGGTCCAGGGGTTCGCCAGAACCAGAGCATCGCAGCTTGCGCCGCCAACAAGCATCAATGCGCTGGCGGCATCGCAATTTCCGAATGCGACCACCCGCCGCACTTGCGGGGCTTCAGCACGCAAGGCGGCGAGCGCGGCGGCGATGTCAGGGCCGCTGCTGCGGAACCCGGCGTTGCCGCCCTCGCTGTCACCCACCCCGCGCCGATCGAAGCGCAGCACGGGGTAGCCGGCCGCCGCGATCCGGGCGGCGAGCTGGGCTTGCCCGGCCCAGGCCCCGGCGCGAATTTCATTCCCGCCGGAAACGATCAGCAGACCGGTCTCGCCGGGCGCTTCGTCGATGGTGCCAGCCAACAGCGAACCCTCGCACGGGAACTGGATCGCCCGCCGCGTCAAGCCGTGATCCCTAGGGCAACCGCTGCCGCCAAGGCATCGGCCTGCGTCCGGCTCTCGTCCGGTTCCGCCCGCAACCACAGGCCCGGACCATCAAGCATGTCCTGATCGATGATGCATGGACCCGGGGCCGCTGCAGGCACCGCTTCGGACAACGCCGCGAACAACGCAGCCGACAGGCGATAGCCGCCGAGTTCCAGCCCTTCGCTCACCGCGAGCGCCATCAAGTCCGGTATTGTCTCATCCCGCCCGGCTTCGCGCGCGGCAATCGTTCGGGCGCGCAGCAGTTGCCGCAGCACGCTGGCACCGCCGACCGGGGCGTAGTGCCAGCCCGGCAGGCCGTCCGGGGCGAGCAAGGCCCCGGCGCGGACCGTCAACACATGCGTGGCGCGAAAATGCGCGGCTGCGGCCGCCACCGCGTTGCGCCACACCTCCAGCGACTGCGCTTCGAGGGGGGCAAGGCTTTCATTGCTGCCCGGCAAATCGGGCAGGAAGCAGTCAATCCCCGCAGCATCAAGCCGGCGCATCACCTCCACGGTCAACCGCCGCAGCTTGTTCGCTTCGTCGAACAGGGCTGGGACGATCAGCAGCCGGCTGTTGCGGTTGCGATCGGCGACAAGCGCCAGTTCCATTGCGCTGGCACCGCCGGGCAATGGGCAGGGCCAGCACAGCGGCGTCACGGGTGCCCGCGTTTGGATTGGGCAAAAGTGAGCAGGCTGCCGTAGGTTTCCAGCAGTTCGCCGTCGATCTCGTCATCCTCGATGACGATATGCAGGCGATCCTCCATTTCCGTGAGCAACCCGGCGACCGCCATCGAATCGAGCTCGGGCAGATGGCCGAACAAGCCCGTGGCCGCGGAAAACTCCGCTGCCTGGCCCGGTCTGAGCCCCAGCACGTCGCTTAGGATGCGGCGAAGCAATTGGTCGGTGGTCTTGGTCATTACCCCCCTCGGAAGGCTGCCGGTTCGGCGAGTTGCCGCGCTCTAGCGAGGCATGCCGCTGCGGGCAAGCAGGCGCCGGCCCATACCCTTGCCGATTGCCGGCCAGTTGCCGGGCCAGCAGGGCCGGAGCAGGTCGAGTTGATAGCGCGGCCGCTGCTGCTCCATCCAGTCACGCTTGTAGCCATCATCACCGGTGCCGAAATCGACCAGAGTAACCCGGTCCCGGTCGATGACATGCTCCAGCAAGGCGGCGCTGAGCACCGTGCCGGGCGAAAGTGGACGCGAGTCGTCCGTGTGGGCAAGCTTGTGGATAAATGCGGTATTGTTTTCGACCGTCCAAAACTGCGCAGCAATCGCTTCGCCGCCTAGCCGCGCAATGCCCAGCCGCAGCCGCCCCGCCGCTCCCTCTGCCTCGGCAAAACGACGCAGAAATGCGGGGGACCCTTCGGCTGGCTTCCAGCTGCGGGCGTAAACCCCTTCGTAGAGCGCCCAGCTTTCGGCGCTGAAGTTGGTCTCTACGACGGTTTCCACCCTTCCTCGCCGCCGCTTCAGCGTCGTTCGCAGTTGGCCCGGACGGGTGGCGAGATACTCGGCGAAGCTGCGTCCCCCAGTTTCCAGGTAATGATTGGTGTCGCAGCTCTCGCGCATCACCACCCATCCGGCACCGGGAAAGGCGGCTTCGAACATGCTTGCCTCACCCTGCTCATCGGGCACACCGCGCAGTGAGATGCGAGGCGCTTCGCCAGCGAGATCGGAGGCGAGCGCGGCGAGCAATTCGGGTGCGCGATCCGGCTGGTTGCAGAGCGGCTTGAGGCGAAAGCTGTACCAGTTCGCAAGCCCCTCGACCCGGCGACCGTTGCGGGTCAGCGGCAGCACGGCCCGACAGTCGCCTGCCCGGGCGATCGCGATCAAGGGAGCGAGGCCGCACTCCTCGGCGATCAGGCGCCACCACTCCAGCCGGTCGAATGGCGCGGCTGCACAGGGGGAGGCAAGCAGCGCGGCCAGCGCCGCGTCGCCTTGCACTTCTTTAAGATCATCGTGATACTCGACCTCGATCACCGTGCTGAAACCCTTGCGAAAGCCCCCGTTAACCCGTGTCCGTGCAGCTCCAGACCGAAATCCGGCCGCTCGACCACCTTGCGCTACGCGGGGCGGATGATGCGCCCGCGCTGGTACTGCGCGACGGGACGCTTAGCTGGAAGGACTTAAGATCGCGTGTCGCGCGGCTCGCTGGATGGCTGCGGGCCATGGTTCCGGAGCCCGGAGCGAGAGTGGCAAGCTGGGCGGCGAAGGGTGAGTTGACTTGCCTGTTGCCCCTCGCCGCAGCGCGGGCCGGCCTCATTTACGTGCCGATCAATCCGCTGCTCAAGCGTGCGCAAGTGGCCCACATCCTGGCCGATAGCGGTGCAGCGCTGCTGCTGGCCACGCCTGCGCGGCTGGCCACGCTGGTTTCGGCCGACTTGCCCGATGGCTGTTTCCAGATGCCCGAGGATGCAGCGCTCGCGCAAGCGGCAGACGCGGGCGAGCTGCCTCCTTCCAGCGCCGATCCCGATGACCTCGCCGCGATCCTTTACACCAGTGGATCGACAGGCCGGCCCAAGGGCGTGATGTTGAGCCACGCCAATCTCTGGCTCGGGGCGCAGAGCGTGGCGTCCTACCTGAAACTGACCTCGGATGACCGGGCGCTGGCGGTGCTGCCGCTATCGTTTGACTATGGCCAGAACCAGCTGCTCTCGCACTGGTACGCCGGAGCAAGTGCAGTCCCGCTGGACTATCTCGCGCCGCGTGATGTTGTGAAGGCGATCGCCCGGCACGGCGTGACCACGCTGGCAGCGGTACCGCCACTATGGGTCCAGCTTGCCGAGCTGGACTGGCCGGACGAGGCTGTCGAACCGCTGCGCAGGTTGACCAACAGCGGCGGAGCGCTGACGCCTGACCTTGTGCAGCGGTTGCGCAGGCTCTTTCCCGCCGCGCGCCTTTACGCGATGTACGGTTTGACCGAAGCCTTCCGCTCAACCTTCCTTGACCCGGCCCTGATCGACAGTCATCCGACTTCGATGGGCACGGAAATCCCCCACGCCGAAGTGCTGGTGATCGACGAGACCGGCTCCGTCGCCGCCGATGGTGTCGAGGGCGAGCTGGTGCATTGCGGACCGCTGGTTGCGCAAGGGTACTGGCAGGATGCGGTGCGCACCGCCGAACGCTTTCGTCCCGCGCCCGTCGCCTCGCGCTATGGCGGAACGGCGGTGTGGTCCGGCGACCGGGTGCGGCGTGACAGCGACGGTCTGCTCTATTTCGTCGGCCGGCGCGACGCGATGATCAAGAGTGCGGGCAACCGCATCAGCCCGCAGGAAATCGAGGAGGCCGTGCTGGCAACGGGTCTGGTAGCCGAAGCGATCGCACTCGGCGTGCCCGATCCGCGGCTGGGGCAGGCGGTTCACCTGATTGTCCGGGCCGCCCCCGACGCGCTCGACGCCGAGATAGAATTGCCCCGTATCCTGCAAAAAGACTTGCCGAATTTCATGCAGCCGCGCGTCATCCACTGGCGCATGACCATGCCCACCGGGCCCAATGGCAAGATCGACCGCAACGGTCTGCTCGCCGAGCTGACGGCATGAAGCCGCTCGGTCCGATCCCTGCTGGATATGCCGCGCTTGGCGGCGTTCTCGCCGTCGATGGCACGAAGGTGACCGAACTGGTCGAGCAGGCCGGATCGACCCCGTTGTTCGTCTATTCTTCCGCGCTGATCCGGGCGCGGGTCGCCTCGCTCCGGGCGGCGATGCCGGAGCAGCTGGCGTTGCACTATGCGGTGAAAGCCAATCCGTTCGGACCGGTCATTGCCTTGCTGGCTGAGTTGGTCGACGGGTTCGACATTGCTTCTGGCGGCGAGCTGGCCATGGTTCAGGCGGCCGGGATCGCGCCGCAGCGGGTCAGCTTTGCCGGACCCGGCAAACGCGATGCTGAAATCGAGGCAGCGATCGCGGCCGGGGTCACACTCAACCTTGAATCCGAGGGCGAGGCCAGCCGCGCGCTGGCGATTGCGGACCGGCTCGGCTTGACCCCCCGGTTGGCAATAAGGGTCAATCCGGAATTCGACCTCAAGGGGTCGGGCATGAAGATGGGGGGCGGCGCGAAGCCCTTTGGCGTCGATGCCGCTCGCGTCCCGGCGCTGGCCCGCGAAGTGATCGCTGCTGGGGCGGAATGGAGAGGCTTCCACATCTTCGCCGGCAGTCAGGCGCTGGATGCCGGTGCCGTGATCGAGACACAGGCGCAGACGCTCGCACTGGCCGCGCAGCTGGCCCGCGAGAGCGGGGCCGCACTGCCGCACCTCAACCTCGGCGGCGGCTTTGGCATTCCCTATTTTCCCGGTGATCTGCCGATCGATGTCACCCGGATCGGGCAAGCGCTCGCCAAGGCTTTCACCTCTTTGCCGGAGGAGCTCTCGCAAACGCGGTTCTGCCTTGAATTGGGGCGGTATCTGGTTGGGGAAGCAGGAGTTTATCTCACCCGCATTGTGGATCGCAAGGAAAGCCACGGCGAGGTATTCCTGATCACCGACGGCGGCCTCCACCACCAACTTGCGGCTTCCGGCAACTTCGGCACCGTGGTCCGGCGCAACTATCCCGTGGCAATCGCCAGTCGGTTCGATGCACCCGTCGCAGAGGAGGCGAGCGTAGTCGGCTGCCTGTGCACCCCACTCGATCGTCTGGCCGATAAAGGCGGCTTCCCGCGAGCCGAAGCGGGCGATCTGGTCGCGGTGTTCTGCGCCGGTGCCTATGGTGCCAGCGCCAGCCCCTCGGCCTTCCTAGGGCAGGGCCCGGCGGCCGAATTGCTGATCTGAAAGCAGCTGCCAAATGGGGGCTGATTTCGGCCTACGTTGCGGGAAAGGCGTAGTTTTTGGTCAAGGCTAACGCAATGTTCACCCTTTTGCGGGATAGCGCAGGTTGAATTGATGGGTCGGCATGGGGGCGTCCAGTCCCGGTCCCGCACCGTCATCGACCAAGGACGCGTCCGATGCCGAGTTCCCGTTTCGCCCGCCTGCTGGCGACCAGTGCCGTGGCCAGCCTTGCCCTGACCGGATGCATGGGCGGCAACAACAGCCCCCAGCTGCCGTCGGCTTCGTTCGTCGGCACCGACGAGGGTCCGGGCGAGGAGTACATCATCGGTCCGCTTGACGAGCTCACCATCTTCGTATGGCGCAACCCGGAACTCGGCGCCAATGTCCAGGTCCGCCCCGACGGCCGCATCACCACTCCGCTGATCACCGACATGCCGGCCGTGGGCAAGACACCATCGATGCTGGCCGAAGACATCAAGCTCCAGCTTTCGCAGTATATCCAGGAACCGCTGGTCTCGGTGATCGTCAACAAGTTCGCCGGGACCTTCAGCCAGCAGGTGCGGATCGTCGGCGCGACGGAAAAGCCGGCTTCGATCCCTTACCGCGCCAACATGACCCTGCTCGACGCGATGATTTCGGTCGGCGGGCTGTCGGAGTTCGCAGCAGGCAACAAAGCCAAGCTGGTGCGGTTCGACAAGACCAGCGGGCAACAGCGCGAGTTCGGCCTCCGGCTGGGCGACCTGCTGCGCAAGGGCGACAGCAAGGCCAACGTCATGCTGATGCCCGGCGATGTCATCATCATCCCTGAAAGCATGTTCTGACGGGGCCGGTGGTAGTGAACAGCAACCTCTTCGACGATCTGCGCGCGGCGTTGTATTCGATCTGGCACCGACGCTGGCTGGCGCTCGGCATTGCTTGGGGCGTCTGCGTGTTCGGCTGGATCGGCGTAGCGCTGATCCCCAACCGCTACGAATCCCGCACCCGCATCTACGTCCAGCTGGAGGACGCCCTGTCCGACCAGATCGGCATCGGCAACGATCGCCGCCGCGACATGCAGCGGGTACGCGATACGCTGACCAGCGCCGTCAACATCGAGAAAGTGGTTCGCGCCACGCGCCTTGGCGAAGGCGTTACCACGCCGCAGGAGATGGAACAGACGGTCCAGGCCGCCACCAAGACGATCAAGGTGGTAAGCCAGCAGGACAATCTGTTCGAGATCACTGCCAGCTCCGGCTACGGCAGCCTCTCCGACGCGGACAATGCCAAACTGGCCCGCGATGTGGCGCAGAAGATGATCGACATCTTCCGCAGCGAAAACCTCGCCACCAACCAGGGCGAGATGAACCAGACCATGACCTTCATGGACCAGCAGCTGGCCGATCGCCAGCGCGCGCTGGACGAGGCCGACCGGCGCCGCGCCGCGTTCGAGGCGCAGCATCCCGAACTGGCGCAGGGCGGGGCGTCGATGCTCCAGCGGCTCGAGCAGGGGCGGGCGGAACTGCGCGGGATCGACGGCGATATCACCGCCGCGCAGAGCGCCCTGGCGGCGATCAACGGTCAATTGGCGGGAACTCCGCAGACCCTGATCGTGCCCGGAGCGGGCGGCGGTGCGCGCGGCTCGCTGGCTCAGGCCCAGGCGGACCTTGCGGCGATGCGGGCCCGCGGCCTGACCGACAATCACCCAGACGTGATCGCGGTGAGGAACCAGATCGCCAACCTGCGCGCCGTTGCTGCTGGCGAAGGCAATGGCGGTGGTCAGCCCAACCCGGCCTACAGCACCCTGCAGTCGATCCGCGCCGAGCGTCAGGCAAGCCTGCAAGGGCTGGTGGCGCGGCGGGCGTCGATTCAGGCGGAAATCGCGCAAGTCAGTGCCCAGCAACTGGGTAACCCCGAAGCTGCGGCCGAAGCCCAGCGGATCGTGCGCGATTACGATGTGCTCAAGCAGCAATACGACAAGCTGCTGGCCGACCGCGAGGAACTGCGGCTGCGGGGGCAGGTCGAGAACGAACACAATGCCGTGAAATTTCAGGTGATCGAGCCGCCGACCACGCCGCTTTCGCCCGCCGCGCCCAACCGTCCGATCCTGCTTGCCTTCGTGCTCCTGGCAGGGCTTGGCGCCGGCATTGGCGGAGCCTTCGCGACCGGTCAGCTGCGCTCCACCTTTGCCACGGCCTCGCGGCTCGAGCGGGCTACCGGCCTGCCGGTGCTTGGCACCATTTCGCACACGCTCTCCAGCGCCGGACGCGAGCTGCGCCGCCGGCGAATGCGCCACTTCGTGGCCTGCACGGCTGCGCTGGGAGGACTGTTCGTCCTGCTGATGGTGGTCGAATTCATCCAGCGCAGCACTGTGGCGTGAGAGGGCGGGCATGACCGAACAGACAAAAATTCCCGCCCCTCAGGATGGCCAGCAGGAAGAAGCAAGTGCATCCCTGATCGAACGCGCGGTCGGCACTTTCGGGCTCGAAGGCTTTGCCCCGCGCCCGGTGCCGCAGAATCTCGCGCAGCCGGTGAACCGGCCGGGCAAACGCCAGGCGCTGCGCAAGGCCGAGGTCGCGGCGGACTTGTCCGGCGCCCGCGAAGTTGCTCCCCCGGTCGTGCCAGATCGTGCGGAGCCGGCGCTGCCTCCGGTCGAGTTCCGGGGCAAGCATCATCCGATCAACCGCACTCGCTTGCTCGAGCAAGGCCTGATCGTGCCCGAGGGCAACGTCACCGGGCTGCTTGAGGAGTTTCGCATCGTCAAGCGCCAGCTCCTGCTGCAGGCGGCCGAACTGCGCGGGCAGGGCGCCGGGGCCATCGCCCAGCGCATTCTCGTCTGCTCGCCGCTGCCAGGCGAAGGCAAGACCTACTGCTCGCTCAACCTCGCGCTGGCGATCGCCGCGGAGAAGGAAAGCGAAGTGCTGCTGGTCGATGCCGATTTCGCCAAGCCTTCGATCCTCTCCACTCTCGATCTGCCCCAGGCGCCGGGTCTGATGGACGCGCTGGCCGATCCGGCGATCGACGTGGCCGACTGCGTCATGGGCACCGATGTTCCCGGGCTGTGGGTGCTGCCCGCCGGCAACGCCACCACGTCGGATAGCGAATACCTCAGTTCCTCATGTACCGATGCCGTGCTCGATCGCCTGACGCAGGGTGCGCCGCACCGGATCGTGATCTTCGATTCACCCCCCGCGCTGGCTGCTTCACCCGCAGCCGAGCTGGCCCGGCACGTCGGTCAGGCGCTGATGGTCGTGCGCTGCGACCGGACTGGTCAGGGTTCCCTGGAAGACGCGATCTCGCTCCTCTCAGGCTGCCCGAACATCCAGCTTCTGCTCAACGACGTCCACTTCAGCCCAAGCGGCCGCCGCTTCGGTTCGTACTACGGATACGCTTCTTGACTTCGCCTTCGCGCCTCTTGCTGGCCACCGCCGGCCTCGCCCTTGCACTGCCTGCGCAGGCGCAATCGCTGCCTTACGGGGATGCCGGGGCCAGCGATGATACCGGAGTTTCCTCCGGTGCACCCCACCGTAGCGGCGGTGGTCCCCGCGTGTCCGTGACGCCCTACATCGAGGCGGCGCAGATCGTCACTGCCGAGCTTTCGCCGGGGAACGAGGTGCTGACTTACACGTCCATCGCGGCCGGTGTCGATGCGGCGGTCAAGGGGCGTTACAACGAAGGCGCGATGTCGCTGCGTTATGAGCGGCGGATCGGCTGGGGCAAGGCCAGTTCCGGCGATATCGTCAGCGGTCTGGCGCGCGGCTCGGCAGCGATCGTGCCGGGCGTACTCACTTTCGAGGCCGGCGCTTTGGCAGCACGCTCGAAGGTCGAGGCCACTGGCCAGCGCGCAATCTCGGCTGACCCGCTCGGCCTGATTTCACCGCGCGTCGACCATCACGACTTCGGCGTCGTCCAGCGCTTCGAGGGTGATCGTCTCTTCTCCGGTTACGGCAATTCCGTCACGCGGCTCGGCCTCGTGGCCGTTGATCCGCACCCGGCCGACTGGCGCAACCAGATACTGGAAGCGCCAGGGCGCGGCGTCGTAAGTCACCACGTCGCCCTTCGCTAGCTTGGCGGCGAGCACTTTGGCTTCAGCGCGGATCGGCAGTGCGTCATCCTTGTCGGGCTCACCACTGGCGAGCACGACCCACCGCCCGGAGCGATCGTCGCGCGGAAATTCCCGCTGGCCCCACGACGGCTTTTCACCGGCGCGGTCGGGCCGGATCCAGATCTGGAACAGCGTCGTGGAAACGTCCTCGCGATTGTACTCGCCGTGCACGATGCCGGTTCCCGCACTCATCACCTGCACGTCACCGGCAGCGGTGCGGCCGCGATTTCCGAGGCTGTCCTCGTGAGTGATCGCTCCGCTGCGCACGAATGTGATGATTTCCATGTCATTGTGCGGGTGGGGATTGAAGCCGGTGTGCGCGGCGATGGTATCGTCGTTCCACACCCGGATCCGGCCCCAGCCCATGCGGTCGCGGTCCTGATAGCCGGCAAAGGAGAAGTGATGGCGCGCGTCAAGCCAGCCGTGGTCCTCGTGGCCCAGTTTGGCGAAAGGTCGTACTTCAATCATGGGAAAGTCCAACTCGGCGGGGTGTTGTCGCCGGAATGGCCTCGAGATGGGGCCGGAATGGCGCTTTTCAACCCTCTTCGCCGTGCCCCAGCGCCATGTAGTCCGCGCTCTGCATCTCGTTGAGGCGGCTGACAGTCCGCTCGAACTCGAAGCTGCCGTCGCCGGCTTGGTAGAGCTCTTCCGGAGCCGCCGCCGCCGTGACGAACAGCTTCACCCGGTTCTCGTATAATGCGTCCACCAGCGTGACAAAGCGCGCGGCCTCGTTGCGGTTCTCGGGGCCCATGCGCGGGATGCCGACGATGATCACCGTGTGATAGGCATGAGCGATTGCGAGATAGTCCGCCGCGCCGCGCGCTTCGGCGCAGAGGCGCTTGAAGCTGAAGGCTGCGACGCCCTTCAGGCTCTTGGGCACATGCAACTTGCGTCCGCCACCCAGATCTAGCTCGGCCGAGGGCACATGGACGGCGTCCTCGGGCGGGTAGTCGGTCAGGCGGAAGAACACCTCGCGGACCTGATCGGTGGCAGCCTCGCCCAAGGGCGCGTGCCAGCTGGCCAGACCCGCCAGTCTCTGCAGCCGGTAATCGACCGGGCCGTTAAGCGTGTGCACGTCCAGTTCGCGCTCGATCAGCGCGATGAACGGCAGGAAGTGCTCCCGGTTCAGCCCATCCTTGTACAACTCCGTGGGAGCGCGGTTCGAGGTGGTGACCACGGTTACCTGGTGATCGACGATCAGCGCGGTAAACAGCCGGCTCATGATCATCGCGTCGGCGGAATTGTTGACCACCATTTCGTCGAAGGCGAGGCAGCGGACGTCGCGCGCCAGCGCGGCGGCGACGGGAGGGATCGGGTCTCCGGCTTCCTTCTTGCGCTCTTCACGCAGACGGGCGTGGACCTCGAGCATGAAGGCATGGAAGTGGACCCGGCGCTTGTCCTTGATCCGCAAGGTTTCGTGGAACAGGTCCATCAACATCGACTTGCCGCGGCCGACGCCGCCCCACAGGTAAGTTCCGCGTGGGCATTCGCGCTTGCGGCCGAGCAGGCGCGCAAGCAGACCGGCTTCCGATGCCACCTCGAGCCGGCGCTGCAAGGCATCAAGCGCCAGCGCGGCCGCCAGTTGCTCCGCGTCCGGGCGCAGCTCGCCTGAGGCCAGCAGTGCCTCGTAGCGGGAAAACAAGCCGCTCATCGCTTCGTGGGTTTGCGGACGGTGGCAGTGAAGGACGCAAGCAGGTGTTCGTCCTGCACCACCAGGCCGCGCAGGAAGATCAACCGTCCGGTCTCGCGCAGGACTTCCGAAACGGCCTCGATCGGCGTGTCGAGGCTTCCGGAACCGATGAACTGGCAAGACAGGTCAAGCGTCACCGATCCACCGGCCTGAACGCCGTTGCCGATCTGCGCGGTGGCAAACAGCGCCACGTCGATCAGCGAAAGCACCGCGGCGCCGTGGAACCTGTCCTGCACGTTGGCATGGCGAATGTCGGGAAACATCCGGACGCGGACCTTGCCGTCGTCTTCCGCCCGGGCAATCAGCTTGCCGATTGCGTGGCCATTGAACCGCCGTTCGTCGGCGACGGTCCAGGTCAGCCACCCGGGATGCTCGGGATCGGGCTCGCAAACGATCGGATGGGGGGCGGATTGCTCCACGATCGGTCAGATGTGCCGTTCGACCTGCATCTTCTTGATCTCGGCAATGGCGCGCGCCGGGCTGAGACCCTTGGGGCAGACATTGGCGCAGTTCATGATCGTGTGGCAGCGATAGAGGCGGAAGGGGTCTTCCAGCTCGTCCAGCCGCTCACCGGTCATTTCATCGCGACTGTCGGCCAGCCACCGATAAGCCTGCAGCAGGATTGCGGGCCCCAGAAACTTGTCCGAATTCCACCAATAGCTTGGGCACGAGGTCGAGCAGCAGGCGCAGAGGATGCACTCATAGAGGCCGTCAAGCTTCTCGCGCTGTTCAGGGCTCTGAAGGCGCTCCTTGCCCGAGGGCGTCGTGCTGACGGTCTGGAGCCAGGGACGGATCGAAGCGTACTGTGCATAGAAGTGGGTGAAATCGGGAACGAGGTCCTTGATCACTTCCATGTGCGGCAGCGGGGTGATGCGGATTTCCCCGGAAAGGTCCTCGATCGCGGTGGTGCAGGCCAAGCCATTGCGCCCGTTCATGTTCATCGCGCAGGAGCCGCAAATGCCCTCGCGGCACGAGCGACGGAAGGTCAGGGTGGGATCCTGCTCCGACTTCATCTTGATCAGTGCATCCAGCACCATCGGCCCGCATTGCTCAAGATCGATCTCGAAGCTGTCGTAGCGCGGGTTCTCACCGCTATCGGGATCGAAGCGGTAGACCTTGAACTTCTTGACCCGCCCGCCGGTAGCCGAGGCGTGGTGCCGCGCCTTGCCGTTGATCTTGCTGTTCTTCGGGAGGGTGAAGGTTGCCATGGGTCCCTGTCCATATGCCTGTCTCTCGCCCCCTCTAACGCCTCAGCGCGCCGGGGCAAGGGGGGAGGACCAGACCGTGCCGATTTCGGTTGATGCGTCGGGTCCGGGATAACTGGCCCGTCAATCCCCGGTCATGATCGCCCGCAGCCCGGTGGCGAGTTCCGGCAGATCATCATTGCTCACGGCCAGCATGTCGATCAGAAGGCGATCTGCACGGATCAAAGCGACTATGGCAGGATGGCCCATGCGCAGCCGTGCCGCTGCGGCTGGCGCGCCTTCGGGCGGGTCGAGAGCCAGGGCTTTGCTTGCGATTCGTTCCTCCGGAAGCGATCCGCCGCCGGCAAAGCCCTCGCTGGAAACAACGTGTCCCATGCCGAGCAGGCCCTGCAAGCACTCTGCGCGAGCCGCGAGTTCATCCTCGCTCTGTCGCATCATCCGCAGCACCGGCACTCGTTCCGGCTGATCGCGATGCAGTATCAGCGTGGCCTCAAGCGCGGCCAGCGACATCTTGTCGAGCCGCAGGGCACGCAGCAAAGGGTGCTTGCGGAGAGGTTCGATTGCGGTCCGCGTGCCCAGGATAAGCCCGGCTTGAGGCCCGCCGAGCAGCTTGTCGCCGCTACAGGTGACGATGTCTGCTCCGGCTGCCAGTGCTTGGGCAAGGGTGGGCTCGCTGCTGCCGGGAGAAGGGGCGATGAGGCCGCTGCCCAGATCCGCCACCAGCGGGAGGCCGTGCTGGTGCGCCAGCGCGGCAAGCTCGGCGATGGGAACTTCGGCGGTGAAGCCGATCA
Source organism: Sphingomonadaceae bacterium (assembly GCA_947472735.1). Lineage (GTDB taxonomy): Bacteria > Pseudomonadota > Alphaproteobacteria > Sphingomonadales > Sphingomonadaceae > Novosphingobium. The sequence continues at coordinate 29,973 of CANJBY010000009.1, read as the reverse complement.
CCCGGAAGTTGCTTTGATGGACCTTAAGCAGCGCGCGCGTTTGTTCGGTTATGGCGGCGGCATAGTCCGTCAACCGCACCTTGTTGGTCGCGCCCACTTCCACCAGCCGCGCCCCGCCCTGAGTGATGACATCAGGTACCCGGAAGCCGCCGCCGATCTCCACCAGCTCCCCGCGGGACACTATCACCTCGCCCCCCGCCGCCTGAGCCGATAGTGCCAGCAGGATTGCCGCCGCGCCGTTGTTGACCACCAGCGCTGCCTCGGCGCCGGTCAATTCACAAAGGAGCGGCTCGATTTCGGCCGCTCGTGTGCCGCGTTTGCCGGACTCTAGCTCGTATTCAAGATTGGCGTAGCTGCTGGCGGCATCGGCCACCGCGGCTATTGCCTCGACGGCAAGCGGTGCCCGGCCAAGGTTAGTGTGGAGGATAATGCCGGTGCCGTTGATGACCCGGCGCAGCCCGGGCTTCGCGCGGTTTGCGAGAAGTTCGCCCGCATCTCCGACAAGGCCCGCGAGCGAAGCATCGCACAGCGGGTCGCCACGCGCGATCCGCTCCCGGCACGAAGCAATAACGCTGCGCAATGCGGCTGTCAGCGCAGCACGGCCGTGAGACGCTTCGAGCGGCCGCGCCGCATCGCACTCCAGTAAGCGCTGCAATTGGGGCAGATTGCGATAGGGGTTGGGAGCATCCACCTCCTTGTCATATGCGACCAAGCGCTGCTTGAACAAGCCCGATTGGTCGTTGCCGAGTGCTGGACCACTGCCTATGGTGCCGCCAAAGAGCAGGGTCGGCACCAACCTTCCACGCCTGGGGAGAATCGGGTCCGTGTTTTCAGACACATTGCGAATTCTTGCGGCGGCAGCCGTCGTCGCCCTGGCAACGCCCGGGAGCTTTGCAGCGCTGTCTTCGATCAACGGCTGCACCATTGGGCGCAACTGCTCGATCACGATCAACTTTGCGCCGGACAAGCCGGGCATCGACGAACCGCTATCACCCGGCCCCGGTGAAGGTCCGAGCTTCCTGCCGTTGATCGAAGTTGTGGAGAACGATCCGTTCGATTCACCGCCGCTGATCGATGAGCCGATAACCGGCATCGGCAATGATGACTTGTGGCAAAGCTCGTGCGAAGGTTCGGAGCGCTGCGAACAGCAGGGGGATGACAAGTGATTGGCGAGGGGGCTTCCGGGCGGCGCAGAGGTAGTGCGGCGTGGTTCAGGATGATCGCGGTCGTTGCCTGCGTGCTGGCGGCCTGGGGTTTCACCGCAGACTCTGCCGAAGCGGCGTATGAGGGCGTGGCGAGCTGCGCCGGATCGACTTGCCATGGCCGGTCGGAAGGGGACGGCAAGATCGTCCGGCAGGACGAACTGGTTCACTGGCAGGATCCGGCATCGCAGGGCGGGGCGCACAGCCGGGCCTATGCCGTGCTGGCAGGTCCGCGCGGCGCGCAGATCGCAGCCTCGCTCGGTCTCGGTCCGGCCACTTCGGCTCCGGCCTGCCTCGGCTGCCATTCGACCGCTGCCCCCGCCGGCCAGCGCGGTGAGCGCTTCCAGCAGGCCGAAGGGGTCGGTTGCGAGTCTTGTCACGGTGAAGCCACCCGCTGGATCGCCACGCACTTCGCGGTTCCCGCCACGCATGAAGCCAACATCGCGCAAGGCATGAAGCGGCTGGAAAGCCCGGCAGTGCGGGCCGGGGTGTGCCTTGATTGCCATTTCGGCAGCGCCGGCTCCGGCCAGTTCGTGTCGCACCGGATGATGGCTGCGGGTCACCCGCGCGTCGCCTTTGAGCTCGACCTGTTTTCCTCGCTCCAGCAGCACTGGGACGAGGACGCCGATTACGTCCAGCGCAAGGGCCGGACGGACAGCGTGCGGATGTGGGCAGTCGGCCAGGCGCTGGCGGTGCAGCGTTCGACAAGCCTGTTCGCCCAGCCGGGCCTTGGCACGCAAGGGTTGTTTCCCGAATTCTACTTCTTCGATTGCCACTCATGCCACCGCACCATCGATGACCGGGCCGAGCGCAAATTGACATTCCAGGTCAATGCCGAGCGGCCGATCCCGTTCGGCACGCCGCCTTACAATGACGAGAACATCATCATGCTTTCCGCCGTGGCAAAGGCGCTGGCGCCCGGGCACGCGGTGGCATTCGACAATGCCGCACGCAGTTTCCATGCTGCCATGGGCAAAGGGCGGAGTGATGCAATTGCGGCTGGCGGACGGCTCTCGGCCGCGGCGGGTGCGCTGGCGAATGCACTGTCCGCCGGCACTTACGGCGGGGATAGCGCGTTCACCGTAGTGTCGACCATTTCGAGCCAGGCGATCTCGCCGCGGTTCACCGATTACACCGGTTCGCAGCAGGCGGTGATGGCGGTGGACACCATGCTGAACGCGCTGGTCAAGCAAGGCCGGGTGACAGTCGGTGCGGCCGCCGGCATTCGCGGGCACATCAATCGGGCCTACGATGCGGTCAAGGCCCCCAACAGCTACAATCCCGGCGCCTTCCGCGCCTCCCTGGGCGAAGCCGCCCGCGCGATCGGGACGCTGCGGTAAGATGCGCAAGAGCGGCAGTTTCCTCACGTCGATCGCCTTGTTCCAGCTCGCCGCGTGTGGCGGCGGTGGAAGTTCATCGGGCGGCAGCCCGACGCCCGCGCCAACCGCCACGGCCAGCACTGCGCCAGTTACGGTCTACGCTACCCCGGCGCAGGAAGCGCTCAGCGTCAGCGACGTCCAGCGGATCATCGCCCAGGCGGTCGGCGAAGCGCAGGCGCGCAGCCAGCCCGCGATCATCGCGGTGACCGACCGGGTCGGCAATGTGCTCGGCGTGTTCCGGATGACCGGCGCCCGCGGCAAGATGTTGACCAGCCGCCTCACGGCCGCCAACACGCTGAGCAGCCCCGACGTAGACCTTCAGGGGTTGACGGTGGAGGCGAGCATGGGGGCGATCGCCAAGGCGATCACCGGGGCCTATCTCTCCAGCGGAGGCAATGCATTCTCCACCCGCACCGCGTCGATGATCGTGCAGCAGAAGTTTCCGCCGGCGCCGACCACCACCGGACTCGAATCCGGGCCGCTGTTCGGCGTGCAGCTGAGCCAGCTGCCGTGCTCTGATCTCAACACCCGCTTCAATGCGGCTGGCGGTGCCGGGTCCATGGTAGGACCAAAACGGTCGCCGCTGGGGCTCTCTGCCGATGCCGGCGGCTTCCCGATATACAAGAACGGCGTCGTTGTCGGCGGCATCGGGGTGATGGCCGACGGCGATTATGGCTACGACCCCAACGTGCTGGATGTCGATAGCAGCGATGAGGAATTCATCGCCCTCGCAGGAATTCAGGGGTTCCTGCCACCTGATGCCATTACGGCCGACAAGATCCCGGTGGACGGAACCACGCTGCGCTTCACTGACGCCACCGGCGCCGGCCTCCACCCGCTCCAGACCAGTTTCGCGGCGGTCAACGGCAGTGCCGGGTCCGTTGTCGCGGTGAACGGCTACAACGCGGGGACCATTCTCGCCGGGGTCGCCTATGGCACCGAGGCCAGCGGTTACCGCAAAGCGACCAGCGCGGAGTTCGCATATTCTGACGCGTTCGTGTTGACTGACGGATCAGGCGCCGGTCGCTACCCGATCCGGGGCGGCACCGACATCGTCGCCGTTGGTCAGCCGCTCAGCGCCGCCGAGACCCGTGCGGTGCTCGAGGAAGCGTACAGGATCATGAGCCGTGCCCGCGCGCAGATCCGGCGCCCACTTGATGCGCCCGCGCAAGTGACGATCAGCCTGGTCGACACCTACGGCGCAGTGCTCGGACTGGTACGGGCGCCCGATGCGCCGATTTTTGGTACCGACGTTTCGCTCCAGAAAGCGCGAACCGTTGCGTTCATGTCTAACTCGGTCGCGGGCCAGCAACTGACGGACGACTCCGACGCGGAAGTGCCGGCCTTCGTCCAGCGCACGCGAACTTTCTTCAACGATAATGCTGCGCTGACCGGCAAGATCGCCTTCGGGGCCCGCTCGATCGGCAATATTTCCCGGCCGTATTTCCCGGACGGAGAAATCGCGCAGGCTAACGGTCCATTCTCCCGCCCGGTCACACAATTCAGCCCGCTGGCAACCGGGTTGCAGGCCGCGCTGGTGCGGACGAACATCCTGCAGCACGCGCAATTCGTCGAGGGCGCGGCGTTGCCAGCCAGCGACACGCTTAACCAGTGCACCAACGTGCCGGCTGCACCGACCGGGCAGAAGCGGCTGGCCAACGGGATCCAGATCTTCTCCGGCGGCGTACCGATCTATCGCGGGTCGACTCTGGTCGGTGCTATCGGAGTTTCCGGCGACGGTATCGACCAGGACGACATGATCAGCTTCCTCGGCGCCCATTACGGCGGTTTGCGGATCGGTGGCATCGGCAACGCACCGGCCGCAATCCGCGCTGATACGGTGGTCGTGTCGGTCGGTGCCGGGGTGCGGTTGCGCTACGTCAGTTGTCCCTTTGCGCCGTTCCTCGACACGGCAGACCAGAACGTTTGCGCCGGGCTCTAGTGGGCTTGCCACTCCCGCTTGATTAGCAAGGTCATTGCAATGCACGCGGTCGGCGCCACGGCCAACAGCGCCAGGATCGTCGTGGCCGGGAGGCCCTGCTCAATCAGAACCGCTCCCGCCAGCGGCCCGATGATCGAGCCGACGCCCCCGACCAGCAAGCTAGCGCCAATCCCTGTGGCCTTGATCGCCGGGGGATAATAGGCGGCCGATAGCGCATTGAGCGCCAGTTGGCAGCCCGAAGTGCCAGCCCCGGCTAGCAGCAGCAACGCGATCCATCCGCCACCATTGGCGATCAGCGGGAATGCAGCAAGATTAAGCGCGGCCAGCGCGAAGCCGAGTGTCAGTGCGAGGCGTGATGCACCGCGGTCGAGGAACAGCGAGATCGCGATGCCTCCACCGATTCCGCCAGCCTGGATCAGTACCGCGCCGCGCAAGGCCGCCGTCATGTCCCAGCCGGCCTGATGTAGCAGGGTCGGCAGCCAGCTTATCAACACGTAAAGGTTGAACAGGTTGAGCCAGAGCATTGCCCATAGCAGCAGGGTGCGGGTCCGGAATTCATGACTGAGCAACTCGCGCCAGGCACCGTGCGTAGCGGCAGCACTCCCTGCTCCATCGAGCCTCACCGACGCCGGATCAAGGCCGGGGGCGATGCGCCGCAAGATGGCGGATATACGAGGATCGGTCGGCCGGCGGATTGCCAGGAACTTGAGCGACTCCGGCGCCAGCACCAGCAACGCCGCGGCCACCAGGAGCGGGGCCAGTCCGCCCAGCATGAAGGTCCCGCGCCAGCCAAAGGCTTCCAGCACGGGCGGCGCAAGAAATCCGGCACTGAAGGCCCCGAGCGGTGAAGCTATGTTCATCAGCCCGACCATCATCGAGCGCCGGCGCAAAGGCGTGAATTCCGATGCTAGCGCAAAGCAATTGGGCAACCCGGCGCCGAGCATTAGCCCGGTCAGGACCCGCCAGAACACAAATTGCCCGGGTGTGGTCGCCAGCGCGGTCGCCATGGTGGCCAGCCCGGTTCCAGCCAATCCCACCGCAAGCACGGTCCGACGACCGTAACGGTCGCCGAGCGAACCGAGGAAGCCCGAGCCGAGGGTGATCCCGATCACGACGCCGGACAGCGCCAGTCCAAAGCTGGTCTCGGGCAAGGCCCAGTCACGCGCCAGTGACGGCACGGCGAGCGCCATGACTTGCACGTCGTATCCGTCGACCAGCAGTGCCAGCGCGGCGAGAAAAGCGACGAGCAAGGGAGTGCCTGCCATCTTCTGGGCATCGATAACGTCCGCGATGTCGGGACGGTGGCCGGTCATCCTTCCTTCTCGCTCAGCCAATCGAATCCTTGCCGGATCCGCTCGTGCCGATCGTAGACCTCGCCGGCGAATTCGCCGTGAGTAAAGGCATAGAACTGTCTGTCAGCGATTGCGCGCATCAGCAGGTCGGCAGCCTGGGCCGGAGGCATCCAGCGCAGCGTGGCGCCGTCCTCGCTCTGTTCGAGATTGGCATCCCGCAGCGCTCCAGCGCCGAGTGCGGCCGGGCGATTGCGGTGGCTCGATCCCAGCCGGGTGGAGACCGGGCCCGGACACAGCACCGTGACGCCGACCGTCGATCCCTTTGCTTCCAGTTCCATCGCCAGCGTTTCGCAATAGGCGGTCGCGGCGAATTTCGTGACGCAATAGCCGCCCAGCCCGGGCGTGACATGGAACCCGGCGACAGAAGTGGTCACCGCGAGGTGGCCACCTGTGGCTTCCAACAGCGGCAGGAACGCGTGCACGCCGTTGACCAGCCCGAACAGGTTGACGCCCAGCATCCAGTCCCAGTCGCTGCGCGTCATATCAGCGATCGGAGCGCTTGATCCGACCCCGGCGTTGATGCAGACGAGGTCAACCCTGCCGAATTGCGCCATCACCGCGTCGGCCAGCGCCTGCATGCTGCTCTGCGAGGAAACATCGGTCACGTGCGCGGCGGCCCCGATCCGCTCGGCGGAAGCCTTGAGCGACGCGGCTTCGATGTCGGCGATCATCACTTGCAGACCGTCAGCCAACAGCCGCTCGGCAATGGCAAGCCCGATACCAGAGGCACCGCCGGTAACCACCGCGACCTTGCTTCCAACTTCACTCATCGCCGACCTCTCATTGCTCCGCTGCAAGCCGCCGCCAGACTAGCCAGCGGCGCACCAGAACGCCTTCATCGGTGAATTCCGGCATGTGCAGAGTCAACACGTCGTCGACCAGCTCCGCCCGCCGGACCAGTTCGATCCCGGCGTCGTTCTGGAATAGACTGATGTCCGTGCGGTGCACCACGGTATCCGGCCCAACGATCCGCCAGGTTCCAGCATAGGCATCGAAGGTGCGCGCGGCCTCGGCCAGCTCTGCCTCCGGTGCGGCGCGGCGGTTTCCGGTGGAGAGCGGCTCGCGGCCCGGCAGCGAGATCAGCACGGCGACCCGACCGTCTGACAAGTAGTGGAGGAAGCCAGTCGAGTTTGCCCCGTAATTGGGGTTCAGCCGCACCGTGCCGCCACGATCTTCTAGCGCTTCAATAAAGCACCAGGTGCCGAGCAGATCGGCCTTCGCCAACGGCTTGCCTCTTTCCATCGGCGCTCAGATCGTATCGAGCGGCTTGCCGGCAGTCTCGCGCGTACCGAGCAGCCAGATCAGCATTGCGCCCAGCGCAAACAGCCCGAAAATGCCGAACACGATCGCAATCGGCGCACCCCGCGCCAGCACGAAGCCCACGAAGATCGGTGTCAGCATGGAGGCACCCCGGCCGATCGAGCTGCCGTAACCCAGCGCCAGCGCGCGGACGTCGGTCGGGTAATTCTCGGCAGTGAGCGGCCAGACGAGGAATGCGCCATAGAACATCGCAATCTGGCCGGCCATGATCAGGCCGACCAGCACCGATTCCGTCTCGGGCTGGACTGCCGCGAAGATCAACAGTGTGCTGGCGGTGATCGAAAGCCCGCCAATCGCAAAGGGGCGGCGGCCGAAGCGGTCGATCATGAACCCTGCGGTGGCCAGCGCGAGGAAGATCGCCACGGCAGTCACGGCTGCAATGCTTAGCGCGCGTTCGACGGGGATGTGGAACACCTTGACGTAGATCGAGGGCACCCAGGTGGTCAGACCGAAGCTGGTGAACATGGTGAGGAACCACAGCGCGGTGATCTTGATCGACCGCGTGGTCAGCGGCGCCTTGAAAAGCACCAGCGGATTCATGTTGAGTTTCTGAGTAACTGCGCCGGAAGCCGGTCCTCCGGTGAAGGCGGCAGGCCCGCCGCCAAGTTTGGTGAGGGCCCGGTTGGCCTGTTCCAACCGCCCGATCCGCGCCAGCCAGCGCGGCGATTCCGGCAGGGTAAGCCAGACCAGTGGAAGCAACACGATCGGCAATGCGCCAAGTCCGAACATCCAGCGCCAGCCGAGGTGTGGAACGACAATTGGGCTCGACAGCGAAGCCACCGCGAAGCCTGAAATTGCCAGCGTCTGGAACAGTCCGAAATAGCGCCCGCGCAGCCGGGTGGGGGCGAGCTCGTTCACGTAAGTGATCGCCACCGGCATTGCTCCGCCGATCGCCACGCCCTGGATGGCGCGGAGCACGAACAACTGGCCGTAGCTGGTTGCCATCGCGCATGCGATTGCCAGCACGCACATCACGGAGGTGGCCAGGATGAACACCGGCAACCGGCCCAGCCGCTCCGCCACCATCCCCAAGGTCACCGCACCGATGAACTGCCCGCCATATCCCGCCGAGATGATATAGCCCATGACCAGCGGCGACAGGTGCCACTCCGCCGACAGGGTCGGCATGACATAAGCGATGGCGATGGAATCCCAGCTGTCGAACAGCATGATGAAACCGAGCAGCGCAGGCGCCCAATAGCGATGGCGGAAGGTGTGCAGATCATCGAGGACGGCGCCAACCGCGGCCTCATCCAGTGATGCGGTGGCCGCCGGAACGGGCGGGGCCTCTCCGCTCACTTCGGCGGGATGCCGAGAATTTCGCGCGCCTGCGCCGGGGTTGCCAGTTCGCCGCCCAGATCTCGCACCAGCCGCGCAGCCTTGGCAATCAACTCGCCATTGCCCTTGGTCAGCACCCCGCGCGAGACGTAGACGGTGTCTTCCATTCCGATCCGTGAATGGCCGCCGGCGACATAGACCGAGGCGACCATCGGATAGGCACTGCGCCCGATCCCGAACCCGCCCCAGACCGCGCCCTTCGGCAAACTGTCGCGCAGGTAGTGGAGCAGTTCCGGCCGGGCCGCAGCGGCGTAGCGCCCGCCGAGCACGAACTGGAACAACGGCGGGTCGACGATCAGCCCTTCCTTGATCAGGTCGAGCGCGAAGATCACGTCACCGGTATCGAAGATTTCGATCTCGGGCTTGACCCCGGCATCGCGGATCAGTGCCGCCATCTTGCGGACGATGCCCGGTTCGTTGATCACAGTCGTCCCGGCAAAGTTCATGCTGCCGATATCAAGGCTGCAGACATCAGGCTTGAGCGCAAGGACGTGCTCGACCCTACGCTCAGCGGTCATCATCAGGGTGCCGGGACCGGCAACGGCAGGATCTTCCGCACTCGGGCGAAACTCACCGCCGGGACCAGTCGTCAAATTTATCACCACGTCTGATACGGAATCCCGAATCCGCTGTACGACTTCGCGGTAATGCTCAAGCTCGACGCTTAATGCTCCGGTTTCCGGGTCGCGCACATGGATGTGGCACATGGCCGCGCCGGCTGCCGCTGCATCGAGGCAGGCATCGGCGATCTCTTTCGGAGTTACCGGCAGGTTGGGGTTCTGCGCCTTGGTGGTGCCGCTGCCCGTGACCGAGCAAGTCAATATTCGCAAGTCCGCCATGATCTCTCCCAAACTTTTGCGCGCGCTCTTGTTACCGGTCCCTCGATCAGTTGCAATCCCTGTCAGAGCGGGTTTCGTCCATCACGTGGACGAAGCGACCTCCCTGGTAGAGCGCGTCTGGATCGTCAGGTGCGAGCGCGGGCGTCGAGGCTTCGATCTCTGCCCGAAAAGGCTCGGAAGAGTCCTGCGGTGTGTAACCAAGGTGCGCCGCGCTGCTGTTGTCCCACCACGCGTCCCGGTTGTTTGACACTCCGTATATCGTGCTGAACCCGACCCGCGGCGCCAGCAGGCAGGATCGCACCAGCCGCGTCAGATCCGCATAGCTGATCCAGGTCGAAAGCATCCGCCTTCCGTTCGGTCTGGGGAAGGCCGAGCCGATCCTGAGGCACGCGCTCTCGATCGCGTAACGGTCGAAATAGAGCCGCGCCAGCGCTTCGCCCCAGACCTTGGTCGCACCGTAGAGGCAATCCGGACGGGCCGGATCCTGGGGAGAGATGACTTGTCCGGCCGGATAGAAGCCGGTCGCGTGATTGGAACTGGCCTGAATGATGCGCTTCACCCCGTTGATGCGGGCCGCTTCGTACAGGTGCTGAAGTCCCACGATGTTGCCGGCAAGGAGAAGGTCCCAGTCTTCCTTCATCACGCCGCCGAAATGTACAACTGCGTCGACCTCCTCAAGCAGCGCAAGCATCCCCTCGCGGTCTTCAAGCGACACCGTCCGCACTTCTTCGCCCTCCCGGGCCGGACCGGGATCGACCCGGTCGGCCACCCGCAGCGTCTCGCAGAGCTCCTTGAGGTGCGGGCGCAGCATACGGCCGAGCGCTCCGGTTGCGCCGGTGAGCAGAATGCGCCGGTATGCCGGCTCGCTCATCGCAGGTAGCTGCGATCGAGCTGTGACAACCTGATGCAGCCGATCGAAGCCATCGCAAGGTGGATTTCTTGCCTCAGGATGTCGAGCGCGCGCGTAACCCCTTCGCGACCGTGACTGGCGACGGCATAAAGCGTGGCGCGTCCGACGAAGGCGAAGCTGGCGCCAAGGCACAATGCTGCGACGACATCAGAGCCGCGGTTGATGCCGCTGTCGATCATGACCGGGACGCGCCCTGCGACGGCATCGCAGATCCCCGGCAACACGGTCAGCGCCGCCGGCCCCTTGTCGAACTGCCGACCGCCGTGGTTTGAGACAATGATTCCATCGACTCCGGCTTCCACCGCCATGGCCGCATCCTCGGCGCTGAGAATGCCCTTGACCACAAGTCTGCCCTTGAACTGGTCGCGCATGTCGCGCAGCAAGTCCCAGGTCTGCACCGCGAAAGCCTGCTCGGCGAAAAAGCCCGTAACGTCCATCGGTCCCGAGCCCGGCGGGCAATAGGGCAGCCAGTTCTCCAGCGTCGGAATGCCGGTCCGCAGGTAATTGAGCAGCCACCGCGGATGGCGCAGCGCCTCGATTTTCGAACCCCAGCTAGGCGTATAGGGTCGCACCCAGCCGCTTCTGATGTCGCGCTCGCGCTTGGAATAGATCGGGATATCGACCGTGAAGACCAGAGTCCCCAGCCCGGCATCGGCAACTCGCCGGATTTGATCACGGCGGATATCCTCGCGCTTCGGGACATAGATCTGGTACCACGCTGAGGGAGCGATTGCCGCGATCTTCTCCATTGCGGAATTGCTGGCACCGGAGAGGATGAAGGGGACTCCGGCAGCGTGCGCGACTTCAGCCAGGAGCAGGTCGGCATCGCATCGGGTGATCGCGGCCATTCCCGTGGGAGCGATGCCCACGGGGAATGCGTGGACGTTACCCATCAGCGCTGCTGACTGATCGATTGTCGAGACGTCGCACAGAAAGCGGGGAACCAGCTCGATCGTCTCGAACGCGGTTCGATTTCGCGCGAGGGCCAATTCGTCCTCGGCCGCGCCTTCGATGTAATCGAAGATCATCCGCGGGAGATAGCGCCGCGCCGCTTGCTTGAAGTCTTCGAGATTGATGGCCTGGTCAGCGCGCATTCGCTGCTACTCCGGAAAGAAGGTGCGAAAACAGCGGATTGCCGCGGACCGGCAGGTCGGCACAAAGGATATTCGCGCCCTCGGTTATGAACAGGCGTCGGCCGTCCGGCCCTCCAAAGGCGCAGTTGGTGGTGTGGGTGCCGTGCGGCGCGCGGATGCGGAGCACCGGTTCACCCAGCGGGCTGAAATGCCAGATCGAGCCGAGCCCGGTATGGCAGACCACGATCCCGCCGTCTTCGCCCATCGCCAGACCGTCCGGCCCCATCCCGCCCGACAACTGGATGAAAACTCCGACCTTGGTCACCAGACCATCGTCCAGCAGCGGCAAGCGCCACACGGCGTTATCACGGGTCACGGCCAGGTAGAGGATCGTCTCGGCCGGATTAAGCACCAGTCCGTTAGGGCTTGGCACATTGCTCATCAGGCATTCCAGCCGCCCGTCGGCCCGCAAGCGAAAGACGCGCCCGGTCGGGTCGTGCAGCCCCGATTGCCCCTGATCGGTAAAATAGAGATCGCCGTTGCTGGCAAAAGTCAGGTCGTTCACTCCGCGCAGTGGCTGGAGCAAGACGTTGTCGATCACCGTCTCGAGCGTTCCGGTCCCGGGATCGAAAGCGATGATCCCCCGCTTGGCATCGGCAATGAACAACCGGCCATCCTGGTGAAAGGCGAGGCCGTTGGGGTTGCCATCATATTCGAACGAGCATTCCACCTCGCCGGTTGGGGAAACCTTGAACAGCCGGCCCCACGGGATGTCGACAACCCACAGGTTGCCCTCCCGGTCGAACGCCGGACCTTCGAGAAACGCCGGGGCAGGGGCGCCGCGCAGTTGGATGTCGATCCAGCGATTGCTGCCGGTCTTGAAGAAGTGTTCCGGAATGGTAGCAAAGACGCTTGCCTCGGCCTCGGGCGGTGCAGCGAACAATTTCCATCCCCCGTGTCTGTTACCGGGACCAAACTAGACCCGGATCGCCGCCCGGCGCAATCGCCTTGGCGGCATGAACTCTTTCCGGCCGGAAAAGGATCAGTCCGCCCAGTCTAGCGGTCGAACCGCTCCAGGACCTTGCCTGTCCAGCCCATGATGTCCTTCTCTGCAATCAGCCAGCGCCCATCCACTTTAGCAACCACATCGCGGACGTGTCCGCACCAGTGGAGATGGGGCGGCGCGGGCGGTCGGTTGATCGTGGCCCAGGCATAACTGCGCACTTGCCAGTGATCGGGCCGGCCTTTGGGATCGGGCTCGTAAATGAATTGTCCCATCTGGTGTTGATGCCCCGGAAAGTCCGGACGTTCGTGGAACTTGAGCACCAGCTTGCGGATCTCCTCGCGGCCCTTGCGCACTTCCAGAGTGCCCGAACTGGTTTCTTCGGTCGCTTCCGCATCCTCGGTGTAAAGCGCGACGTAACCATCGGTATCGCCAGTATCGAGCGCCCAGGAATAGCGGGCATAAAGCTCGCGAATTTTCATTTCGTCATCGGCCGAAAGCTTTGCCATATCCATGCATCCCTTGATTGCGTGCTTTGCGCCCTAGCATCCATGTTGCGCGGCGCTTGGCAAGTGGATCGACGCAATGCTGGCCAGTTCAGCAGTCGTCCAGCAGTAGCAATTCCAGCTCCACGCAAATGCGCGGCTCGGGCAGGACCACCTGGTCGACCGCGACGATGGAGGCGTCGGCGACGAGTTGGCCGTGAATCACGAACTCGTGCTCGCCCACGGCCTCGATGAATTGCTCCGCGGCTTCCTCAGCCCCGTCGCCGGCGAATACCAGCGCCAGGGTGTGACGCGATCCAGTGAAGGTGGCGCTGGCCCATGGGCGTTCGGCGTGCCGCAGGAGGCCGGCCTGGGTTCCGGCCAGTTCAAGCACTGAAGCCAGCAGCTGCATCCACGGGCTGCGACCGCTGCGATGGCGGCGCTTGAGTTGAGGTGGGGTTGCCGGATCAAGCAGCATGGGTGTCCTCCTGGTAAGCGGCAATGAATTGGCGGACGCGGGATTCGGTTTCGGGGCGGGGTGTGCGTCCGTTGCGCAAGTCTTCCACGAAGCGCGGATCGTGGACCGAGAGGCGCCCGAATCTGGTCCAGGGCATGTCCGTTTCTCGGAGAAATTTCTCGATCTGTCGTATCAGCACTTGGCACCTCCCAGGCGAATCGGTGGAACAATGTTCGCTTTATGTTCCCATCCAAATCCTACTTGTCTAGGAAAAATCCTTCAGGTAGACAGAATTCATGGTTGCCGCCGATCCCCGCGTTCGTCTCATCGATCTTGCCACTGCAAGAGGGGTTAGCCTTGCCCAGCTCTCGGCACTTATCGGGCGTAATTCCACCTATTTGCAGCAGTTTGTGCGCAAAGGTAGTCCGCGCAAGCTGGAAGAGCTCGATCGCGGCACACTGGCCCGTTTCCTTGGCGTTGCCGAATCGGAATTAGGGGCACCGGAGGAAAATTCCTCCATTGCGGATGGAATTTCCCGCAGCGCCGACTGGATTGACGTTCCGCGCCTTGCGCTGGGCGCTTCCGCTGGTCCCGGTGCCGAAGCGGCAGGGGAGCAGCCAATTGGCGCCTTCCGCTTCTCGTCCCGCTGGCTGCGCGGGCAGGGCTTCGATCCGGCGATGCTGACGGCGATCGCAGTGCAGGGGGATTCGATGGAGCCGACCTTGCGCGATGGCGATGAAATCCTTGTCGACCGGACCCCGCGTCCGCTGCGCGACGGGATTCACGTGGTACGGCTGGACGATGTGCTGCTGGTCAAGCGGCTCGACACCGGTCGGGCAGGGCGCATCGCCCTGGTCAGCGACAACCCGGCCTACCGCGCGATTGATGTGGGCCCGGGCGAGGCGCAGGTGATCGGCCGGGTAGTGTGGAAGAGCGGGCGGCTCTAGACTTCCGCCGCTCGAGCATCCATTTCCCCGAAATGACCGATCAGTCCCAGATCCCGATGCGCGCCGCGATCATTCCGGTGACCGCCTTCGAACAGAATTGCACGCTCATCTGGTGCACGAAGACCATGCGCGGGGCGTTCATTGATCCGGGCGGCGATCTCGGCAAGCTCAAGCTGGCGGTCGAGCGCTCGGGCGTGACGATCGAGAAGCTGCTCGTCACGCACGGTCACATGGACCATTGCGGCATGACCGGAGTGCTGGCGCGCGACCTTGGCGTACCGATCGAGGGGCCGCATGAGGAGGACCGCTTCTGGATCGAGACGCTGGACGATCCCTCCAAGCGTTACGGGCTTGAAGGCGAAAGCTTCGAGCCTGATCGCTGGCTGTCCGATGGCGACCAGGTGACAGTTGGCGAACTGACGCTCGACGTGGTGCACTGCCCTGGCCACACGCCGGGCCACGTGGTTTTCGTCCATAGCCCCTCGCGCTTTGCTTTCGTCGGGGATGTGCTGTTCGCGGGCTCAATCGGGCGGACTGATTTCCCGCGCGGAAACCACCAGCAGCTGCTCGATTCGATCACCGGCAAGCTCTGGCCGCTGGGGGACGACATCACTTTCGTCCCCGGCCACGGACCAACCAGCACGTTCGGCCATGAACGCCTGACCAATCCGTTCGTGGGGGACAAGCGCTTCGGCTAGTACCGGCCGAGCGCAGCCATGATGGCAACCACGACCAGCGCGATGTGCAGGAACAGGCCCAGGAACATGCCGATCGGGCGACCCAGTTTGAAACTGCCGTCCATGCCGATCGCGTGAGCAATGCGGCCGAGCATGAACACGCCGCCGGCCGGGGCCAGCCACGCGCCGCCCTTGCCGGCGACTTCCAGCAAGCCGATCATCAGCAAGGTCAGTGGCACCTGCTCGACGAAATTGAGCTGTGCTCGCATCCGGCGGCCGATCAGCTCGTCTCCGCCATCGCCGACTGATATGCCTTTCGCCTGCCGCAGCCCGGCTATACGCATTCCCAGCCAGAAATTTATCACAAGTGCGGCGGCGGTGAGGCAAAGCGTGGTAGGCAGCAACATGGAATTCTCCCCCGAAGTCCGGATGCAGCATGCTACGGGTGGCGACGGGTTGCAACCTGTGTGGAAATCGCTATAGGCGCGCCTTCATCGCCGCCGGAGCTCCTGTGTTTCGGGCGGTTTCAGGTTTCAAACTGAATTTGCAGGAACAGGTGCCGAGATGGCTGTCCCCAAAAGAAAAACGTCCCCTTCACGTCGGGGCATGCGCCGCAGTCACGATGCCCTGACAGTGGCAGCGTTCCATGAATGCTCCAACTGTGGTGAACTGAAGCGCCCGCACAACCTGTGCGCGGCCTGCGGTCATTACAACGGTCGCGAGATCATCGCGGTAGGGCTCTGAGCCCAATCCCGAAATCAAGGGGGATTCGCGCATGAGCTTGCCGCGTATCGCTGTCGACGCGATGGGCGGTGACGAAGGTGTGCGCGTGATGGTGGAAGGCGCCGCTTTGGCGCGTCGCCGTCACGATCGCTTCAAGTTCCTGCTGGTGGGCGACGAAACGCGGATCAAGGCCGCGCTCGAAAACCACCCGAACCTGCGCGCTGCCTCCGACATTCTCCATTCCAACGACGTCATCACTGGCGAGGACAAGCCGAGCCAGGCCATGCGTAGAGCTAAGACCACGTCGATGGGCATGGCCATCAACGCGGTAAAAACTGGCGATGCCGGGGCTGCTGTCAGTGCCGGCAATACCGGCGCGCTCATGGCCATAGCCAAGCTCGCACTGCGCACCATGCCGGGAATTGACCGTCCGGCACTCGCCGCCATCATGCCGACGCTCGGTGCGAATGACGTGGTGATGCTCGATCTGGGCGCCAACACCGATTGCGATGCGCGCAACCTGCTGCAGTTCGCCGTCATGGGAGCGGCCTACGCGCGGATCGTCAGCGGGCTCGAAGCGCCGCGAGTGCGTTTGCTCAACATCGGCACCGAGGAAACCAAGGGCACCGATGCGCTCCGCGATGCAGCCGCGGCCCTCAAGGCTGCGACGGACAGGTTGGCGATGCAGTTCGATGGCTTCGTCGAGGCCGACAAGATCAACCGCGGCGAAGTCGACGTGGTGGTGAGCGACGGGTTCTCCGGCAACATCGCCCTCAAGTCGATCGAGGGGACCGCCCGCTTCGTGGCCGACTTGCTGCGCCGCAGTTTCGCCAGTTCACTGCGCTCGAAGATCGGATTCCTGATCTCGCGCCCGGCCACCGAGCTGCTCAAGCACCATCTCGATCCCAACAACCACAACGGCGCCATCTTCCTCGGCCTCAACGGCGTGGTGGTCAAAAGCCACGGCAGCGCTAGCGCCGTCGGCGTGGCCAATGCGGTGGCGGTAACCGCGCGGTTGCTGGAGGAAAATCTGATCGAACGGATCACCGCGGATCTCGCCAGCATCGCCGCCAATGGCACGGCGAATGGCGTGGAGGCCGCGGCGTGACCATTCGCTCGGTTCTCACGGGTACCGGATCCGCTTTGCCCAAGCGCGCTGTTTCCAATGCGGAAATGGCGCAAATGGTCGATACCAGCGACGAGTGGATCGTCGAGCGAACGGGTATCCGCAACCGCTACATCGCCGGGGAAGGGGAGACCACCTCGACCCTCGCGACGGAAGCGGCCCGCAAGGCGCTGATCGCGGCCGGGCTGGACGCGGCGAAAATCGATCTGATCGTGCTCGCCACGGCCACCCCTGACCAGACCTTTCCGGCGACCGCCACGATCGTGCAGCACGCGCTAGGCTGCAACGGCGGGATCGCGTTCGATGTTTCCGCCGTGTGTTCGGGCTTTCTCTATGCTCTCGGGGTGGCGGATTCGATGCTGCGCACCGGCATGGCCAAGCGGGCTCTGGTGATCGGTGCGGAAACCTTCAGCCGCATTCTCGACTGGGACGACCGCACCACCTGCGTGCTCTTCGGCGATGGAGCCGGGGCTGTGGTTCTGGAAGCACGGGACAGCGACGAAGCCGATGCGCCGGGCATTCTGGCAACGCGGCTGCACGCTGATGGCGCGCACGCCTGCCTGCTCTATGTCGACGGCGGCCCGTCCACCACCGGCACGGTCGGAAAGGTGCGGATGAAAGGGCGCGAAGTATTCCGCCACGCCGTGACCAACCTTGCCGACGTGCTGCGGGAAGTGCTCGACGACACCGGCCTGACTGCTGACCAGATCGATTGGGTGGTGCCGCACCAGGCCAATGCCCGCATCCTTGACGCGACCGCGCGCAAGCTCGACCTGCCACCCGAGAAAGTGGTGATAACTGTCGACCAGCACGCCAATACCTCCGCCGCCTCGGTCCCGCTCGCACTTGATACTGCGATACGCGACGGGCGCATTCAGCCGGGCCACATGGTCATGCTTGAGGCGATGGGCGGCGGGTTCACCTGGGGCGCAAGCCTGATCCGCATCTGAATTGTGTCGCCGGACAGGGCAATCCTATTGCTTCAATGCTTTGGATTGCGTTTTTGCGCCGCAAGGGTATGCTCCGATTCGGTGGGGGGTCGCCAACTAAGGGGGAAAGGAGCATGATGCGCTCCATGAGCACATTGACACGCGCGGACTTGGCGGATGCCATCAATCGCAAGCTCGGTCTATCACGCTCGGAATCACTCGGCATGGTGGAATCGATACTCTCGCATGTGAGCGAGGCGCTGACCGATGGCGAAAACGTCAAGATTTCGGGCTTCGGCACTTTTCTGCTTCGCGACAAGACCGAACGCGTGGGGCGCAATCCCAAAACCGGCGTGGAAGTCCCGATTACATCGCGGCGGGTGTTGACCTTCCGCGCGAGCCAGATGCTCAAGGACCGCATCGCCGGGAAATGAGCGGGACCGAACTTCCCGACCTGCTCACCGACCGCAAGGCGCCTGACGCGTTCCGCACGATCGGCGAGGTAGCGAAGGCTCTGGGTATCCGCCAGCACGTGCTGCGCTATTGGGAGGAGCAGATCCCCCAGCTGAAGCCGGTAAAGCGCAGCGGAGGGCGGCGCTATTACCGTCCTGAGGACGTGAAACTGGTCCAACGGATTGACCAACTCGTCCACCGCGAAGGCTATACCCTGCGTGGCGCGCGGCTGGCGATCGGCGGTGACGATCGGCGCAGTCCGGAAGTTTCGATGGCCGCTCCACCAGCAGCGCCGCCGGGCAACGATCAACTGCTGCGGTACCTGCGGGAAATCCGCAATGACCTTGCGGCGGCCTTGGCTGCTGATTGAGCCGGCCTAGTCGCTCTGGTCGCTCTGGTCGCACTGACCGGAAATCACAGTAATCAACAAAAGGCATTGGCAGGAGCAGGTCTCCCGGCCCATAGCGCGCCCGTAAACGGGAGCGATCCATGTCTGAATTCGAATACGACCTTTTCGTGATCGGCGCCGGCTCCGGCGGCGTCAGGGCCAGCCGCATCGCCGCGTCGCACGGCGCGAAAGTGGCGGTGGCGGAGGAATTCCGCATCGGCGGCACGTGTGTGATCCGTGGCTGCGTGCCCAAGAAGTTGCTGGTCTACGGCTCGCACTTTGCCCACGAATTGCTGCACGATGCGCCGTTTTATGGTTGGACCATCGAGGGCGCGAAGTTTGACTGGGCGTCTCTGCGCGACTTCGTAGCCCGCGACGTCGATCGGCTGGAGCGGGCCTATACGAACACGCTGGACAACAACAAGGTCGATCACTTCCTTGAACGCGCAATCATTGCCGGGCCGAACACCGTGCGGCTGGCTTCGGGCCGCGAGATCAGCGCGAAGTTCATCCTCGTCGCGGTCGGTGCCTGGCCGGTGGTGCCCGAGTTCGAGGGATCCGAGCACTGCATCACGTCGAACGAGGTGTTCCACCTGCCGACATTCCCCCAGCGTGTGGTAATTCAGGGCGCGGGTTACATTGCGCTGGAATTCGCCGGGATCTTCAACGCGCTGGGCGCGGATGTGACCGTCGTCAACCGCTCGGACAAGATCCTGCGGGGCTATGATGAGGACCTGACGGACCGGCTTCTGCCGATCATGCAGGCCCGCGGGATCACTTTCGGGTTCAACCGTCCGATCTCCCGGGTCGAGAAGCAGGCCGACGGTTCACTGCTGGTCCACGCCGGCGAGGGTGAGCCGATCGCGGCAGACGTGGTTCTGGTTGCTACCGGCCGCAAGCCCAAGACTGACGCGCTGGGCCTAGAAAACGCCGGGATTGAACTTGGCCACAATGGCGCGATTCCCGTCGATGATTTCAGCAAGACCAGCTGCGACAGCATTTATGCCGTGGGCGATGTGACTGACCGCGTGCAGCTGACCCCGGTCGCGATCCGCGAAGGGCATGCCTTTGCCGACACGGTATTCGGCGGCAACCCGCGCTCCATCGCGTACGATCACATCCCCAGCGCCGTTTTCTCGCAGCCCCCGATCGCCTCGGTCGGGCTGACCGAGGCGCAGGCGCGCAAGGTGCATGGCCATGTGAAGGTCTTCACCTCGGACTTCCGACCGATGAAGAACATGTTCTCGCCCATTGCCGAGCGCGGCTACTACAAGCTGGTGGTCGATCCCGCGACTGACAAGGTGCTGGGCGTCCACATGATCGGACCGGATTCGCCGGAAATCCTCCAGGCCGCCGCGATTGCGGTGAAGGCCGGCCTGACCAAGGCGGACTTCGACGATACCGTCGCGCTGCATCCCTCGATGGCCGAGGAACTGGTGTTGATGCGCTAATCCTCCCCGTTCCGTGGAGCTTATTTAACCGACCAATTAAAATTTCGATTGACGCTGGCACGGAGGCTGTCTTAGGCGCATGAAAGCGCCATGAGGGAGCAAGGCCGGGGCATGTCAGCCAATATCGCCGAGATGGAAAAACGTCGCGCCGCAGCTCGCATGGGCGGGGGCCAGAAGCGGATCGATGCGCAGCATGCCAAGGGCAAGCTGACGGCGCGCGAGCGGCTCGATGTGCTGCTCGACGAGGACAGCTTCGAGGAGCTCGACATGTATGTCGAGCACAACTGCACCGATTTCGGGATGCAGGACCAGATCGTCCCAGGTGACGGAGTGGTGACCGGCAGCGGCACGATCAACGGCCGGCTGGTCTATGTCTACAGCCAGGATTTCACCGTGTTCGGCGGTTCACTCTCCGAACGCCATGCGCAGAAGATCTGCAAGGTGCTCGACACTGCGATGAAGCTGGGCGTGCCGGTGATCGGGCTGAATGACAGCGGCGGCGCGCGGATTCAGGAAGGCGTTGCCAGCCTCGGCGGCTATGCCGAGGTGTTCCAACGCAATGTCCTTGCCAGCGGCGTCGTGCCGCAGCTCAGCCTGATCATGGGGCCCTGCGCGGGCGGCGCGGTTTATTCCCCGGCGATGACCGACTTCATCTTCATGGTGAAGGACAGCTCTTACATGTTCGTCACCGGGCCGGACGTGGTCAAGACCGTTACGAACGAGGTGGTGACGCAGGAGGAACTGGGCGGCGCGGTGACGCATACCACCAAGACCTCGGTCGCCGATCTCGCATTGGACAACGACATCGAGGCGCTGCTCAACGCGCGCGAATTCTTCGACTTTCTGCCGCTGAGCAACCGCACCGGCGTGCCCGAGCGGCCGACGTCTGACCCGTGGGACCGCGTTGAGGACAGCCTCGACACGCTGATCCCCGCCTCCGCCGCGCAGCCCTATGACATGCATGAGGTGATCCGGAAGGTACTCGACGAGGGCGACTTCTTCGAGATCCAACCCGCCCATGCCGGCAATATCCTCTGCGGCTTCGGCCGGATCGAGGGCCGCACGGTCGGCGTGGTCGCCAACCAGCCGATGGTGCTGGCGGGTTGCCTCGATATCAACGCCTCGAAAAAGGCCGCGCGCTTCGTGCGGTTCTGCGATGCTTTTTCGATCCCGATCGTCACCTTCGTCGACGTCCCCGGCTTCCTCCCCGGCACTGCGCAGGAACTGGGCGGGATCATCAAACACGGCGCCAAGCTGCTGTTCGCCTATGCCGAGGCGACCGTGCCCAAGATCACCGTGATCACCCGCAAGGCCTATGGCGGCGCCTATGACGTGATGGCCTCGAAGCACCTGCGCGGCGATCTGAACTACGCCTGGCCCACCGCCGAAATCGCCGTGATGGGCGCCAAGGGGGCGGTGGAGATCATCTTCCGCCAGGACATCGGCGACCCCGCCAAGATTGCCGAGCGGACCAAGGAATATGAGGACCGGTTTGCGAACCCGTTCGTGGCGGCGAGCAAGGGGTTCATCGACGAGGTGATCTACCCGCACTCGACGCGGCGGCGGATTGCCCTAGGGCTAAGGAAGCTCAGGACCAAGAGCCTTGAGAACCCGTGGAAGAAGCATGACAATATCCCGTTGTGAAAGTCTCGGCATCGATTTCGCTTCGCTGCAAGAAGAGCACGAGCAGGTATACTCTTCGGGCAATGTGAAAGCTGCCAATCGGCTTTTCAATCAGAGCCGGAAGGTCGCGGCGAAGCTGATGGCTTGCAGAGAAGATCGCCGGACAGTTCTAACAAATTTGTTGGGCCATCAGAATGAGGCCGTGGTCCTTGGGGCTGCTTGCTACTTGCTCCCAATCGACGAGGCTTTAGCAATATCCGTCCTCCAGCGAATTGACGAAAATGGGCTGACTCCGGAACATCGAATTTCGGCCTATTATTGCATTCGGGAATGGCAAGCCGGCAATATGGACGACATAAGGATGTTGGCATGATACTAGGCCGTCTCAACCACATCGGCGTTGCCACACCCAGCATCGCCGATTCCATCGCCTTCTACCGCGAGGTCATGGGCGCGACCAAGATCCATGAGCCGTTCGACCTGCCCTCACAGGGCGTGAAGGTCTGCTTCGTCGACACATACGGCACCGAGGGAGCACTGAACGGCACCCAGATCGAACTGATCGAGCCGCTGCCCGGCAACACCAGCATCACCGGCTTCCTCGAACGCAACCCGCAGGGCGGGCAGCATCATGTCTGCTACGAAGTGCCCGAGATCCATGCCGCCAAGGCCTGGTTCGATAGTGTCGGCAAGCGCGTGCTGGGTGAGCCCCGGATCGGGGCGCATGGCACGCTGATGTTCTTCGTCCACCCGCGCGACATGCAGGGGGTGCTGACCGAGATCATGGAGGTGCCGGAGGGGCATTGAGTTAACAGGCCCTCTCCCCTTCAGGGGAGAGGGTTGGGAGAGGGGGCGTGCGCGATGGCCCCTCTCCAACTTCGGCTAGGCAGACAATCTGCCAAGCCTCCGTATCCTCTCCCCTGAAGGAGAGAGGGCAATGGAGAAGCGAATGCACTACCAAACCATCCTCACCGAGCGCCGGGGCGACGTCCTCGTCATCACGCTCAACCGGCCCGAGCGGCTCAACGCCGCGCCGCCGCTGATGTTCGACGAGATCGGGCAGGCGCTCGATAATCTCGATGGCGCGCGGGCGGTGCTGGTTACCGGGGCGGGGCGGGCGTTCTGTTCCGGAGCGGACCTTGCCGCATTGGGCGCCGGCATGCCGGGCGACAATGCCTATGCAGCTCTTACCGGAAGCTACAACCCGGGGATGCTCAAGCTGGCCGAGCTCGGCGTGCCGCTGGTCAGCGCCGTGAACGGTGCGGCGGCGGGGATCGGGTGCAGCCTCGCGCTGATTGCCGATTTCTGCGTGATCGGCGAGGGGGCTTACTTGCTGCAGGCATTCGTCAACATCGGACTGGTGCCCGATGGCGGGGTGACCTGGCTGCTCCCGCGGCTGGTCGGCAAGGCCCGCGCGGCGGAGATGCTAATGCTGGGCGAGCGCATCCACGGGCCCAAGGCCGACGACTGGGGGCTGGCCCACAAATGCGTACCCGATGCCGAGGTGTTTGAAAGCGCGCTTGCGCTAGCCACCCGCCTCGCCGCCGGGCCGACGCTGTCTCTGGGGCTGATGCGGAACGCGATGCGTGACGCGATGGCCGGCGATTTCGCCGCCGCACTCCAGCGCGAAGCCGAAGACCAACGCCAGGCCGGCAACAGCGCGGACGGCATGGAGGGCGGCATGGCCTTCCTCCAGAAGCGCAAGGCAGAGTTCAAAGGGCGCTAGACATGGCAAAACTGGAAGACTGGCAGGCCGCAGCGGCGAAGGAGGTCAAGGGCAAGGACCTGACCTGGCACACGCCCGAAGGCTTTGCCATCAAGCCGCTTTACACCGCTGCTGATGCCACCGATCCGGGCCTGCCGGGCTTCGCACCATTCACGCGCGGCGTGCGGGCCAGCATGTACGCAGGGCGGCCCTGGACGATCCGGCAATACGCCGGCTTTTCCACCGCCGAGGAATCGAACGCCTTCTACCGCCGCAACCTTGCCGCCGGGCAGAAGGGCCTCTCCGTCGCCTTCGATCTCGCCACGCACCGAGGTTATGACAGCGATCATCCGCGTGTGGTCGGCGATGTCGGCAAGGCCGGGGTGGCGATCGACTCCGTCGAGGACATGAAGATCCTGTTCGACGGGATTCCGCTGGACCAGATGTCGGTCAGCATGACCATGAACGGTGCGGTGATCCCGATCCTCGCCTTTTTCATCGTCGCGGCGGAAGAGCAGGGGGTCGATCAGGCCCAGCTCGACGGGACCATCCAGAACGACATCCTCAAGGAGTTCATGGTCCGCAACACCTATATCTACCCGCCCGAACCAAGCATGCGGATCGTTTCGGACATTATTGCATATACTTCACGTAACATGCCGAAATTCAACTCGATTTCGATCTCTGGCTATCACATGCATGAGGCGGGGGCGACGGCGGTGCAGGAACTGGCCTTCACCATCGCCGACGGCAAGGAGTACGTGAAGCGCGCGATGGCGGCGGGCCTCGATATCGATGCGTTTGCCGGCCGCCTCAGCTTCTTCTTCGGCATCGGTATGAACTTCTTCATGGAGGTGTCCAAGCTCCGCGCCGCCCGCACGCTGTGGCACCGGGTGATGGACGGGCTGGGGGCGAAAGACGAGCGCTCGAAGACGCTGCGCACCCATTGCCAGACCTCCGGCGTCTCGCTGCAGGAGCAGGATCCCTACAACAATGTGATCCGCACTACGGTGGAGGCGATGGCGGCGGTGCTGGGCGGCACGCAGTCACTCCACACCAACGCGCTCGACGAGGCGATTGCGCTCCCCACCGATTTCAGCGCCCGAATTGCGCGCAACACCCAGATCGTGCTGGCCGAGGAAAGCGGGATCACCCGCGTGGTCGATCCGCTGGGCGGTTCTTACTACGTGGAGGCGCTGACGCAGACCCTGGTGGACGAGGCGTGGGCGCTGATCGAGGAAGTTGACGCGCTTGGCGGCATGACCGCGGCGGTCGCCTCCGGTATGCCCAAGCAGCGCATCGAGGAAGCCGCCGCTGCGCGGCAGGCCCGGGTCGACCGCGGCGAGGACGTAATCGTCGGGGTCAACAAATACCGGCTGGCCGAGGATGCGCATCTCGCTACGCTGGAAGTGGACAACCACGCCGTCCGCGACGCCCAGATCGAGCGGCTTATGGCGACGAAGGCAGCGCGCGATGAGGCAAATTGCCAAGCCGCGCTCAAGGAACTCACGCACGCGGCGAAGGACGGCGGCAATCTGCTTGAAGCCGCCATCCGCGCGGCGCGCGTGCGGGCCACTCTGGGCGAAATTTCCGACGCGCTTGAGGCTGCCTTCGGGCGCTATGGCACCCAGCCGGTGCCGGTCTCCGGGGTCTACGGCCCCGCCTACGCTGGAGATCCGCGCTATGCCCAGGTGATCGAGGGCGTGGCAGCCGTCGCCCGCCGCCTCGGCCGCAAACCGCGCCTGCTGGTCGCCAAGATGGGCCAGGACGGCCACGATCGCGGCGCCAATGTGATTGCCAGCGCCTTCAGCGACATGGGCTTCGAGGTCACCAGCGGGCCGCTGTTCCAGACGCCCGAAGAAACCTGCGCACTGGCACTGGACCATCAGGTCGACGCGATCGGTGCCTCCTCGCTCGCCGCCGGGCACAAGACCCTGATTCCCGAGTTGATCCGTCTGCTGAGGGATGCCGGCCGCGCTGACATCAAGGTTGTAGCCGGCGGCGTGATCCCGCCGCAGGACTACGATTTCCTCCGCGAAGTCGGAGTTCAGGGGATTTACGGACCCGGATCGAACGTAGTCGAATGCGCGGCGGACCTGCTGCGCCTGCTTGGCCACAATATGCCGCCGCTTGATGCCTGAAGGAGATGACGATGACCCAGAAGCTCGAAATCCTGACCATCCACGCCGGATGCGAGCCCGATCCGACCACCAATGCGCGCATCACGCCGATCTACCAGACGGCCAGCTACGTCTTCGACAGCGCCGAACACGCGGCCAACCTGTTCGCGCTCAAGGAATTCGGCAACATCTACAGCCGGATCATGAACCCGACGAATGCAGCGCTCGAGGGCAAGATCGCGGCGCTGGAAGGCGGCGTGGGAGCACTGGGCGTAGGTTCGGGCCATGCCTCGCAGCTGATCGTGTTTCACACCCTGATGGAACCGGGCTGCGAGATCGTCGCCGCCAAGAAGCTCTATGGCGGCTCGCTCAACCAACTCGCCCATGCCTTCGCCAAGTTCGGCTGGAAGGCGGTGTTCGTCGATGCCGACGATCCGGCGAATGTCGCTGCGGCGATCAATGACAAGACCCGCGCCGTCTTCATCGAAAGCCTCGCCAATCCCGGCGGAGTCGTTCAGGACATCGCGGCGATCGCCAAGGCCGCACATGATAGCGGTGTGCCGCTGGTGGTGGACAACACGCTGGCCACCCCGATGCTCTGCCGTCCGATCGAGCACGGGGCCGACATCGTCGTCCATTCGACCACCAAGTTCCTCAACGGACACGGCAATTCGATTGGCGGACTGATCGTTGATGCCGGAAAGTTCGATTGGGCCGCGAGCGACAAGTTCCCCTCGCTGACCAGGCCCAACCCTTCCTACCATGGCGCGGTGTTGACTGACGCGCTGGCCCCGATCGGCCCGATCGCCTTCATCATCGGCTGCCGTGTGCTCGGTCTGCGCGATCTCGGACCGGCGCTGGCGCCAATGAACGCCTTTCTCACGCTGACGGGCATGGAAACGCTGGCGCTGCGGATGGAGCGCCATTGCAGCAACGCGCTGCACCTTGCGAAGTGGCTTCAGGCCCATCCCAAGGTGGAGTGGGTGCGCTATGCCGGTCTGCCCGAAGACCCCCCTATCACCAACTGTGCCGCAAGTACCTGGTCGGCAACGGTGGGGCGGTCTTCACCTTCGGCGTCAAGGGCGGCTTCGAGGCGGGGGTCAAGCTGGTCTCGTCGGCCAAGCTGTTCAGCCATCTCGCCAATATCGGCGATACGCGTTCGCTGATCATCCATCCGGCCTCGACCACGCATAGCCAGCTTGGCGAGGACGAACTGGCCGCAGCGGGGGCCAGCGCAGACGTGGTGCGCGTCTCGGTGGGGATCGAGCATATCGACGACATTGTGGCGGATATGGCGCAGGCGCTTGAGCAAATCTGATCGACAGGATGCGAAACCTTATGTTCAAAAAGATCCTCATCGCCAATCGCGGCGAGATTGCCTGCCGGGTGATCAAGACCGCCCGGCGCATGGGCATTGCCACGGTCGCGGTCTATTCCGATGCCGATGCGCGGGCGCCGTTCGTGCGGATGGCGGATGAGGCGGTGCATATTGGGCCGTCGCCGGCGGCGCAGTCCTATCTGCTGGCCGAGAGGATTATCGCGGCGTGCAAGCAGACCGGGGCAGAGGCGGTGCATCCCGGCTATGGCTTCCTGTCCGAGCGTACCGCGTTTGCCGAGGCGCTGGCGGCCGAAGGGATCGCCTTCATCGGGCCGCCAGTGGCCGCGATCGCGGCAATGGGGGACAAGATCGAGAGCAAGAAGCTTGCGCTCAAGGCCGGGGTCAATGTGGTCCCCGGCTTCGTCGGCGAGATCGAGGATACCGAGCACGCGGTGCGGATTTCGGCGGAGATCGGCTATCCGGTGATGATGAAGGCCTCCGCCGGCGGCGGCGGCAAGGGGATGCGGTTGGCCTATAGCGAGCAGGACGTGCGTGAAGGCTTCGAGGCGGTGAAGCGCGAGGGGCTGAATAGCTTCGGGGACGACCGCGTGTTCATCGAGAAATTCATTCTCAACCCGCGCCACATCGAGATCCAGATCCTCGGTGACCAGCACGGCAACATCCTCTACCTCAATGAGCGTGAGTGCAGCATCCAGCGCCGCCACCAGAAGGTGGTGGAGGAAGCGCCGTCGCCTTTCGTGACCCCCAAGATGCGCAAGGCGATGGGGGAGCAGTGCGTCGCCTTGGCTCGCGCGGTGGGCTATCACAGCGCCGGCACGGTCGAGCTGATCGTGAGTGGTGCGGACCCCACGGGGGAGAGCTTCTACTTCCTCGAAATGAACACACGGCTGCAGGTGGAACACCCCGTTACCGAGGCGATTACGGGCATCGATCTGGTCGAACAGATGATCCGCGTGGCCGCTGGCGAGAAGCTGGCCTTCACGCAGGCCGAGGTGAAGATTGATGGCTGGGCGGTCGAGAACCGGGTCTACGCCGAGGATCCCTATCGCGGCTTCTTGCCCTCTACGGGTCGGCTGGTGCGCTACGATCCGCCCGTGGAAGGCTGGACTGACGACGGCGCGGGGAATGGCCGGCGCGGGGTTGATGGCGTCCGCGTCGACGACGGCGTCTACGAAGGCGGCGAAGTTTCGATGTTCTATGACCCGATGATCGCCAAGCTGGTGACCTGGGGCGAAACCCGCGACGAAGCGGCCGACAAGCAGATCGCCGCGCTTGATGCGTTCGAGCTTGAGGGGGTGGGGCACAATATCGATTTCGTCTCAGCTATCATGCAGCATCCGCGCTTCCGATCAGGCGAACTCACCACCGGCTTTATCGCCGAGGAATATCCCGAAGGCTTTGCCGGCGCCGCGACTTCGGACGAAGTGAGCGTCAACCTTGCTGCAATCGCCGGGTTCGTCGCTACGGCCCGAGCTGATCGGGCGCGGCAGACTTCAGGCCAGCTCGATGGCGCGCTCGATCCACCCTACGACTGGTCGGTGACCTTTGGCGGCAAAACCTATGTCGTCCGCCTTGAGGAAGATGTCACCGTCGACGGTGAAGCGATCGACCTCGGTGCGAGCTACACGCCCGGCGACCGGTTCGTGGAGGCGACGATTGCCGGAGAGCATTACTGCGTGAAGGTGGAGCCGACACGCACCGGGCTCAGGCTGACTACCCGCGGGGCGATCCACCAGGTTCGTATACTTCCCGCACGCATTGCACATCTGACGATGCATATGATCGAGAAGATCCCGCCCGACTTGTCGAAGTTCCTGATCTGCCCGATGCCGGGGCTGCTTGTGGCATTGCACGTCGGCGAGGGGGACCGGGTCGAGCCCGGCCAACCACTGGCCGTGGTCGAGGCGATGAAGATGGAAAACATCCTGCGCGCGGAAAAGGCCGCCGTAGTGAAGAAGATCAATGCCCGCGCCGGGGAAAGCCTGGCGGTCGACGCGGTCATCCTCGAACTCGACTAATCTTTGAAATAAAAAGAAAAAAACCGCGACGAACCGAAGTTCGCCGCGGCTTCAGGTTGTCCTTCGGGAAGGATCTGGTTAGAAGTTCACCCGCACACCAGCGCGCCAGCGGGCACCAAGCGTGTCATAGAACACGGGGTTGGTCGGACCGCCGTTGCCGGCGACATAGCCGGACGAACCGTTGGTGTTGCTCGCCGTCGCGGGCGGATCAACATCGAACAGGTTACGAATGGCGAGGAAGATCTCGGCATTCTTGTTTCCGCCGAGCTCGAACTTGTAGGAAGTCGCGAGGCCGATATACAACCGCGACGCGACCGTGTTGTCGTTGATGCTGTTGTTGTTGTAGGTCGGCAGGGTCGAGCTCCGGCGGACATCGTAGATGCCCTGCGGAATGTAGCGCGCATCCCAGGTCATGCTGAAGCCGCCCACATCGTAGGTGGCATAGGCGTTCAGGATGTACTTCGGCGGTGCGGTGAAGCCGGCGAAGGCCGAGCCGCCCGTCTGGTTGTGGTAATCGACTAGCAGCTTGGTTGCGCCGCCGTTGCCCTGGTCAACCAGCATCCGGTCATTGATGTTGGCCATGCCGCGCAGGGTCAGCCTGCCGGGCAGGTTCGACGAGATCTGATCAAGCGACAGGGAGTACATCATTTCGACGTCCCAGCCGACCTGCTCGACCGAACCAATGTTGGCCGCACCACGGATCACCGTGCCGACACCGCCAACCCCGCCAATCGGCGCACGGCGCGGATCGGTGGCAGACAAGGCGCTGAACGGCGTGCCGTCTTCTGCCAGCAGATTGCTGCAGAACGAACCCGTGTTGTAGCAAGCGGTCGCGATATCGTTCGCGGAGAGAACGCCGATCGCCTGCTTGATGTTGATCTTGTAGTAGTCAACCGACACGCGCAGCCCATCGAGGATACCCTTCGGCTGGAGCACAACGCCCACAGTTAAGGTGTCGCCGATTTCAGGCGTCAGCGCGAAGTTTGCCGGATATTTGATGGTGGCAAAATCGTTGATAACCTGGCTGGAGATGTTGGCTGGGGCGAGGAAGCCGTTCGGGATACCACCAGCCGGCGGGCCCGGATCGACATTCGGGAAGTTGGTGTAGAGATCGGTGAAGCTCGCTGCGCGAACGTCGCGAGAACGAGTGGCACGGAACCGCACGCCGTCGATG
>CANJBY010000008.1 GCA_947472735.1 Sphingomonadaceae bacterium | reverse complement strand
GTGACGGACCTTCTGATAAAGTTCCACTCTCTTCATCCTCCGCCTCCGCACAAAAGCGAAGGCTTATCAGGACTGGCCCCTTTTTAATCCGCTCTACCAAGAGAACGATCAGGGAACAGAATGGCCCCTTTTATTACCGCTGTTTACAGGAAGAGCGCACCTCGGGCGAACTGGCCTATCGTCTGGTGCAGGACGCCACCATTGAAGAGGCGGCGGCGTAATGACGAGCCTCGCTGATACGCTGAACGGCCTGACGGCATTGCCGCCGGCCGCACTGCGCGCAGAGTGGCGGCGGTTGTACCGCGCGCCAGCCCCGGGGCTCAGCTCCGATCTGCTGGCGCGCGGTATCGCCTGGCGCATCCAGGAAAAGCAGCATGGCGGGCTGCCACCGGCCGTGGAGCGCGAACTGGTCCGGTTGGCGAGCCAGACGCTGTCCGATCCATCGCCGCCGGCACCGACCAACCTGCGACCTGGAACCAGACTGGTGCGCAGTTGGAACGACGAGACCTACAGCGTGCTGGTGACCGACAAGGGATATCGGATGGGCGATCAAACTTTCGGATCACTCAGCAGCATTGCCAGGACCATCACCGGAACCAAGTGGTCAGGCCCGCGCTTCTTTGGCCTCAAGGGCAACACATCCACGAAGGAGGCCCGCGATGCGTAACGAAGAACCTCGCAAACGGTCACTGCGCTGCGCCATCTACACCCGTAAATCGACCGAGGATGGGCTGGAGCAAGAATTCAATAGCCTCGATGCCCAACGCGAGGCCTGCGCAGCGTATATCCTGAGCCAACGCCATGAGGGCTGGACGCTGGTGCCCGAGCACTATGACGATGGTGGCTTCTCGGGCGGCACCATGGATCGTCCCGGCCTCAAGCAACTGCTGGCCGAAGTCGAGGCCGGCAAGGTCGATGTCATCGTCGTCTACAAGGTCGATCGCTTGACCCGTGCGCTTTCTGATTTTGCCAAGATCGTCGACGTGCTCGATGCCAAAGGGGCATCCTTCGTCAGCGTGACGCAGGCATTCAACACCACCACCAGCATGGGCCGACTGACCCTGAACGTCCTGTTGTCATTTGCCCAGTTCGAGCGCGAGGTGACGGGTGAGCGTATCCGCGACAAGATTGCCGCCTCAAAGAAGAAGGGCATCTGGATGGGCGGGACGGTACCGCTGGGCTATGACGTGCGCGACCGCAGGCTGGTCGTGAATCCGGCTGAGGCGGAAATGGTCCGCCATATCTTCGGGCGCTATCTCGAACTGGGCTCGGTGCGCGATGCCGTGACGCTGCTCGGTATGGAAGGGTGGCGGACCAAGATCCAGATCCGCGCCAGCGGTCCGCATCGCGGCGGGGTTGCCTTTGGACGCGGCGGCGTCCTCCATCTGCTAAAGAACCGGATCTACCTGGGCGAGATCGTCCACAAGGGCGTCAGCTACCCCGGCGAGCACGAGCCCATAGTTCCCAAGGGGCTGTGGGATGCCGTCGAGGCGATGCTTGCGACCAGAGATCATGCTGGTGACCGGGCGATGCGCTCACTCAGTCCCAGCTTGCTGGTCGGACTGCTTTACGATGGCCTGGGTCGCCGGATGTCGCCGTCTCATGCCAACAAGCAGGGGAAGCGTTATCGCTACTACATCACCCATGACCAGCAGCGCACTGACCGCAACCTGCCGACCTGGCGGGTCCCGGCCCATGAGCTCGAACAGATGGTGCTCAATAATTTGCGCGGCTTCCTTTGCGATGGAGCTGCCATCCACAATGCCATCGGCATCGAAGACGGCGCGGAGATTGAACAGGCTCTGCAGTCGGCTCGTACGGCAGCGGCTTTACTGAATGAGGGGATTGCCGCGAGCCAGCGTGCCGTGTTGCAGGACATCATCGAGCGCATCGATTTGCACGATGACCATGTCGCCGTGGCGCTTCGCCTTTCGCCACTGGCACCTGGTGTAGAATTCGATCATCATCTCAGCTTCCCTGTCCAACGCCTGCGCCGCGGTCATGTCGTGAAGCTTATATTGCCTGGCACAGAGCCGGACATAACCAACCGGGATAGCCGGCTGGTCGGGCTGGTTGCAGAGGCGCATGCGGTTCGAAGGGCCGTGCTCGAACAGAAAGGGTCGTTGGCGCAAATCGCGACCAGGCTTGGCAAGTGCCGTGGCCATCTCGCTGACATGATGCGGATCAGCTATCTCGCCCCGGATATTGTCGATGCCATCGTGGCAGGACGCCAACCGGCCTCGCTAAAGCGCAAGACGCTCATGGCGTCGCAGCTTTCGCTCGATTGGGCTGAGCAGCGCCGACAACTTGGGTTCGCGTAACCCGATTCGGCATCCAGACTACAAACGGGCTCGCTCGAGCCCGTTTCTCGTTGCAAAATGAGCCGAAAAGCTGGGCAATAATTCTCGAACAGTTGAGCAGCATGGCTGCAACGCAACTGGGGCCGGCTTTTTTGGGAGTGGAGACGCCGAGGCAATTTCACCGTCGTGCCGGAAGCCGGAGACAGATTCGCCGGCTGGACTGTTCCAGTGCCTTCGGCAAAGCCCCGGAAACTCGGCGTTAAATTCGCCTCGTTCCGAAAGAATACCAAATTACATCAATAACTTAAGTGACTGGTGCGGTCGAGAAGACTCGAACTTCCACGGGCTTTCGCCCACAACGACCTCAACGTTGCGCGTCTACCAGTTCCGCCACGACCGCTAAATCATCGGGTTGGCAAATCACGAAGATCGCGCCGTCCCGGGGGGGTAGGAGCGCGCCCTTAGCAAAGGGGTTGGCGCCCTGCAAGCGGGGAAAGCCGCATCACCATTGGATCCGTCAATGTCTCTTTCGGGGACGACGCCGGAACGGCTGTTGCGCGGATGGTAAATGCGCTGTCAACCATGGTCCATGGCCATCCTGTTTGCCCTTGTCCTTGCCCAGGCCGCAACGAACGAGGCCGCTCCGGTCGAAGCACCGCGCCGCAACGCGCACGCGACGGTCAACGCGAGCGTGGAAATCCTTCAGCCGGTCTTCAATGTGCCGATGCGCACTCCGGACGAACGCCAGCGCCAGGTGTCGCGCACGGCCGACCGGGTGCCGATCGAATACTTCTAGTCAGCGGGTTGCTAGATGGCGGGCTGGGCCGCACTGGATGTTGATGCAGGCGTCGGCAGTCCCTGCGCGCCTTGCGCATCGTCGGCCAGTTGCGGTTCCAGTAGCGCCGTCGCTTCGAGCTGATCTAGCGCGCGCTGTGTTTCGGCATAGCGCCGGGCGGTGGCAATCCATGCCGTCGCAGCGCCGGCGCCCGGCATCCGCTGCACTTCTCCCACCGCTTCGTCGACCCGGCCCGCGCGCAGCATGGTCTGGGCCCGCTCGAGCCGGCTGAGCGGCGCGGGCGACGGAGTGCTTTCGGTGCGCAGGATGAACAGCCCGGCGAGTTCGCGCTTCACCCGGGCCCAGCCGGATTCGCTGATCGGCGTCTGCGCGAGTTCGTTGCCCAGCGTATCGAGCTGGGCCGACAGTTGGTCGAGCGTCACGGGTGCGTGGGAGGCGGCGATCACCGCTGCCACGGCGCCAGGCTGGGTCGTTCCGAACCGCAACCGCAACTGCTGTTCCAGATAACCGAGCGGAACACCGCGTTCGATCATGCGCCGTGTGGCGAAGGCAACCAGCAGGCCTTCGGCCCGCGCTGCATTGCCGGAAGCCGCCTCGGCCGCCCGGTCCAGCCGTTCGAGCCGGCCAGCCAGGTCGTCAAGCCGCGTCACGAGCTGCGCCTCGGCCGCGAGTGCAGGGGCGTTGGTATCGGGCTTTGAAACGGCGGGCTGCGGAGCCGGGTTCATCGCGCCGTTCGCGGCCGGCCGCTCAGCCAGACCAAACTGGATATGGTAGCCACTGCGCCAGCCAAGCCAGCCGACCGCACCTGCGCCAATCAGAAAGGCCAGCAAAATGCTGCCTGCGATCAGCCGTCCTGCCCCGCTTGAGCGCGGTTGCACGGAACGGCGTTCGAGAAGATCGTCGCGCATAGCTTCCATCACGGCCCCGTTATTGCCCCGCCTGAGGGTGATCTTGGCATAAAGCGCAGGCCTTGGCGAGCAGTGCGGTATCGCTGGGGCGGTCGGCCACGGACACGGTCCACCAGCCCCCGCCGGCAGCCTGCGCCACCCGGGTCCCGAGGACAACCAGCGCGATGCCCCCGCGCGGCACGCTGAGCCGGTCGCACTCGGCAGCAAAGTGGCGCGCAGCCTCCGCCGAGTGCAGCAATACGACCGCGCCGTCCGCAAGGCGAGTGGCCAGTTCGGGTGGCATGGCGCGCGGCTCGCTGGCGTAGACCACTTGCTCGCTCACGCTCACGCCCTGTGGCAGAGCGAGCGGCACCCGCTCCCGCCCGGCGAGCCGCAACAGCCGGCGATGCGCGGGATCGAGCTTGCCCAGGACGGACTGGAGCCCGCCTTCACCGGCAAGCGCCACGGTCAACCCAGCATCCCGGCACGCCTGCCGGGTCGCCTCGCCGACCGCATAAACCGGAAGTCGCCTCAGGCTGGCAAGATGGGGGCCGGCGTGGCGCGGGGCATTGGCCGAGCCAATCAGCAGGGCATCGAACTGCGAAGGATCGGGGGCCTGCCATGCCACCGGAGAGACGGCGAAAAGCGGAACAGCCTCTGCCGCCAGCCCCATCGCGCGGGCCGCCGCCACCGTCTCCGATGCGCCAGGCTCCGGGCGGATGACCAGCAACCGGATCATGCGCCGCCGAAATGGACCCGGATCGCCGGGCTGGCCCGGGCAAGGAGGTCGCGGGCGAGTAGCGCGGGGCCTTGCGCATCGAACGCAGGAAACCGCGCGGTGGCATCAACCCGTTCGCTCCCATCAGGCGCGAAGATCGCGGCGCGCATGGTCAGCTCGGCGCCGTCGATCCCGCTGAGGACCGCGATGGGGCTGTGGCAATTGCCGCCCAGCGCGGCGAGCAAGGCGCGTTCGGCCAGTGTCGTGGCGTGGCTGGGTGCATGATCGATCGCCGCCAGCAGGCCCCGGGTCGGGGCGTCGTCAGCGCGGCACTCGATAGCGATGGCGCCCTGTCCGGGTGCGGGCAGCCATTCGTCTGCGGCAAGCGGGGTGCCGACTTGGCTGGCGCCCAGTCGGTTCAGCCCCGCGGCGGCGAGCAGGGTGGCATCGGCCTCTCCGCTCTCAAGCTTGGCGAGGCGAGTTGCGACATTGCCGCGAAAGGTGACGATCCGGCAATCGGGTCGGGCATTGAGCAACTGCGCTGCCCGGCGCGGGGCGCTGGTGCCGATCCGGGCGCCCGGGGGCAACGCCGCGAGGGAGGATGCGCCGACCAGCACGTCCCGCACATCCTCGCGCGGCAGGATGGCGACCATCGCAATGGCCTGGGGACGGATCGTCTCCACGTCCTTCGCCGAATGGACAGCGAAATCAATCTCGCCAGCAAGCAGCCAGGCGTCGAGTTCCTTGGTCCACAGCGCCTTGCCGCCGATTTCGGCGAGCGGCCGGTCAAGCACCCGGTCACCGCTGGCGGTGACGGGGACGAGTTCGATGACGAGGCCGGGATGCGCGGCCTGCAGGCGGTCCCGCGCCTCTTCGGCCTGGGCCATGGCCAGTGGCGAGCGGCGGGTGCCGAGGCGGAGTGAAAGGGTCTGCATGGCGGCTTGTGCTAGTGGCGATTTGCGTTCAGGGAAAGCCGCGATGGGCATTGTCCTTGGAATTGAATCGTCTTGCGACGAGACCGCCGCGGCGCTGGTCGGTCCCGACCGGGCGATTATCGCGCAGCGCATCGCATCGCAGGATGAAGAGCATCGCCCCTATGGCGGTGTGGTTCCTGAAATCGCCGCGCGCGCGCATGTCGAGCGGGTCATTCCCTTGGTCGAAGCCACCCTCGCCGATGCCGGGCTGCGCCTTGCCGATGTGGCCGCCATCGCCGCGACGGCCGGCCCGGGGCTGATCGGCGGGGTGATGGTCGGACTGGTAAGCGCCAAGGCGCTCGCCCTGGCGAGCGGCAAGCCGCTGATCGCGATCAACCATCTCGAAGGGCACGCGCTCTCGCCCCGGCTGGCCGACCCGGAGCTGGCCTTTCCTTACTTGCTGCTGCTCGTCTCCGGCGGCCATTGCCAGCTGATCGTGGTGGACGGCGTCGGCCGCTACCGGCGCCTGGCCACAACCATCGACGACGCGCTGGGTGAGGCTTTCGACAAGACCGCCAAGATCCTCGGCCTCGGCTATCCCGGCGGTCCGGCGGTTGAGCGGATGGCGGCCGCGGGCGATGCCCGGGCCGTGCCCCTTCCCCGCCCGCTGCTCGGCAGCGCGGAACCGCATTTTTCCTTCGCCGGCCTCAAAAGCGCGGTGCTGCGGGCGAAAGACGCCGCGGCATATGCCGATGCCGATATCGCCGCCGCCTTCCAGCAAGCGGCGATCGACTGCGTGCTTGACCGGACCAGCCGGGCCATCGCCGCAGCCGGTCCGGTAACTGCGCTGGTCGTGGCCGGCGGGGTGGCAGCTAATCAGGCAATGCGCGCCTCGCTTGGCGCACTCGCTGCCGCCAGCGGCCTGCGCTTTGTGGCACCGCCCCTGGCGCTGTGTACGGACAACGCGGCAATGATAGCGTGGGCCGGGCAGGAGCGCCTCGCCCAACCCGGCTTTGCGCCCGACCCGCTCGACATAGCGGCCCGGCCGCGCTGGCCGCTCGATCCCGATGCCGCGCCGGTTCGCGGTGCCGGAGTAAAAGCGTGACCGGGCCGATTGGCATCGTCGGCGCCGGCGCCTGGGGCACGGCCCTGGCACAGGCATTCGCGAGCGACGGCAGCGAGGTTCTGCTCTGGGCCCGCGAACCCGAACTGGTGGCAGAAATCAACGCCAGCCATACCAACAGTCAGTTCCTGCCCAGCGCCGCTCTGGCAGAGTCCGTTGTGGCCACTAACCAGTTGGGTGATCTTTCGGATCTTTCAGTAATCGTAGTGGTTACGCCGGCGCAGTTCGTTGCGCCCGTGCTGTCCGGGCTGAACGACGCCCCGCGTGACCTGGTGCTGTGTGCCAAAGGGATTGAAGCCGGGACCGGCAGATTGATGGCCGACGTCGCCCGATCCGCCGCCCCGTCAGCGCGCCTCGCCGTGCTGTCCGGCCCCACTTTCGCGCACGAGGTGGCGGCCGGCCTGCCAACCGCCGTCACCCTCGCCTGCGAAGGCGGCGAGGCACAGTGGCGGCGCCTTGCCCCGCTGCTCGCCCGGCCGACCCTGCGCCCCTATTATACCGACGACATCATCGGCGCCGAGATCGGCGGCGCGGTGAAGAACGTGCTCGCCATCGCGTGCGGTGTGGTCGAGGGACTGGGACTGGGTCAGAACGCCCGCGCCGCGCTGATTGCACGGGGCTATGCCGAAATGCTGCGCTTCGGCCTGTCGCGCGGCGCACGGGCCGAAACGCTTTCGGGGCTATGCGGCCTGGGCGATCTGGTGCTGACCTGTTCGTCCACCTCGAGCCGCAACTTCTCGCTGGGCAAGGCTCTGGGCGAGGGCCGTAGCGCCGCAGAGGCGCTGTCGGGCAAGAACAGCGTCGCGGAAGGCGCGCATACCGCGCCGGTGCTCGCCGATCTGGCCGCGCGCGATGGGGTCTCGATGCCGATCGTCGAGGCGGTGCGCCGGCTGCTGGCGGGTGAGGCACCGGCCCGCACGGTCGTGTCCGAACTCCTGTCACGACCGCTGAAAGCGGAACTCGGGGACACGGCTTGAGCGAGGAATCGTCGCAGCGCGACATTGCGGCCCTGGCCAAGGGCGGGCGCACCAACTTCTTCGGCTTCCTGCTGCGGCTGGCCGCCACCGCTCCATTCCTGTTCATCGCGGGACGGCTTTACGGGGTAGAAGCGCTGGGCCGCTATGCCTCGGCGGTGGTGATGGTCGAACTGGTCGCGCAGGTCTGCTCGCTCGGGCAGCGGCGGGGTCTCGCCCAGCGCCTTTCGGACGATGAGCGGGACGCCGCAAGCGTCGTGGCCGACGGGATGACGCTGTCACTGGTTTGCGGTACCGTTGCCGCACTCGCGCTGTATCTCTTCCCCGCCCCGATGTTCCCCAGCGGGCACTTCACCGGCTTCGACCTCCTCCTGCCCCTGGCAATCGTACCGCTATGCCTGACCGACGTGGCGCTGGCGGCGCTGGCCTATCGCTATGACATCGCCACTTCGGTCCGGGCCCGGTCAGTGGTCGAGCCGTGGTGCCAGTCGTTGGCCTCCGTCGCGCTGCTGCTGATCGTCCCGGACAGCGGGCTGACGCTGTCCTACCTGATTTCGAAGATCGCCGCCGCCGGGTTCGCTTTCGTGCCGTTGTGGCGCAGCTATGGCCGCCCGGTGCAATGGCACCCGCACCCGCTGCGCCTGGCCCGGATGGCGCGGGCCTACATACCTCTGGCGATCGCCGACCTGGTCGAATGGGGGACCCGCAAGCTGGACATCGCGATCCTCGGCCTGATCGCCTCGCCGGTGGCGGTGGGGGTTTATTACGCCGCGCAGCAAGTTGCCTCGCTGCCGCAGAAACTCAAGACCAGCTTCGAGCCGATCCTTGGCCCGGTCATCACCCGCAACCTCAAGGATGGCAACCACGCCGCCATCGTCCGGCAAGTCTGCCAGGTCGGATTCTGGATCACCGCGGCTCAGGCGGGGATCGCGCTGGCTCTGGGCATACCCGGAGAAGGGGTGATGGGCCTGATCGGACCGCAATTCGTGGGCGGGACCGGGGCGCTGGCGTTCCTGCTGGCGGCCGAAGTCGCCGCATCGACCGCCGTGGTAAGCGAGGCAGCGCTGATCTATATCGCGCGCATCCGCAACCTGTGGATCTCGCTCGGCACGATCGCGTTGCAGGCGGTGCTGACTTACACCTTCGTGCTGGCGGCGCGCGATGCGCCGAGCTGGGACCTGCCCGGGGCGCTCGCGATCGACCCGCACAAGGTGTCCTATTACCAGGCCGGCGCAGTGGCTGCGGCGTTGATGGTTTCGCTCGCCTGCGCTTCGCTGGTCAAAGCCTGGGTGCTGGGCATCCTGCTCGACGACCGGATCAACAACTGGCGCTGGCCGCTGGTCTGGGCCGCCATTCCCGCTGGCCTCGTCGGCTGGGCCGCGACCCATTACCTGCCCGAATGGGCCGAGCTCTCGCTCGGTATTCCGGCCATCCTGCTGACTTACGGCTACATCATCTGGACGCGCGGTTTCGGCCCGGAAGACCGGGTCCTGTTCCGCAAGAACGTGGGCGCCTGATTTCGCTCGTACCGTACTGCAATAGGACGCTTCGTCGTGCGTGGAGCACGTTCAGTCGGCATTAACGGCGCGAATCGCCAGTTTCTTCCCGGGGCAAATTGGGAAGGAGCGGGACA
The DNA here is from genome assembly GCA_947472735.1 of Sphingomonadaceae bacterium. Classification (GTDB taxonomy): domain Bacteria; phylum Pseudomonadota; class Alphaproteobacteria; order Sphingomonadales; family Sphingomonadaceae; genus Novosphingobium. The sequence goes on along the minus strand of CANJBY010000008.1, from coordinate 53,444 downwards.
TGAACAACAATCGCGAGAACTTCGTCGGCGGCACCCTTGCCGCCTTTGCAACCACCAGCCTGCTGGCCATGGCAGTTGCCGGATGTACCACGCGCAGCGACGATCATCTGTCAAAAAATGCACCGGCGAATACCGAGACCATCGTCGTGACCGGCACCCGGTCAGTCACCAGCATAGACGTCGCCGAAGCAGCGCCGCCGCCGCCAGCGATCATGTCGGCACCGGTCATGGTTGCCCCGGTCGGCAAGGACATGGCAGCGCCGACCATGGCGATGCGCGCCTGGGTCTCCCAAGTCATTGTGCCCCAGCCCCCCAATGCCGAACGCTATGACGGCAAGGACGTCAGCCCGGTCCATCAGGTCGCGGCCGAGCCGGTCTCCACTTTCTCGGTCGACGTCGATACCGGTGCCTATGCCAACACCCGCCGTTTCCTCACCGCCGGCCAACTACCTCCCCGCGATGCGGTGCGCAGCGAGGAACTGGTGAACTACTTCCGCTATGACTATGCACGGCCCACCCGGCAGGAGACGCCCTTCACCGTCACCACCGACCTTGCCCGCACCCCGTGGAATGCCGACACCCGGCTTCTGCGGATCGGCCTGAGGGGCTACGACATCCCCTCGGCCCAGCGCCCTCCGGCAAACCTTGTCTTCCTCGTCGACGTATCGGGTTCGATGCAGGATGCCGACAAGCTCCCGCTGGTGAAGACTGCGCTGGCAGGCCTGGCCGGAGAACTTGGCCCGAAGGACAAGGTCTCGATCGTGGTCTATGCCGGCGGCGCCGGCATGGTGCTGGAACCGACCAACGATCCGCGCAAGATCCGCGATGCGCTCGATCGGCTCTCGGCCGGAGGATCGACCGCCGGCGGCGCCGGACTCCAACTCGCTTACCGCATCGCCCGCGACAACTTCATCCGGGGCGGGGTCAACCGCATCCTGCTGGCCACCGACGGAGATTTCAACGTCGGCACCAGCGACACCCGGTCGCTGATCCAGATGGTCGAGCATGAGCGCGACAGCGGCATAACCCTGACTACGCTCGGCTTTGGCGAGGGGAACTACAACGAAGGCATGATGGAACAGATCGCCGACCACGGGAACGGCAACTACGCCTATATCGACTCCGCGCTCGAAGCGAAGAAGGTGTTGGGCGACGAGATGGGTTCAACCCTGTTCACCATCGCCAAGGACGTGAAGGTCCAGGTCGAGTTCAATCCGTCAATGGTCAGCCAGTACCGCTTGCTCGGCTACGAAAACCGGGCGCTGCGCGAGGAGGACTTCAACAACGACAAGGTTGACGCCGGAGACATCGGCGCGGGACATCAGGTGACGGCAATCTACGAGATCGTACCTGCCGGAGCCAAGGGCTGGACCGATCCTCGCCGCTATGCCGGAACCGGCGAAGTCAGCGGCCGGGCAGGCGAGATCGCTTTCGTCAAGCTACGCTACAAGCTGCCTGACGGCACCACCTCGCGCCTGGTCGAACAGCCGGTGGCAGCCGCGCTGATGGTGCGCGCTGGCGCCCCGACCGGCGATTTCGCTTTCGCTGCAGCGGTGGCCGCCTTCGGCCAGAAGCTGCGCGGCGACCCGCTGCTGAACGGCTATTCCTTCCAGCAGGTCGCAGCCCTGGCCGGGCGACAGGAGAACTTCTGGCGGCAGGAATTCGTCCGGCTGGTCGGCGTTGCCGACGGGATCGGGGATCGACTTGCGGAACGCTGAACGGTGCCCCTTGAGGCGGCACCGTGTGGTCGCTAACGAGGGGCATGTTTCAGTATCGTCTTGTCCTCGTACTCGCCGGAATCGCTGCCACCGCCGTGATCGCGGTGGCCGGAAGCTGGGGGGCGAGCCTGCGCGGCACGCCCGTCGGCTGGCCGCAGCTGCTCCTGCTGCTTGAGGCGACGCAGTTTGCGGGGCTGGGCCTGGGCTGGCTGGCGTTTCGCAGGAGAGCGTGATGGAAGTGCTGCAATCCAACTGGCTGGCCTTTGCGCTGGCGCTATTGATCGGGGTGCTGGTCGCCTGGTGGCTGTTCGGGCGCTCTTCGGGTAGCGCCCGGGTCCGCCATCATGCGCCGGACGTGCTGGATGAGGGCGTTGCTCCGGCCGCCCGGAACCAGGCCTTGATCGACGCCCCCGCCGCGGCCGCTTTCGCCGATACCGGGCCCGACATCATGGCCGGCGTTGGCGAGATTCTCGCGGCAGCCACTGCTCCGGGTGACGACCTTTCAAGGATCAAGGGCCTTGGACCCAAGCTGCAATCCCTGCTCCCGACACTCGGCCTGTCGACCTTTGCCCAGATCGCCGCACTGGACGATGCCGCACTCGACGCGCTCGACGCCAAGCTCGGAACCTTCGCCGGCCGACCGCGGCGCGATGGGTGGGTGGAGCAGGCAAAGTTCCTGGCCGCTGGCGACATGGCCGGCTTTGAAGGCAAGTTCGGCAAGCTTTGAACGACCCGGAAGCGAGGGCCATCGGAATGCAGATCACCGCCGCCGTGAGCCGGGGACCGAGCCCCGCCCCCACGTTGGAGCGGCTCGAGCTTGACGACCCCCGGGCCGGAGAAATGCGGGTCCGCCTCGTCGCGACCGGCATCTGCCATACCGACCTGCACGAGCACCCCGGCCGCCGCGCGCCGCATCCGATCGTGCTGGGACACGAGGGCGCGGGCGTGGTTGAGGCGCTGGGTCCGGACATGCGCGGTTTCGCCGTGGGGGACCACGTGATCCTCTCGGGCAGCTCGTGCGGAGAATGCTGCAGCTGCCGCGAAGGCCGCGTGACCTATTGCGACCACACCATGGCGCTCTGCTTTGGCGGCCAACGGGTTGATGGATCAACCGCGCTGAGCTGCAGCGGCGAGTCGGTGCATTCGCACTTCTTCGGGCAATCCAGTTTCGCAACTCACGCCGTCGTGCCCGAGCGGACGGCGGTGCGGGTCGACAAGTCCCTGCCGCTGGAAAAGCTGGGCCCGCTGGCCTGCGGGGTAATTACCGGGGCTGGCGGCATGATCGAGGCGCTCAAGGTCGGCTTCGGAGCTTCGGTCGCGATCTTCGGCACGGGCAGCGTTGGCCTTTCGGCCGTGATGGCAGCGCGGCTGGTCGGAGCGGAACAGATCGTCGCGGTCGATATCAACCCAGCGCGGCTCGAACTGGCGCTGGAACTGGGCGCGACCCATGCCATCAACTCGGCCGATCCGGATGCGGCGGCGCAGATCCGGGCGGTGACCGGCCGGGGGGTCGATTTCACTTTCAACACCACCACTGTCGGCGAAGTTCACACCATGGCGCTCGACGTGCTGGCGATGAACGGCACCGCCGGCTTCGTCGCCGCGCCGCTTGGAGACTGGGCGCCGGCGATGTTCCCGCTGCTGGGTGGCGGGCGGCAACTGCGGGGAATTCTGGGCGGAGATGCCGCTCCGCGCCTGTTCCTCCCGCGCCTGATCGAATACTGGCGCCAGGGGCGATTTCCTTTCGATCGGTTGCTGACATTCTACCCCTTCGCCGACATCGCCCGCGCATTTGACGACATCCACCACGGCCGGGCGATCAAGCCGGTGCTATTGATCGGAGACTCCGCATGATCGCAGAACTGCGCCGCCGGATCGAGGCGCTGGGCCTTGAACTCTCGCCGGACATGATCGAAGGCTCACGCGCGCTGTGCGCCGCGGTGGCCGCGCCGACCGACCCGGCTGTAGAAGTGACCCGCGACCACTTTTACGGGCCGGACGAACGCCACCGGCTCGACGTCTTCCGCCTGCCTGCCACGACCAAAGCGCCAGTATTGGTGTTCATCCACGGCGGCGCGTTCATTATGGGTGACAAGAGCGCTCCGGATTCGCCGTTCTACGGCAATGTAGCACAGTGGGCCGCGCAACAGGGCTGGATCGGCGTTGCGCTGACTTACCGCCTCGCGCCGGCACACCGCTGGCCGTCCGGGATCGAGGACATGGCGCTGGCAGTCGGCTGGCTGCGCGGCCGCATCGCCGAATTCGGAGGCGATCCGGAACGGATCGTGCTCATCGGCCACAGCGCAGGGGCGAGCCACGTCGGCAGCTACATCAGCCATCCCGAATATCACGAGGGAGGAGCGATCGGGATTGCCGGCGCGATCATGCTGTCAGGGACTTACGATACCCTGGACACCCACCGGAAGCCGGGTCACCTTTCCTACTACGGCGATGATCCGGCGGTCTGGCAGGCGGCGCGGATGAATGCCGGTCTGCTCGCAGCGACCATTCCGATGCTGTTCGGGGTGAGCGAACTCGATGGGCTCGACTATCGAGAACAGGCGGCGCGGATCGTGTCCGACTGGTCCGAGGCAGGGCGCGGCTTCGGGCCGGTTTATCAGCTGGACGGGCACAACCATGGTACGCCGGCACAGTTGATCGGCTCCGTGCACGATACTCTGGGGCCGCTGGTTCGGCGCTTCATGGACGCACATATCTAGCCCGGCAGCGCTGCCACCTTGCGCAATGCGTCAGCATAGACCTGCGGTTCGTGGGCGCCCGAGATGAGGTACTTGCCTTCCACCACCATCGCCGGAACGCCGGTTATCTGCATGGTCTGGGCGCGGTATTCCTCCTCGTGCACGGCAAGTGTCAGATCCGGATCTTCGAGCGCCGTTTCGGCTGCGGCGCGATCGAGCCCCTGGGCCTCGGCGATGTCGAGCAGCACGTCGGTATCAGACATGTTGCGGCGATGGCGGAAATGCGCATCGAAAAACGCTTCCTTCAGGCGCGTCTGCGCGACCGGTCCCTGCGTTGCCAAGGTCCAGAGCAGCAGCTTGTGCGCCTTCAGCGTGTTCCAGGTCATCGCCTCGGGCGGCGTACCCTCGCCGGCGTAGGCAAAACTGAAGCCGACCCGTTCGCCAACGTCGTGCAGCTTCAGGCGGTTGACGGCCATGTCTGCCGGGGTGCGCCCTTACTTCTCGGCGAGATAGGTATCCTGGGTCTTGCCTTCGGGGACCATCTCGGGATCGAGTTCGAAGGGATGCCAGCGGATGTCCGCTTCGATCTCACCCTTCAGCAAGCTGAGCCCGGACTTGAGCTGCGTGTACCCGATGGCGCACCATGGGCACATTACATCGGACCAGATGTCTATGCGCAAGGTCTTGGTCATGCCGTCCGTCCTGTCCACCAGCGTATGAGGTGATGCGCCACCGCCACCGGACGCGGCACGGTGAAGGCCTTGCCGGGCTCGCCCCGGTCAGAAGCGGAAAGCGCCTCGACCACCTCTTCGCGGGTGAACCAGCGGGCGTCCTCAAGCTCGGTATAGTCGATCCGCAGATCCCTGCCGGAAGCCATCGCGTGGCAGCCGATCATCAGCGAGGAAGGAAAGGGCCAGGGTTGGCTCATCACATAGGAAACTGCGCTGACCGTCACTCCGGCCTCCTCCAGCACCTCGCGCGCGACCGCGCCTTCGACTGTTTCGCCCGGTTCGATAAACCCGGCAAGTGCTGAATAGCTCCCGGCGGGAAAGCGCGGCTGGCGGCCCAGCAGCAGGCAATCCTCATGCTCCACCAGCATGATGGTGACGGGATCGACGCGCGGAAAGTGTTCGCCGTTGCAGGCCTCGCTGGTGCAGGTCCGCTGCCAGCCACCTTTGGCGAGCCGGGTCGATGCGCCGCAGCGCGCGCAGAAGCGATGCCTCGCATGCCAGTCGACCAGGCTGCGGGCGCCCCCGTAAATCGCCAGTTCGCGCGCATCGAGGGTGGCCATCGTTTGCCACAGGCGCGGATTGGGCGGCGCGGTGCTGCCGGCGGCCGGCGGCGCAGCCGCTGCAAAGCAGGCGTGTTCATCATCGAGGCCGAGGAAGACCAGCTCCGCTCCATCGGGCGCATCGGCAAGCGAACCCCAGGCCAGGGCACCTTGCGCGTCCGTTACGGGATCGAGTCCATCCAGCAGCAACAGCCGTGCCCGCGCGTCCATGTGCCGGGCCAGCGCTTCCGGATCGGAACGCAAGTGATCGGCCCGATCGAGCCCGTCTGCCGCAAATGCCAGTACCGGCGCATTCATCCGGATATTCTCCTCAGGTCTTCGTGTCGGCCAGTGCCAGCCGAGCCGCCTTGGCGAACAGCGTGGGCAAGCCCGCTTCCTCCAGCCGGTCGAGCGGCCACCACTCACCTTCCGCTTCGGGAAGATCGCTACCTGCATGACGCAGCAGCGACAAGTGCAGCGTGAAATGCGTAAAGCCGTGGTGCACCGCGCCGAGCGGAGTCCACGAGTCCGACAGGGGAGGAAGGCCCGCTCCGTCTTCCGCCGAACTCCAGCCATCGTCCGGCAGCGCCCGCATGCCGCCCAGCAGGCCTTTGCCCGGCCGTCGCACCAGCCACACCATGGCATCGCGCTCGATCCAGTAAGCTTCGCCCTTTCGCTCCGGCCGCGCCTTTTTCGCCGGTTTGACCGGAAAGCGTTCTAGCGCATCCCGGCCCTTGCATTGCTGTGCCAGCGGGCACAGCAGGCAACGCGGATTGCGAACTGTGCAAACACTCGCCCCGAGATCCATCATCGCCTGGGCAAAATCGCCCGGGCGGTCGGCGGGCGTGATCTGCTCCGCCGCCGCGCGGATCGCACTGCGCCCTGCCGGAAGCGGCACGTCGATTGCAGACAGCCGCGCCACCACCCGCTCGACATTGGCGTCGATCACCACCGCCCTCTGCCCGAAAGCGATCGCGGCCACTGCGGCCGCTGTGTAGGCGCCCAGCCCAGGCAGCGCGCGCAGTTGCGCTTCGGTAGGCGGGAAAACACCGCCATTCGCCGCAACCGCCCGGGCGCAGGCCAAGAGGTTCCTGGCCCGCGCATAATAGCCCAGTCCTGCCCAGGCCGACATCACATCGGCCTCTTGCGCCGCAGCCAGCGCCGCAACCGTCGGCCAGCGCTTCGTGAACCGTTCGAAATAGGGGATGACCGCAGCGACCGTGGTCTGTTGGAGCATCACTTCTGACAGCCACACCCGATAGGGATCAGGTGCCGGCTCACCCGGTGCAGCGCGCCAGGGCAGGCGGCGAAAGTGCGCGTCATACCAGCCGAGCAGGCGTTCCGCGGTGGTCTGCGCGCTGGCGTCCATGGCCGCGCTATGGCATGGGCTTGGGCGCAATGGAACGGGACAGCGACAAACCGGTCAAGCCTTCCACCGCGCGCCGATTTGAACGGCCGCGCGGCGGCATGGCGCGCGCGGTGGGCGAGCTGATGCCCGAAATCGGCCGCACCGCCTTTCGCCGCTTTGGCTTCGTCCAGTCGAGCGTCGTGACCCGCTGGCCGGAGATCGTGGGCGAGCGCCATGCCCGGGTCTGCGCGCCCGAAGCGATCCGCTTTCCGCCCGGCGAGAAATCGGACGGCATCCTGCAACTTGTGGTGACTCCGGCTCACGCCCCGCTGATCCAGCAGGTTTTGCCCGAGATCATCGAGCGGGTGAACCGGTTCTTCGGTTACAAGGCCGTCGCCCGCGCGAAGATCAGGCAAGGCGCGGTTCAGGCGCCGCCGCCCAGAGATCGCGCGACCGCGCCGCCATCGCTGCGCCCGATTCCGATGGAACTGGGCGATTCCTTGCGCGACATCGGCGACCCGGAGTTGCGCGCCGTGCTTGAATCTCTGGCCCGCGCGATGGGCGGAAACCAAGAAGGGGATTGACCCGCATGTCTGCACGCCGCCTGATCGCCTTGGCTGTTGCCGCGACCCTTACGCTGGGCGCAGCACCGCCAAAACGCGGACTCAGCTGGGGCGCAGTGGTGGCACTCACTCCGGCCGGCAGCCACGTCTACGGCAACCCCGCGGCGAACGTGAAGCTGACCGAGTGGATGAGCTACACCTGCTCGCATTGCGCGCATTTCGAGAGCGAGGGGGCGACGCCGATCCGGCTCCAGCTGGTCATGCCCGGCAAGCTGCGGTTCGAGATCCGCCACCTGGTGCGTGATCCGGTCGACATGACCGTGGCGCTGCTGACCAATTGCGGCACGCCCGACAAGTTCCTGCTGAACCACATCGTGTTCCTGCGCAGCCAGTCGACCTGGATCCAGCCACTGATGAACCCGACGTCGGCCCAGCGCGTGCGGTGGGAGACCGGTAGCTATGCCGTCCGCTCGCGCAATATCGCCAGTGATTTCCACTTTTACGACATCATGGCAACGCGCGGCTACACGCGCGTGCAGGTCGACCGGTGCCTGTCCGACAAGGCCATGGCTGATCGCCTGGCCGCGCAGACCAAGGATGCCACCGAACGCGGCGTGGAGGGTACGCCAACCTTCGCGATCGACGATGTGCTCCTGGCCGGTACGCACGACTGGCGCCTGCTCGAACCGCAATTGCTCGCCCGCATGTAGACCCACGCGGCTGTGGAGATTTCCGTGGGTTCGGCTGCCTTCACCCTTCCTGTCGCCATCGCGGCGGGTTAGCTCTGTCAGACTACATTCCAGAGGGATTCGCATACATGTCTGCATTCCGCTTCCGCCGTACCGCCCTGGCTTTTGCCGTGCTGCCGCTGGCCCTCGGCCTCGCCGCCTGCGACAAGAAGTCGGACGGGCAAAGCGCACTGACGGGGGAACCGATCGCCAAGATTGCCGCCCCCGCCGGCAAGACGTGGAGCGACATCGTGGCAGAGACTCCCGATGGCGGGGTACTGCTTGGCAATCCGGCCGCGCCGATCAAGCTGATCGAATACGGCTCGCTCTCGTGCCCGCACTGCGCCAAGCTGGCGCAGGACGGCTTCGCCAAGCTGCGCGACGATTACATCGCCAGCGGCCGGGTGAGCCTGGAATTCCGCAGCTTCGCCATTCACCCGCAGGACGTACCCCTGACCCTGCTCGCCCGGTGTGGCGGAATGGAAACCTATTTCCCGCTGGTTGAACAGGTCTACGCCAACTTCGATGCGCTGAACGCACCGCTGGCAGATCCCGCGGTCCAGCAGAAAGCCAACGCGGTGATGCAGGGCAATCCGGAACAGCGCATGGTCGGCATGGCTGATGCGCTGGGCTACACCCAGTTCTTCGCAGCCCGCGGGATCGCCGCGGATCAGGCCCGGACCTGCCTGAGCGATGGCGCAAAGGCCGCGCAGGTCGCCGGCTTCTCGCAAAAGTACAGCGAGTCTGGCATTACCGGCACCCCGACCCTGCTGCTCAACGGCACCAATCTCGATACAACCGAATGGTCAGTGGTCGAGCCGGCGCTGCAGAAGGCCGGCGCGCGCTAGGCCGGAAACCAGGCAGGAGGCGGACCTCACGCGATGCGGATCAAGCGGCTCAAGCTCAGCGGTTTCAAGAGCTTTGTCGAGCCGGCTGAGCTGCATATCGAGCCGGGGCTGACCGGGGTCGTCGGCCCCAACGGCTGCGGCAAGTCCAACCTGCTCGAAGCGATCCGCTGGGTGATGGGCGAAAGCTCGCCCAAGTCGATGCGCAGCGGCGGCATGGAAGACGTGATCTTCGCCGGCACCGCGCAGCGCCCGCCGCGCGACTTTGCCGAAGTGGTGCTCCAGGCCGAACTCGGAGACAACGACAGCGAGCTGGAGGTCGTGCGGCGGATCGAACGCGGAGCCGGCAGCGCCTACCGCGTCAACGGGCGGGACGTTCGCGCCAAGGATGTGGCACTGGTCTTCGCCGACGCCGCAACGGGCGCGCACTCCCCCGCCCTCGTCAGCCAGGGCCGCATCGCCGCGGTGATTGCGGCCAAGCCGGCCGAACGCCGGGCCATGCTCGAGGAGGCGGCCGGGATCGCCGGGCTGCACGTGCGCCGCAAGGACGCCGAACAGAAGCTCCGCGCGACTGAGGCCAACCTGGCCCGGCTCGACGATCTGATGAGCCAGCTTGACCAGCAGATTGGCTCGCTGCGCCGGCAAGCGCGCGCGGCCGAGCGCTACAAGGCGGTGAGCGAGAAAATCCGCATTGCAGAGGCCCGACTGGTCTTCGCCCGCTGGCGTGATGCCGCTGCCGCCGCCGAGGCCGCCCGCACCGAAGCGCAAGCTGCCGAGCTGCGCGTGGCGGCAGCGCAGGCGGCGACGCGCGACGCGCAGCAGGCCCAGCACACCGCCGCCGAAGCATTGGCGGCTGCGCGCGACGAGCTGGCCGACCGGCGGGACGATGCCACCGCGCACGGCCACCGCATGGCCTCGCTGACCACTCAACTGGAAGCCGCCGAGCAGCGCCTCAAGGACCTCGAGCTCCAGCACCGCCGCCTCGAAGAGGATCGCGGCGACGCCGACCGCCTGACCCGCGACGCCGCCGAGGCGCTGGCCCGGCTTGAGCGTGAACTGGCCCAGGGCGAGACCGCACTCGCTGCCGACGAACAGCGCCGTCCGCTCTTCGCTGCGGCCCTCGACGACGCCGACCGCAACCTGCGCCAGGCCGAACTCGCCCTCGCCAACGCCACCGCCGCGCAGGCGGGGGTCGAGGCCGAGTGGCGGGTGGCTGAAGCCGAGGTGGCGGCGGCCGGGCAGCGCCTTGCCCGACTGGATGCCGAGTCTCGGCGGCAGGACGATCTGCGCGCCGCTCTGGCCAACGAAGGCGATCCCGCAGTGGCGCTGGCCGAGGCCGAGCGGGCCCGCGACGCTGCAAGCGCCGCACTGGACCAGGCGCGCGCCGCGCTGGACGCACAGCAGGCGCGCAAAGCCGAGTTGCAAGCCACGCGCGATACTGCCTCCAGCGAACTGGCCACTGCCAAGGCCGAACTTGCCGGCGTCGAGCGCGAATACCTGGCGCTACAGCGGGATCGTGATGCGCGGGCGAAACAGGCCAACGCCAAGCACGGGCTCCCGCAGGCGCTCGATACCGTGCGCGCCGCGCCGGGTTACGAACGTGCCCTTGCCGCCGTGCTGGGCCGCGATGCCAAGGCCCCGATCGGGCCTGCTCCGGCCAGCGAGGACGGCCGCTTCTGGACCGGCGCCGAATCCCCCAAACCAGTCGCGGGAAGCCTGGCTGCGCATGTCACCCAGTGCCCCCCTGAACTCGCGGCCCGGCTCGCACTGGTGCACGTCGCCGCATCCGACGATGGCCGTGTGCTGGCCCCGGGCGAGTGGCTGGTGACCCAGGACGGGCGCATCCGTCGCTGGGACGGCTTCGTCTCGCGCGGGGAAGGCGCGGCCGAGGCCGCGCGGCTCGAGGCGGAAAACCGCTTTGCCGCGCTCGGAAACGAACTGCCGCCGCTGCGCGCTGCGGCTGAAACCGCCGAAGCGGTGCAGGCGCGGGTGCAGGCCGAATTGTCGGAATTGCAGGTCGCGCTGGTCGCCGCAGAGCGTGCCGTTGCCAGCACGGCCGAGGCCGAACGCACGGCGCTGCGCGCGGTCGATCAGGCCGAGGCGGCCAAGGCCAGACTCGAGTCCCGCCGCGTGGAACTCGCCTGCGCCGCCACCGATCTTGCCGACCAGCAGCGCCTCGCCACATCTGAGCGCGATGCCGCGATGGAGCGCCGCGCGGCGCTGCCCGACATGGCAAGCGGTCGTGCCCAGCTTTCCGCTGCGCACGCGCGGCACGACGCTGCGCGCACCACCTTGCAGGCTGCAACGGCCGCTCTCGCCGCCCATGACCAGGCCCTCGCCGTCGCGCGTGAGCGAACCGCCGCCCAACGTTCCGATATCCGCAGCTGGCAGGCCCGCGCCGGCGATGCCGCGACCCGCCTGGCGGCGATAGAGCAACGTTTTGCGGAGATCGGGCAGGAACGAGCGATCGTAGCCGCCAAGCCCGCCAGCCTGATCCGCGAGATTGAAGCCGGGGACCAGGTCCGCGCCCGACTGACCGCCGAACTCTCCGCAGCCGAAGCCACACTTGGCCGCGCGAGCGAGGCTGCGCGCACGATCGACGCCGCGCTGGCGCTGGCGAACGAGACTCTGGCCACGGCCCGCGAAGTCCGCGCCGGGGCCGCCGCCCGGGCCGAGAACGAGGAACACCGCCGCGCCGAAATGGCCGGCATCTCCGGCGAACGCTTCCAGTGCCCGCCGCCGCTGCTGCCGGAGCGCTTTGCGTTCCCCGTGGAAGAAGTTGCTGCGGCCGGCGAAGAAAGTGCCGCGCACGACCGCCTGGTGGCCGATCGCGAGCGGCTCGGCCCGGTCAACCTCGTCGCCGCAGACGAACTGGTCGAGGCCGAGGCGCGCCACGGCGCTTCGCTGGCCGAACAGGCCGAACTGACCGAGGCGGTGCACCGCCTGCGCGGCTCGATCGGCAACCTCAACCGCGAAGGCCGGGAACGGCTGCGCGCCGCGTTCGAGGCAGTCGACACGCACTTCCGTCGGCTATTCACCCGCCTGTTCGAGGGCGGGCAGGCTCACCTCGCGCTGGTCGACAGCGACGATCCTCTGGAAGCGGGCCTCGAGATTTACGCCCAGCCGCCGGGCAAGCGGCTGCAATCGCTCACCCTGCTATCGGGCGGCGAGCAGGCGCTGACGGCCATCGCGCTGATTTTCGCGCTGTTCCTCACCAACCCCGCGCCGATCTGCGTGCTCGACGAAGTCGACGCCCCGCTTGATGACGCCAACATCGAACGGTTCTGCGACCTGCTCGACGCGATGGTGGCCGAAACCGACACCCGCTACCTGATCGTCACCCACAACGCGGTGACGATGAGCCGCATGCACCGCCTGTTCGGCGTGACCATGGTTGAACAAGGCATTTCCCGCCTGGTCAGCGTCGATCTGGGCGCAGCGGAAGAACTGCTGGCGGCGGAGTAAGCGCCCTCACCGCCCCTTGCGGTGCTCGGCCTTGACCCAGCGGACCGTGCCGGTGCTGGCGCGCATCACCACGGTGTGCGTGGTCATGGTGCCGTCCTTGCGGCGCTTCACGCCATCGAGCAGTGATCCGTCGGTCACCCCGGTCGCGGCAAAGATGCAGTCACCCTTGGCGAGTTCGTCGCGGGTGTAGATCCGGTTGAGGTCATCGATGCCCCACTTGCGGGCGCGAGCCTTCTCGTCCTCGTTGCGGAACAGCAGGCGGCCGTTGAACTGGCCGCCGACGCAGCGCAGCGCCGCAGCGGCCAGCACGCCTTCCGGTGCGCCGCCCGATCCCATGTACATGTCGATCGTGGTGTCTTCGTTGGTCACCGCAATCACGCCGGCGACGTCACCATCACCGATCAGCACCACTCCGCAACCGATTCCGCGCAACTCGGCGATCAGCTCGGCATGGCGCGGGCGATCGAGTACGCAGACGATGATGTCACTGGGTGCGACGCCCTTGGCGGCGGCAACGGCCTTGACGTTCTCGGTCGGGCTCTTGGCCAGGTCGATGATGCCATCGGGATAGCCCGGACCGACAGCCAGCTTGTCCATGTAGACATCCGGCGCGTTGAGCAGGTTGCCCTCCTCGGCGCAGGCCAGCACGGCCAGTGCGTTCGGGCCGGCCTTGGCGGTGATGGTGGTGCCTTCCAGCGGATCGAGCGCGATGTCGATCTTCGGGCCCGTCCCCTGCGCCCCGCCCACCTTCTCGCCGATGTAAAGCATCGGGGCTTCATCACGTTCGCCCTCGCCGATCACCACGGTGCCGTCGATCGCCAGTTCGTCAAACGCCTTGCGCATGGCTTCGACCGCGGCGTGGTCTGCCGCCTTCTCGTCGCCGCGCCCGACCAGCGTGGAGGCAGCGATCGCCGCAGCTTCGGTGACGCGCACCATTTCGAGGACGAGAACGCGATCGAGTACCGAGCTGGCGGGAGTGGAAGTCATTCGGGATCCTTGGTCTTGCATACGTATGGAATGGTCCCCGTCGCTTATAGGCGCGACTGCGCGATGTCGAGAGGGGGAAAGCCGGCTCATCCGGAATTCAACGCCTTCTCCCGAAGGGTTAGCCCATGCGCACGCGCCCTGGCAAAACCTGCAAGCGCCGCGGTCAGGCCTGATCCGGAAGTGCCGCGCCGACATGCGCGCGCCCCTCCGCAGCGGCAAGCAACTCTTGCCGGTGACGCTCGCGGTAGGATGCGCGCTGGGCGTCGGTCCGTTCCGGATAGCAGGTGGGACAGCTGGCCCCGGGCTCATACAACGGCGAGGCACAATCCTCGCTGCTGATCGGGCGGCGGCAGGCATGGCACAATGCGTAGCTTCCCTCAGCCAAGCCGTGGCCGATCGTCACCCGCTGGTCGAAGACAAAGCACTCACCCCGCCAGAGGCTGCGCTCTTCGGGCACCGTTTCCAGGTATTTGAGAATCCCGCCCTTGAGATGGAAGACATCTTCGATCCCTTCCTGCCTGAGGAACGCGGTCGACTTTTCGCAGCGAATGCCGCCGGTGCAGAACATTGCCACTTTGGGCGGCCGACCGGTTCCCATGAGCCTCGCACGCTCGCTCCGAAACCATTCAGGGAAATCCCGGAAACTGGCCGTCTGCGGATCGATCGCACGCTCGAACGTGCCAACCGCAACCTCATAATCGTTGCGGGTGTCGATCACGATCGTATCAGGATCGGAAATCAGCGCGTTCCAATCCTCCGGCTCGACGTAGGTGCCGGCATTTGACACTGGATCGAGCCCGGGCTGGCCCATCGTGACGATCTCGCGCTTGATGCGGACCTTCAGGCGGTGGAACGGCATGGCGGTTGCCGTGGACAGCTTGACGTCGAGATCGGCGCAATCCGGCAAGGCGCGAATATGCGCCAGCACTTTAGCGATTCCATCCGGCGGGCCTGCTATCGTGCCGTTGATGCCTTCGCGGGCCAGCAGCAACGTACCGCGAATGCCTTCTGCACGGCACAGTTCCTCAAGCTGGAGCCGCAAGGGCGCGCAATCTTCGAACCGGGTGAAGCGATACAAGGCCGCCACGCAAAGCGGTGTTGTGAGATCGGCATCGGGAACGTGCATCGAAGCCCCATAGCGTCTGGCGCGAGTCGGGTCTGCTAGCGCCCTGTCGGGCCGACCGACAATCTGGTGGGCGCTGACGGGCTCGAACCGCCGACCCTCTCGGTGTAAACGAGATGCTCTACCAACTGAGCTAAGCGCCCCTACCAGGGTGGGCGGCTTCTAGCGCAAGGACGCGCGCGGTCAACCTGCGGATTGCAGTCGGGCCACCAAGGCCCGCGCCGCCCGGGTAACGTCTTCCCAGGTCGCCTCGAAGAACTCCTCGCCGCCGTAGTAAGGATCGGAGACTTCGGCGCCCTCGCGTCCGGGAACCAGATCGAGCAGCATCATCGGCCTGACCGGGGCATCGGCTGGCGCTCGGGCCGCCGCGTCGGTCAGATTGGAGCGGTCCATCACCAGGATATGATCGAAGCGGTGGAAGTCATCCGCGGTGAGCTGGCGGGCGCGGTAGTGCGAAATGTCGATACCATTGGCGCGGGCCACTTCCTGTGCGCGGTGATCGGGCGGGTGTCCGACATGCCAATCGCCAGTGCCGGCCGAATCAACCTCGACCGCGAGGCCCGCTTCGTCGGCGGCCAGTCGGAACGCGGCCTCGGCCAGCGGCGAGCGGCAGATGTTGCCAAGGCAGACGAACAGGACGGCCGGCTGGGTCATCGCCTTACAGCAGTTCCTCGATGTCCTTTTCCAAGCCTTCCGGCTTGTCGGTGGGCGCATAGCGGCGCACCACTTTGCCCTGGCGGTCGATCAGGAACTTGGTGAAGTTCCACTTGATCCCCTTTGAGCCGAGCAGCCCCGGAGCTTCGGACTTGAGCCAGGTGTATAGCGGCATCGCATCATCGCCGTTCACGTCGACCTTGGCCATCAACGGGAAACTCAGCCCGAAATTGACCTTGCAGAACTCGGCGATCTCGTCGGCAGTGCCCGGTTCCTGTCCGCCGAACTGGTTGCAGGGAAAGGCGATGACCTCGAACCCGCGATCGCGATACTTGCGCCACAGCGCTTCCAGCCCGTCGTACTGCGGAGTGAAGCCGCACTTGCTCGCGGTGTTGACGATCAGCAGGACCTTGCCGAGCTTGTCGACCAGACTGACTTCCTCGCCATTCGGCAGCTGTGCGGTGAAATCGGCAATCGTCGCCATGATCGCATTCCCCTGGGTGTTGGACGGGGCTATTCGATCACCCCTTCGTGCAGCCTTACCACCCGGTCCATCTGGTAAGCCAGCCGTTCGTTATGGGTCGCAACCAACGCGGCGCTGCCGTGTTCCCTGACCAGCTTGATGAACTCGCGGAAGACCTTGTCGGCGGTAGCTTCATCAAGGTTGCCGGTTGGCTCGTCCGCCAGCACCAGCAGCGGACGATTGGCAAGCGCGCGCGCCACTGCGACGCGCTGCTGCTCACCGCCGGAAAGCTGGCTCGGGCGGTGATCAAGCCGCGCGCCAAGGCCGAGCGAACCGAGCAGCTCGGTCGCGCGGACCTCCGCTTCGGCTGCCGGGACGTCGGCGATCAGCTGCGGCAGGATCACGTTTTCCTTGGCCGAGAAGTCGGGCAGCAGGTGATGGAACTGGTAGACGAACCCCACGTGTTCGCGGCGCAAGCTGGTGCGCGCGTCTCCGTCCAGCCCCACAACTTCATGCCCGGCGATCTCGATTCGGCCGCCAAACCCGCCCTCGAGCATCCCGACCGCCTGCAGTAGAGTGGACTTGCCCGATCCGGACGGACCAAGCAGCGCGATGATCTCGCCGGGATGGATATCGAGGTCGACCCCGCGCAGCACCTCGATCCGCTCCCCGCCCTGCTCGAAGCTGCGCGTCAGCCCGCGGAGGCGAGCCACCGGCTTGCCGAGATGGTCCAGGAAAGCATCGCTATTCATAGCGCAACACCTGGACCGGGTCGGTGCTCGCCGCCTTGCGCGCCGGATAGAGCGTGAACAGGAACGAGAGCACCAGCGCCATCGCGCTGATCATGAATATCTCGAACGGGTCCGACCGCGAGGGCAGTTCGGTCAGGAAGCGGATCTTGGGATCCCACAGGTTCTGCCCGGTCAGCAGCTCGATCAGCCTGACGATCGGCTGCCGGAAAAACAGGAAGGCGAAGCCCAGCGCCAGCCCCAGCGCGGTACCAACTGCGCCGATCAGGAAGCCGGCGGTCACGAAGATCTTCATCAACGAAGCGCGGGTCGCCCCCATGGTGCGCAGGATCGCGATGTCGCGGGTTTTCGCCCGCACCAGCATGATCAGCGAGGAAAGGATGTTGAAGACCGCCACCAGAACGATCAGCGAGAGCACCACGAACATCGCCACGCGTTCCACCGCCAGCGCCTCGAACAGGCTGGCGTTGATCGTTTTCCAGTCCGTCACTACTGCCTGCCCGGCGAGCTTGCGCGACAGGGGTGCCAGCAGTTCGGTAACATTGTCGGGATCGGTGGTCTTGATCTCGATCATCCCGATCGCGTCACCCGTCAGCAGCAGGGTCTGTGCTTCCTGCATGGGCATGACCACGAACCGCTCGTCATAATCGTAAACGCCAATCTCGAAGATCGTGGCGACCCGGTAGCCGATCTCGCGCGGGACCGTGCCGAACGGGGTGGAGCGGCCCTGGGGATTGATGATGGTGATCGTGTCACCAACTTGCGCGCCAAGGTTCTGCGCCAGTTGCGAGCCGATCGCCACGTTGTTGCGGCCCGGCTGCAACTCGCCCAGGCTGCCGATTTTCACGTTCGGCTTGATCCGCGCGATGTCTTCCGCAGTGTTTCCGCGCACCAGGATCGCTTCGACCCGTCCATTGAGGCTGGCCAGCAAGGGCTGCTCGATCAGCGGCGATGCCTGGATCACGCCCGGGGTGGCGCGCACCTCGCGCAGGATGCCCTGCCAATTGTCCAGTCGCCCGCCATAAGCCTGGATGATTGCGTGACCGTTGAGCCCCACGATCTTGTCGAACAGTTCGGCGCGGAATCCGTTCATCACGCTCATCACGATGACCAGCGCTGCCACCCCCAGCGCCACCGCCGCCAGGCTGATCCCCGCGACGAGCGCGATGAAGGCCTCGCCGCGCCCGGGTAGCATGTAGCGCTTGGCGATGGTCCATTCGAATGGGGTAAGGATCAAGGGTGGGTCCGGTGCGATGCGGGCGGGAGGATCGGCGAGGATTTAGGACCTGCGAGTCGTGCTGGCAAGGTCGCGGTCACCAAGGGGCTGGATGGCTCCGATTCGAAATTAATTTCGAGCCTTGGAACAATACCGGCTTCTTAAGGTTTCGGCGATATTGACACGTCATTCACGTGCCGAGGCTTCGGCGCCGAGGGCGTCCGTGGTCGCATTACCACCGTTTCCGAAGTGAACCGGCTGGCCCTGCGGCCATGGATGCGTGAGGCTTCAAGCTGCACCAACGGGGAGACCGACCAATGCTGGCATCTCGGCCTCGTTCCGGCCGTCTAATCGAACGCTCGCTCCCTGCATCGCCGCACGGCGAATGGCAAACGCTCGTCGCTGCTTTGCTGGCGATGCATGAGCGGACCGAACACGTGGCCGAGTTCCAGGTGCTGGAGTGCCCGCGCGCCTGCCTGCCCAATGCCGAGCGGCTTGTCGCAGAGCTTTCGCTGGAAGACTATGTGGAACTGATCCCCATCTGACGCCTCGGGTTGCCGAATCCGTGCACCGATACGTCGCGTGGGCGGCCGCTGCGCTTGCTTTCCCCGTCGACTCCGGCCAAAGGCGCAGCATCAGCGCTGCGCACAGGCCCGACAAAACCATGAACCTAACCCACCCCTTCCTCGACGCGGATGGCGACAAGTTGCGCGAGGAATGCGGCGTCTTCGGAGTCATCGGCACGAAGGAAGCCGCGGCCATGGCGGCGCTTGGGCTGCATGCCCTGCAGCACCGTGGCCAGGAGGCGGTCGGGATCGTCAGCTGGGACGGCAAGGAGTTCTTCGCCCGCCGCGGTATCGGCCACGTCGCTCAGGTCTTCTCCGACAACTCCATCTTCAATGAGTTGCCCGGCGAAATGGCTTCGGGCCACGTCCGCTATTCCACCACCGGCGGCTCCGGCCTGCGCAACGTCCAGCCACTCCATGCGGATCTGGCGCGTGGCGGCTTCACGATTGCGCACAACGGCAACATCTCCAATGCGATGCACCTCAAGCAGGAACTGGTGAACAAGGGCGCGATCTTCCAGTCGACGTCCGACACCGAGGTGATCATCCACCTGATCGCAACCAGCCGCTATCCTACCCTGCTCGATCGCTTCGTCGATGCGCTGCGGCTGGTCGAGGGCGCCTACTCGCTGATCTGCATGACCACCAAGCGCATGATCGCCTGCCGCGACCCGCTGGGCATCCGCCCGCTGGTGATGGGCCGGATCGGCGATGCGGTGGTCTTCGCCAGCGAGACCGTGGCACTGGACGTGGTCGGCGCGATCTTCGAGCGCGAAGTAGAGCCTGGCGAACTGATCGAAGTCCGCACCGATGGGCGCATAACCAGCCACCGCCCCTTCGGTCCCATCCCGCCGCGTCTCTGCATCTTCGAGCATGTCTATTTCAGCCGGCCGGATTCGGTGATGGGCGGCCGCTCGGTCTATGATGTGCGCCGCCGGATTGGCGAGGAACTGGCGATCGAGGCCCCGGTCGAGGCCGACCTTGTCGTGCCGGTGCCGGACAGCGGCATGCCGGCCGCGATCGGCTTTTCCCAGCAATCTGGCATTCCCTTCGGGCTCGGGATCATTCGCTCGCACTATGTCGGGCGCACCTTCATCCAGCCATCCGATGGCGCCCGCCACGCCGATGTGAAGCGCAAGCACAATGCCAACCGCGCGCTCGTTGAAGGCAAGCGGATCGTGCTGATCGACGATTCGATCGTGCGCGGCACCACTTCGATGAAGATCGTGCAGATGATGCGCGATGCCGGCGCGGCGGAAGTGCACATGCGCGTCGCCAGCCCGCCAACGATGCACAGCTGCTTCTATGGCGTGGACACGCCGGAGCGCCACAAGCTGCTCGCCGCGCGGATGGACGTACAGGAAATGGCCAAGTTCATCGTGGCCGACAGTCTCGCGTTCGTCTCGATTGACGGGCTTTATCGCGCGGTCGGCGAACCCGGGCGCAACAATGACTGCCCGCAACACTGCGACGCCTGTTTCTCGGGCGATTATCCGACCGCGTTGACCGACCTGGCCGATCGTGTGGAACAGGCTGCGCAGCTTTCGCTGCCGGTCGGCAAGGTCGCGTGAAGCCCTTTGAAGGCCAGATAGCACTGGTAACCGGCGCCAGCCGCGGCATCGGTGCGGCCACCGCCGAGGCCCTCGCCGCGCAAGGCGCCCATGTGGTGCTCACCGCACGCGACGTGAAGGCGCTGGAGGCGATCGAGCAACGCATTTTCGAGGCCGGCGGCAGCGCCACCCTTGCCCCGGTTGACCTCAAGGAAACGGACGGACTTACCCGTCTGGCCGGCGCGATTGCAGAGCGTTGGGGACAGCTCGACATCCTCGTCCACAGCGCTGCGGTCCTCCCCCAGGCGACAGCCGTCGTCGATCTCGACCAGAAGGCCCTGAGCGAAGCGTTCAACGTCAACGCGCTTGCGAGTCATGCTCTCCTTTACAGCTTCGACCGATTGCTGCGGCGCAGTCCGGATGCCCGGGTTCTGCTGCTGACCAGTCCGGTCGCGCGCCACGCCGCTGCCTATTGGGCCGGCTACGCCGCGACCAAGGCGGCGCAGGAAATGCTGTTCGAGTGTTACGCCCTGGAAGTGCGCAACGTGTCCAAGGTACGGGTCGCGCTAGTCAACCCCGGCGCAGTGCGTACGGCCATGCGGGCAAAGGCTTTTCCGGGAGAGGATCCCCAGTCCGTGCCCCCGCCCGAAGCCGTTGCAGAGCGGCTCGCAGCCTTGCTTGGTGAACAATTTGCCAGCCCATACCGCGAAGACGTTAACCTAGCCTCGTAACGCGGAGGCAACCAGGGTCCGCCATTCTCTACAAAGCCTGCCGCACAACTTTCCGGCAAGCATTAGGAGGGCACCCATGAACGATTCGCTGATGATGCATGATCGCTATGCCCTGGCGGCACAGGAAGATCGCTGCGCGCCGCGTACGCGCGTGTCCATTCCCGCATCGCTGCGCCCATCCGGCGGCCGCGGCTTCCAGACCGTGGTTCACGACCTTTCGCTGGCGGGATTTTCGGCGGCCGCAATCAATCGGCTGCAACCCGGGTCTGTCTGCTGGCTCTCGCTGCCCGGGCTGGAATCACTACAGGCCGAAGTGGTGTGGTGGAACAACAGCCTCGCCGGCTGTGCCTTCATCAACATGCTGAGCCCGATCGTGCACGAGAACCTGCTGGCGCGCTTCACCAGCGGAAACGTCTACCGCAGCGTCTATTGAGTTACCCGGCCCCCCGGCGCAGCCAGGTCATGCAGGGATAGGGACCCCCCT
This sequence comes from Sphingomonadaceae bacterium, assembly GCA_947472735.1. Classification (GTDB taxonomy): domain Bacteria; phylum Pseudomonadota; class Alphaproteobacteria; order Sphingomonadales; family Sphingomonadaceae; genus Novosphingobium. The sequence goes on along the minus strand of CANJBY010000008.1, from coordinate 32,285 downwards.
CCCGTTTCCCTCAGAGCCCGGGTCTGGCTGCCAATTGCGCCAGATCGAGCCGATGCTCAGTGCCCGGCCTGCGGGCCGCGCTTGAGACCTGAAGCCGCCAGTTGCGCGTCGATCTCGGCCATCAGCTGCCCCAGACCATCCTCGGTAAAGCTCTCGGCCCGGGCCACCAGCACGTCCTGCGTGTTCGAAGCGCGTAGCAACCACCACCCGTCAGCGGTGTTGACGCGCACGCCATCGGTCGCGTTGAAATCCGCACCCCCAGCCGCCAACCGGTCACGCACTTCATCGACCACCGCGAACTTGCGGCTCTCATCGACCTGAAAGCGCATTTCCGGCGTGTTGATCATCTCCAGCATGTCGCTACGCAACTGCGTCACCGACTTGCCCAACCGCGCCGAGGCGGCGATCAGCCGGACTGCGGCGTAGAGCGCATCGTCATAGCCATAGTATTCGTGCGCGAAGAACACGTGGCCGCTCATCTCACCGGCCAGCGGGGCGCCAGTTTCCTTCATTTTGGACTTGATCAGGCTGTGCCCGGTCTTCCACATCATCGGCTGGCCGCCCAGCTCCGCGACCCGGTCGTACAGCGCGCGGCTGGCCTTCACATCGGCGATAATCGTGGACCCCGGCAAGATCCTGAGCAGATCCTCCGCGTAGATCATCAGGAGCTGATCGCCCCAGATCACCCGGCCCTGACCGTCGATCGCCCCGATCCGATCACCATCGCCGTCGAAAGCAATTCCGAAATCGAGGCTCTTCTCGGCGACCAGCGCCTTCAGGTCTGCGAGGTTTTTCTCCTCGGTAGGATCGGGATGATGATTGGGAAAGTTTCCGTCGACTTCGGTGTAGAGCAGGTGGTGTTCGCCCGGCAGCTGCGCGACCAGCAATTCGAGCGCGGGTCCGGCGGCGCCATTCCCCGCGTCCCAGCCGATCTTGAGAGCGGAGAGCTTGTCCGCGTCGATCCCCGCCAGCCCTTCGACCAGCCGGGCGATATAGGCCTGGAGGACCTCGCGATACTCGAAGCCGCCCTCGCCCGAGAGCCAATCGCCCTTCGCCGCCATCCGGCCGATCTCCTGGATCTGCTCGCCGAAAAACGGCCGACCCTGGAATACCATCTTGAAGCCATTGTAATTGGCGGGATTATGGCTGCCGGTTATCTCGATGCCGCCATCTACATCCTGCGCTGAAGCTTCAGCAAAATAAAGCATCGGCGTCGGCCCCATGCCAACCCGGACCGCATGACAGCCCGTGGCCATCAGTCCTTCTACCAGCGCCTCTTCCAGCACCGGCGAGCTGACCCGACCGTCATAGCCGACCGCCACGGTGCGTCCGCCGGCACGGCGCAGCAGCGTACCGAAGCTGCGACCGATAGCCCGGGCGTCATCTGGGTTAAGGGTCTCGCCGACTATGCCGCGAATATCGTATTCCCGAAGGCTGGTCGGGTGGAAATTGTGATTCATGGGGGATCAACTCTGGTTTGGTAGTTCGTTGAGCAGCACATCACGCGCGGCGTTCGCCTCATGGACCTGATCGGTCGTGCCGCCCCGGTCGGGGTGGACAATGGTGATGAGCTTGCGATGGGCATCGATAATTTCGGCGTGGCCGGCATCAAGCCGCACGCCCAGCAGTTTGCGGGCACGCAACACTTCTTGCTGGCGGGTCGGCGGAGGACGAAGCATGTCCCACGGCCACTTGCCGAGAAACCGCCGACAGGCCCAACAGACCAGCGCGGCGACGATGAGTAGCTTTACCGACACCGCGGCGAGTCAAATCACGCCTCGGCGGTCAGGGCAAGCTCCTTCTTCCCCGGTGTCGCCGGCATCGGCAGGTTGAGCGCCGCGAGCAAGGCGCGCAGTTCCTGGCGTGCGACGAGATGACTGGTGCCGAGTTCTCCGAGTTGCCCTTTGTCGAGCAGGGTCAGCCCGGAAGGGAACAGCTCGCGGTAAATCACGCGCTCCGACAGGCCGTTGGCGATACGGAAGCCGACGCGCTTAGACAATTCGGTCAGCGCGCCTTCCAGCCGGCGCTGGTTACGCGCTTCAAGGTGATGCGTGCGGTTGCGCACGACCACCCAATCCATCTCGCGCCGGGCTTCCTGGATCGTCGCCAGAGCGCGTTTCTTGCGGGCCTCCCAGATCAGTTCCGCGTAGAATGACAAGCGCCGGACCTTGAACGTCTCGGCATCGACCTGACCGATCAGGTCGAAGTCGACGAAGCTGTCGTTGATCGGGGTGACCAGGGTGTCCGCGCTGGTTGCCGCATGGCGGGCGAAGGGATCGTCGCGCCCCGGGGTGTCGAACAGCAGGAAGTCCATGCCATCGGACAGTTCGGCGCACTGAGTGTCGAGGTCCTCGGTGCTGCCGCCGGTGAACACCGCGAAACGCGCACCGGGCAGCGTTATGCCGCGCCGCCGCTCGGTCTCCGCCCGGTTCTCGAGGTAGCGGTGCAGGGTGCGCTGCCGCGGATCGAGATCGAGTGCCGCCACCTTCGCGCCCATATAGGCAAGCGCAATGGCCGTGTGCACGGCCGTGGTGGACTTGCCGGTGCCGCCCTTTTCATTGGCGAAGACGATTCGATGCGCAGACACGTGAGAATTTTTGCTTTCGGCGAGAGTTGCTGGCAGGCAAATCGTGCCCGTCCGTTGGGGTCGTTCTAGTCCAGGGAGCCTAGCCCATGCAAACCTTCCGGCAGCTTGATCCACTGCGACGTGCGGTAGATGCGCTGCGTTGCGACGGACCGATCGCGCTGGTGCCCACGATGGGCGCGCTGCACGAAGGTCACTTGGCGCTAGTGCGTGAAGCGAAGGCCCGCGCGGCGCACGTTGCCGTGTCGATTTTCGTCAATCCGCGCCAGTTTGGCGCCAACGAGGACCTGGCGGCCTATCCCCGCCAGCTGGAGCGAGACGCGGCGCTGATCGAAGCCGAGGGCGCCGCGTTGCTCTGGGCACCTGCATCGGAAGCAATGTACCCCGCCGGCTACGCCACGAACATCGCAGTCGCCGGGGTGAGCGAGGGCCTGTGCGGCGCGGCGCGTCCCGGACACTTCGATGGCGTGGCGACCGTAGTTTGCAAGTTGTTCAACCAGGTCAGGCCGGACTTCGCCTTGTTCGGTGAGAAGGACTGGCAGCAACTCGCGGTGATCCGCCGCATGGCTTGCGACCTCGACCTGACGCTGCCGCACGTGGATGCTATCATCGGCATTCCCACCGTGCGCGAGGCTGACGGCCTCGCGATGTCTTCGCGCAACGCTTACCTCACGCCGCAGGAGCGGGCGCAGGCAGCGGCACTGCCCCGCGCCATGCAGACCGCAATCCTTGAACTGAAGGCCGGCGCCCCGGTGCATGGCACACTGACAGCGCTGCGCGAAGCGCTGCTGGCCGCCGGGTTCGTCTCGGTCGACTATGCAGAACTGTGCGACGCGGAAAGCTTGGTCCCGCTTACCACTCTGCCTGAGCGCCCCGCGCGCCTGCTCGTCGCCGCACGCATCGGCAAGGCGCGGCTGATCGACAACATGGCCGTGTAGCGCCGGGCTGGATATTCTGGCGGAAGCCGGTTCCGGCCAGTGGTGCAGGAACCGGCGAGTGGCCTTAACCCTCGTAATCGCCGCCGATCGAGGTGTTGCGCACCGGCGCCGCGGCGGTGATCCGCAGCGCTTCGGCCGACTGGCTGAGCGAGCCGATATCGTCGATCTCGTCGTCGTCCTCGGGCAGCACGCGCTGCAGTGATGTCAGCAGCGTTTCGCCCAGCACCCGCGGGTTGACCGTCTCTTCGGCAATTTCGCGCAGGGCGACGACGGGGTTCTTGTCCCGGTCTCGATCAATGGTGATTTCCGCCCCGCCCGAAATCTCGCGCGCACGCTGCGCGGCAAGCAGGACAAGGTCGAAACGGTTGGGAATCTTGTCGACGCAATCTTCAACGGTAACGCGCGCCATGGGGCACTCCAGTCCAGAACTAGCGGGAAAGACGGGGGGCTACACGCCGGCGCTCGGAATAACAAGAAAAAAACATACAAATTACTGTTTTGTAACAATATTTTGGTAGATTCAGCGCTTGATCCCGAAACGGGCATAGAAATGCTCGATATCGGGATATTCGGTCCGTGCGGCCTGGATTGAAGCGGTTGCTTCCGCCTTCTTGCCCAGGCGATCAAGCACCAGGCCATACATGAACAGGGCGCTCGCCATATCGGGTGACAGCGCCAATGCGGCCTCATAATCCGCCTGCGCCTTTTCGAGACGTCCGGCGCGGAAATGCACCATGCCGCGGCTGTCGAGGAAGCCGGCCGGCTCGGAAGACAGCTCGATCGCCCGATTGCAGTCATCCAGAGCCGCTTCAATGTCGCGATTGCGCAAGGCGCTGAACCAACAGCGGGTGTTGCGCAGTTCCGCCGAGCTTCCGCGTTTCTCCAGCGCCGCGTCGAGCAGTTGCATCGCCGCGTCATGCTGGTTCCCGGTCTCCAGCAGATTGATCCGCTGGATATAGTCAGTCAGTCCGTCATCGGTCGTGAAATCGGGGGCTTCCGGTAAAAGCTCCAGTGCCTTGTCGAGCTGTCCATTCTCCGCCAGTTCGGCGGCGAGACGATCGCGGACCTCCTCGTTGCCCTCCTCGAGCTCATAGGCTGCGCGCGCATCCGCCAGCGCACCGGCATGATCGCCGCGTTCAGCCCGCAGGTTGGCCCGTGAGAGATAGCGGTTGGCGGTCGGATCCAGTGCGATAGCCCTGGAATAGTCAGCCTCTGACGCCGCCCGGTCGAGCAGGCGCTGTTCAAACCAGGCTCGGTCCCCGAATCGTTCAGCTTCTTCCGGCGCAGCGGCGACGCGTTGATCGAACACGGCCCGGACTTTCTTTACGGCGGGTGCACTCCGTTTACCCGGTACGTCGACCCAGCGCATCGGATAGCTCGCGGGCAGCTCGATATGCGCGGCCCGCCCCGTCTCGTCGTCGATCGACTTGCCGGTCCCGCTGATCTGCCCCGGCGCGATTTCCTCACCCGTCTCGCGCGAAACGATTTCCTCGACCAGCCGGCCGGCGGAGCTAGAGAACGCGCGCTTCCACTCCACCCCGGGGACGGTCAGGGTCCGGGGTTCCGTTCCGCTGATCGCGACGTCTCCCGCGGGGAAGCTTATCGAGATGTGGCTACGCGCGGTCCACGGGTCGGCAATCAAAGCAGGGATGGAACGCCAGCTGGAACGATCGCGCGAAGCGTCGAAGTTCACGCCCAGTGCCGGCGTGCGCGACAATCGGTAATGTCCGTCGCTGTAAGCCCAGTCAGGATAGGCTACCCCATCGAACGCAAGCGTCCAGACCGCTGCCACCGGATCGTAGGTCGAGGTCGGCTTGCCGATCGTCTCGCTGTCCGTCCATTGTTTGGCGGACTTTTCGGCAAAGTCCTCCAGCCTGGAATCAAAGCCGACACCCTCGGCCACACGGTACCGCTCGGCTGACGGCCCGGAATAGCGCACGGTCATGCGGTACGGCGCCGGCAAATGCGGGCCTCCCGTCATGTCATAGGCGATGTAGACATCCACCGCTGGCCGCGCGTTGGCGCGATTGGGCAGCGCCAGCAGTTCGGCCTTCTCGGCAAACAGCGGCAGCACATAACCGAACCGCGGCACATCCCGGATATCGGCCAGGCGGGAACCGAGCATGGTCCCGTCCAGCCAGAAGTCTTCACCGGCAACTTTGGCACGCACGAACACGTGATCGAAAGCCGCTGCTGAAGGCAGCGTCTGCGCCACGGCATCGCCTCGCTGGGAGTTGGCCAGAACAGGTTCAGCGGCGATGCCCAGACGGTCCAGCACGGCCAGCAGCAGCACCGTCTTGGCCTTGCAATCGCCATAACGCTTGGCCCACGTATCAGCCGGTGTCTGGGGCACGTAGTTCCCGTTGCCGAGCGCCATCAGCTGGTAGCGAACCTCGTCCTGCACCATCTGGAGCGCATCGGCCATGCGCCGCAATGGATCGTTCGAGCGAGCGGCAATGGCATCGATCCGCGCGGCTAGTTCTGAGCCGGGGGCGATGGCACCTTTCACTTCATAGCGGGGCGCCATCACTTTCGCGACCGCGTTCCAGTCCGCAAAGCTCGAAAACTGGACCAGCGGCAGCGGCGTGAAGCGCGAGGGCATGTTCTTCGGCATTTCCGGCAACTTCGGCGTCGGGAGCGGGATCTCCAGTTCGGTCCATTGTCCGTCGATCGGCTTCGGCGTGGCGGTGATGCCGGGCATCAGGCCCTTCCAGTTGAGCGGCCGGTTGCGCTGCCAGACCAGGCGGGCCCGACCGAAGCCGGCCTGAACCGGGGCCGGCAACAGGATCATCGCGTCCTGCACGTTGCCGCCCAGCACATCATCGCGATCGGAAACACTGACGGCCATGCGCAAGACATCGCCGATCTGCAGGCCCTCGATATGCTTGACCGCGGTCAGTTGCCCGTCGACGATCTGCTGCTCGAGGCCTGCCTCGCGTCGCAGCACGGTAAACCCCGCTCCGCCCTGGAGCACGTCAATCACCTTGTCGCCCCGCATGATTTCGAGGTTGTGGACCGTCACCGCTCCATGCGCGGGCTGCCAGCCGATCGAGAAGGTTCCCAGCTTGGCCAGCTGCTCCGGACTGGACACCAAGGTTGCCGTATCGAAAAAGGCGGTGACGGTGTTGCCCTCGACCCGCACCTGCTCGTCGAAACGCGGAACGACGTTGCTTCGTTGCGGCAATGCCTTGATATCCAGCGGCGGGGCCGGCTTGGCCCAGGTCGGTGCCGGACCGGTCAGGACCGTGTCTTCGGCCAGTGCCGGCCACGCCCCGCACAAGGCCAGAGCGGCTCCACCGAGCCATGCTCCCCGCATATTACATTCCCCCGCTAATTTCCGGGGCATATTCTGGAATATAGCGGTTAAGGCAAGGTAATTGCTGCCGCATCCCGGATCATTACTTGTCTTTATTGGACCGGATCGGTGGTAAAAATATTTCGCGCAGATCGCACCCGACGGACATCACTCGTAGCGATCGGCCGCCATGGAATCGTCTGCAAGATCGCTGAACCGGGTAATGCGCGGCTCGAAGCGCAAGCGGACTTTGCCGGTAGCACCGTGGCGCTGCTTGGCGACGATCAGTTCGGCCAGCCCGTAAACCCGCTCCATCTCTGCCGCCCAGGTCGCGTGCAGCTCGTGTGACTTGGCATCATCGCCCTCGACCGGGCGCTTGGGCTCACGGGAGGCGACGTAATAGTCCTCGCGGAACACGAACCAGACCATGTCCGCGTCCTGCTCGATCGAGCCGGATTCACGCAAGTCCGAGAGCATCGGGCGCTTGTCGTCGCGCTGTTCCACCGCGCGGCTGAGCTGCGAGAGCGCGATGACCGGGACCGAAAGCTCCTTGGCCAGCGTCTTGAGCCCGCGGCTGATTTCGGAAATTTCATTGACGCGGTTGTCGTTGGCCCGACCGGTACCCTGCAGCAATTGAAGATAATCGACCACCACCAGTCCGATATCATGGCGACGCTTCAAGCGCCGGGCGCGGGCGCGCAGCGCGGCAATCGACAAAGCCGGGGTGTCGTCGATGTACAGCGGCAATTCCGCCAGACGCTGGCTGGCGAACGACAGCTGCTGGAAGTCCTCCCGGCTGATCTTGCCCATGCGCAGTGCCTCGCTGCTGATCCCCGACTGTTCGGCGAGAATACGGGTAGCCAGCTGATCCGCGCTCATTTCGAGACTGAAGAAGGCCACGGCCGCGCCGACCGATTTGTCCGCCGCGATCCCGTCCGACAAGTCACGCCGGAGTCGCTCGGCTGCGTTGAAGGCAATGTTGGTGACGAGCGACGTCTTGCCCATGCCAGGGCGGCCGGCGAGGATAATCAGATCGCTGTCATGCAGCCCGCCGATCTTCTCGTTGATCGAGGTCAGTCCGGTGGTCTTGCCCGAGATGTGGCCGCCTGAATTGAAGGCCTTCTCGATTGCGCCAATCGCAGTGCGGGTGGCAAGGCTGAAGCTCTGCGCCTCGGATTGGGCGGATGCCCCCTCAGCCACGGCGTAGAGCGCCGCTTCGGCAAGTTCGATCCGCTGCAGCGGGGCGACTTCCTCGCTGGTGTCCATTGCCCCCTGAACGAGGTTGCGGCCGACCGTCACCAGTTCGCGGAGCAGCGCGAGATCGTAGATCTGCTGGGCCAGTTCGCGCGGCGCGAGCAGTCCCTGTCCGTCTGCCGTGAGCCGCGCCAGATATCCCGCGCCGCCCAACTCCTTCAGTCCCTCGTCGCTCTCGAAATAGGGCTTGAGCGTGACCGGGGTGACCACCGCGTTGCGATCAAGCAGCACGCGGATGCGATCGAAGATACGGGCGTGGGCCGGTTCGAAGAAATGCCCCGGGACGAGGTTGACCTGCAATTCCTCGGTCACCCGGTTGTCGATCAGCACGGCTCCGAGGAAGGCCGCCTCTGCCTCGATGTTGGCGGGAAGCGCACGCACGCCGGCGGCATCGCGGATAAGAAGATCTTCGTCGGCCATGGCCGCCTCTTGAGCGCATCGCCGGGGTCATGCAAGCAGGCCCACGCACTACCGGGCTGTGGATATCGGGGACGGTGCTAATCGCTTGCCCTGCCATTTCGCATTTGCGAAAAGCACCGGGCATGGCGGACGCAAGGATCATCAACATCGAGCTGGATGAAGCTACGATCCTCGCCCGGAACCCGGATATCGAGCAAGAACGGCGCGTTGCGATGTTCGACCTGATCGAAGAGAACAGCTTCCGTCCGCATCGTTCGTGGGATGCGGGCCACCACGGCCCCTACCGTCTGCACCTGGCAGTGCACGACGGGCGGCTCTCGATGGACATCGCCGACGCCGCCGGCGCTCCGCTCGAATCGATCATCCTCGCGATGGGTCGGTTCCGCCGTTCGATCCGCGAATATTTCGCGGTCTGCGACAGCTACTACAAGGCCGTGCGCAAGGCGACGGCCAAGGAAATCGAAACGATCGACATGGCCCGGCGCGGCATCCACAATCACGCGGCGGAGCTGTTGCTCGACCGGTTCGAGGGAAAGATCGAGACGGACCATGCCACCGCCCGCCGGCTCTTTACCTTGATCTGCGTGCTGCATATCAGGGGATGATCGAACCGGGCGCAGGACAACAGCAAACATGGCAAGAAAAGCACCGCGCGCCTGGCGCCTGCGCTTGGCAGGAGCGGCGCTGCTGATCGCGATCGTTGGGGGCATTATCGGCTGGTGGTACTTGCGGCACTGGCAGCCCGAGCGCACCGTGTGGCCGATGCAGGGAGCCGAGATCGGCAGCGAGGACGGCGTGGTAGACTGGAAGGCGCTGAAGTCCGCCGGCGCCGATTTCGTCTATCTCGATGCCTCGGCCAGCGCCTTTGCCCGCGATCCGGCCTTTGTCGAGAATTTCGAAGCGGCGCGGGCGGCGAAGCTCCAGCTGGGTGCAGTGCACCGCTATGATCCGTGCCAGCCGGCCGACAAGCAGTCTGCCAACTTCGTCACCGTGGTCCCGCGCGATGCCGCTCTGCTCCCGCCCGCGATCGAGCTTGACCAGCTGGCCGACGACTGTCCGGTAAAGGTCTCCGACGCAGCGGTGGAAAGCGAGCTGATGACCTTTATCAATCAGATCGAGACCCACACCGGCAAGGCCGCGCTGCTCAAGGTGACAGACCGCTTCGAAAAGCGCTATCACGTCGCCACGGCAATCGACCGCAATCTGTGGCTGGTGCGCGACCGCTTCCAGCCCAATTACGGCGGGCGTCCGTGGACCCTGTGGACCGCCAACGCCAAGCTGGACATGCAGGCGGAAGAGGAGCCGGTACGATGGATAGTGGTGCAGCCCTGACCGTCGATCGAGACGCCCTGCTAGCGGCCGCGCGGAACGCCGCCGCACAAGCCTATGCCCCCTACTCCGGCTTCCACGTCGGCGCTGCGCTGGCCTTTGCCGATGGCGCGATCGTCACCGGTGCGAATGTGGAGAACGCGAGCTACGGCCTGACCCTGTGTGCCGAGACCGTGGCCGTGGGCAAAGCCATGGCCGACGGTCGACGCGGGGCGCTGCTGGCGGTGGCGGTGATCGGCGGCAAGGCCGGCGCGGTCGGTCGCGGCGATCCCGTGACGCCATGCGGCCGGTGCCGCCAGGTATTGACCGAACTCGCCCAACTCGGGGGAACGGACCCGACGGTGTGGTATTTCAGCGAGAGCACAGTGCTGGAGCTACGCCTTTCCGAACTGCTTCCTCATGCATTCGGCCCAGCCAACCTCGGCTGAAGAAGGAGAACGACGATGAACCTCGGCGCGACGACAATGGCTCTGGCGTTACTCAGCCTCGGCGCATGCGCTTCGGTCCAGGCTCCCGATGTGCCCGTGGCCCGTGCGGCTCTTGCCGATGCGAACGGTGCCGCCGCCGGCACCGCCAGCGTGGTCCGGAGAGGCGACGGGCTCAACCTCAGGGTTGCTGCTACCGGCCTCACCCCCGGACCGCACGGCATGCACCTTCATACCGTTGGCAAATGCGAAGCACCGGGCTTCACCACTGCCGGCGGCCATCTCAACCCGCTGGGCCATCAGCACGGAACGGAAAATCCTGCCGGCTCGCACATGGGCGACCTGCCGAACCTGGTCGCCGGTGCGGATGGCAAAGCTTCAGCGGAAGTGCCGCTCGGCCTTGCGGCGCTGGGCCTGGCTCAGGCGCTGCTGGATGCCGATGGTGCCGCCATCGTGATCCACGCCGCAGCGGACGATTATCGCACCGATCCCAGCGGCAACAGCGGCGCGCGGGTTGCTTGCGGGGTCTTCGGGGGCTGAGCCGCTAGCTGCTCAGCCACTCAAGCAGGGCGGCCATGCAATCGCGACCGAGCAGCATCGAGCGTTCGGGCGACCAGCCCTGCGCTGCGCACGGCAGGTCGTCATTGTCCTTGAAGGGCATTTCCAGCGTCATCGAGACGCAACCGAAGCGTTCGGCCAGCTGGTTGGTCGACATCGAGAGGTTGGCCCTGCCCGCGCCGGCAACCGGATAGCCATACCGTGTCTGGAAATCCGGCGTGCGGCGGGCGAGGATCGCCTTGTACCGATCGTAGCCGGCCTGCTGGTCACCGGTGATCGACGGAATGCCCTCGAAGCCGGCAATGAAGACGTGCGGTATGGCTTCGTCACCGTGAACGTCCATCGCGAAGTGCACGCCGGTGGCATCCATCGCATTGCGGATCGCCAGCACCTCGGGTGAACGCTGGGGCGATGGAGCGTGCCATTCGCGGTTGAGGTTCACCCCGGCCGCGTTGGTCCGCAAGTGTCCGCGCCGCGACCCGTCCGGATTGGCATTGGGGACGATGTGGAAGCGGCAAAGCTGGCGCAGCCGGCGGGCGTGGGGATCGGCCGGATCGGTCAGCATGGCGATCAGGCCCTCCATCCACCATTCGGCCATGCTCTCACCGGGATGCTGGCGGGCGTAGAGCCAGACCTGCCGCTCGCCCTCGCCGAGCTCCAGGCAGTCGATCGGCTGTCCATCGAGGCTATGGCCAAGGCAGCGGTGGCTTACCCCGGGAGTGGACGCGGCACTGGCCACCAGATCGTGGTGACGTTCCATCGAATAAGGCGCGAAATAGGCGAACCAGCAGGTGCCGCCGGTGGGGGTGTGGCGGATGGTCAGCGTGCCGCCGTCCTCGTCCTTGTTCCAGCTCGTCTCGGTTCGGCCCCAGAACTCCCGGTCATCGCTTACAGCGGCGCGGTAGTTCGGCCAGCCGCCGGGATAGGCAGACGCTCCGAGCCCGGTGATTTTCAGCACCAGTTCGCGCCCGTCCGCTCCCGAAACACGGAAATGGAACCATTGGTAGAAATCGGATGCATAGTCCTTGCGGATGGCGAGCCGGGCGGTGGCGCCATCAACGGCAAGCACCTCGATGTTGCCGGAATCAAAAGCGCTGTCGATCTGGATGCAGGTCATTTGACCTGGATAGTCTCGCCCGAGGTTCCCGGAAAGCCCTTGAACAGTGCCTCCGCCAGCTTGGCCGCGCCCAGCTGGGTTCCGGCTAGCGGCGAATCCGCGCGGACCGTGAAGCTCGCCCGGCCTTCCCACAGGGATTGCCCGCCGGCGCGGTCGCGGATGGTCACGGCCAGATCTGTACGAGTCTGCGCGGGTGGCGGGCCCGAAAGGTCGATGCCGATGCCCACGCCCAGCCCTGAGCCATAGCTGCCGGTGGAACCGCCAACCCCGACGCTTACCGGGCTTGAGCTGCGCTGCGGCTGGAGGGTTTCGCGCGTGATCCTGACCTCGGCGACTTGCGTTCCCGCCGAGCCGTTCTGGCTATCGACATAGCCCAGCAGCACCAACTGGCGCGCTACCGCCGCAGCGTAGCTGCGAAATTCAAGGCTGGCAGCATCGCTGCCCGGTGCCGCCACCACCAGGATCGAGCCTTTGCCAAGCGGCGTAACATCGGGAAGGTGGAACCGCGTCACCTCAACCGGACCGATCGGCGCGACGCATCCGGTCAGCGCGGCAATTACCAGGAGCGGGGGGATCAGGCGTCTGGTCATCAAGCAACCCTCAATGCATGCGGGCAGAGTCTGGGCCCTCGCTTGCTTCGACGCAAGCACCTGAACGCGGAATGAGCGCGGCGATGAGGAATTCGGTTCTGACCGGGCCTTGTGAACGCACCGCGATTGTGCGGACCAAGTCGGATTGCACCGTACGCGCGATGAAACAAGTGCGCGTACATCATAGCGTTAACCATTTTCCGTGGAGCCTGTGCTAGCCGACAAACATGTCTCAGAAGCTCCCTGTCCTCGTCACCGGCGGCGCCGGCTATATCGGCTCCCACGCAGTTCTCGCCCTCAAGGACGCCGGCTGGCCCGTCACGGTGATCGACAATCTCACAACGGGCTTTCGCTTCGCAGTTCCCGATGATGTCCCGCTCTACGAAGGCGATATTGAGGATGCAGCGCTTCTGGCGCGGATCTTCAGCGAGCAGGGAACTCGCGCGATCATGCATTTCGCCGGTTCGATCATCGTACCTGAGTCCGTCGAAAATCCTCTGAAATACTACCACAACAACACTGCCAAGAGCCGGGCGCTGATCGAGGCTGCGGTCAAGGGCGGTCTCTCGCACTTCATCTTCAGCTCGACTGCCGCGACCTATGGCATACCCAAGGTCTCCCCCGTGACCGAGGACAGCCCGAGAGAGCCGATCAATCCCTACGGCATGTCCAAGCTGATGACCGAGGCGATGCTGGCCGACACCGCGAAGGCCCATCCGCTCAACTATTGCGCGCTACGCTATTTCAACGTCGCAGGTGCCGATCCGCAGGCCCGCACCGGCCAGTCGACCGCGGGGGCAACGCACCTGATCAAGGTCGCGGTCGAAGCGGCGCTGGGGAAACGCGGTCATGTCGAAGTGTTCGGGACGGACTATGCCACGCCGGACGGCACCGGAGTGCGCGATTACATCCACGTCTCGGACCTGGCATCCGCCCATGTCCTCGCGCTTGAGGCACTGATCGCCGATCCGGCCCAGTCGATGACGATGAACTGCGGCTACGGGCGGGGTTTCTCGGTGCTCGAGGTGCTTGACGCGGTCGACCGGGTGACCAATCGCACCATCGAACGGCGCCTTTCACCGCGCCGTGCGGGTGATCCGGATTCGCTGATCTCCGACAACTCGCGGATCAAGGCGACCCTGCCGTGGGTTCCGCGCCACGCTGATCTGGATACGATCGTCGGCCACGCTCTGGCGTGGGAGCGCCGCCTGGGCGATCTGCGCGGCTAGCATCCGGCGAGTGCCGGCCAAAAGTCAGTCCAGCACGAACCGGGGGCCCGGACCGGCGGCGCCAGCCCGGTCATCGCGGTTATAGAGCTGGCAGCGCTGGAGGCTCAGGCAGCCGCAGCCGATGCACTCATCAAGCTTGGCACGGGTGCGGGTGAGCAGCTGGATCTTGGCGTCGAGCTGCGCACGCATCGAGCGTGAAAGCTTCTGCCAGTCGGTCAACGTTGGAGTGCGGCCTTGCGGCAGCGTTGCCAGCGCTTCCTCGATTGCAGGAAGCCCCAGTCCGAGCCGCTGGGCGATCAGGATGAAACTCAGCCGCCGGATATCCGAACGCAGGAAGCGCCGCTGGTTGCCCATGGTGCGCATCGCGCAGACCAGGCCGCGATCTTCGTAGAAGCGGATAGCCGAGACCGCCAAGCCGGTTCGCCGGGCCAGCACCCCGATCGGGATAAGGTCGTTCCTGTCCATCACGCCGGTCCTCAGCCTGAAGCTTGACCTGAACTTAGCTTGAGGTTGCTGGCATGACAAGCACTTGAGTCTCAGGCATCTTTAGGGCACGTCCGGGCGTTTCTCCGGCCCCGGGACATTGCGGATCGCGTTCGCGCCGTAGCGCGATGCCAGGAGGATCAGGCCCCGCGCACCAGGTTGATCGGGTCGATCGGACCGGTCGGAGCGAAGCCGGCATTGCCCGTGACCTGATCAAGATCGATCACCAATGCTGTACCCAGCCGGGCGAAGTCATGGCGCTGCTCGGGAACCGGCATCGCCTCGAAGATCTTTGTCCGCGTTGCCTCATCCGTCGCTACACGGGCCCGGCCAGCCATCACGTACGTCGAACGCGCACCTTCGTCGCGATAGATCAGCGCCACGTTCGGGTTGGTCTCCACCGCAGTGGCCATGCCGCTGGTGGCCCGCGCCCACAGGCCGAGACTGTCCGGCCCAAGGGTAAGAATCGACCCGCGCATCGACATCTGCGGCCTTCCGGCCGGATCGACATAAGTGATGTAGATCGGATGCTTGTTGGTCAGCGCGGTATCGATCTTTTCGCGGAACGCGGCATCCATAACCATCGGCGTGGCCGGGGGCTTGGGTACGCCGTAGAATTGCTGGCCAAAGCCGGAAATCAAACCGCCGCGCTCGGCGACAGTGAGGACGAAGGTGCGTCCACCAGCGCCAGCCAGGGGCGTGCCCCTCAGGACGACCCCGGGATGGTCAACCCGCTCCCACAGCAGGCTGGCGAATGGCATGGACAGCAGCCGCTCGACCACCGCGTCACGGCCACTCAGCGTTTCCGCAAGGTTCTCGTAAGTCGCATCGGGGGCGATCAGGGCGCTCCAGCCGGCTGCATCCGGCGTGCCGAACAGCGCCATCACCTTGGTTGCCAGATCGCTCATTATCATCTCCCGGTCCGCTTGTCCGGGCACGGACTAGCCCACCCGGCTGGCCCCGTCACGGCAGGGACGGAAGAATCTGATGCCGCGGGAGGAACTTCCCTCCGCTGCTCGTCAATCGAACAGCGAGCTGACCGAAGTCTCGTCCGCGATGCGGCGGATCGCCTCGCCGATCAGCGGGGCGATCGACAACAGACGGATCTTGCCGCAATCCTGCGCCGCTTCGGTCGGGAGGATCGTATCGGTGATCACCAACTCCTTAAGCGCCGAAGCCTCGACCCGCGCCACCGCTCCGCCCGAAAGCACGCCGTGCGTGAGATAGGCCGTCACACTGGTCGCTCCGGCATCCATCAGCGCCTGGGCGGCGTTGCACAGCGTGCCACCCGAATCGATGATGTCGTCGATCAGGATGCAGCGCCGGTCTTTCACGTCACCGATGATGTTCATCACCTCGGACTGGCCGGGCTTGTCGCGGCGCTTGTCGACGATGGCGAGCGGGGCGTTGTCGAGCCGGCGTGCCAGCGCGCGGGCGCGAACCACGCCGCCGACGTCTGGCGAAACCACCATCAGCTGATCGGTGCCGTAGCGGGCCTGTATATCCGCCGCCATCACCGGAGCGGCGAAGAGATTGTCGGTCGGGATATCGAAGAAGCCCTGAATCTGAGCAGCATGGAGATCGACGGCGAGCACGCGGTCGGCCCCAGCCTGGGTGATCAGGTTGGCCACCAGCTTGGCTGAAATCGGCGTACGCGGTCCTGACTTGCGGTCCTGGCGGGCATAGCCGAAATAAGGCACCACGGCCGTGATCCGTTTGGCCGAGGCGCGGCGCAGCGCATCGATGCAGATCAGCAGTTCCATGAGATTGTCGTTGACCGGATAGCTGGTCGACTGGACGACGAAGACATCCTCGCCCCGGACGTTCTCGTGAATCTCCACGAAGACTTCCTCGTCGGCGAAGCGCCGGACGCTGGCATCGGTCAGCGGCAGTTCGAGGTAGCTGGCGATGGCCCGGGCCAGTGGCAGGTTGCTGTTGCCGGCGAGAATCTTCATGCGTGCTTGCCTTCCCCGCGATAAGCGCATGGGGGCTCTAGCCGAGAGTCCCCGGATTGCAATATCGCCGGGGCACTGAAAGCGGGGGAATATCGCGTTTCAGGCAAGCGGCGCGGTTTCATCGGCGATCATTCCGTCGCGCACCGGTTCGGTGGACTCGTCATACCGGTGCCGCAGTGCGATCGCGCAGGCCCCGGCGAGCAGCACGATCAGCGCGAGATAGGGGAACGGACGCCAGATCCCGTAGAGCGACACTGCCAGGACCGGCCCCAGCACCGTGGCGACCGAGGCCGTGCTCATCAAAGATCCGGCAACTTCGGTTTGCCGCTCGACCCCGACGAGGTACGAAGCCGCTGTCGCCACCCCCGGCCGGGCCAGGGCAAAGCCGGCGTTCGCGATCATCACCCCGGCAACGATCAGGCCATACCCGGGATGCGCCGAGAGCAGCGCCAGGCCCGCAATGGAGATCAGCGGGGCTCCGATCATCATGGTCCGCGGGCTCGGCCGTACCAGCGGGATCACCACCAGTTGGACTGTCAGAGTGGCAAGCGCCCCTGCGGCAATCGCCCGCCCGATCCAGGGCTGCGCATTTTCCGGATCGAGCCGCAAGGCGTCGATGATCAGGAAGCCGACCGACTGGATCGTACCCAGTACCGCCAGGGCAACGATGGTCGAATAGATCAGGAAGGCCCGCATCGCCGGCATCCGCCAGACTGGCTCGCGCATGGCCGCGACCGGCGCTGCCTGCGCCAGCTCGTTCGCCGGCATCGGGGCATCGGCAGGGAGGAGGAACAGGAACGGCACCATCACCAGCACAAGCCCCGAGACGACCAGCATCGGCCCAGCCAGACCCACCCCGGGCATGTGCGTGAGAAACGGCGCTACGGCGGGCCCGATGACCGTGCCGATCGCTTGGGCCGAGGCAAGCCGGGCGAGCATCACCGTGCGTCGTTCACGCGTTACGCGCTCGATGATGTAGGATTGACTTGCGGGCGTCCCGGCAAGACCGACCCCGCCGTTGAGGCTGCGTCCGACCATCATGATCGCGAGCCCCGCGAGCGGCGGCACAAGATGCTCCACGGCGATCCAGATCGCCCCACCGGTCATCAGGCAGGCGAGGAACAGGCCCAGCGCCCCGATCAGGATCACCACCTTGCGTCCCCGCCGCGCCGCCATGCGCGTCCAGAAACCGCCCACGACAATCCAGGCGATCGCCGAGAGCGCCTGGGTCAGCACGATCAATGTATCGGGAATTCCCGCCGTGCGTCCCACCGAGGGGAGCAGGCTGAACACCATGGTGACGCTGATGTGTCCCAGCATCTGCAGCGTGTAGAGCAGGCCGAAATCGACCCGCCGCAACCGATCCATTCCCGTACCGCCTCCGTCTTTGGGACCATTGTGGCGTTACGGCCGCGGGCGTCCAGCCCCTATCGTCTCAGGGGGTGCACCAGTATGGAATTACTTCCGGCCCGGTCATGGCCTACAGAGCCAACGGCCCCTCAGCCCGCCTGGTGCAGATAGACCGCCCGCTCGTGCGAGAACGCCTTGAAGCCGAAGTAGCCGTGATAGCTGCCGGTGCCGCTCTGGTTGACCCCGCCGAAGGGCAGCTGGTTTTCCAGATAGTGGGAAAACACCCCGTTGACGGTCGTGCCGCCCGATGAGGTGCGCTGCAGCACGCGTTCGACATTGGCTTCGTTCGGGCTGAACATGTAAAGCGCCAGCGGCTTGTCGCGCGCCTCGATATATTCGATCGCCTGGTCGAGGGTGTCGTAAGTCATCACCGGGAGCAGCGGGGCGAAGATCTCTTCCTGGAGGATCTTCATCTGCGGAGTGACGCCGGTCAGCATGGTCGGGTGAATGGTGAGGTCCGCTTCCTCCAGCACGCCCCCGACGGCGACAGTTGCGCCCTGGGCCACAGCGTCATCGAACAGCGCCTTGACCCGGTCAAAATTGGCCTTGTTGACGATCTGGGCGATAGCATCCTTCCGGATATTCCCGGCATCGTCATAAAGGTTTTTCTGGACGTTGGTCTTGAAGCCTTCGACCAGCGCGGGAAGCTGGTCTTCCTTGACGAAGACATAGTCCGGGCAAATGCAGGCCTGTCCACCATTGAACTGCTTGGCCGCGGCCAGCGCTGCCGAAATTCCGGCGATATCCGCGCCTTCATCAACGATCACCGGCGATTTGCCGCCGAGTTCCAGTGTGACGCTGGCCAGATGCTTCGCCGCTGCCGCCGCGACGATCTTGCCCACGCGGGTGCTGCCGGTGAAGAAGATGTGGCTGAACGGCAGCTCAAGCAGCGCGCTTGCCACGCTGACATCGCCTTCGAACAGCGCGACTTCCTTCTCCTCGAACACTTCGCGCACGATCTCTCCGGCGATGCGGGCGGTGGCTGGGCAGAGGTCGGTCAGCTTGACCATGCAGCAGTTGCCGGCCGCGACAGCCGCCGCGAGCGGGCCGAAGGTCAGGCCCAGCGGGAAGTTCCAAGGGCCGAGGATCAGGCACACGCCGCGCGCTTCGTAGACGATCTGCGCCTTGTCGGCCGGATTGAGCGAGGGGGTGACCTGCGTGGGCGCCATCCATTGATCGAGATTGTCGATATTGCGCTGGATGTTGGAAACAATGTTGAGCACTTCGGTGACGCGGATCTCGCCAACCGGCTTGCGCGTATCCTCCAGCACTGCAGCGATGATGTCTTCAGTGCGGGACTCGACCGCACTTTTCAGCTTTTCCAGCTTGGCCTTGCGCTCCGTTGCGCTCGACGCCTTCACTTCCCACTGATAGTCCTGCTGCAAGGCAAAAACGCGGGCGATCTCACCAGAAAGATCTGCGGAGGTGGCGGTGGAGTGGGACATCGGGGTATCCTGTCAATAACGAATGGTAGGTTTACGCGCTCTGTAGAGCGCAGCAAGGCGTCATTGCAAGGATAGAACAGCGCAAAGCGGACGGGTCATGCGCTTTGCCCGATCAACGGCTGGCAGCGGCCTTCACGCATCGGAAATGCGGCGCTTCGTGCGGGGAAGTCAAGCTGTGCCGAGGAAATCCGCAGCCTGAATCCGAGCGGCTATGGGGCTCGCGTCATCAGGTGCCGGCTCGCCCGGCGCCAGCACGACCACGTAGTCTTCAAGCTCAAGCTGCCGGCACAGCGTCCGCGCCTGGACGATGAAGCCGCGCGGACATGCAGGTAAGCGATCAGCGGTCGCTGGCGCGTGATGGCGTCCAGTTGGATGATATCCGCGCAGATGACTTGCCAGCTCTGACTGTGCTCGTTGATGGACAAATTCACGGAACGAACCCCAGGTAGAAGGAACCGTGGATCAGATGTAATCGTGCTTCAGCGCGATCCGCACGGCGTCCGACGAATTCCGGGCATTGAGCTTGACTGATATGTTGGCCCGGTGCGCCTCGACCGTCTTGCGGGCGATCCCCAACCGTTCGGATATCCGCAAGCTGGAGTGCCCTTCGGAGATCAACCGCAATACCTGCAGTTCCCGATCGCTCAGTGCGGCAGGCGCTTTGGAAGTAGATGGGACTTCGCCTGGACCGGCAAGCCGGTTCTCCCGAAAACGGAGCACCGCTTCGTCGAGAGAATGTACCGACAGCTTTTGCAGGACCCGGGTCCGGTGAACCCTGGCTGTGCGCAAGTTGATACCAAGAGCCACGGCAAGCTCGGCAAGGGTAAGACCGTGCGCCGCATGTTGGAGCACTTCAAACTCGCGCTTGCTGAGATTGGCAGAGCGCTGGTCCGTCGCCGGCTCGGTAACGTAAGGCTCGCCGGACCCCAGCGCCTGATCGATTGCGGGTTTCAGAATGTCCTGGTCGTCAGGCCACTCCAGGAAGTTCGCCGCCCCGGCCTGCACAGCAGCCACCACGCGATGCGCCGCTGCCCGCTGGGCATAGGCAATGACCGGAGCGTCTATGCCCTTGCTAGCCAGGAACCCGACGGCGGAGCGAACCAGTTCCGCTTCGTCCGCCACCAGCAGGACTACCGGGCCAGGGAAGGTCCGGGGCAATTCGTCCAGAGTTTCGCAAGGCTGAGCCTTCAGGCCCGCCTTCAATAGGTGCCGGACGATAGCGGCCCGCAGGCGCCAGCTTGGATCCAGCACATAGATGCGCAGTGAAGGTGCGCGGATAACCGGGGGCCGTGCAATAAGACCCCTCTCGACTGGCTTGACAGATGCCACTTGCAACCCCTTTTTTTCAGGTTCTGGTCAAAGAGGAGACTAGGTGTTTACGCAAGTTAGTAACAGTAGTATGATACGGCTTGTAACCCCGTTACATGCATTTACACTGGTACCGAGTTTGCTTCGCAAGAACACAAACAGGGGTCGCCCGTAAGGGCATACGAACGGTTTAGAGTGTTGAAACTCAGAGAATATCGCACTCTGGGGCGGCACGACGAATTTGAACGGGTAGCTCCCCGAGCCGGCGGCTATGCGGAAGGAAGTCGAGTTGAGCGAATGTGCCTTGTTCAAGGCTGAGCTCCAGGAAGTGTTAAAGGATCCCCGGTTCGGTCGCTCGCCGGTGTTGTCCCGACTGCTGGTATTCCTGGTGGATGCTACCCTGCGTGGGGAAGGCAAAGCGCTCAAGTCCTATGCCGTTGCGGTAGAAGGACTGGATCGCTCTCCTGACTTCGATTCGAACAACGACACCTATCCGCGGGTGCAAATCGCCCGTTTGCGGCGTGCGCTCAAAGCATTCTACAGCAGCAATGGCGCCGAACGCTCTCATCGCCTCGAGATCCTGAATGGCAGCTACGAGGTTCTGCTGGTTCCCAATACCGAGACCGCAGAGCCATTGCCGGTGCCCGTCGACCCGATTGAGCCGCCAAAGCGCCGCAAGTTATCGTTGCCTGTGGCGCTGTCCCTCCTCTTCGGGCTCGCGAGCGCCGCGGCGTTGTTGCTCGGTATCGCCTATGGCCGAAGCGAGGCCAATGCCGCCTGGGCGCAAGACGACTTTCCGATTATCGCAGTGCAGGGCGTGACCTACGACAGGGGCTCCGCGCGCCAGGACAGTGTCGAGTTCCTGCGGCAGGCGATGATCAACAAGATGTCGCAGTTCGAAGGACTGCGGGTCGCAAGGACGGCCGCACCCAAAGCCGATTACGTAGCTATGATCTCGCTGGATCGGGCAGACTCGGTGCTACGCATTGCCCTCCTCAATCGTGGACAGCAGATTTTTGTCTCGCCGCCGACGCCCGTCGATGGTGATCCGGCGGCGGTGCAGAAGCTGCTTACCGATCTGGCCGCCAGGACCGCGTTCCAGATTGCCGGGGCCAGCGGCTTGATTCAAGCCACCGAATGGCAGCGG
This sequence comes from Sphingomonadaceae bacterium, assembly GCA_947472735.1. Lineage (GTDB taxonomy): Bacteria > Pseudomonadota > Alphaproteobacteria > Sphingomonadales > Sphingomonadaceae > Novosphingobium. The sequence continues at coordinate 10,798 of CANJBY010000008.1, read as the reverse complement.
GATCTTCCCGCCAACAGCCCCTTCGGTTGCTGGCTGCGGTTCCTTCAACAATTGCGGACGGGACCAATCACGGCGATAGATCCGGTCTTGGAGAAGTGTGCCAGGGGCTGGTACCGGGCTGAACCGAACAACAGCAAAGCCGCCGCAATTTATGTCTGGACTATCACCGGCGACGCACTGACGGCGTTCCGTGAAGCCCGACGCGCTGCCCTGCTGGAAGAGGCAAACGAAATCATTGATGGTGCGGAGGCTGCGAATCCGTACTCTGTCGTGGTGCGGCTGGCGGATGCGCGGACGCATAGCACGGCCGGAGACATGGAAGGCTGCCGGCGCGCGGCGCTCAAGGCGATCGAACTCAGTCCCGAGAATCTCGATGCTGTGGCCTATGCCGGAACTCTGCTCGTGATGGGCAATGAACCCGCCGGCGAAGCGATCGTGCGCGGCGCCATCGCCTCCCACTACGATCCGCCCCCGCAATATTTCATCGCGGGCTTCATCGCCGCAATGATGCGCGATGATACCGCGGCCGCGGGACAGGCACTTGTGAATACCGCACTCACCGGCCCCTCGCCGGCCAGCCTGCCGCTGTTGAGGGCGGCATACCTTTCACGGATTGGCAAAATGGAGGAAGCTCGGGCCGCCTGGGCGGAGGTCAAGGCAACGCGCCCGGTGTTCAAGCTGGTTCCGGCCGTGGCGTTCAAGCGGCTCCCGTTGGCTCCGGCGGTTACGCATCGGCTCAGGGAGTGGCTGGCCCCGCTGCTGGCCGCAGAATAGCCCGGGTGACAAGCCGCGCCGCCGGGTGTATTATTCCACCACTACGCTACACGGAGGCAACATGCTGAACATCATCGGAGCGATCTTTTCCGGCTTGCTGATCGGAGCGCTGGCGCGGTGGTTCTATCCGGGCGATGTGCCGATGGGCTGGGGCATGACGATCCTGCTCGGCGTCGGCGGCTCGCTGCTGGCCGGACTGCTGGCTTCGCGCGGCCGGATGGAAGATGGAATCAACCGGGCCGGCTGCCTCGCCTCGGTCCTTGGCGCGATGGCGCTGATTTTCGTCGGACGGCACTTCGGCTGGCATTGAACGGTTGGCAGCCGCTCGCAGGGTTGCTAGCCGCCTGACAGCGGCCGGCCAACCCGGCGCGAGAGGACGGCACCATGGACCTGGCACAATTGCCCCGGATCGAGGGCGAGATGAACTTCAGCGGCCCGATCGAAGGCCGCGCGGCGGTTTACGTGCCGGACTGGAGCCGCTCCAACATCAACCTTGAGCCGCACCGGCTGGCATTTTACGATGCGCGACCGATGCGTTCCGAACTTTCTCTCGACCAGCAAGGCTTCGCCCTGTTCGACCACACCGGGCCAAGCACCGATCCCGAGTGGCTGAAGGATAACGAGACAGCCTATACCGACAGCGTCTCCGCCTTCCTCCAGCAGATGAGCGGCGCGGCACGCGTCATCGCGCAAGGTACCGGGATGCTGGTACGTCATGTCGAAGCGACTCGCGACAACGGCAGGATCGGCGTCTCGCGGTGGGTCCATGCCGATTACACCCGCAAATGGGGCGAGGTCTGGCGGGACTGGATGGAGGGTTGGCACGGCGAGGATTTCCACCGTTACTCGCGCTATTGCATCTTCCAGACCTGGCGGCAGATTTCTCCTGCCCCGGCCGACAACACCCTGGTGTTTTGCGACGCATCGACTTGCGACCTGAGAAAGCTCATCGTGTTCGACGCCGTGGTGCGCGAGCCGGTGGAGGTGCCGGGCAACTGGTTCGAAAGCCAGTTCAGCCGCTGGGACGAGAACCAGCGCTGGCACTATTTCTCCGACCTGTCACCGGACGAGCTGATCGTGTTCAAGGGCTATGACAGCGATCTGAGCCGCGACGCCCAGCCGCTCCACAATTCGATCGACCTTCCCCCGCGTGAAGGCATGATCCCGCGGATCAGCGTCGAAGCGCGGTTCTTCGCGTTTTTCGAATAATGTGGAGCAGGCGGGCGGTTGCCGCCCGGGGTTACTGACCGCCGGAATCAGCCTGCGGCGGGATAACCCCGAAGTCCTTCGACAACTCACCTTGCAGCGCGGAGTCAAAGCCTTCGGCGGCTAATCCGCGCTTGAGCAGCTCGCGGACCGCCGCTGCGCGGGTCGGCATCCGGCGGGCGAAGCGCCAGTCATCAATCGCACTCAGCTCACTTTCCGTCAGCATGATCTGCAGCCGCTGCTCGCGTGTCAAATCCGGCATCTGTCGGTCCCGATTTTTGTATCCTTCAGGCACGATATGTCGGCGCCAGCCTCATTAGTCGATGGCTGTTATGGAGGCTTTTACTCACTTTCTGCTTTTTCTGGTGAATGCGTCAAACCAGTGTGATGTTGAAATGCCGTCAAATGCTAATAGTTCTCGCAAGTATTCATTCCATCTTAATTAATTATAAGGCGAGGTAATTATACTATCCATAAATATACCTGTTGCCATATGAACAAAAGGCCACCATGTTCCGATTTTTGGTGGAACTTATGCCGCACAAAAACATTGACGCAGCCGAACTGACGCTGCGTGAAGCCAACCATCGGATCGCCAACAGCTTGTCGTCGCTCGCGGCCGGCATCTCCCAATCCGCCCGCCGGCTTTTCCGGGATGACGGCGCGGGCAAGGTCGAGGCGCTGGAGGCGCTGCACGAAATCGGTCAGCGGCTGTACATGGTCGGGCGGCTGCACCGCGCCTTCGCCGCCACCCCCGCCGGCAATGATATCGACATCGGCGCGCACCTGCGCGAAATCTGCCAGTCGGCGGTGGCGGCCCTGGCGCCGCAGCGGGTGCGACTGAACACGGAGGGAATCTCCACCTGCCTGGCACCTTCCGACATCGCGCTGGAGCTATGCCAGATCACGACCGAACTGGTGATCAATTCCATCAAATACGCGCATCCGTCTGGCGTCGTCGGCATTATCGAAGTCCACTGCGAACGCCTGGAAGACGGCACGCTGGTGGTGGAGTTCGCAGACGACGGAGTGGGCCTGCCCGAAGGATTCGATCCGAGAGCCGATGGCGGTATCGGGTTGCAAATCATTTATGCCCTGGCCGACCAGATCGATGCCGACGTACAGTTTCAGCCGCGAGCTATCGGCGCTGCGATAAAAATCACCTGCCCTGCCCGGCGCGAGACTCTAACCCAGCTCTGCGGCGGCCTGGCCGGGCGGTATCCCAACCTGACCATCGTTCGTGACGGAGATGACGTTCCCTCCGATTGACGCTGTGCTCGCCGGGTAAACCGCGCGCGCCCTATTCGATTTCGCCGCCGCTCTCGCGCCAGCCAGACATGCCGCCATCGAGCGCCGCGGTCCGCTGGAAGCCCAGCTCCTGCAAGGTCGCCGCCGCCAGTGTGGAGATCTTGCCGAATTCGCAGATCGTCAGGATCTCGACGCTCGGATCGGGCAGGACCTCATTCACCCGCAACTCAAGCTGCCCGCGCGGCAAGTGGACCGCGCCGGGAATGTGCCCGGCGGCAAAGGCATCGCGCTCCCGCACGTCGAGCACGATGAAATCGTTGGCCCGGGCCGCGAGGCGATGGCGCAGCTGGTCCATTGCCATGAACGGGATATGCGCCCCGGCCTCGGCCAGCAACTGCCGTACGGTCTTGCCGCCCGACATGTTGGTGCGCAGCGCCTCGGTCAGGTGGGTTGGCGCGGAGAGGTTGAGGTTGTTCATCAGCGCGACGAACTCGCCACGCTCGGTCTTGGCGAGGCGCGGGTTGCTGCGCCGCTCATCGCCCAGCGTCGTACTCTCGCGCCCCTTGTAGTCATGCGCGGGAAACACCAGCGTCTCGTCCGGCAGCGCGAGCAGCTTGGCGAACAGGCTGTCGAACAATTGGTCCGGATCGCCCGAAGGTAAGTCGCTGCGGCCGGTGCCGCCGATTAGCAGCGTATCGCCAGTGAACACCCGGTCTTCGACATGGACTGCGATCGAATCGCGCGTATGCCCGGGTGTGTGCAGGATCCCCAGCCGCAGGGTGCCGGGCGGGAGCGAATGCCCGTCCTCGACATGCAGCGTCACCCAGGGCGAGGGCGAGAAGCGGTGCATCACGATCGGCGCCCCGAACTCCTCCCGCAGCGCATGGGCGCCAGAGAAGTGATCGGCATGGGTGTGCGTATCGATGATATAGCGCAGCCGCATGCCCTGCCGGTTGAGCTCGCCGATATAGCGATCGACCAGATCAAGCGCCGGATCAATCACCACCGCCGCCCGGCTCCCCTCGCAGCCGACGATATAGGACTTGCACCCCTCGCCGTCGTGGAAGGCTTCAAAGAACATGGCTGGTGCTCCTGCGGTGGCGGGAGGTGGGGTGGTGTGGTGTTTGGGTGAGTGGCATGCCTTCGGCCCCCGATATGGCGGAGGGGAGGCTAGCATGGGTTGGTGATGGGCCAAAGAGAGCAATGGTGGGTTGGCTGCCACCAATGCAGAACCATGAGGTGAGGCTATCGACCGGGTGAGCGGGCGTTAATAATTGGGGGTTATTGCACGTGTCACCGCAATTGCACACCAATTGTTTCACCGCAATTGCGCACCGTATTCGCGTAATTGAATTGATAATTGCATATCGATGGTTTTGTTCTGGACGGGCCGCGGGAGAAGCCTACGGTCCACAAGCGCCAACTGCGGCGGCGCCAAATGGGGGCGATAATGATCAAGGCGCAATATGGGAAACTATTGGTTCTGGCGCTGAGTGTGTCCGTTGCCGGATGCGATGCACAACTAGCCGAGAAGCAAAAAACTAAGCATGATGTTACGGGGACAGCAGCCAACCCGGATACCCGAAATGAACCAGCAGGTGATGTCAAGTCTCAACAGGTCGCGACGCCACCGGGCACTGCCAAGCCAACGGAATCGTCGGTCGGAATGGCGACTAGTTTAGCAGAGCAACAAGCCAGACTTGCTGAAGTAGGTGAGACGAATGCTCGGGCGCACCTCAATAACGAAGCCAACCCGTTGCAAATGGAGCGGCTAATTGCCGAATGTAAATCTGATTTGGGGGATTCAGGAGAAAACGAAGCAGCGACTAGGATTTTGGCGTGCACTAATTCCCGGTGGTAGGACGTCCCTTCTAACTTAGACCGGACGGGGACACGCAATAGCATGTCCCCTCCGCCATACCCCTAAGGCACCAGCACCGTGTCCCGCGCCACCTTGCTCGTGTGCGGATAATCCAGCGTGTAGTGCAGCCCCCGGCTCTCATGCCGCGCCAGCGCGGACCGGACGATCAGGTCGGCGGTCTGGAGCAGGTTTCTCAGCTCGATCAGGTCGGTCGAAACGCGGAAGTGGCCGTAGTAGTCTTCGACTTCGCCGGTCAGCATGGTGATGCGGTGGGCGGCGCGTTCGAGGCGGCGGGTGGTGCGCACAATCCCGACGTAGTTCCACATGAAGCGGCGGATCTCGGTCCAGTTCTGCTGGATCACCACTTCCTCATCCGAATTGGTGACGCGGCTTTCATCCCAGCCGCGGACTTGCGGCGGGCGATCGAAACCGTCCCAGTTGGCCAGGATGTGTGCGGCGGCGCTTTCCCCGAAGACAAAGCATTCGAGCAGCGAATTGGAGGCCAGGCGGTTGGCTCCGTGGAGTCCGCTTTCGGTGCATTCGCCGGCGGCGTACAGCCCCGGCAGGTCGGTCCGTCCGTCCAGGTCGATCACAATCCCGCCGCAAGTGTAATGCTGCGCCGGGACGACCGGGATCGGCTGGGTCGTCATGTCGATGCCAAGCGCCAGCAGCTTTTCGTAGATGTTCGGGAAGTGGTGCTTCACGAAGTCGGCCGGCTGGTGGCTGATGTCGAGGTGGACGAAGTCGAGCCCGTCTCGCTTGATCTCGGCGTCGATCGCGCGGGCGACGATGTCGCGCGGGGCAAGTTCGGCGCGCTCGTCATAGTCGGGCATGAAGCGGTGGCCGGTGCGCGGGTTGAGCAGATGCCCGCCCTCGCCCCGCACCGCCTCGGTGATCAGGAAGTTCTTGACCTCGAGGTTGTAGAGGCAAGTCGGGTGGAACTGCATCATCTCCATGTTGGAGACGCGCCCGCCCGCGCGCCAGGCCATGGCGATGCCGTCCCCCGTCGCGCCGCGCGGGGCGGTGGAATATTGATAGACGCGCCCGGCGCCGCCGGTGGCAAGGATGGTGGCGCGGGCAGTGTGCGCCTCGACCTTGCCGCTCGCTTCATCAAGGGCATAGACGCCCCAGACCCGGCCCGATGCGGAATAGCGCAGCTCGTGCCGGCCGGTGATCAGATCGATGCAGGACCGGCCCGGCAGCAGGGTGATGTTCGGGTGCTTGCGCGCGGCGTTAAGCAGCGCTTCCTGCACCGCCCAGCCGGTCGCGTCGTTCACGTGGACGATCCGCCGGTGTGAATGGCCGCCCTCACGGGTGAGGTGCAGGTTGGTCCCTTCGGTGTTGAAGGGCACGCCCAGCTGGACCAGCCGCTGGATCGCGTGCGGCGCGCGCTCGACCACGAATTCGACCGTTTCCTGCCGGTTGAGCCCGGCCCCGGCGATCATCGTATCGCGGATGTGTTCCTCGAAGGTGTCGCCGGCATCAAGCACGGCGGCAATCCCGCCTTGCGCCCAGGCAGTCGATCCGCCGTTCAGCGTGCCCTTGGCCAGGACCAGGACCTTGAGCTGTTCAGCCAGCGCCAGCGCCGCGGTAAGCCCGGCGGCACCCGAGCCGACAATGATTACGTCGTATCGGCTCATGCAGCCTTGGCCGCGCTGCTCGTCAGGCTGACGAATACGTCCTCCAGATCGGCCTCGCGGGTCGATACGTCGATGATCCCCAGGCCCTGCCCCTGCACCACGGCCAGCACTTCGCCGGCATTGGCCTGATCCTTGTCGTACGTGATCTCGACCGTGTGCTCGCCGGTCTTCTCGCACTTGAGGAAGGCGGGGTGGCTGGGCAACTGGGTGATGCAGCGGTCGAGCGTCAGCACGACGACTTTCTCCCGCGCCATGTCCACCAGTTCGCGGGTCGGCTTGTCGGTGATCAGCTTGCCATGATTGATGATGGCGATCCGATCGCACAGCTGCTCAGCTTCCTCGAGATAGTGGGTAGTGAGCACCACCGTCACCCCTTGGTGATTAAGCTCCTGGACCAGTTCCCACAGCTGGCGGCGCAGCTCTACGTCGACCCCGGCGGTGGGTTCATCCAGCACCAGCACCGGCGGAGAGTGGACCATTGCCTTGGCCACCAGCAGCCGCCGCTTCATCCCGCCCGAAAGGGTGCGCGAATAGGCGTTGCGCTTGTCGGAAAGGTGCACCGCTGCGAGCAGTTCTTCAGAACGGCGCAACACTTTCGCGATGCCATAAAGACCGCCCTGAATCTCCAGCACTTCGTAAGGCGAGAAGAACGGGTCGAATACGATTTCCTGCGGGACAATGCCGATCGAGCGCTTGGCGTTGCGGTGGTCCCGATCAATGTCGAAGCCCCAGACCTCGGCGGTTCCGGCGGTCTTGACGACCAGACCGGCAAGGATGTTGATGAGTGTCGACTTGCCTGCCCCGTTAGGACCGAGCAAGCCGAAGATCTGACCCTGCGGCACATCGAAACTGACACCATCGAGCGCCAGTTTTCCGGGAGCTCCCTTGCTCCCGGCATAGCGCTTGACGAGATTGCGGATCGAGATGGCGGCAGGTTGTTCCATGGCCGATACCTCTAAGGCGGCACCCTCCATCCGGCAAGCACGGACGACGTTCGATTCCAGCGGATTAACCATTTGCGGGAAGGACAACTTCATCGCCGCTCGTTAGATGAAGCCAATGACTAGGGGGATTTACGTAGATTCAGCGCTGTTGCGCCGCCTGTGGTGCGCGCTTTGCGTGCTGATGCTTGCAGCGGTGCTGCTCTTCCCCGCCGCGGCGCAGGCCCAGTCGACCGGCTCGGTCGTCGTGGCGCAACAGGCGCGCGCCGTGATGGTAACCCCCGCCAGCCTGGTCGCTGCGCAGCCGCTGCAATTCGGCCAGATCCTGCCCACGACCACGGGCGGAACGGTTACCGTCGATCCCATCAACGGCTCTTGCGCCGCGACTGCGTTAACCGTGCTGGGCCACTGCCAGTTTGCCCAGTTCGTCGGCATGGGCACCAACAACATGAACGTGCGCCTGACGCTGGTCACCAACAGCGACCTGACCGGCCCCGGTCAGGCCATGGTGCTCGATCAGATCGTACTGGGGTTCAACAATACGGTGTCGTTCTCTGGCAATGGGGCGGGCAAGGGCAAAGGTGCGGGGCTGAACAAGGGCGGCAATATCCGCTATCGCATTACCTCGACCAGCGGCATCTTCTCGCTCAATTTCGGCGGCACGCTCCACGTCAACGCCAACCAGGCGGCCGGCGTCTACAACGGCACGATCACGATTTCGGTGCAGTACCAGTAGCGCGCGTCGGCATACGGCACGGGCTGGAAATTCCGCCGCACCCCTGCTAACGGCGCTGGCCATGAGCAACGAACCCGAAACCGTCACCGTCACATCAACTCGCGTTTCCTGCGACGGCGCATCCGATGTGCGCGGCGGCGCGGCGCTCGGTCACCCGCTGGTCTGGCTGGAAATCGACGACCGCGGCTTCACCGAATGCAGCTATTGCGACAAGCGCTTCGTACTCAGGGGCGGACCGGCAGACCAGGCTGCGGCCTAGCCTTTAGCCGCAAAGCGCCTATATCGGCGGAATGACCAGCTTCGATCCGCGTTCGCTTCTTTATCGCCAACTCGATCCCACCCAGGCCCAGTCACTCGCCCGCGAGACTTTGGCGAAGTGCGACGATGGCGAGCTTTATCTCCAGTTCATCGCCTCCGAGGCTTTCGGCTTTGACGATGGACGGCTGAAAACCGCTGACTATTCGCGCGATGCCGGGTTCGGCCTGCGCGGGGTTTCCGGCGAGATGACCGGCTTTGCCCACGCCAACGAGATTTCCCCTGCGGCGATCCGCCGCGCCGGGGAAACCCTGTCGCTGCTCGATCCGGCGAAGGGCAGCCTTGCCGCACCGCCCCGGCTCAACAACCGCCACCTCTATACCGATGCCTCGCCGCTCGATGCCGTGCCGTTTGCCCAGAAGGTCGCGCTGCTTGAGGCGATCGACGCTGCCGCCCGCGCCCGCGATCCGCGCGTAGCGCAAGTCAGCGTCGGCCTCTCGGCAAGCTGGTCAGTGGTCGAAATCGTGCGGCCCGATGGTTTCTTGGCAACCGATGTGCGCCCCCTGGTGCGGCTCAACGTCGGGATCGTCGCGGAAAGCAACGGACGGCGCGAGACCGGCAATTTCGGCATGGGCGGGCGGCGGCTTTACGAGGACCTGTTCGATCCCGCGAACTGGAACCGCGCGATCGACACCGCGCTGGAACAGGCCCTGACCAACCTCGAGAGCATCGATGCCCCGGCCGGTGAGATGACCGTACTGCTCGGTCCCGGCTGGCCCGGCGTGCTGCTGCACGAAGCGGTCGGCCACGGGCTTGAAGGAGATTTCAACCGCAAGGGCACCAGCGCCTTCTCCGGCCGGATCGGCGAGCGGGTCGGCGCGGCGGGCGTGACCGTGGTCGATGACGGCTCCATCGCCGCGCGGCGCGGCTCGCTCTCGATCGACGACGAGGGCACCCCGACCGGAGAGACCGTGCTGATCGAGGACGGAATCCTCAAAGGCTACATGCAGGACCGGCTCAATGCCCGCCTGATGGGGGTCGAACCGACCGGCAATGGCCGCCGCGAGAGCTACGCCCATGCCCCGATGCCGCGGATGACCAACACGTTCATGAAGGCCGGCAATGATGATCCCGCCGAGCTGCTCGGCCGGATCAAGAAGGGCATCTACGCCAAGAACTTCGGCGGCGGGCAGGTCGATATCGTGTCGGGCAAGTTCGTGTTCTCCTGCACCGAGGCCTACATGGTCGAGAACGGCAAGCTCGGCGCTCCAATCAAGGGCGCCACGCTGATCGGCGACGGACCCAGCGTGCTCACCCGCGTGAAGGGCATCGGCAATGATCTGGCGCTCGACGAGGGCGTTGGTGTCTGCGGCAAGGGCGGGCAAAGCGTGCCGGCCGGGGTTGGCCAGCCCACCCTTCTGGTCGAAGGCTTGACGGTTGGCGGGACAGCCTGAGCAGGCTGTCCAGTCAGCCACGGTTCAGGAACGTGTGATAATTTTGTTTACATTCACCAACGGAGATCGCGCGATGCGCAGATTGGTCCTTGCCCTTACCGTTACTGCGGCCCTCCTCACCGGGCCGGCGCTGCAAGCGCGCGAAAGGCTTACGGGCGAACAGAAGCTTGCCAAGCTGCTCGAAGGGCGTGAGGCCGGGTCACCGGTGAACTGCATCAGCACCTTCAATACCCGCGATGTCACCGTGATCGACAAGACCGCGATCGTCTATGACACCGGCAGCACGATTTACGTGAACCGTCCCCAGAACCCTGATGTGCTGGACGATGACGACATTCTCGTGACCCAGTTGCACAGTAGCCAGCTATGCCGGCTCGACACTGTCCGCATGCATGACCGCACTCAGGGCTGGTCCCGCGGATTCGTCGGCCTCCAGGATTTTGTGCCTTACAAGAAGGTCGCCCGGGCCGACTGACAGCATCCTTGCCGAACAGCGAGGAGGGCGTGCTCCACAAGGGCGCGCCCTTTTGCTGTCATTGTCCGTCGTCACAACATTTGGCACACTTTGCGGCTTAGATTAGCGGAGTGCGGGCATCGTCAGGGGGTTGATGTTAAGCGGCGATCTTGCGGTGTTGCAAGCGCCGATATTCGATGGTCTGCCGTTTGATCCTTTCGCGCTGTTT
>CANJBY010000007.1 GCA_947472735.1 Sphingomonadaceae bacterium | reverse complement strand
TGCCGGGTAGGTGGGGTCCGGCTGGGCAGGTTTTCGATGGGGGTGGGGGGTGTTGCTTTGATGCGAGGCGGGTGGTGGCTATCTGTTTCGCACGGAACGTCCGTCAAATGTCCGTCCCGGCCAAAACCTTGGCGGTCCAAAATCCATCTAACCTCTTGAAAAATATGGTGGACGCACTTGGGCTCGAACCAAGGACCCGCTGATTAAGAGTCAGCTGCTCTACCAACTGAGCTATGCGTCCACACTCCGGCGTGCCGGGGTCCCGAATCGTCGGGAGCGCTCCCTATAGCGGCTGTTTCGGTGGATGGAAGCCCAATCCGTCAGGAAATTGCGCGCCGGGGCCCGCGCCAGCGGTCCACCGCCATGACGGTGCCGATGCAGATCATGTTGGTCATCATAGAGGACCCGCCGTGGCTCATGAAGGGCAGCGGGATCCCGACCACCGGGGCCAGGCCCATGACCATCATCAGGTTGATCGCCATGTAGAAAAACACGGTGAAGCTCATGCCCGCGGCGAGCAGCTGGCCGAACCGATCATTGCTGCGGCGCGCGACGTTCAGGCCCCAGCGCAGGATCAGGAAGAAAATGAACAGCACGAACAGGCCGCCCAGCATTCCCCATTCCTCGGACATAGTCGCGAAGACGAAGTCGGTGTGGGATTCGGGCAGGTAATCGAGATGGCTCTGCGAGCCGTTGAGGAAGCCCTTACCGAAGAAACCGCCTGAGCCGATCGCGATCTTTGACTGGGTGATGTGATATCCCGACCCGAGCGGATCGCCTTCCGGATCGACGAACACCAGCACGCGCTTGCGCTGGTAATCGTGGAGCAAGGTGAAGAAGGCAATCGGCGCGATGATGAGCGCGGCCGCGCCGCCGCCGAGAAACCACCGCATTGGGGTCCCGGCGAGGAAAATCACGACGAGCGCGCCGAAGCTGATCGCCATCGCCGTGCCGAGGTCTGGCTGGATCAGCACCAGCACGGCTGGCACTGCCAGCAGTCCGCCAGCGGGGACCAGCGCCCGCCAGCTCTGGGTGAGCGCCGGCGGCAGGCTGCCGTAGAAATTTGCCAGGACCAGAACGATCACCGGCTTCATCAGCTCTGACGGCTGGAGCGTCATGAAGCCGAGGTTGATCCAGCGCTGGCTCCCGCCGCCGATCCCGCCGATCAGTTCGACCAGCACCAGCAGGATCAGGACGATGCCGTAGAGGGGATAGGCGGCCTGCTTGAACACGTCGCGCGGCAGCCGGGCAATGACCATGGCCATGGCGAGAAACACCAGGAAGCGCAGGACGTGTTTGAGCGCCCACGGTTCGAGATGGCCACCGGCCGCGGAGTACAGCACGGTTGCGCCGAAGCCGACCAGGGCCAGCAGCGGCAGGACGACGCCCCAGGGCTGGCGCGCGATGGGTTCAGGGACAACGCTGCGGATCATGGCGCTTCAGCCGCAGGTGTTGGAGCCTCGGCAGGAGGAGCTGCCACAGTCGGCGGCTCTTCGGGTCGAACAGGTCCGGCGGTATCGACCGGGGGAGGCGCGGGCTGGGCGCTTTCCGCGGTGGTCATCGCCGCCTTGACGGCCTCCTCGCCTTCCACTCTGGGAGCCGAGGTGCCGTATTGCGAAACGAATGAGCGGTACTTGGTTGCCATGCGCTCGGCCGGCGTGCCGCCCCAGGATTTCTCCAGTTCAAGCAGCGTGCCCATGGCTTTGGCCGGATCGAACAGAAAGGTCATGACATCGCGGGCGATCGGCGCCGCGGCTCGGGCGCCGAACGTGCCGTGCTCGACCACCACTGACATAGCAAAGCGGGGCGCGTCGGCCGGCGCATAACAGACGAACAGCGAGTGATCGCGGGATTTCCAGTCGCCGAAATGCCCCCGTGCGACGAGCGCGCGGACCTGGGCCGTGCCGGTTTTGCCAGCCATCTGGATGCCCCCCAGATCGAGCCGGCTGGCGGTTGCCGTGCCTGACCCGTTGACGACCCGGAACATGCCGTCACGTGCCACGGCGAGTTGTTCGGGCGTGAAAGGGAAGGCGGGGCCGGGCGGGTGATCCTGCCCGAAGATCAGCGACGGCAGCAGGTTCTTGCCCGAGGCGATCCGCGCGGTCATCACCGCCAGCTGCAAAGGCGAAACCGAGACATAGCCCTGGCCGATCGATGCGTTAAGCGAATCCGCAGCAGTCCACTCCTGCTTGTAGCGGCGCATCTTCCACTCGGCGTCGGGGATCGTGCCGTAGCGCTGCCTGGTCCCGGGCAGGTCAAATTCCTGGCCGAGCCCGAGCTGCTTGGCCACCGGTGCGATCGCATCGTAGCCTACGCGGTGCGCCATGCTCCAGAAGTAGGTGTTGCAGCTGCGTTCGATCGCCGTGCGCATGTCGACCGACCCGTGGACCGCGTCGCAGCGGAAGAAGCGGCTGCCAAGGCGATAGCCGCCGGGGCAATTTACCCGCTCCTCCGGGTCGACCCCGTGAAGCTGCAGGGCGAGGGTCGCCATCGGCTTCATCGTCGATCCGGGCGGATAGAGACCGCGCAGCGCCTTGTTGAGCAACGGGATGTGGTCATCCTCGTTGAGCATCTTCCATTGCAGGCGGCCAATTCCGCCCGCGAAACTGTTGGGATCGAACGCGGGCATCGAAGTGAGCGCGAGGATGCCCCCGGTGTGGCAATCTACCACCACCACGGCTGCGGATTCAAGACCGATGCGCCGAGCAGCATAGTCTTGCAGAGGGCCGTCGATGGTCAGCTTAATCGGCCTGCCCGGCTCGTCCTCGCGGGTGTCGAGATCGCGCACGATCTTGCCACTGGCGGTCACTTCCACCCGCCGCGCGCCCGGAACGCCGCGCAGCAGCACCTCGTAATGCTTTTCCAGCCCCTCCTTGCCGATCTTGAAGCCGGGGGTCACCAGCAGCGGGTTCTTCTCCTTTTCGTAGTCTTCCGCCGAGGCCGGTCCGACATAACCGATCAAATGGGCTACCGCCGGGCCCGTGGGGTAGAAGCGCGAGAAGCCGCGTTGCGGCACTACGCCGCGGAGGTCCGGCAGGCGCACGCTGACAGCAGCATAGCGTTCTTCGTCGAGCCCCGAGGCGACCTCGACCGGCTGGAAGCCGTGTGACTTCTCGATCTTGTCCTTGAGGTCCTGCATCTGCACCGCGCTCAGCGAAAGCAGTTGGCCGAGCGTGTCGATCGTGCTGCTGGCATCGACCAGTCGATCGGGGATCAGGTCGATCCGGAAGTCGGCGCGATTGGACGCAAGCGGCGCGCCGTTGCGATCAAGGATCCACCCGCGCCGGGGCGGGATCAGCGTGAGGTTGACGCGGTTGCTCTCCGACAGTGTCTTGTACTTCTCGGACTGGAACAGCGAGATGTAGGCCAGCCGGACCGCCAGCAGCGTTCCGATGCCGCCTTGCACTGCGCCGAGCACGAGGCTGCGCCGGTCAAAGCTGTTCTTGAGCGTTGCGGAACTGAAGTGCTGCATTGCTGCTAGTCTATGGCCCGGAACGGGATCAGGCGGAAGCGGTCAAACAGTGCCATGAGGCGCCCGCACAGCGGGTATAGCAGGACCGAGATGACAGCTTGCGGCCCGATCACCCGCAGCGGGGTCGATCCGCCGCCGGCATTGGCGAAGAGCAGACCAAACAACAGGTAAGCCATGATCAGAATGGCCGCCTCCAGCCAATTGATCACGAAGTTGCGCCAGGGAAAGCGTACCTCGACTGCATCAAGGGCAAGCATCGCCAGCGACCACAGCAGCACGGCACTGCCAAACGGCTGGCCGCTGTAGAGATCGTCGAACAGGCCGAGTGGCAGGCCGGCCCAGACCGGCAGCAGGCCCGGGCGCTGCTGCCGCCACGCCAGCATGAACAGGAAGCCGAGTGGCGGCAGGACCGGTGCGGAGGCGATGATTGGCCAGGTCGGCGAGAGTGTGCCGAGCATGACGGTCAGCCAGGGCACCCCGATCGCCACCAACGGCAAAGGTTCGCGATTGATCGTCTTGCGGAAGGGGTCGGTCAGCTGGCGCTGCAGGTGGGGCGCGATCATGGCTGCGGTACAGCTGGCGCCGGCAGCTCGCGAGCCGGGTTCCACAGCGGTTCGACCACGACGAACTCGGTTGCGCCGGGATCGCTCAGGACGCGGGCGATTGCACCATCGCGCGTCAGTTCCGATACTACGGCGATGGCGGTGCCGGGCCGGTAAAGGCCCCCCGATCCTGACGTAACGAAGGTATCGCCCTTTTTCAGGGGATTGATGCCCAGGCTGATCAGGCGGATCTGCAGGGTACCATCGCCCCGGCCGTTGGCAAAGCCCGGGACACCGTCACTCGCACGGCGCACCGGGACCACGCTCTCGGTATCGGTCACGAGCAGCACGCGCGAGGAATTGCGGCCCACCTCCAGCACGCGCCCGACCAGGCCCATGGGCGAGCGCACCGGCATGCCGATCGCGACGCCCTGGGCGCTGCCGGCGGAAATCGTGGCAAAACGCCGGGTGCTGGCCGAGGTTGAACCGACGATCCGCGCTGCTGCCACCGGGTTGGGATCCTCCTGCATCAGCCCCAGGACCGCCTTGAGCCGGAGGTTCTCCTCGGCGAGCGCGCGGGCTTCGACCAGTTTGACCCTGGTTACTTGCGCCTCGCGGGTCAGTTCAGCATTCTTGGTGGCTGCGAAAAAGTAGCCCTCGATGGTTGCAATCAGGCTCTGGCCGCCGCTCCGTCCGCTGGCGGCGGTGGCTGCAGCAGGGCGTACCGCATCGCCGGCCACGCCGCGCAGCCCGGCAAAGGCGTTGTGATCGTAGATCGAGACGAACAGGAAGAAGACACCGACAATCGCGCCGGCAATCCCGGCGACATATCCGAAAAATGTGGTGTACTGCGCCCTGCGGGAAAAGCCGGTGCGCCGGGTGACTGGCGGCGCCATGCGTGCCCTATCCTCCTGTTCCGCCGGCGAGAACGGTCAGCCGCCGGTGCATGAAACTGCTCAGGCCGTCATCAGCACGCCGCGATAGATGGGATCCTCCATCGCGCGTCCGGTGCCCAGCGCGACGCAGGACAGCGGATCTTCAGCGATCGACACCGGCAAGCCGGTCTCTTCGCGCAGATACTCGTCCAGCCCCTTGATCAACGCTCCGCCGCCGGTCAGCACGATGCCCTGGTCGACGATGTCGGCCGCCAGTTCCGGTGCGGTGTTTTCCAGCGCGATGCGCACGCCTTCGACGATTGCACCGATCGGTTCGGACAGCGCCTCGGCGATGTTCGCCTGGGTGATGGTGATTTCCTTGGGCACGCCGTTCACCAGGTCGCGACCTTTGATGTGAATCGTCTCGCCGATGCCGTCAGCCGGCACGGTGGCAACGCCGTAGTCCTTCTTGATCCGCTCGGCCGTGGCTTCGCCAATCAGCAGGTTATGGTGGCGGCGGACGTAGGAGACGATCGCCTCGTCCATCTTGTCACCGCCGACGCGGACCGAGGTGGTGTAGGCCAGGCCGCGCAGCGACAGCACCGCGACTTCGGTGGTGCCGCCGCCGATGTCGACGACCATGGAGCCCACCGGCTCGGTCACCGGCATGTCCGCGCCGATCGCGGCCGCCATCGGCTCGAGGATCAGGTAAACTGCGCTTGCGCCGGCATTGGAAGCTGCGTCTCGGATCGCGCGGCGTTCAACCGAGGTCGACCCCGAAGGAACGCAGATCACGATCTCCGGATAGCGGAACATGCTCTTCTTGCCGCCGTGCACCTTGCGGATGAAGTACTTGATCATTTCCTCGGCGACTTCGATGTCGGCGATGACCCCATCGCGCAATGGGCGGATCGCTTCGATGTTGTCCGGGGTCTTGCCCATCATCATCTTCGCATCATCACCCACCGCCTTGACGCGCTTGACGCCGTTGATCGTCTCAATGGCGACAACGGAGGGTTCATTGAGGACGATGCCGCGGTCCTGGACATAGACCAGCGTATTGGCTGTTCCGAGGTCGATCGCCATGTTCTGAGAGCCGAATTTGAAGAAACGCGAGAACATCGAACTCATTGAAATATCCATAG
Source organism: Sphingomonadaceae bacterium (assembly GCA_947472735.1). GTDB lineage: Bacteria > Pseudomonadota > Alphaproteobacteria > Sphingomonadales > Sphingomonadaceae > Novosphingobium. The sequence continues at coordinate 64,004 of CANJBY010000007.1, read as the reverse complement.
TTTTACCAACATCTTGCTACCTGTGACCGATAGCATAAAGCCGGTTGTTTGGCATGGGAAGGCGCCGCCTTAACGCATCACCCTGGCAAAGGCCAAAAAATTGTGGCGACAGATTCAATTCGTTATCCTCGCCATCTCGAATTCCCCTCGCTTCGCCGCTACGATGGCTGACCGATCAGTCGAGCTTTGCGTTAGGCCCACTTCAGCAATGCCCACCATCCGCCGCCTCCCTGAAACGCTGGTCAACCGAATCGCTGCGGGCGAGGTGGTCGAGCGGCCGGCTTCGGCGCTGAAGGAACTGGTTGAGAATGCGATCGACGCCGGGTCCACCAGCATAGCAGTGCGGCTGTGGGATGGCGGGCTGGACGGCATCGAGGTGACTGACGACGGCTGCGGGATGGGGCCGGACGAAATCGCGCTGGCGCTGGAGCGCCACGCCACGTCCAAACTGCCCGATGAGGCAATCGAACTGGTCTCCACGCTGGGCTTTCGGGGCGAGGCGCTACCCTCGATCGCCAGCGTGGCGCGGCTCACCATCGAGAGCCGGGTGATGGGTACCGCCGACGGCTGGCGCCGGGTCGTCGATCACGGCGCGCTCGAGAGCGAAGGCCCCGCCGCACTGCCGCCGGGTACGCGCATCCGGGTCGAGAACCTGTTCGGCAAGGTTCCCGCGCGGCGCAAGTTCCTGCGCTCAGGCCGGAGCGAATATGCCGCCTGCCTCGATGTGATGCGCCGCCTCGCCATGGCCCGGCCGGATATCGGCTTCACGCTGGAGCACGATGGCCGCCGCACCCTTGCGGTGCAGCCCGGCGAGAGCGCGGCAGCCCGGGTCGCCCGGGTCATCGCGCGCGAACTGGCGGATGATGGCGTGGTGATCGACGTTGAGCGCGGAGCGGCTCGGCTCACCGGCGTGGCCGGGCTTCCCACGTTCAACCGCGGGGTCGCCGATCACCAGTACCTGTTCGTCAACGGCCGCCCGGTGAAAGACCGGCTGCTGATCGGCGCGGTGCGCGGCGCCTATGCCGACATGCTCGCGCGCGATCGCCATGCGGTGCTGGCGCTGTTCCTCCAGGTGCCGCCAGAGGAGGTCGACGTCAACGTCCACCCGGCCAAGACCGAGGTTCGCTTCCGCGATCCCGCCTTCGTGCGCGGCTTCCTGGTCTCCGGGTTGCGCCATGCATTGGAGGGCGCAGGTCAGCGCAGCGCGCAGGCTCCAGCCGCAGCGGGCATGCTCAACTGGCAAAGCGAGCCGTACAGCGCTCCCGCACCGTCACTGCAATCGCTCTTCGCGCGCGAACATTCTGCCCCGCGCCTGAACGAAGCGGGGCAGGCCTGGCGCGGCTATGAGGCCGCGATCATGGCCCCGCCCTCCGCCCGCGCGGAGGAAGCGGTGGAGGCAGTGGAAAGCGCCATGCAATACCCGCTGGGCGTGGCCCGCGGGCAGGTTGCGGGAACCTATATCGTCGCCGAGGCCGAAGACGGACTGGTGATCGTCGACCAGCACGCCGCACATGAGCGGCTGGTGCTCGAACGGCTGAAGGCGGCCGGAGCGCAGGACAAGATGTCCGCCTCGCAGGCACTGCTGCTGCCCGAAGTGGTCGAACTGGATGAGCCCAGCTGCGACCGGCTCGAGGAACGCGCCGCCCAGCTCGCGGACTGTGGCCTTGCGCTAGAACGCTTCGGCCCGGCGGCCATGCTGGTCCGCGCCGTGCCCTCGGTGCTGGCCAAGGGCGACGTCCACGCCCTGGTCCGCGACATTGCCGACGACCTCGCCCAGAACGGCGATGCCCTGCTGCTCGGCGAGCGGCTAGACCACGTGCTCGCGACGATGGCCTGCCACGGATCGGTGCGGGCGGGGCGGGCGCTGTCAGTCGCGGAAATGAATGCGCTGCTGCGCGAAATGGAAGTCACCCCCCGCTCGGGCCAATGCAACCACGGCCGGCCAACCTGGGTGAAGCTGGCGCATGGAGACATCGAGAAGCTGTTCGGGCGGAGGTGACCGCTAACCCCGCGTCCGGATCATCGCGTTGGTGACCTGGCTCATCACCAGCACATCGTCCTGGTTGTAGACCCGGATCACGGTCTTGGTCAGGCCGACGCCGGGGCGGGACTGGCTGAGGCGTTTGCTGAGGAGTTCGGTTTCCATCCGCAGCGTGTCGCCGGGGTAGACGGGCCTCAGCCAGCGGATCTCGTCAAGCCCGGGTGAGCCGAGGCTGGCCCGGCCGGCGCCGCGCATGTGATCGACCATCATCCGCATTGCCATGGCGCAGGTGTGCCAGCCGCTGGCGGAAATCCGCCCGAAATGGGTTTGCGCCGCGGCGTCGTCGTCGAGGTGGAAGGGCTGGGGATCGTATTTCCCGGCAAACTCCAGCACTTCCTCGCGCGTCACCTCATAGCGGCCGAAGCTCGCCTTGGTGCCAACTTCCAGATCCTCGAAGAAAATCGTCGCCTTGCTTGCCATGCTCTTATTGCCCCAGTGTTACCTTCGCGAACAGCGTGTAGCCCCATGGGTGGCGGCCATAGGCCTGGTCAAGTGCGGCGGGCTTGGCATAGGCGTTGATCGCGCCGCCGAGCGCCAGTTCGAACGGGCCGAGCGGCACCCGGCGGGCATAGCCGGCCTGGAACTTCGAAACGCGAAACTTCACATCGTGAAGCGGGTTGGCGTGATCCGGGAAAAGCTCGTCGTTGGCGACGTTCTCGATCCGGCCGAACACCGTGTTACGGGCGTCGAGGTCCCAGTTGGCTTCGGCCAGCCAGGCAGTCAGCGTCTCGCCGGGGACGCGCTGCTTGGCGGAGAAGGCGGCCATGGCGGAGAGGCCGCGCGCATTGGCGTAGTGCGCCGAAGCGGTGAAGCGGTGTTCGTCCTCACCGGGATGCGTGCTCTCGGGCTGCTTGAGCTCGCCATAGCTGGCCTGCACCGCCCAGTTTGGTGAGGGGGTGAAAGTGGCGCGGACCGACCAGCTATCCAGCTTTGGTGTCTCGATATTCCAGCGGCGCTCGTCCGGCTCGGCCCCGCGAAAGGCGCTGGCTTCGATCTGGAAGGCGTTGGCGGCATAACCGGCGGTGACCACGCCGTAAGTGATGTGAGTCGAATCGAACCAGTGATGCGTGATCGGCGGCTCCGGATTATACTTCGCAGAGCCGCGGTGCATGAAGGCGGAGGGACCGAGCGCCGGCTCGCCCACCGGCCCGCCATAGAGGAACACCGTGCCCGATACGACATTCACGTCCACCCGCGCGGCAAGCTCCATGAACAAATCATGCGGGTGCTGCCGGTCGACCAGCGGCAGTCCGCCCGCCGTCTCGCCGGTGGCGAAGAGGTTGGGATAGCCCGCTGCATCCATCGCCGGTTCGAGACTGAACATCGACTTGAGCTGGATCCGGCCCCAGGACGTCTCGCGCTCGGCCCCGAGCATCAGCATCGAGGTGGAATAGACCTTGTCATCGCCGCGCGGGCCGCTGTGGTCGGTGTACTGCAGCGAGGCGGCACCGTGGGCCATCAGCATCCACTCACCGGTAACGAAGTGCAGCCCGGCCATTCCGCCTTCCGCCCCCGGCACGCGCGCGGTGCCGGAGCCTTCTGCGGAATTGTCCATCGGCGCAGCCTCGGCCTCTTCGGCCATTCCGGCCATGCCGGAGTGGTCCATTTGCGAATGGTCTTGCTCCTGGGCGATCGCGGGAGAGGCGATCAAGGTGAGGGCGGCAGTGGAGAAAAGCAGCAGTTTCACGGGGGGATTTCCTATCAAAGATGGTGGGATAGCATCCACAGGGCCATGCCGGCCATGATGAGGTTTTCGGAGAGCGAGACAAAGCCCAGAGGCACCCGCCCCGATCCGCCGACGCAGGCGCAGCGGATGTCACGTTTCTGGATGTAGACGGCATAGAACACCGAGATCGCACCGATGGTGCCGATGGACAGCGCCACCGGGATCGACACAATGTCCAGCCAGCGGGCAGCCATCAGCGCTCCCGCGAGCCATTCGAGGAACGGGTAGAGGGTGGCATAGGGTACCCAACGCCGGGCCAGCAGGTCATAGCCGAGGAACATGGTGGCGAAGCGATCGAGGTCCTGCAGCTTGAGCATGGCGAGCAGCATCATCGCGAAGGCGACGAACCATTCAGCCGCGCGGCCGGTCAGCGGGCTCCCGAAGGCGGCATAGCTCGCGGCGAGCGCCAGTCCGGCGGCCGTAGCGAAGACTGCCAGGACCGGGACACAGGAGGTGCGCTCGGGATCCGGCACCGACAGGCCCAGGTAGCGCCGCAAGTCATCGTGCCCACCGATCCGGTTTCCGTCGATGAATATCTGCGGAGTGGTGCTGACGCCGTGCTTTGCCTTGAAGGCAGTCACTTCCTCGTCAGTCGTGAGCCAACGGTCCTCGACGGCATAGTCCCTGCGGCGCAGCAGGTGCAGGGCCCGGATACCCCAGGGGCAAACGTGCTTGTCCTTGACCATGCGGTAAAGGATCGCGGCGGGCTTGGTGGTCTGGTCTGTCATGGCGAATCAGGTTATACCTCCCGTACTACGGTACGGAGTCAAGCGATGGCGATGACAATCTCGCAGCTGGCGCAAAGCGCCGGGGTCGGCGTCGAGACTGTGCGGTTCTATCAACGCAGGGGGCTGCTGTTCGATCCGCGTCCGGCTGCGCGGGGCGGGGCGCCGGGCAGCAAGCACTATGGCGAGGCGGAGCGGCAGCGGCTGCGCTTCATCCGCTCGGCCCAGCGCGCCGGCTTTTCGCTGCTGGAAATCGGGCACCTGCTTGAACTCGACCGGAGCGAGGATCGCGCCAAGGCCCGTGCCATGGCCAGCGCCCGGATTAACGCTCTGGATGCGCAGATCGCCGAGATGCAGGCGGCGCGCCAGTCGCTCGAACGGCTCGCGCAGGAATGCGCACGGTCCGATCAGGGACCGTGCCCGATCATCACGGCGTTTGAGGATTAGACGTTGAACTTGAAGTGCATGACGTCGCCGTCCTGCACGACATATTCCTTGCCTTCCTGCCGCAGCTTGCCGGAATCCTTGGCCGCGTTCTCGCCGCCGAGGCCGACGAAATCGTCATAGGCTACGGTTTCGGCGCGGATGAAGCCGCGCTGCATGTCGGAGTGGATTTCACCGGCCGCGTCCGGGGCCTTGGCGCCCCTGTGCACGGTCCAGGCGCGGGCTTCCTTGGGGCCGACGGTGAAGAAGGTGATGAGGTGCAGCAGGTCATAGCCCGAGCGGATCACGCGGGCGAGACCGGTTTCGTGAAGGCCCATCTCCTCGAGAAAGACCATGCGGTCTTCCGGATCCATGCCGACCAGTTCGCTCTCGATGGCGGCAGAAACGATTACGGCGTTGGCGCCTTCGGCCTTGGCCTTTTCAAACACCCGTGCGGAGAAGGCGTTACCTTCGGCGGCGCTTTCTTCCTCGACATTGCAGACATAGAGCACCGGCTTGGCCGTAAGTAGCTGGGCCTGGTCGAACACGCGACGTTCTTCTTCGTCGGTCGGGCGGGCGAGCCGGGCGGGCTTGCCTTCCCGCAGAAGTTCGAGCGCAGGCAGCAGCACGGACGCGATCAGCTTGTTGTCCTTGTCGCCCTGTGCGGCCTTTTTCTGCGCGGCAGGGACGCGCTTTTCGAGGCTTTCGAGGTCCGACAGCATCAGCTCGGTCTCGACCGTTTCGGCGTCCGAGATCGGATCGACCTTGTTGTCGACGTGCTGGATGTCGTCGTTCTCGAAGCAGCGCAGCACGTGGACGATCGCGTCGACCTCGCGGATGTTGCCAAGGAACTGGTTGCCGAGCCCTTCGCCCTTGGACGCTCCGCGCACCAGGCCCGCGATGTCGACGAAGCCGAGCTGGGTGGGGATGATCTTCTGGCTGCCCGCGACCCGCGCCAGCTCGTCGAGCCGGGGATCGGGCACGCCGACATTGCCGACATTCGGCTCGATCGTGCAGAACGGGTAGTTCGCCGCCTGAGCCGCCTGCGTCTCGGTCAGCGCGTTGAACAGGGTGGACTTGCCGACGTTGGGTAGGCCGACGATGCCGCAACGGAAACCCATGAATGGTCCTTCAGTCTTACGGCAAGGGCCGCTTTCGAATGGTAGCGGGCGATGGTATCCCGCGCCCCACAGGTCAAGGAGAAGTTTGGCGATGCGCAGGGCTCTGACGGCATTTCTGGCGATCGTGGGCGTGCTGCTAGCGCTCCCCAGCGCGGCGCAAACGGCATCGCGGCAGCCTCGCGCCGCCATCTCGCACGACGTGCGCGCGCTCAAGATCACCACGCTTTCGACCATGCTGGCCGACAAGGGGCTGGGCGAGTGGGGCTACGCCGCGCTGGTCGAGGTCGACGGGCACCGCATCCTGTTCGATACCGGTGCCGATCCCGAGCTGGTCCTGCGCAATGCGAAAGTGCTTGGCATCGACCTTTCCACCGTGACCGATGTGGTGATCTCGCACTTCCATGACGATCATAACGGCGGCCTCCTGCCGATCCGCCTGCAGTTTGCCGGGAGCAACCCGGGCGCACTGGCACGGTTGCATGTCGGCAAGGGGATCATGGACCTGCGTTATGATCCTTCGGGCAAGCAGCAGAACGACTTTCCCCAGATCGCCGCTGCCTATGCCGCAAGCGGCGGGACCGTGGCCGAGCATGACGGACCGTTCGAGATTTACCCCGGCGTCTGGCTGACTGGCCCGGTTCCGCGCCATAACGACGAGAGCAACTGGAGCGGCAGCCTCCAGCGCGAGGGCGCAGAGGGGCGGGTGGAAGACAACGTGATCGAGGATTCCTCGCTGGTCATCCGCACGAAGGACGGGCTGGTGATCCTCACCGGCTGCGGCCACGCAGGGATCATGAACATCGCCGATTTCGGCCAGCTGATCGGCCAGGGCAAACCGATCCTAGCGGTGATCGGCGGGCTGCACCTGTTTGCCAAGTCCGAGGCCGTGCTGGCAGCAACCGCCGTACGGCTCAAGGGCATCCGGTACCTGCTGGCGGCGCACTGCACGGGTATCGAGGCGACGCTGCGGCTGCGGGAGCTGCTGGGGCTGGACCGGCGGACGGCGGTGGTGGCGGCAACCGGGTCGAGCTTTGCGCTGGGCAAGGGGATTGATGCGCTGGAAATCGCCGGTCCAGGGCCGGGGAGTTAGGTCCGATCACCGTGACGCAAGGTATCCCAACTGGACAACTAGGGCTTTGCACACAGTCGACTAGCCTGTTAGATAGCGAACTAGCGAGACAAGCATCCCTAATTCGTTCGGCATAGCGAGGGACTGCATGGAGAGGTTAGCCAATCTCGACGTAACCAAAGGTTACGATGCGGGTCCAGCGAAGCTGGCGGCACAAGTCGGCTTTGGGATTGCGTGCGCTGGGCTATACGTTGCCGCGCGGTCGATCATCGACTCTTTCGCACCTGGATCAGGACCTTTCGCCCTTATTTTTCCCCCAATCCTGATTGCGACATTATTCGGACATTGGCGCGCGGGCTTTGTCACGTTTGTATTGACGTTCCTGTGGGGCTGGTACTTTGTCATGCATCCTCTGGAGAGCTGGGAAATTTTGTCACTTGATGACGGCTTTAGGCTGATCCTCAATGCCTTGTCGGGGGTGCTGATCATTTTCTTTGCTGAAGTTTTCCGGCGCGCGATCCGCCGGGCAGCTGAAGAACGCGATCAGCAGATTGAAATGAGTGAAATGCTTAGGCTGGAGCTTGAGCATCGGACAAGGAACAACCTCCAGCTGATGCAAAGTCTGCTCGCGATGCAAAAGCGGCAGGAACCCGACACGGCCGCGCGGGCGGCCTTGACCCTGGCCAGCAATCGCGTCGGGGCGTTTGCCTCAACTTATGAGTGTCTGCCCGTAGCCCCTTCGGTGACAGGGATGGTGCCGATGCAGCCTTATCTGTCGCACCTCGTAGACGATGTCGCTCGGGCGGTGTTCAGCGACGAAATCCGGGTGATCGTCGACATCGCTCCGATCGAACTCGATCGGCAGACCGCAACCGCCATAGGTCTCTATACCAATGAAGCCCTGACGAATTGCGCCAAACATGCTTTTGGAGAGGCAAAAGGTGGCGAGGTCCGGATAACACTTACGGCAGCTGGGTCAGGATTACTCGAGATCAGCGACAGTGGCGGAGCCTGCGGTCCATCTGTGACGCGCCAGGGTACCGGCACCAACCTTATGCAGGTTCTGGCAAAGCAGGCAGGAGCGCGTCATTCAGCAGAACAAACGGGCTCTGGATACATTCTGCGCTTGTCGGGATTTATCAATCAATCCGACCAAAGCGCTCAGCTGCATCTCGCTTAGGCAACAACCTGCCGGGTCAGCCATGTGCGGGTTTCGCGGGGGCGCCGCAGATGGACTAAGGTTCCCGGAAAGGACGACAGAACCGCGCCCCAGCTGCGTTGCGCCTCACGGCGGAAGCGCACGGCATAGCGCAGGAAGGGCAGGTTGAGCTGCTCGTTGCACCAGGCGTTCACATCCGGACGGGCCCGCCCCCTGAAGCGTTGCCAGCGCTTGAACAGCCGGACCAGGCACAACCAGGTTGGATAGTCGAGCCACACGACGGTGTCGGCCCGTCGCATCTGCAATGACAATGTGGCGTCATAATTGCCTTCAATGATCCACCGATCGCCGGCGATCGCAGCCATGGTGAGGGCGGTCGACTCCTTTCGGTCGCGCTCGACCCAGTTCGGCAGCCAGTAGATTCTGTCGAGATGCAATACCGGCAGGTCGAGACGCTGGGCCAGCGCCTCTGCCAAAGTGGTTTTGCCCGCGCCCGGCGAGCCAATGATCAGAACGCGCTTCAACCAGTCAGTCCCGTTGCCACATGCGTCGCCCGGTGACGCCGCCGCTGCCATGTGTGAACAATCGTAGCCGTGCGGACGGCGCGTGATCCCTAACCTAGTTGACGCGGGCATGGTGGGGGAAGCCAATTTCCCGGATTCGGGCATTCTTAAAGCTTGCGCGGTATGACGAGGGCATGAAACATGGTCTTGTCCTGCCGCTGCTCGGCGCTGCGCTTGCTCTCTCCGGCTGCGGAGATTCGCCTGCCGATGCGTTCGCCAAAGCACGCTCCGAGTATGCCGCGCACCGCTATTCCGCCGCCCGGCTGCATCTGGTCTCCGGGCTGGAAGAAGAGCCCGGCAACCGAGCAATGCAGCTGCTCCAGGCCCGCACGCTGATTGCCATGGGCGATGGCGATGGGGCGGGGGGCGTGCTGGACCGGGTTGCCGGCGGTGCGGCGCGCAGTGGAGAACTGGCGCAGCTGTCCGCCGAGGCGGCGCTGCTGCGCAATCAGCCCGATGCGGTGACGGGCTATCTCGGTGCCGACGGGTCGTCAGAGGCCGAGCGCCTGCGCGCCATCGCTGCGATCCAGCAGGGCAAACCCGATACGGCGCGCGCCGCTTTCGAGCGGGCCATAGCCGGCGACCCCAATCCGCGCGTGCTGACCGATTACGGCCGCTTCCTGCTGGTTGCGGGCGAGGGCGAGAAAACACGCACCCTGCTGGCGCAGGCAGTGAAACTCGCGCCGGATTCCTTCGATGTGCTGATGCTGCGCGGCCAGATCGCCAGCATCGACGGCGATCTGGCCGGCGCGCTGGATGCCTATTCGAAGGCCAGCAAGAGCTATCCTGAGAACCGCGCCGCGCTGGTGGCCCATGCTTCGGTGCTGGGCGATCTTGGCCGCGCCGCAGAGATGAAGCCGCTGCTCGAGCGGTTGACGGCCTTCGCACCGGACGATCCTTCGGTCGTGTGGCTAAGAGCCCGGTCGGCCCAGCTCGCCAAGGACTGGGAAGGCGTACGCTCCGCGGTGCAGCCGCAGGAGGCCAGGCTCGCCGTCACCCACCCGGCACGCATTCCTTATGGCGAGGCGCTGCTGCGGCTCGGCAACCCGCAGCTCGCGGCGGCGCAGCTCGAACCGATCCTGCGTGCCCAGTCAAATAACCGCACCGTCGCGCGACTGCTGGCCGAAGCGAAACTGGCGGGCGGCGATTCCGTTGGTGCGCGCGCCGTTCTGACGCAGTTTGCCGGTGATCCCGCCGCGCCGATCGAGGATGTTGCGCTGATGGCAAAGATCGCCGCTGCGCAGAAATCGCCTGATGCGGCGCAATGGCAGGCGCGGGCCCGCTTCCCGTCAGCTCAATCGCTCGCCGCAGAGCTAGGATCAGCTGACGCAGCGATGCGCGCGCGCAACTGGGCGCGGGCGATCCTGATCTACGATCACGCGCTGGAAGTGACTGACGGCAAGAACGTGATGGTGCTCAACAACCAGGCCTATTGCCTGGCGATGGCCGGCAGTCTCGATCGCGCGCGCGAACTGGCCGACAAGGCCCTGAAGCTGGCGCCGGCAAATCCTTCGGTGCTGGATACCGCGGGCTGGGTGCGGGTTAAGGCCGGCAAGGACATCGCCGAGGCGCGGGCGTTATTGCGCAGGGCCGCTGCCGCCGCGCCGCAGAACCAGACAATCCGGGCGCACCTTGCGGAAGCGGAGCGCGCGGCGGTTTGAATCGAGCACTCACACCCTGACCCGCTCAGGCTGAGCCTGTCGAAGCCCGCGCGCCGGGTCGGTTTTCGCGCGATATCCTTCGACAAGCTCAGGATGAGCGGGGAGGTATGCGGGACAGCGGGTTTCAGGCCAGCGCGAGCGCCGGCTGGACCTTGCGGCGGCGGCGCAGCAGCGCCAGTGCGGCAATCGCGCTGGCAAAGTTGAGCGTGAAGCTGCCGGTGCCGCTGGTGCCATCGGCCAGTCCGCCGCTGCCGCCGCCCGAGCAGCTGCCGGTGCTGGCGTCCTTGAAGCAGACGTCGATCGAGCCGATCCCGTTGGGATAGCTCGAATAGGTCGTGGGATTGGCGAAGGCGCCGGTTGATGTGGCGCTGGTGATGTTGGGGTCGGTATCGAAGCCGAAGCTGGACACGCGCGACGTCAGCGGGTCGGCGGTGGTGTTGGCCACCGCATAGTCGAAGGTATAGCTACTGCCGTTCACCCCGGTGAGGGTGAAGGTGGTGCTCGCGGTGAGACCGTTGACCACGGTGCCGCTCGAATAGCCGTTGTAGTTCAGCGTGAACGACTGGCCGACTGCACTCGAGTCCAGTGTAATGGGATCGGCCATGGCCGGCGCGGCACTCAGCGCCAGAGCGGCGATCGGCAGAAGCTTGCGGACAATCGACATCGGATACCCCCCGAATGAACAAAATGGTTGACGACCAACAACGCAAGCGCCGTGCCAATCCTGGCTATCCGGGGGATGTAGTAGTTAATGCGCTGCCAAGGCGTGCGCCATTGTAAAGCGTTTCGACGTATTTTGAACTATTGCGCCATCCGCAACGCGACGTCGCTCATGAATCGCACGTCATCGCGTTTCGCGAGCCACTCAGCCTCGCCGGCGATCGCGCCGAGCATGTCGGCGAGGTCGTCCAGCTCGCTCTTGGCGAAGTTGCCCAGAACGTAGCCGGTCACCCGGTCCTTGTGCCCGGGGTGACCGATGCCGAGTCGCACGCGGCGAAAATCGGGGCCGAGGTGTTGGTCGATCGAGCGCAGGCCGTTGTGCCCGGCGGTGCCGCCGCCCTGCTTCACCTTGACCTTGAAGGGGGTAAGGTCGAGCTCGTCGTGGAATACGGTGAGGGCGTCAATGGAAAGCTTGTAGAAACGCAGCGCCTCGCCCACGGCGCGGCCGCTTTCGTTCATGAAGGTGCCAGGCTTGAGCAGGAGGATCTTCTGCCCGCCGATCCGGCCTTCCTGGAACCAGCCCTGGAATTTTTTCTGCACCGGGCCGAAGCCATGCACCTCGGCCAGCGTGTCCGCCACCATGAAGCCGACGTTGTGCCGGTGCATCGCATATTGCGGACCGGGATTGCCGAGGCCGACCCAGAGTTGCACGTTACCCTCCAAGCGAAAGCCGGGCCGCATCGCTGCGGCCCGGCCTGCAATGGGGCAGCAAGGCCACCCCCGTCAATTGTCCGACGTCAACCGAGAGGTGCTTACTCGCCCTCGGCCTTGGTCGTGTCGCCTTCTTCGCTACGCAGGCCCGAAGGGGCAACGATGGTGGCGATCGTGAAGTCGCGGTCGGTAATGGCCGAGGCCGAACCTTCCGGCAGCTTCACATGGCTGATGTGGATCGAAGCGCCGATTTCGAGACCGGTGACGTCGATGTGGATCGCGTCGGGGATCAATTCGGGGTCGCAGACCAGCTCGAGCTCGTGACGCACGATGTTGAGCACACCACCGCGCTTGAGGCCCGGCGAGGCTGCTTCGTTCTCGAACACCACCGGCACTTCGACGTGGACCTTGTGGTCCTTCGAGATGCGCAGGAAGTCCGCATGCAGCGGGCGGTCCGAAACGGGATGGAAAGCGACGTCCTTGGGCAGCGTCCGCACGGTCGTGCCGCCAACCTGGATCTCGACGATCGAATTGAAGAAGTGGCCGGTGCCAAGCTGGCGGCGCAGTTCCTTCTCCTCGACGTGGATCGCCTGGGGCTCTTCATTGTTGCCATAGACAACGGCGGGGACGCGGCCATCACGACGCAGGGCGCGGGAGGCTCCCTTGCCTGCCCGATCGCGCGTCTCGGCCGGCAGAGTAAGCGTATCGCTCATGGTTCTAGCCTTTCGAAATCACTGGATTGCACAATTCACCGTCACGCCTCCAGGGATGACCATAACGGGAAGCGCGCGCCCCTAACGGCAAAGCGGCAGAAATGCAAGGCTACTGAACACGGCGGACGGTGTAACCGCGGGCGGCGAGCAGTGTGGGGAGACCCTCCGGCCCAACCAGATGCATGCCGCCGACGGCGACGAAGGGGTGCCCGCCGCCGCGCATGGCCTCCACAAGCCGCACCGTCCAGCGCCGGTTGCGCTCCGCGTAGAGCGCCTCGCGCAGTTCCGGGTCGGCCAGCATGCCCTCGCGGGTGGCCTGCTCCAGCGGCGCCAGATCGCCGCTCTTCCAAGCCCGCGTGAGGTCACGTTCGGGCTCTTCGCGGATCACCGCGGCCAGCAGATCGCGTTGTTCGCTCTCCGGCAGCGTATCGAAAATCTGCAGCTGAGCAGTTGCCCCTTCCAGTTCGCCGAGCGGCTTGCCGGATGCGGCAAGGGCCCGGTCGATGCCGTTGGCAGGGTCGGTTCCTTCGCCGCGCTGCGCGGCCTGCGCCAGCGCCAGCGCAGCGGCCCAGGTGTCGCGGCTCGCCAGCGCGGTCTCGTCGATCTTCAGCTGGCGGATCAGCGCATCGTAGGTGGGCCGCAGCTCTGGCCGGACGCGCTCGCGCAGCGGCAGCGAGGCAGGGGCCGCGCCAAGCCGCTCGATCTCCTGCCCGATCGCCGCGCCATCCCGGATCGCTGCAACCTCCAGCACCACCCGGTCGCTGGCGTTCAACGCCGCATCCACCGGGCCGGAGCGCCAGTCTACCGGATCGGGCAGGGCGTGGATCGTGCCGAACAGCCAGGCTTTCTGCCCGCCCGGCCCGGTCACTTCCCACAGTGCGGGATGCACCGGCTCGAGCCGGGAACAGGCGGCAAGCAGCAGCGCCGCCAGTGCCGTGCTCCAGCGCCTGCTACTGGACACGCGCCGCGACAATGCCCGCCTTGCCGAGGAATTCCTGTACGCTGTCCTTGCCGGCAAGGTGCCCGGCACCGACGGCGATGAACACCGTGCCCGGCTGATCCAGCCGCGACTTGATCCAGCCCGCCCAGTTACGATTGCGGTTGGTGATGAGGGCGGCAACCATCGCCGGATCGTCCTCGTCCTCGTTCATCAGTTCGGCGAGACGGTCGGCGTGGCCCTGCTTCCATTCGGCGACGATGGTTTCCAGCTCGGTGCGGATGCCGGGCATGTCGTCGATCACTTCGCGCAGGTACTTGCGCTGCACCGCCGGCGGGAGCGAATCGAACAGGCCGAGCTGATACTCTGCGGTTTCCAGGCCGGTATGAGTGCGAGAAAGTGCCTTGGCCCGGGCATCGAGCACCGCTTCCACACCGTGGTCGCTGTCGAACCCGCCCTTGACGATCGGCAGCGTCGCCAGCGCGATCGCGGCGTACCAGGGCTCGAACCGGTCAAAGGCGTTCACCGGCAGGCCGAACGAGGTCATCGCCTTGTCAAAGGCCGCGCGGTCAGTTGTTGAAAGCTGCGCGCGCAGGCTCTGCCCCGGGGGCTGGATCGCCTTGCCAAGCACCAGCGACTGCATCTCTTCGGGGCTCGACTGGACGATCTCCGTCACCAGCTCGCCGGAACTGTCAAAGGCCGTGGCGACCGGCCCATCGAGCCAGTCGATCCCCTTGGGCAGTGCGTGGATCGTGCCGAACAGGTAGATGGTGGTATCCGCGTCAGCCACCTTCCACAGCGCCGGACGGGGGACATCCGGTGCCGCCACCAGAGTGCGTGCAACCGGCGTCGGCGGGGCTTGCTGGGCCTGCACCGGCATGGTCAGCAGGGCGAGGGCAGCGGCGAAAGAGCGGAAGGGGATGCGCATGGCCGCTTACCTATCGCGCCAATCCCTGTCAGTCGATGAACGAATGTTCTCCGCCGCGCGGTTGATTTGCGCCGTCCGATCCTTCAAAGGCCCGGACATGAGCGAAACCGCCCGTCCCTTGAGTTTTCAGGACATGATCCTGCGGCTCCACGCCTTCTGGAGCGCGCAAGGCTGCCTGATCCTGCAGCCTTATGACATGCGGATGGGGGCGGGCACATTTCACCCCGCCACCACACTGCGCGCCCTGGGGCCGGAACCGTGGAAGGCCGCCTACGTCCAGCCGAGCCGCCGGCCGACCGACGGACGTTATGGCGAGAACCCCAACCGGTTGCAGCACTATTACCAGTATCAGGTGATCCTGAAGCCCAATCCGGAAAATCTGCAGGAACTCTATCTCGCCAGTCTGGCCGAGATCGGCGTCGATCCGCTGGCGCACGACATCCGCTTCGTCGAGGACGACTGGGAAAGCCCCACGCTGGGCGCCTGGGGCCTCGGCTGGGAAGTGTGGTGCGACGGGATGGAAGTGACCCAGTTCACGTATTTTCAGCAGGTCGGCGGTTTCGATTGCAAGCCTGTGGCGGGCGAACTGACTTACGGGCTGGAACGCCTCGCGATGTACATCCAGGGCGTCGACAACGTCTATGATCTCGCCTTCAACGACGCTGGGGTCTCCTATGGCGACGTGTTCCTGAAGAACGAGCAGGAGCTGTCGAAGTACAATTTCGAGGTGGCCGATACCGAGCAGCTGTTCGCCGGCTTCCGCCACGCCGAAGCCGAATGCCAGCGCTGCATTGCTGCCGACATCCCGCTCGCCGCTTATGACCAGGCGATCGAAGCCAGCCATCTGTTCAACCTGTTGCAGGCCCGCGGCGTGATCTCGGTGCAGGAACGCGCCAGCTACATCGGCCGGGTCCGCGATCTTGCCAAGGGCAGCTGCGCGGCGTGGATCGAGAAGAACAAATCCCGCTGGGAAGCCGAATTTCCGGGATGGACGGTATGACTCATAGCGGTCTCGCCCCACACCCGCTCAAGCTGAGCCTGTCGAAGCCCGCCAGCAACGGCAGCCTCAAGGAGGTCCTTCGACAAGCTCAAGAAGAGCGGGCAATTGCTCTTGTGGAGAGCATTCATGGCTGACTTCCTCCTCGAACTGCGCAGCGAAGAGATCCCTGCACGGATGCAGGCCGGCGCGCGCGCCGATCTGGAAAAGCTGTTCCGCAAGGAGCTGGCCGATGCCGGAGTGATCCCGGGCGAAATCACGGTCTGGTCCACCCCGCGCCGGTTGGCGCTGATCGCGCGTGACTTGCCGGAAGCCACCAGTGCCGTGTCCGAGGAGCTCAAGGGCCCGAGGGTTGGCGCGCCGCCTCAGGCGCTCGAAGGATTCCTGCGCAAGACCGGCCTGACCGCCGAACAACTGGTCGAGCGCGACGGCATACTGTTCGCAGTGATCGACAAGCCCGGCCGCGCTACGGCCGAGGTGCTGGCCCAGGCCATCCCGGCGATCATCCGCGCCTTTCCCTGGCCGAAGTCGCAGCGCTGGGGCGCGGCCTCGCTCAGCAGTGAGAGCCTGCGCTGGGTGCGTCCGCTTTCGGGCATCGTCGCCATTCTGGGTGAGGAACTGGTGCCCTGCGAAGTGGGCGGGGTGTCTTCAGGCTACGCTACCCTCGGTCACCGCTTCCACGCCCCGGGTGAAATCACCATCGGCGGCGCGCATGACTATGCCGACAAGCTGCGGGCCTGCCACGTGCTGGTCGACCACGCGGAACGGCAAGACATCATTCGCACCAAGGCTAGCGAAATCGCTGCCGCAGCTGGTCTGGTGTTGGTCGAAGACGAAGGTCTGGTGATCGAGAACGCGGGGCTGACCGAATGGCCGGTGCCGCTACTCGGCCGCTTCGACGAGGTGTACCTTGAGGTTCCGCCCGAGGTTATTCAGCTAACTGCGCGGGTTAACCAGAAATATTTCGTATGCGAGCAGGGCGGCAAGCTGGCCAATGCCTTCGTCTGCACCGCCAATATTGTCGCCACCGATGGCGGGGCGGCGATCGTCGCCGGCAACCGCAAGGTCCTCGCCGCGCGCCTGTCCGACGCGCGCTTCTTCTGGGAGCAGGACCGCAAGGTACCGCTTAGCGAGCAGGCTAAGAAGCTTGAGCGGATCACCTTCCACGAGAAGCTGGGCACTGTAGCCGACAAGGTCGAGCGGGTCGCGAAGCTGGCGCGGTGGCTGGTTGAGGAAGGCATTGTAAAGCCCTCTCCCCTTGAGGGGAGAGGGAGGAGCGGCGCAGCCGCGGAGGGTGTGGGGGCTGTCGATCAGGCGCCGCACCAGCCTGACAGCCCCCACACCCCGGCCCTCTCCCCTGAAGGGGAGAGGGAGAAGTTGGCCGATGACGCCGAACTCGCCGCCCGCCTCTGCAAGGCCGATCTCGTCACCGAGATGGTCGGCGAGTTTCCCGAGCTCCAGGGCCTGATGGGCGCCTACTACGCCCGCGCTGAAGGGCTGAGCGACGCCGTCGCCGACGCGATCCGTGATCACTACAAGCCGGTGGGGCAGGGCGATGACGTGCCCACCGCGCCGGTGACGGTGGCGGTCAGTTTGGCGGATAAGTTCTACAGCCTAGTCTTCTTCTTCGCGACCAACGAAAAGCCAACTGGGTCTAAGGATCCTTACGCTCTTAGACGCGCAGCACTTGGTGTTATTTCGTTGTTGCAGCAGAACCGTGTCCGGTTACCAATCAATCTCATCATAGATCACTGGGTTCGGGATCGCGGCCCTTTGCATTGGACTCTCGCAGCCCAAGCGTTGCGCGACAACAAGGGCGAAGGTCGGCTTTTTGACCCGAGTTCAGGTTCAGAGATTATTGCTGAACTGGCAAAACTGCGAGTTGATCTCCTCGACTTCTTCGCCGACCGCCTCAAGGTCCAACAGCGCGAAGCGGGCGTACGCCACGACCTGATCGACGCCGTCTTCGCCCTCGGCGGCGAGGATGAACTCGTTCGCCTGCTCGCCCGGGTCCATGCTCTCCAAGCCTTCGTCGGTTCCGAGGAGGGGGCCAACCTGCTCGCCGGCTACAAGCGCTCAGCGAACATCCTCAAGAAGGAGCAGTTCGAAGCCAGCACGGTCATTACCGCGCCCGAATCCGCCGAAGCAGCCCTGGTCGCCGCGCTCGATGCCGCCGAGCCGCAGGCCGAAGCCGCTATTTCCGCGGAGGACTTCACCGGCGCCATGGCCGCGCTCGCCAGCCTGCGCGCGCCGATCGACCGCTTCTTCGAAGAGGTCACGGTCAACGATTCCGATCCGGCGAAGAGAAACTTCCGGCTCTCCCTGCTCGCCCGTTTCCGCAATGCGGTGCACAGTGTGGCGGATTTCTCACGGATCGAAGGCTAGCTGGTCGCGTGAATTCTCCCCATTGGGAACAACTCCAAATAGTCTTGTGTTGCACTGCACAAATGGGCTGACATAGTCTTCCGGCACCGCTAGGAGACACCCGGCCTCCCGGCATCGTCGCGAATCATTTTCCAGAGGAATGGCGGATATCCATGACTGCATACGTATTCACTTTTGGTGGTGGTGTCTCGCACGGTGATCCGCGAGCCAAGGACAAGACAGTGGTGGGGGGCAAGGGGGCAAACCTTGCAGAGATGGCCGGGATCGGCCTGCCGGTGCCTCCGGGCTTTACCATCACTACCGAGGAATGCGTCCGTTACCTGGCTGAAGGGGGCGATTTCTCGGATGCTTTGCAGGCCGATGTTGCCGCCGCGCTGACGCATATCGAGGCTGCGGTGGGCAAGAAGTTCGGTGATCCGGCTGATCCGCTACTGGTCTCGGTCCGCTCCGGCGCGCGCGTCTCGATGCCGGGCATGATGGACACGGTGCTCAACCTCGGTCTCAACGATGAGACGGTGAAGGGCCTCGCCGCAGTCTCGGGGGATGAGCGCTTCGCCTGGGACTCCTACCGCCGCTTCATCCAGATGTATTCCGACGTGGTGCTCGGCGTGGACCATCATCTGTTCGAGGATGCGCTGGAGATCGTCAAGGAAGACAATGGCTTCTACGCCGATGTTGATCTTGAGGCTCACCACTGGCAAGCTCTGGTGAAGGAGTATGAAGGGATCGTCGAGGCCGAACTCGGCCATCCGTTCCCGCAGGACGTCAACGAGCAGTTGTGGGGCGCGATCCGCGCGGTGTTCGATTCCTGGGATTCGGACCGAGCCAAGGTCTACCGCCGTCTCAACAACATCTCCGGTGACTGGGGCACCGCCGTGAACGTCCAGGCCATGGTGTTTGGCAACATGGGCGATACCTCCGCCACCGGCGTTGCCTTCACCCGCGATCCTGCCACCGGCGAGAAGGCTTATTACGGCGAATGGCTTGTCAACGCCCAGGGCGAGGACGTTGTCGCCGGCATCCGCACCCCGCAGTACCTCACCAGGTTCTCGCGCGAACGAGCCGGCGCCAAGCCGCTCTCGATGGAAGAGGCCATGCCCGCTGCTTATGGCGAACTGGCCGAGGTTTTCGAGCTGCTCGAGAAGCATTACCGCGACATGCAGGATATCGAATTCACGGTGGAACGCGGCAAGCTGTGGATGCTTCAGACCCGTTCGGGCAAGCGCACCGCCAAGGCGGCGCTGAAGATGGCAGTCGACATGGTTGCCGAAGGGCTGATCGACGAGGCTACCGCAGTAAAGCGCGTCGACCCCATGGCGCTTGACCAGTTGCTTCACCCCACGCTCGATCCCGATGCTCCGCGCGACGTGCTTGGCACCGGCCTCCCGGCTTCGCCTGGCGCGGCCTCTGGCGCGATCGTGCTCGATGCCGATACGGCTGAGCGTCGGGCCGAGCTGGGCGAGGCGGTGATCCTCGTCCGGGTCGAAACCAGCCCGGAAGACATCCACGGCATGCACGCGGCGAAGGGCATTCTCACTGCCCGGGGCGGCATGACGTCGCACGCGGCGGTGGTGGCCCGCGGTATGGGCCGGCCTTGCGTTTCCGGGGCTTCGGCATTGTCGATCGACATGGCCAGCCGCACGCTGAGGATCGGCGGTCGGGAGCTCAAGGAAGGTGACATCCTCACCCTCGATGGCGCAACCGGCTCGATCATGGCCGGCGAAGTGCCGACGATCGAGCCCGAGCTGGTCGGTGACTTCGGGACCTTGATGGTCTGGGCCGACAAACACCGCCGGATGAAAGTGCGCGCCAATGCGGAAACCCCGGCGGACTGCCGGATGGCCCGCCAGTTTGGCGCCGAGGGCATTGGACTTTGCCGCACCGAACACATGTTTTTCGACGATCAGCGGATTTCCGCGGTGCGCCAGATGATCCTGGCCGAAGACGAGGCGGGGCGCCGCCTGGCCCTGGCCAAGTTGCTCCCGGAGCAACGCGCGGATTTCCACGCGATATTCGAGATCATGGCTGGGTTGCCGGTCACGATCCGCCTGCTCGATCCGCCGCTGCATGAATTCCTGCCGCACGCCGACGCCGAATTCGAGGAGCTTTCGAACACCATCGGGATCGGAGTGGCCACGCTGAAGCGTCGCGCCGAAGAGCTGCACGAGATGAACCCCATGCTGGGCCATCGCGGCTGCCGCCTGGGCATTACTTTCCCGGAAATCTACGAGATGCAGGTGCGCGCGCTGTTCGAGGCGGCTTGCGACGTGGCTGCACTGGGCGGCGAAGCACCGGTGCCCGAGGTGATGATCCCGCTGGTTGCCACCCGCAAGGAGCTTGAGATCCTCAAGGCCCTGGTCGTCCGAACCGCTACTGCTGTCTTTGCCGAGAAGGGCCGGGCGCTGTCTTACCAGGTCGGCACGATGATCGAACTTCCGCGGGCGGCGCTGATGGCGGGTGAAATCGCTGAGGTGGGTGAATTCTTCTCGTTCGGCACCAATGACCTTACCCAGACCACTCTGGGCCTCAGCCGCGACGATGCCTCCAAGTTCCTCGGCCAGTATGTCGAACAGGGCATCTTCGCGCGGGATCCGTTCGTCAGCCTCGATATCGACGGGGTAGGCCAGCTCGTCAGCCTTGCGGCGGAACGGGGCAGGGTGACGCGCCCCGATATCAAGCTGGGCATCTGCGGGGAGCATGGGGGCGATCCGGCCTCGATCGCGTTCTGCGAGAAGGTCGGGCTCGATTACGTCAGTGCCTCGCCCTACCGGGTACCGATTGCGCGACTGGCGGCTGCACAGGCTGCATTAGGCTAACGGCGCCAGCCACTTAGTGTAACAATCTCGAAGTGTTCAAGATGTGATGCGCCGTAGTCCTGCCGGGCCCGTTCGTGGGCCTGGCGGGTGAGCGTCGGGCCTGGGTCCGCCAGGACGTTGCTCAGCCCTTGCGCACGCAAGTCGGCCAGCAGGCTGGCCAGTGAACGGAACCGCACGTCCACGCTGCGGCTGTCGATCACGGGGTCGGCGAAGCCTGCGCGCTGGAGAAGCTGCCCGCCCGCCCTTACGTCGACCATCGGATGCAGGCGCGGAGCGGGGCGATCGGCATCCGCGGCGAACATCGCGGTTCTCAGCCCGGCCAGGCTGCCCGCGCCCACAAAACTGGCAATCATCAATCCGCCTTGGGCCAGTGCCGCGCGCAGGTGGATCAGTGCGCCGGGCAGATCGTTGACCGTGTCGAGGGTGCCGAGGCTGGCGATGAAGTCAAAGCCGGTTTGGGGAAACGGGCTTTCTTCATCGAAGCCCAGGGCTGGTTCCGCTTCATGGACAGTCGATCCCCGGGCGCGCAGCCATCGTCCCAATTGCGCACTGTGGTCCCCGATTACCAGTGCATGGGCGGGTTGATGCCGGAGAAAGCCGAGACGTTCGGTCACATCCTCGACCATGTCGTCCAGCAGATAGCGACCCGCGCCTTCGCGTTGCTGAAGCGCAAGCATCCGGCGTCTGACTGCGCGGCGCCGGGCAGGACTGAATATCCGGGGGGGATCGGGACGGTCCATCGGCGTGCCCTGCCTTGCGTGACGGGCTGGTGCAAGCGATAGAGTCTGCCCGATGCGCGTTTCCGCCCCGATTGCTCCTGTTGTCGATCTGCTCTTCCCGCCGCGCTGTCCGCTGTGCGGGGCGGGGCTGATGAGTCAGGACGGGCTCTGCGCCGAATGCTGGGCCACCCTGGCGGTTCCGGGTGAACCAGCGTGTACGAGCTGCCAGCGCCCGTTTTCCGATGGTATCCGCGACGGCGCGATGTGCGCGCCGTGCCTTGCCGATCCGCCCCGCCATGCCGGGATCGCCGCTGGTACGCTATACAACGATGCCTCGCGCCGGCTTGTGCTGGCGCTCAAGCATGGGCGGAGAATCGCGCTGGTGCCGATGATGGCTCGGCTGATCTCGGCGCGGCTGGGCAATGTCGATGCTGGTTGGCACGTCATTCCGGTGCCACTGCACCGTTGGCGGCTATGGCAGCGCGGGTTCAATCAGGCGGGATTGCTCGCCCGTGAGATCGCCCGCGCGCATGGTGCGGGGCTGGTCGTCGATGCGCTGCATCGGCGCAAGCGCACTCCGACGCTGGAAGGGCTAGGTCGCAGGGCCCGTGCGCGCACGCTTGCCGGCGCCATCACGATCAACCCGCGACGAGCGGATCTGGTGCGCGGAGCCAGGATTGTGCTGGTCGATGACGTGCTGACCAGCGGAGCGACGAGCGACGCCTGCGTAGCGGCGCTGCTCAAGGCGGGAGCTGCACAAGTCAGAATTGCTTGCTTTGCGAGAGTGCTTGACGAAGCGCTGCCAAACGCATGATCCAAAACGAAAACGCCCGAAACCTAAGTTCCGGGCGCCCTCGTGACGAAACTCGCATTGGGGCTCTGCCTTTGGCAGCGTGGCGACCGCACGTTGTCGGTCGCCTTGCCCTTGTAACCCTCATACTTTGGCTCGCTGCCTTATGGCGGCGGTAGCCTTTCCCCCTGAACCAAGGCGCTTCCAACAGCGCGCCGGTTCGGCATTGCGTCCTCCCTCAAGGCCGCGAAGCCCTTCTTTATCGAATCCGGATCAAATGAAAGATGGATGAACCAGCCGCGTGGATTTTGGTGCCCATCTGTGGTTATCGTGCAACAAAGTTGCTCGCTGTCCCGCTTATCCAAAGGAAATAGCAAACATGTCGTCGCCCGAAGGCCTGGAGCGTGAACAAGGAACGGAATTTCTCCCGCGTTTCGATGCCAATGGGCTGCTCACTGCCATTGCCGTCGATTCGCTCACGCGCGAGATTCTGATGGTCGCCTTCATGGATGCCGAGGCGCTGGAGCGGACCCGCGAGACCGGCCTGGCGCACTTCCATTCCCGGTCGCGCGGTGCCCTGTGGTTGAAAGGCGAAACGTCCGGGCACTTCCTCAATGTCGAGGAGATCCGCGTAGATTGCGATCAGGACGCGCTGGTTATGCTCGTCCGGCCGGAGGGGCCAGCCTGTCACACCGGTGCGAGCAGCTGCTTCTATCGCAAGCTGGAGGGAGCGGGGCTCGCCCCGGTTTCTACTTGACGTTTACGTAAAGGTAAGTCAACATGTCCCGCATGGACACATTGACTCACTTTTCGCGCCCGCATGACGGTGCGCATGTCGATACACCCGACGCGCTGGACCGGGAGGTCTATTCCATCTCCGATCTGGCGTCAGAGTTTGGCGTCACGGCCCGCGCCTTGCGGTTCTATGAGGATGAAGGGCTGATTGCGCCCAGTCGGCAGGCTTTGGTGCGGATCTATTCCAAGCGCGATCGTGCCCGGCTGGCCTGGATTGTCCGCGCCAAGAATGTCGGGTTCAGCCTGGTCGAGATAAAGGAGATGATCGATCTTTACGATCTGGGCGACGGCCGGGTGGAACAGCGCCGCGTCACGCTTGAGAAATGCCGCGATCGAATCGCCAAGATGCAGGAGCAGCGCGCCGATCTGGACGCCTCGATTGCCGAACTGAGCGCATTCGTCGCGCAAGTCGAGGCCGTCGAACTGCCCCGCAAGCACGCCTGAGCGATACCACAAAAGGACCGAGAGATGCCCGTCTACAAGGCGCCCGTGCGCGATGTCTGCTTCAACATCAACGAAGTGCTGAAGCTTGAACAATATGCCGCACTGCCGGGGTTTGATTCCGCTACGCCCGACATGGTCGAGGCGATCGTGGGCGAGGGCGGCCGGTTCATGTCCGAGGTGGTCGCGCCGCTCAACCTGTCTGGTGACCAGCAGGGCTGCACGCGCCTTCCCGACGGGACCGTGACTACGCCAAACGGCTTCAAGGAGGCCTTCGCGCAGTACCAGGAAGCCGGGTGGGGCACTTTGTCCACCCCGACGAACTTTGGCGGCCAGGGACTGCCGCATGCATTCGGCTTCGTGCTGGAAGAGTTCATCTGCTCGGCCAACCAGGCTTTCGCGATGTATCCCGGCCTTACCAACGGGGCGGTTTCCGCGATCCAGGCCAAGGCCTCGCCCGAGCTTCAGGCCAAGTACCTGCCCAACATGGTGTCCAACAAGTGGCTTGGCACCATGAACCTGACCGAGCCGCATTGCGGCACTGACCTCGGCCTGATCCGCACCCGCGCGGTGCCCATTGCCGATGGTTCCTATGCGATCACCGGGACCAAGATCTTCATTTCGGCCGGCGACCATGACCTGACCGAAAACATCATCCACCTCGTGCTCGCCAAGACGCCGGATGCCCCGGAAAGCTCCAAGGGCATTTCGCTGTTCATCGTGCCCAAGATCATGGTCAACGACGACGGCTCGCTCGGTGAGCGCAATGCCGTCTCCTGCGGCTCGATCGAGCACAAGATGGGCATCCACGGCAACGCCACTTGCGTGATGAACTATGACGGGGCCACCGGCTGGCTGGTCGGCGAAGAGAACAAGGGTCTCGCCGCGATGTTCATCATGATGAACGCCGCACGACTGGGTGTCGGCATCCAGGGGCTCGGACAGGCCGAAGTCGCTTATCAAAACGCAGTGATCTATGCCCAGGAGCGCCGCCAGGGCCGCGCGTTGACCGGCCCTTCCGAGCCGCAGGAAAAGGCCGATCCGCTGTTCGTCCACCCCGACATCCGCCGCATGCTGATGGACGCCAAGGCCTTCACCGAAGGCATGCGGGCGCTATGCATGTGGGGAGCCTTGCAGGTCGACCTCTCGCACAAAGCGCTGACCGAGGAGGACCGCGCCGCGGCTGACGAGATGATCAGCCTGCTTACCCCGGTCATCAAGGGCTACGGCACGGACAAGGGCTTCGACGTTGCGGTCAATATGCAGCAGGTGTTCGGCGGGCATGGCTACATCGTCGAGCACGGGATGGAGCAGTTCGTCCGCGATGCGCGGATCGCCATGATCTACGAAGGCGCCAACGGAGTGCAGGCGATGGACCTGGTCGGCCGCAAGCTTGCCATGAACGGCGGCCGCGCAATCCAGCGCTTCTTCGCGCTGGTCGATGATCAATGCGCGCAAGCCAAGGGCAAGCATGAACTGGCCGACCTTGCCGGGCGGCTGGAGAAGGCTAACGGTGAGCTCAAGGCCGCGACAATGTGGTTGATGCAGAATGGCATGGCCAACCCCAACAACGCGGGCGCCGGCGCGCATCACTACATGCACATCCTGGGCATCGTTGCGATTGGCCTGATGTGGCTGCGCCAAGGGCAGGCCGCGCTGGATGGGCTCGCTTCTGGCAGCGGAGACAAGGCCTTCTACGAGGCCAAACTGGTCACCGGCCGCTACTATGGCGAGCGTTTCACTCCGGATGCCGGCGCGCTCCGCCGCAAGATCGAGGGCGGCAGCGAGGCCATGATGGCACTGCCGGTGGAGGCATTTGCCACGGCTTGAGGCATGAGGTAGATTGCTGGCGATAAAAGGAGTGGCCTGCTCCATGTCCAGCAATCGCACCCCACCCGTCTCGCGTCGCACTACGCTCGCGATGCTGTCGTCAACCGCAGCACTGGCTGCCTGTGGTGGAGGGGGCAGTCAGACGCCAACTCCGACACCCACCCCGACACCTTCGCCAACGCCGACGTCCACCGGCACGCCCCCGCCGCCTGCGCCGGTTTGGTCGGGTTTTGCGCACGATGCCCAGCACACCGGTGTTGGCAACCTTACCAGTCAGGACCTAGGCCGCATCACCTGGTCCAGCCCGGTTGATCTGGCGCCGCAATACACTTCCAGCGGGGCGCTGCTGACGCATTACGGGTCGCCGGCGGTAACCGATGCAAACACCATCGTGATCCCGGTGAAAACCACTGCCACCGGCGGTTTTCGCGTCGAGGGTCGCAGCGGAGCCACGGGCACGCAAATATGGTCGTTGGCCAGCGACTACACGACTCCGCCGCATAACTGGTTGCCGAGCTACAACGTGCTGATAACTCCGTAGAACCGGGTCTATGCGCCTGCGGCCGGGGGCAAGCTACTGGTCCGCGCCAGCGGCGACGCGGTGAGCAGCACCGTGACGACCCACGTTTTTTTCGGCAGCGCGACCTATAATGCCAATCCGGGGGCTTACGATGCCGCCGTATTCATCAACACGCCGCTGACCTGCGACGCACAAGGCAATGTGTTCTTCGGCTTCCAGGTAACCGGCGCCAACCCAGCCGGGCTGGTCAGCGGCATCGCCCGGGTGGATGCAAACGGCAACGGCATCTGGGTAAGCGCGGCGACGGCGGCGGGCGACGCAGCGATCCAGAAGCCGGCTATGAACTCCGCTCCGGCGCTCTCGCTGGACGGGGCTACACTTTATGTCGCGGTCAACACCCCAGCCGTTTCGGGCGTGACCCAGACCGGTTACTTGTTGGCGCTCAACAGCACGACGCTGGCGACCCGCTCCAAGGTCGCGCTGGTAGATCCGAGCACCGGCAACGGGGCGCGGATCAGTGACAACGATACATCATCGCCGGTGGTGGGGCCTGACGGGCGAGTGTTCTTCGGTGTCCTGGAATCGCAGTTCCCCACCCATAACGCGCGTGGTTGGCTGCTGCAGTTCGATGCCCAGCTCACTTCGGCAGGGGTGCCGGGAAGCTTCGGCTGGGATGTTTCGCCCACGGTGATCCCGGCGGCGATGGTCGCCGCTTATAGCGGTCCCTCAACTTACCTGCTCGCACTAAAGTACAACAATTACGAAGGCGTCGGCACCGGCGACGGGCTCAATCGGCTTGCCGTGATTGACCCGCGCGGCAGCCAGGCCGATCCGGTCATCTCGAGCGTCCAGGTGATGCGCGAGGTGATCACCATTCTGGGTCCGACGTTTGATGCAGGCTCCACCACGGCGCGGCGTGAATGGTGCATCAACACCATGGCTGCAGACCCGGTGACCAAATCGGTCCTCGCCAACAACGAGGACGGGATCATGTACCGCTGGGACCTTGCCACGAACACGCTGTCGCAAAGCATCGTGCTGACCACGGGCATCGGACAGGCCTATACGCCAACGCTGATTGGAGCGGACGGCGCGGTCTATGCGATCAGTAACGCGGCATTGTATTCGATTCGGGCTTAAGGCGCCCGACAAGAGGCTGGGTTGCGGAGGGGTACGAGAATTGCTCCCCCTATTACTCCCCCGCGACAAACCGCGCGAACGCATCCTTATAGTCCGCATGCCAGCGCGACAGCGCCGGGCGGCCTTCCGTGATGTCCTGAGCGTTCCATAGCACGCGGCGGGCGTCGACTTTCCAGGTGGTCTCGTTGTCGAGGCACCAGAGGTAGAATTGTCCGCTGGCGATGCCATCGAGCATCGTGTCGACCACCTGGTCGGGCGTCCATGCGGCCGGCGGCTGCTTCGCGATGAAGCGCTTCATCATGCCGGTGTAGGTGAAGCCGGGGATCAGCAAGTGCGCGGTGACCTGGCAGCCTTCCTTTTCGCGCAGCGAGTGGGCGAGGCCTTCGGTTAGCGATTTCACGCCGGACTTGCTGATGTTGTAGGCGGTGTTGCCGGGCGGTTGGGTGATCCCTTGCTTGGAACCGGTGTTGATGACGAGGCCCGGCGCGCCGCTGCTTGCCATGGCGGGGACAAAGGCCTGCGCGACGTTTATCATGCCCATCAGGTTGACCGAGAGGATGCGGTCCCACACGGCAGGATCGGCGAAGATATCGCCGCCCCCGCCGACGCCGGCATTGCCCATCAGCACGGAGACCGGACCGAGGCCGGCGGCGAGTTCAGTCACAGCGTCGCGGTCGGAAACGTCGACGAGGTGGATGCTGGCCGTTTCGCCGATCGCTGCCTTGGCGGCCTCCAGCTTCTCTGCCGCGACATCGACCAGCGCGACCCTCATGCCCATCCCCGCCAGCCGGCGCGCGGCGGCAAGGCCGATGCCGTCTGCTGCGCCGGTGATCACGGCGAGGTTCCCGGGCGCGATGGCGGGGTGGATTGACATGGGCTTGGCCTCCTTGGCTGGATTCAGATCGAGAGCATCACATCGCCCCGAAACTCGTCGGTTCGGTTCAGTTAACCCAGCACCTCGTCGAACAACGAAAGTGTTGCCGTCCAGCTCTGACGGTCAGCGCTGGGATCGTGTGCAACTGCACCGGTTGCGCCGGGGTAGGGGTTGGTAAAGCTGTGCGGCACGCCCGAGTAGGAATGGAAATGCCAGTTACCTCCGGCCGCGTCCATTTCCTCCCAGAAGGCCAGAGCCTGCGCGCGCGGAACCAACGCGTCGGCGTCGCCGTGGCAGACCAGGATCCGTGCCTTGATCGTGCCTGGCGCAGCCGGGAGCGTGGTTCCGAGCAGACCGTGGAAGCTGACCACAGCAAGCAGGTCCGCACCGTCGCGCGCCAACTCGAGCACCGCGCCGCCGCCCATGCAGAAGCCGATGGCCAGGACTGGGAGGCCGGCGGCCCCGGGCAGCGCCTTGATCGCATCGACCGCCGCGTGGAGGCGGCGGCGATAGGCCAGCGGGTCCGCGCGAACCTTTCCGGCGAGTTCGCGCGCTTCAGCGAAGTCGGCTGGCATTGCGGCATAGAAATCGGCGACCAGCGCGAGATACCCTGACTCGGCCAGCGCCCGCGCCTTGTCCTCTACCGCCCGCGTTGTGTTGAGGATGGTCGGATAAACCACCACCGCCGCTCGCGCGGGGCCGGCGGGCCGGGCCAGGAGGCCCGAGAGGACGGTCTGGCCGTCGGTGTATTGGAAAGCTTCCAGTTCGCTCATCGTTATCCCACTGTGTCCGCCCTGAGCTCGTCGAAGGGCTGTTCTGTTCTTCGGGGTCCAGCGCCCGGCCGCAAGAACGAGAACAGTGCCTCGACAAGCTCAGCACGAACGGGTCTTGTGAGCGAGTGCGCAGTCGCAACGCTATTCCGGCAGGAAGTCCGGGACCGAAAGGTAGCGCTCGCCGGTGTCGTAATTGAAGCCGAGCACGCGGCTGCCAGCAGGAAGCGATGGCAGCTTCTGCGCGATAGCCGCGAGGGTCGCGCCGGAACTGATGCCAACCAGCATGCCTTCCACCGTGGCGCACTTGCGCGCCATTTCCTTGGCGTCGGCCGGATCGACCTGGATCGCTCCGTCAATCGACTGGGTGTGGAGGTTGCTGGGGATGAAGCCCGCACCGATGCCCTGAATCGGGTGCGGAGCAGGTTGTCCGCCGGAAATGACCGGTGAAAGCGTCGGCTCGACGGCGTAGGCCTTCATTGCCGGCCAGGTTTCCTTGAGTCGCTCGGCACAGCCGGTCAGGTGGCCGCCGGTGCCGACGCCGGTGATCAGCACATCGACCGGACTATCGGCAAAGTCGTTCAGGATTTCCTGCGCGGTGGTGCGGACGTGGACAGCGATGTTGGCGGGGTTATCGAACTGTTGGGGCATCCACGAGTTCGGGATTTCCGCGAGCAGTTCCTTGGCCCGCTCGATCGAGCCCTTCATGCCCTTTTCGCGCGGTGTCAGGTCAAACCTGGCGCCGTAGGCGAGCATCAGCCGGCGCCGCTCGATCGACATCGAATCCGGCATGACCAGCACCAGCTTGTAGCCCTTGACCGCCGCCGCCATGGCCAGGCCGATGCCGGTGTTGCCGCTGGTCGGCTCGACGATGGTGCCGCCGGGCTTGAGGGTGCCATCTGCTTCGGCGGTCTCGATCATCGCCAGGCCGATGCGGTCCTTGATCGAGCCGCCCGGATTGGCACGTTCGCACTTTACCCACACCTCATGGTCCGGGAACAAGCGGGCAAGGCGCACGTGCGGGGTATTGCCAATGGTGGCGAGGATGGAATCGGCCTTCATGCTGCTCTCTCCTCATGACGGAACTGCGGCGCGAAAGTGCGTGCGTTGCGCAGTTCAGGGAATTTCCAGGCCCACAGGGCCGTGATGAATATGGCAGCCCCGCCGCCGAAAACAACCGCTCCCGTCGCGCCGAGCACGGCCGCGAACAATCCCGACTGCATCTCGCCCAACTCGTTCGAAGCGGAGACCGCAAGACCGAAGATCGACTGGACCCGGCCGCGCATTTCGTCCGGCGTGTTGAGCTGGACCAGGCTGTTGCGGATGTACACGGAGACCATGTCGCCCGCTCCGAGCAGGGCGAGCATCCCCAGCGACAAGGGGAGCCAGCGGGAAAGGCCGAACACAATCGTTGCCGCGCCGAATACCACCACGCCCCACAGCATCTTGGTGCCGACATTGCGCTTGATCGGCCGCCAGGAGAGCCAGAATCCGACTGTGGCTGCGCCGATAGCCGGGGCCGCTCGCATCTGTCCGAGCCCTTCCGGACCGACGTGCAGAATATCGCGTGCATAGACCGGGAGCAGGGCAGTCGCGCCGCCGAGCAGTACCGCGAACAGATCCAGCGTGACGCAGCCAAGCAGGAAGCGCTCGGAACTGACGAAGCGGAAGCCTTCGGCGATCAAGCGGAAAGGGTGGATGTCGCGGTTCGCTGCCGGCGGGTGGATCTTTCGGATTGCGCTCAAGCCGATGCTGGAGACGAACAGCAGAACCACACCCAGCGCGTAAGGCGAGACCGGCGCCGTGGCGAAAATCATGCCTGCGAGCGCCGGGCCGGTAATCGCCGGGATCTGCCAGGCCAAGGTGTTCATCGCAATTGACTTGGGCAGCAGCTCTGCCGGTACGATGTTGGGCACGATCGCGCCCAGCGCGGGTCCAATGAAAACCCGGGTGGCGCCATGCAGCACGCCCAGCGAGAAGAGCAGGGGCAGGGTCACCACGCCGTACCAGGTTGCCAGCGCGAGCGAGGCGCAGACCGTCAGCTCCAGCATCGTCGCGCAGATGGCGACCATCCGCCGCTCGAGTCGGTCCGCCACAACGCCTGCGATCGGCGAGAGCAGCATCATCGGGATGAACTGGACGAGGCCGAAAATGCCCAGCTGGAATGCGGCCTCGCCGATGCTCATCTGGTAGTTGCTGCGGGCTACGTCATAGAGCTGATAGGCCATGATCGTGGCCATGCCCGCGGACGCCAGCGAGAAGGTAAAGCGCGAAAGCCAGAAGATCCTGTAGTCGCGGATCTGCAGCGGGGAAGTTATCTCGTTCACCAATACCGAATGGCAGGCGGCTGACGCTTTGCCAAGCGGTGAGAAATTATTCTGGCTAGAACGAAAGCTTCGCGGTGAAGCGGATGTCGCGCCCGGAAATGGGGACGAAATCGCGCGTTTCGGAGGCGGCACGGCGTCCGCTGGCATTAAGCAGGTTATCGCCGGAGAGCACCAGAGTCAGCGGCGAGCCCTCGCCCCGGGGTTTCCAGTTGGCCGAGACATTCACCAGCGTGAAGGCATCGGTCGGGTTCTCGTTGGCGGAAACCCTGTTCTGCCGCGCGTTCCATTCGACCTCGCCGCGCAGTGAGAATGACTCCGCCGCGAATTCGAGGCCGCCCCGCACCCGCAAGGGCGGGATCCGCGGGACCGGACCGATGCCGGGTAGATCGGCATGAGTGTAATCGACGCCGCCATCCAGATTGAGCCGGCCAGACCCCCACTGCGCGATGGTCACCGACGCTTCCGCCTCGATCCCGCGGAATCGGGCTGGAGCCTGGATGAACTGATAGACCGGATAGCCCTCGATCTCCGCTCCGGTAGGGACCGAAGTGATGAAATCCGAGAAGTCGGTCAGGTAGGCGGTCAGCGCCAGAACCAGGCCGGGAGACTGGAAGCGGACGCCTCCTTCGATGCCGTTGCTGCGCTCGACCGTGAAGGTCGGGTTGCCGCGTTCGTAGGATTGCGTGGCATCGTGGATGCCATCGATGAACAATTCCTCGCCTTCGGGAGCGCGCTCGCCATGGGCATAGGAGATGCTGACGGTCACGCGGTCAGCCGGATGCCAGGCGAGCCCGGCTACGCCCGACCACAAGCTGAACTGTCGATCCATCTCGCCCAGTGCGCGCACTCCGACCCGGTCGTAGCGCCCGGCCAGTTCGAGATCGAGATTGCTGAAGGCAATCCGTTGCAGGGTGAACACCCCGAAATGGGTGCCGCGGGTGTCGGGAAGCAGGCGCTCTTCGCCGATGATGTCGAGGCTGCGCGCGCCGTACTGGATGCCGGTGGTGCCGCTCCAGATTCCGTGACGGGCCTGAACCGCCTCGAGCCGTGCTTCGATCCCCTTGCTGGCGAACCGCGTAGCCGGCACGCCGTCATCGAGTTCGGTATGGTGATAGTCGCCATAGGCCGTGCGCATTTCCAGGCGATCGAGGAAGCCGGAAAGGTTCAGGCCGGCGCGCAGGTCCACGCGGGTCTGGCGCAGGGCTATGCTGACCGGATCCGGATCGCCGACCTCGGGCCGCGGCGGGATGCCGTAGTCGCTGGCCAGCCGGGAGACCGAGACCCCAAGCGTGCCGCCATCGTCAATAAAGGCAACCCCACCGCCGAAAGTGTATTGCTTGGCCCAGCTGTTCGGAAGCTTGCCCCGGGCATTTGCCTGGGCGGCGAGGGTGTCGGCGCCGGCTAAGTCTCCGGCCTGACGCAGGCCTGCAGCTTCGGCCAGCGTTTCCGCCCGTAGCTGCGGAGAAAGCACATAGCCGCCGATCGCAAGGTCTCCAGCGCGGTTGTAGCTGGCGTCGAGGCGCGCAACCCAGCGCGGGGCGAGGGCGACATCGACCGCGCCGCCTACATCGACCGAGTCTGCCGCTGTGCCGTAGCTGCCGGTCAGATCGAGGTCGAACGAACCGTCCGGCATCCGGCGGGGAATCCGCTTGTCGAGTGCGTTGACCGCGCCGCCGGCGGGGTCGCTGGCGTAAAGCAGCACCTGGGGACCGTGCAGCACGTCGACCCGCTCGACATTGAGGGTATCGATCGAAACGGCGTGATCGCCGGATACCGACGATGCGTCGAGCGAACCCAGACCATCGGTCAGCACCTGGACGCGCGGGCCATCAAATCCGCGCAGCACCGGACGCGAAGCTCCTGGCGCGAATCCGCTGGCCGAAACTCCGGGAAGGTTTTCCAGCATCTGCCCGATCTGCGGGCGGGTATCGCGCAGCAGGGCATCGCCCTGAAGGACTGCCGGCGCCGCAATCGGATCATGATTTCCGCCGACCAGCCGACCGACCACCACGATCGCCTGTCCCGAATCCTCAGCGTGCTGGGCGGGTGTTGGTGCATCCTGAGCCTGCGCCGGTGCAGCGATATGGACGGCCATAACGGCGGCGAGGGAAGCGCGGCAAAGTTTCATTCGGGGAGCAGTAGATGAAATGATATATTGTATCAATAGGCTTTCGCACGGAAGCCGACGACGCGAAGAACCACGACAGTGCAGCGGTTTGCCCCGGTAGTCTTGCTTAGTCTTGTCGGTGTCTGAGCACGACTTCGGGAACAGCAGGTGCTGCTGGATGCGTTGCTTTAGCGGGCGCGGCGCAGGCGGGCGTTGGGCTGGACTGCTGCAATCATTTCCATGAAATCTTCGAGCCGGATAATCCGCTCGAACTGGAAACCCGAACGCGCGTCCGTGACCCAGATCATGTGGGCTTCGATTCGGCCGATATGCGGCAAGCGGATCGTTACACGCTCTCCGCGACTGATCGGAAGTTCGCCTTCGACCATGAAACCATGCGCCGATACGTTGACGATATGCATGTGCACATCACCGTGGACGCGGTGCTCGCCGATTACCGGGTAATCGACGGGGTGCCGCGTAGCGCGGCGCATGTCGGTTACGGTCAACTGTGCCCCTGCACTCATGGTCGATCTTCTCCTCTGGTGCGACCCCAGACGAGTGACATCTAAGCGCTAAAGGCGAAGAAACTGTAAACCGCGGCAAAAATCTGCAGGGCAGGCGGCAAGCCTATGCCGGGCGCAAAACCCCGTGCTTCTTCTTGCCCGAAGAGATGCGCAGTTCGGTTCCGCCTGGAATGTGGTAACCTTCATCGGCAACCACTTCCCCATCGACCCGCGCTCCGCCGCCGGCAACCAGCCGCTTGGCCTCGCCCCGACTGGCGGCGAAACCAATCCCGACGAGGGCATCGACGATGGAGAGACCTACGGTGGGGAGAGCAAACTCCGGCAGGTCCTGGCCGACACCGCGTCCCGCGAATGTGGCGGAGGCGGTGGCTTCGGCAGCCTTTGCGGCCCCTTCTCCACGGCAGAGTTTGGTTACCTCGTTGGCGAGAACCACCTTGGCGGCGTTAATTTCGCTGCCTTCCAGCGACTCAACGCGGACGATCTCGTCGAGCGGAAGGTCGGTGAACAGCCGCAGGAAACGGCCGACATCACGGTCGTCTGCGTTGCGCCAGTACTGCCAGAAGTCATAGGCAGGGAGTTGTTCCTCGTTAAGCCAGACGGCCCCCGCTGCGGTCTTGCCCATTTTGGCGCCATCGGCGGTCGTCAGCAGCGGGGTCGTCAGGCCGAACAGCTCCTTGCTCTCCATCCGACGTGTAAGCTCGATCCCGTTGATGATGTTGCCCCACTGGTCGCTTCCTCCCATTTGCAGTCGGCAGCTATGGCGCAGCGCCAGTTCGCGAAAATCGTAAGCCTGGAGGATCATGTAGTTGAATTCGAGGAACGTCAGCGGTTGCTCGCGCTCAAGCCGCAGCTTTACCGAATCGAAGGTCAACATGCGGTTGATCGTGAAGTGCGGCCCAACCTCGCGCAGCAGCTCGACATAGCCAAGCTGGCTAAGCCACTCATCGTTGTTGACCATGATGGCATCGGTCGGCCCATCTCCGAAAGTCAGCAGGCGTTCGAAGATGGTGCGGATCGAGGCGATGTTGGCGTTGATCAGTTCCGAGGTCAGCAGCTTGCGGCTCTCGTCCTTACCGGAAGGATCGCCGATCTTGGTCGTACCACCGCCCATCACGACGATTGGCTTGTGACCAGCTTGCTGCAAGCGCCGCAGCATCATGATCTGCACAAGGCTCCCCACGTGCAGTGATGGCGCGGTGGCATCGAAGCCGATATAGCCCGGCACGACCTGCTTCGCGGCGAGGGCATCGAGTCCCTCGGCATCAGTGAGCTGATGTATGTAGCCACGCTCATCGAGCAGGCGGAGCAGGGTCGAGTTGTAGGTCATGGTGCTTTCCGGTTTGCGGGGGCGCGCCTAGCACGGAGTTGCGCGCTTGGAAACGTATGAGCTTTCCTGCCACCCGGACACACCGCCGCTGGCGGTGCGCGCCATCAAGGCTGGGATAGGGCGGGCGGATGCCAACTGGCTCACCCTGCGATGGCGGATCGAGGGCAGCGGATCGCTGGTTGTGCCGCCGCTCGCCGGCAAAGGCCGGGGACATGACCTGTGGCAGACGACCTGTTTCGAGCTGTTCCTCAAGACTCCCGACAGCGCTTCCTATGTCGAACTGAACCTCTCCCCTTCCGAGCGCTGGGCTGCTTATGACTTTGATGCCTATCGTGACGGAATGCACCCCCGCGCCATGCCGCGCGACCCGGTCTGCACCATGCGGCGGGGCAAGGACTTGTCTTTCTTCGAAGCCGCCCTCCCCATCGCCGGGCTGCCGTCGTTGCCGTGGCAGCTTGGACTGACTGCGGTGATCGAGGAGGAGGGCGGGCGCAAAAGCTACTGGGCACTGGCTCACGCCCCCGGCAAGCCCGATTTCCATGCACCTACTTGCTTTGCCGCGACGCTTCCGGCACCGAACGCCTCATGAAATTCGGCATCGACCGCCTGCTGGCGGACCCCGCATTGCGCAAGCCGCTGCAAGGCAAGCGCGTCGCCCTGGTGGCGCATCCGGCCTCGGTTACTGCGGACCTCGTCCATTCGCTCGATGCCCTGATCACGGCGGGGATCAACGTAACGTCGGCATTCGGGCCGCAGCACGGGCTCAAGGGCGACAAGCAGGACAACATGGTCGAGACGGCCGACGAGCTCGACCCAGAATACAATATCCCGATTTTCAGTCTGTACGGCGAGGTCCGCCGCCCGACCGGGCAGATGATGTCCACCGCCGACGTGTTCCTGTTCGATTTGCAGGACCTGGGATGCCGGATCTATACTTTCGTTACTACGCTGCTTTACTTGCTTGAGGCAGCATCGGGCACCGGCAAGGAAGTTTGGGTACTGGATCGGCCCAATCCCGCGGGCCGTCCGGTCGAGGGGACGATCCTGCTCCCAGGGCAGGAAAGCTTCGTCGGCGCCGGGCCGATGCCGATGCGCCACGGGCTGACGCTGGGCGAGATGGGCAAGTGGTTTGTCGAGCACTTCAAGCTCGACGTGCCGTACCGCGTGATTGCGATGGAGGGCTGGGAGCCGGACGGGCCGGGCTTCGGCTGGCCGGACAGCCGGATCTGGGTCAACCCCAGTCCCAATGCCGCCAATCTCAATATGGCCCGCGCTTATGCCGGGACCGTTATGCTGGAGGGCACGACCCTGTCCGAAGGGCGCGGCACTACGCGGCCTCTGGAAGTGCTGTTCGGCGCGCCGGACCTCGATGCCCAGGCCGTGCTGGCCGAAATGCGCGCTTTTGCCCCGAAGTGGCTGGCTGGTTGTGCGCTGCGCGAGTGCTGGTTCACGCCGACCTTCCACAAGCACGCGGGCGCGCTGTGCAGCGCGCTGATGATCCACGCAGAGGGGCGCTTTTACGATCACCACGCCTTCCGCCCTTGGCGCTTGCAGGCACTGGCCTTCAAGGCAATCCGGCGGCTGCATCCGGACTACCCGATCTGGCGCGACTTTCCCTATGAGTACGAGTTCGACCGGCTGGCGATCGACGTCATCAATGGCGGACCGGTCTTGCGCGAATGGGTTGACGATGCGGCGGCGCTACCAGGCGATCTGGATGCGCTGGCCAGCGCGGACGAGCGGGCTTGGGAAGAGGAACGCCGGCGCTTCGTGCTCTACTGACCAATGTCGCCGAGCAGGGCGGTGTTCCCGACCAGCACCGAGGTCATCGAAATAGACCCGTCGACGGTATCGTTGAAGAACCGCACTTCGTCCCCCGGCAACCGTGCGCCGACGGTGTAGAGCAGGGGCAAGTAATGCTCGGCGCTGTTGATCGCCAGGGCCGCGCCTTGGTCCTCCGGAGCGAATTTGATTAGTGCCTCGTGATCGTTTGCCAGAACCGCGGCATTGATCCGGTCACGGAAGTCGACCGCCCAGTCCGGCTGCGTGCCGATGGTCGATCGCCACATCCGCAGGTTGTGGATGATGTTGCCGCTGGCGATGAACAGCACGCCTTCGTCGCGCAGCGGGGCGAGCTTTGCGCCGATCTCGAAATGCGCTTCGGGGGCGAGCGAACGGTTCACGCTCATGGCTATCAGCGGGATGTCCGCCTCCGGATACATCGGACCGACCACGCCCCAGGTGCCGTGATCATAACCCCAACTGGTGTCGCGGCTGATCGCTTCTTCGCCGAGCAGTTGCGCAATCCGCTCAACCAGTTCGGCTGAGCCGGGGGCCGGGTATTGCACCTGGAACAGCTCATCGGGGAAACCACCGAAATCATGGATCGTCGGCGGGTGTTCCTGCGCCGTCAACAGCGTCTTGCCTTGCGACTGCCAGTGCGCGGAGACCACCAGGATAGCACGGGGCCGGGGAAGAGACTGGCCCAGCGCCTCGAAAGCGCGGCGCTCGGGCACGTCGGTGATGGTCGTCATCGGCGAGCCATGGCCGAGGAACAGCGCGGGAAGTCGATCGCTCATTTGCGCAACATGGCGGTGTGGCGCCGCGCTTCAAGCAAAGAAATGCTGTGCCCCTTCATACCCGTTTCAACCGCGGTGCGGATTCCGGGTAGAGCCAGGTGGCGACCAGTCCTGGCACCCAGATCGCCATCAGGCACCAGGCGATCGCCATCGGCGTGCCGGTGGCGTGGATCAGCCAGGTCACGAAGACTTGCGCGGTGCCGCCGAACAGAGTGATCGGCACGGTGTAGATCATCGCGAAGTTGCGGGCGCGGGTCTGTTTAGCGATGCTCTCGGCGATCATCACGATGTGAACGCAGGTCAGCCCGTTGACGAGCCCGAGCACGACGCAAACGCCCAGGAAAGTAAGCGCGGTCGGGTCTGCCATCAACCAGGCATAGGCCGGCCAGGCCACGACCACGAAGCCGATCCCTGCTGCCAGTGCCACGGGCCGCCGTCCAATTTTGTCGCTGAGCCAGCCCGATGCGATCCCGGTCACGGCGGCAAGCAGGTAGGCCGCCATCTGTCCGGCAAAGGCGGCGCGCGGCGGCAGTTTGAGCGAGTTCTGCGCGAAGGTGGCCATGTAGTTCATCAGGTAGGAGCTGATTGTCCCGGCCGAGAACAGCACCAGTCCGATGCTGATGAGCCACCATTCCTTACGGTCAGGCCGGGGCGCGGGGACGTGCTGTTCCGCAGCTTCGTGCGTTTCGGGCAGGTTGCGCCGCAGCCACGCGGCATAGGGCACCACGATAAGCCCCGCCGCAAGCGCTACGCGCCAACCCCAGTTTCCCAGTTGGACGGGATCGAGCAGCAGGGTGAGGGTAAAGCCGGCCGCCGCACCGAGCCCGCCGGCGATCAGCTGCGTCGCTCGCTGCAATGAGCCTACCAGACCCTGTCGTTCCTCGCCCGCTACCTCGATCAGGAACGAGGCCGAAGGGCCGACATCGCCGCCCAGCGCGAAGCCCTGAAGCAGCCGCGCGGCGACCGCGATCACCGGTGCGGCCCAGCCGATCGTGGCATAGGACGGCGTCAGCGCAAGCCCCGCAATCCCCGCACCCATCAGCCATAGCGTCAGCAGCAAGGCCGGGCGGCGGCCATGACGGTCGGCATAGGACCCGATCGTCCAGGCGCCGAGCGGCCGGGTAACGAAGCCTGCCCCGAATGTCGCAAGACTGGCGATCAACGAGATATAGGTGTTCTCGGCGGGAAAGAAGGCCTTGCCGATTTGGATCGCGAAGCTGGCGTAGACCAGGAAATCATAGAATTCGATCGCGTTGCCGATCGTCGCGCCGAGGATCGCCCTGCGGCGGGAAACCGGATTGTCCATGATTTTCAGTGCTTCTTTCGCGTGAGTTCGCGCATCGCCGCGTCCAGTCCGCCAAGCGTCAGCGGAAACATGTTGTCGCCGACCAGTTGCTTGATGATTTGCGTACTTTGCGAATAGTCCCACTGCCGCTCCGGCACCGGATTGAGCCAGACGGTCGCCGGGTAGGTATTGGTCAGGCGTTGCAGCCAGACCGTGCCCGGCTCCTCGTTGAAATGCTCGACCGAACCGCCAGGGTGCGTGATCTCGTACGGGCTCATCGAAGCGTCACCGACGAGGATTACCTTGTAGTCGTGGCCGTACTTGTGAAGGATGTCCCAGGTGTTGGTCCGCTCGGAGCGTCGCCGCCGGTTGTCCTTCCACACGCCCTCGTAGAGGCAGTTGTGAAAGTAGAAGAACTCCATGTTCTTGAACTCGGTCGTAGCGGCGCTGAACAGCTCCTCGACCAGCTTGATGAACGGGTCCATTGATCCGCCGACGTCGAGGAACAGCAGCACCTTC
Organism: Sphingomonadaceae bacterium; assembly: GCA_947472735.1. Taxonomy (GTDB): domain Bacteria; phylum Pseudomonadota; class Alphaproteobacteria; order Sphingomonadales; family Sphingomonadaceae; genus Novosphingobium. The sequence goes on along the minus strand of CANJBY010000007.1, from coordinate 24,819 downwards.
ACCGCATTGTGCCGCTCAGGCCGCATGTGGATGTCAAGGAAGCCCTGGCGCGCAGTGCCCTCGATCGTCGCATCGAGGTCCAGCTCTTCCGCCGCCCCCTCCCGCGCGAAGCGGCGCAAGCGGCGCAGCGCGATCTTGATGTTGCGGGTGCCCAGCTCGCGCGTGTTGTCGAGGTTCCTGAAGTCGCGCTGCTCCCACACCTTCACGGCGCGCCCATGCTGGCTCTCGCCGCCGATCCGAACGCCTTCCGGGTTGTAGCCGCCGTGTCCGAAGGGCGAAGTGCCGCCGGTGCCGATCCACTTGCTGCCGCCCTGATGCCGCTCCTTTTGCTCCTCGATCCGCTGCTTCAGCGTCTCCATGATCTCGTCCCAGGAGCCGAGCGCCTTGATCCGCTCCATCTCCTCGGGCGAGAAATAGCGCTCCGCCACTGCTCGCAACCAGTCCTCGGGTATGTCGACCGGTTGCTGGCCAAAGTCGGTGGCGATCCCCCGGAAGACCTTGGCGAAGACCTGATCGAACCGGTCCAGCAGACCCTCATCCTTCACGAATGTGGTTCGGGCGAGGTAATAGAAGGCCTCCGGCGTCCGCTCGATCACCTCGCGCTCCAGCGCCTCGAGCAGCACGAGGTGCTCCTTGAAAGAGGCGGGAATGCCCGCGGCGCGCAGTTCGTCGACGAAGTTGAAGAACATGGATCCGGTCTAACCACAGCCGCGCAATTTTGTGAAGCGCAGCGCCCGCACACATTCCCACTTGTATGTATTACATACAATTCGCTATGCAGGGACAAACGACAAGAGGATGTCCCGAATGCTCACGCTCTACAGTTTCGGTCCCGGCGCAAATTCGCTCAAGCCCCTGCTGACCCTCTACGAAAAGGGCCTGCAGTTTGAGGGCATCCGGCTGAATCCGGCCATTTTCGAGCATCATTCCGATTGGTTCAAGGCGATCAATCCGCGCGGGCAAGTGCCGGCGCTGGTCGATCAGGGCCGGGTCGTGACCGAATCGACCGTGATCTGCGAATATCTCGAGGACGCTTACCCGACCGCGGTGAAGCTGCGCCCCGACGATCATTTTGACCGCGCCGAGATGCGGGTCTGGACCAAGTGGGTCGACGAATATTTCTGCTGGTGCGTCTCGACCATCGGCTGGCAGCGTATGGTCAGCCAGATGGCCAAGGCGATCGGCGACGAGGAATTCGAGGAGCGGGTCAAGGCGATCCCGATCCCCGAGCAGCAGACCAAGTGGCGCCGCGCCCGCGAGGGTTTCCCGCAGGATCTGCTCGACGAGGAAATGCGCAAGATCGGGGTCTCGGTGCGCCGGCTCGACGATCACTTGCGTGACAACGAATGGCTGGCTGGCGGGATATACACCCTGGCCGACATCTGCAACTTCGCCATTGCCGGCGGCATGGACAAGGGCTTCCCGGATCTGGTCAATGAGGCCGACACGCCGGGCCTGATGCGCTGGATGCGCCAAATCCAGGAACGGCCTGCGGTCAAGGCGATGTACGCCGAAGTGCCGATGGAGCGGCTGGCTCCGAAGGACTGAGGTCGATTTACGCGGGCAGAGTGGCGGCTTGCGGCCGGGGGGCGACGGCGATCCGGTTGCGGCCTTCGGCCTTGGCTCGGTAAAGGGCCTCGTCCGCTGCCTTGAGCGCCGCGCGCGGGGACCCGTGGGAGAGCACGTCGGCGATCCCTCCGGAGAACGTGACTTTTCCAAACGGCACGTCGGTCGCGCGGTTGACCAGGCGCCGCTCGGCCATTTCGGCGCGCAATTCGTCGAGCAGTTCGCTGGCCTCGAGCAGGCTCTTGCCGCGCAGCAGGATCACGAACTCTTCGCCGCCATGACGCGCGACGTGGCACTGATCGTTGGAAACCCGCGCGAGGTTCTGGGCGACCACCTTGAGCACCCGATCACCAGCGTCGTGCCCGTGCGTGTCATTGATCACCTTGAAATGATCGACATCGCAAAAGGCTTTGCACAGCGATTCCTGGCGCTCCTTGGCCGCCATGAACTCGGCGTCGAGGCGGGATTCGAAGGCGCGGCGATTTGGTAGACCGGTAAGGTGATCGAGTTCGGCCGACTTGCGCGCCTGGTCCAGGCTGCGTTTTAGCGCCCGGGTCTGGAGCTCGCTGCGAGTCATCTCCTGCTCGACCACGCGGGTGCGCTCCATCATCGCCCGGGCAATCTGGGCCAGTTCGTTGATGACCGCCCCGGCCTTGCTGACTTGTTCAAGCTCACCCATGTGCTGCTTCAGGGCGTAGTTGTACTCGCTGGTGGCGGTTTTGGCGGCGGTTGTCGTCTTGCCGAAATCCTCGACGCTGGCTTCCAGCTTGACCATCAGCTTTTCCAGCCCGGCCTGGTCCGAAGCGCGGGTATCGCCATGTCCCGCCCGGTCGAGCCATTCAAGCGAGATGGCATCTCCGGCGCGGATCTGGGCTTCCACCGCGCGCACCAGCATCTGGTCCTGGCCCGTGATGTAATCATGCGCGATGGCCAGCGTATAGGCCGACGCGGGAAGATCATGGACTTCCAGGAACAAGCCGATGTCGCCCAGCACATGTCGCCGCGCGGCGCGGATCGGAGAGGGAATCGGGTGCCGGCGCCTGTCCTGGCTGTGCTTCTGAAATCGGTCCACGGCGCGCGCGCAGGCCGAGCCAGCCGAGAATTCCACCGGACCGAGGGCCAGAGCGAGTTTTGTCTGCATCCATGCAGGCATAAACGGCTGGTTGGTCGTGAAATTAACCCTGCTTGACTGCTAACCGTTTGCCAGCGGGGGTCACCTGATTATCCTGCCTGGTCATGGGCCAACATTTCGAAGCCTCACATTCCCTGGCCGGAAAACTGCTTCTGGCGCTGCCCGGCATGGGCGATCCGCGATTCGAGCGGTCGGTAAATGCCGTGTGCGTGCACGACGCGGAAGGCGCGCTGGGTATTGGCATCGGCCAATTGCGCGACGACGTGACCTTTCACGACGTGTTGCTCCAGCTGGACCTCGATCCAGGCGTGGCACCTGATGCGCCGGTCCACAACGGCGGTCCGGTTGAGCCGGGGCGAGGCTTTGTACTGCACAGTCCGGATTGGACCTCGGACGGGACGATGCGGGTCAGCGACTCTTTGGCGCTTTCCGCTTCGTTTGATGTGCTGCGGGCGATAGCGGCAGGTGAAGGGCCGCAGCATTGGCTTTTTGCGCTCGGCTATGCCGGATGGGGACCGGGGCAGTTGGATGACGAGATGCACCACCACGGCTGGCATGTCGTGGACATTCACGAAGACATCATCTTTACGGCGCCCACTGAAGCGCGCTGGGACGCCGTGTGGCGGGCGGAAGGCATTGAGCCGGCCTTGCTGTCGAGCCAGACCGGGCAAGCCTGAAGCCGCAATCCGGAAGCACCAAAAGGAAAGCGCGACGCCCCGGATCGGAGCGCCGCGCCTGCCATGTTTACGCGTGCGGGATCAGCCGAGGTTGGCGCTGACCATGCAATAGAGCATCGGCAGCGACAGCAGCGTGTTGGTGCGGCTGGCATAAAGTGCGCGCGGTGCGGCGGCGGCCTTTTCCTCGGCAGTGGCTTCGGTCGCACCCAGGTTGAGGATCTTCTTCTGGGCGGGCCAGATGATGAACCACACGTTGAAGGCCATGATCAGCGCCAGCCACATGCCAAGGCCGATCAGGTTGACGTTGCCTTCACCCGAGAACGTCAGGGCCTGGTGGGCATAGCCCGAGACCCAAGCGATAACGAGCCCGGTGATCACCGTCAGCAGCGCGGCATAGCGGAAGAAGAAGAATACCTTCGGCGCGATGTGGCCGGTGACGGCGCCCTTCTGCTCGGCCGGGATCGCAGGCATGGTCGGCACCTGGACGAAGTTCAGGTAATAGAGCAGCCCAATCCACAGGATGCCGAAAAAGACGTGGAGCCAGCGGAACACCGAGTTGGCATCAACCGTGGCGGAACCGCCGAATTGCAGCATCACGAGCACTGCCAGGACGACACCCGTGGCGAGCACCAGGTGCAGGTTACCGAAAAATTTGGCCATTGCTTCCCCCTACTTCTTTAATTGGAACGCATTCGAAATCTGATTGGCACCGCCGGAGCAGCGCGGAGCCCGGTTATTGCGCTGTTGCGAATGATTGTCACCCCGCTTTTGCAGCCGGTTGGACGGAATTTCCCCTACTGCCCCGGCGGTTCGACATCGCTCGCGCCCAATCCATGCTTCATCAGCATCGGCATGTGGGCGAAAGTGAACAGGAACGACAGCGGCATGAACACCACCAGCTTGGCCTTGAGCCACTCATCGAAACTGAACCATTCGGGGCTGGCGAACACCTCGTTCAGGCCGGCAAGGAACAGAAAGAAGAAGCCCCAGTTGCGTGAAAGCTTCATCCATCCGGCTTCACTAAGGCCATCGAATGCACTCTCCAGCAGGATCCGCAGCATCGCCTTGCCGCGCAGCCAGCCGCCCAGCAGCAGCACCGCAAACAACAGGTAAATGCCGGTCGGCTTGTGGCGGATCCAGAACGGATCCTGAGTCAGGATGGTCAGCGCTCCGAAGCCTACTACCAGCACCGTCGTGAGCCACAACATGGGCGAAATCTTGCCCAGCTTGAAATGGGAAATCGCCAGCGCGGCAATCGTCGCGACGATAAATATCCCCGTTGAGCGGGTCACGGCCAGAACCTCGCCGACCATGTTATCTGGATCGGCCGGGCGATACATCCGGTAGGCAATGAAGAAAATGATGACCGGGCCGTAATCGACCAGCAGGTTGATCCAGCCGGATTTCTTCCTGGGGGTGGGTTTTGATTGTTCATCGGCCATCATGCCACTCCCGCAATTACCCGCGCGACCAGTTCGGCATCGAACGGCCGCAGGTCGTCGATCTTTTCGCCCACGCCGATCGCGTGGATCGGCAGGCCGTATTGTTCGGCCGCCGCTACCAGCACACCGCCCCGCGCGGTGCCATCAAGCTTGGTCATGACCAGCCCCGTAACCCCGGCGACGTCGCGGAAAGTCTCGATCTGCTGCAAGGCGTTCTGACCGTTGGTGGCATCCAGCACCAACACCACATCATGCGGCGCCTCGGGATTGAGGCGGCCAAGGACGCGGCGGATCTTGGCCAGCTCGTCCATCAACTCGCGCTTGTTCTGGAGCCTCCCGGCGGTGTCGACGATCAGCACGTCGATGCCCTTATCGGTTGCCGCCTTGACCGCGTCGAAAACAATGCTTGCCGGATCCCCGCCCTCCGGCCCCTTGATCACCGGCACCCCGATCCGCTCGGCCCAAACCGAGAGCTGGCCGATCGCGGCAGCGCGGAACGTGTCGCCGGCCGCGAGCATTACGGAATAGTCCTGCTCCTGGAACAGATGGGCCAGCTTGGCGATGGTCGTGGTCTTGCCCGAACCATTGACCCCGATCACCAGGATCACCTGCGGGCGCGGGAAGGCGACGATCTGGAGCGGCTTGGCCACTGGACGCAGGATCGCGGCGACTTCGGCAGCCACCGCCTCGCGGATCGCCGTGTCATCCAGCCCGCGCTCGAAGCGTTCTTCGGCAAGGCTCTCGCGGATACGGGCGGCGGCGCGGGGGCCGAGATCGGAAAGGATTAAAGCGTCCTCGATCTCATCCAGCTGGGCATCGTCCAGCTTCGCCTTGGTGACGATGCCAGAGAGGTTCTCGGTAAGCTTTTCGGAGGTCTTGCGGAAGCCTCCGAACAAGCGTTCGGTCCAGCTCGGGCCGCTCATGCCAGCAGGCCTTCGACGATGCGGGTGGGAGTCACGGTCAGGATCGTTCCGGCAGTGGTTCCGGGCGGCAGCTGCACCCGAGCGAAGTTGGGCGCATGGCCGGTTCCGTCGCGTTCGGCAAGCACCGAAAGCGGCTGGCCCAGCAGCGATTCAAGCCAGCGGGCGCGGACATCGGCCACGGCGCTGCGCAATTCGGCGGCCCGCGCACGGATCACCGGCACCGCAACCTGTGGCATCCGCGCTGCCGGGGTGCCGGGGCGAGGGGAGTAGGGGAAGATGTGACCGTGAACCACTCCAAGCTCCCGGATTGCGGCGAGCGAGTTTGCGTGCATCGCTTCGTCCTCGGTCGGGAAACCGGCGATGACATCTGCCCCGACGGACAGTTCCGGACGCCGCGCGCGCAAGCCGGAGACCAACGTAAGGGCGTCGGCGCGGGAGTGGCGGCGCTTCATCCGCTTGAGGATCAGGTCGTCGCCAGCTTGCAGCGAAAGATGGACGTGCGGCATCACCCGCTGTTCACTCGCGATGAGGTCCAACAGCAACGGGTCGATCTCCACGCCGTCAAGCGAAGACAGGCGCAGGCGCTCAAGGGCGGGGAAGGTCGAGAGGATCGCCGCGACCAGAATCCCCAGGCCGGGCGCGCCGGGCAGATCGTGGCCCCAGCTGGTCAGGTCGACCCCGGTCAGCACCACCTCGCGCGCTCCCGCGTCAAGATGGCGCTCCATTTCGCGCAGCACTTCTGTGACCGGATGCGAGCGGCTGGCACCGCGCCCTTGCGGGATGACACAGAAGGTACAGGCGTGATCGCAGCCGTTCTGCACGGCAATGAAAGCCCGCGTGTGGCGAGGGAGCACTGCCTCGCCAGCAGGTGCGACATTCCAGGCGCGCGGATCAAGCTTGGCGGCATTGGCGATCAGCCCGTCGACCTCATCCATCGCCCCCAGCGCAGCGCGCTCCACATCGGCGGCACAGCCAGTCACCATCAGCCGCGCATCAGGCCGCGCGCGCCGTGCGCGGCGGATGGCTTGCCGGGTCTGGCGCACTGCCTCCCCCGTCACCGCGCAGCTGTTGATGACGATCAGGTTGTCCTCGCCCACAAGGAGCCGCCGCAGGCTTTCGCTTTCGGACAGGTTCAACCGGCAGCCCAGCGAAACAACTTCAAGGCTCACGCCGATACCCCGTAGCCGGCCGGATCAAAGCTGCCGCGGAAACTCTCGGTGGCAGGACCGGTCATCGCGATCTCGCCGTCCTCGCGCCACTGGATGGTCAGCGAACCCCCGGGGAGGGTGACGGTAACCGTGCGGTCCACCAGCCCGCGCCGCATCGCACCCACGGCGGTGGCGCAGGCGCCGGTGCCGCAAGCCAGCGTCAGCCCGGCGCCGCGCTCCCACACGCGCAGGCGGATCGCATCGCGCGCGGTGATGGTGGCGACGTTGACGTTGACCCGCTCCGGAAACAGCGGGTCGTGCTCGATCTCGGGCCCAAGCCGATCAAGCGGCACGGCATCGCAATCGGGCACGAAAAAGATCACGTGCGGGTTGCCGACATTGACTGCAACCGGTTCGGCCAGATCCTCCCAGGCGACCGGCATCATGTGCGTATCCAGCGCATAGGCGAGGGGAATCTCGTCCCAATCGAACCGGGGCTTGCCCATCTCGACCGAGATGCCGGCATCGGCCGGAGTAGAGCTGACGATCCCGCCCAGCGTTTCGATCCGTGCAGGGCGGCCATGCAGCAGCCCCACCGCGCGGGTAGCATTGCCGCAAGCCTCGACCTCGCTGCCGTCGGCGTTGAAGATGCGCATGCGAAAGTCGGCTGCGTCGGCAGGTTCCAGCAGGATCAGCTGATCGCAGCCAATTCCGGTGTGCCGGTCGGCCAGCGCGCTCGCCAAGGCCGGGGTCATCGGCGGCACCGCATCGACGCGGGCGTCGAGCACGACGAAGTCATTGCCAAGACCATGCATCTTGATGAAGGGAACGCGCATGGCCGCGATCTAGGCGCGGCGGGGCGGTTCGTCCAGTCTCAGGCGGAGCGCTTGCGTTTGTCGCCGGCTGCCGCGGGCTTCTTCATGGCCTTCTTTTTCGCCGGCTTGGCCAGCGGCTCTTCAGGCTCGCGCAGCAAGTCCAGGTCGGCGAGCTTGCGATGGGTATCCGCGGCAGTTTCGGGATAGCCATAGAGATAGCCCTGACCCTTGAACGAGCCGAACCGGCGAAGCTCGTCGAGCACTTCGGGTGTCTCGATGCCCTCGGCGGTGATCGGCAGGCCAAGCCCTTCGCCCAGCGAGGTGATCGCCTGGACGATTGTGGCGTTTTCCTTGTTGTCAGGCAGGCTGGTGACGAACGAGCGATCGATCTTGATACGGTCGAACGGCAAGGTGCGCAGTTGCGCCAAAGAGGAATAGCCGGTGCCGAAATCGTCGAGACTGACCTGGATGCCCTGGTTCTTAAGGCTGACGATAAGTGTCCGCACAACGCCGATGTTGTCGTGAAGGCAGCTCTCGGTGATCTCGATCTCGAGCCGGTTTGGCGGGAAATTGGCTTCGACCAGGATCTTCAGCAGCTTTTGCGCAAACCACGGGTCGCGCAGCTGGATCGGCGAAATGTTGACCGACAGAGTCAGCTTTGGATCCCATTGGCGCGCTTCCACGAGGGCCTGGCGGATCAAGCATTCCGAAAGCTCCCCGATCACGCCGATATCCTCGGCGATCGGGATGAACACTTCCGGGCTGACAACGCCTAGCGTGGGCGAATTCCAGCGCGCCAGCATCTCGAATCCGACCAGATCCCCGGTCGCTGTGTCGATCTGCTGTTCGAAATAGGGCACGAACTCACCACTCGGGATACCGGCACGGATCCCCGCCACCAGTTCCGAGCGAACCTTGAGTTCAGCTTCCATCGAGTTCTCGAACCAGAAGTAGCGGTTCCGGCCTTCCTTCTTGGCCTGGTACATGGCGATGTCTGCCATGTGCTGCAGCGTCTGCGCATCGAGTTCGTCGCCTTGAGCTACGACCCGCAAGTCGCTGCGCGCGATACCGACCGAAACGGTGACGGTAAGGCTTACGCCGTTGACCTCGATCGGTTCGGCAACAGTGGCGATCATCGTGTTCGCGATCTGATCAATCCGTTCGATCTGACGATGATCAAAGGAGATCGCACAGCCGAACTCGTCGCCGCCGATCCGCGCCGCGAGGGCTCCATCGGGCAGGGCCGAGCGGATGCGCCGGGCGCATTCCTGCAGGATCAGGTCCCCGGCGTTGTGGCCATTGAAATCGTTGATCTGCTTGAAATTGTCGAGGTCGATCATCATCATCGCCACCGACTGACCGCGGCCGGCGGCTTCCGCCAGCAGACGGTCGGTTGCAGTGCCGATGCTGCGGCGGTTGAGGCAGCCGGTAAGCGGATCGATCTCCGCAAGATAGCGGGCCTGGGCTTCGGCCTTTCGGCGTTCGACCACTTCCTCGGTCAGCGCCTTGTGCCGCCGCCAGCCGAAGATGATCAGTGCAACGTTGAGCAGCAGGGCGTTGGTCAGCAGCACGTCAGGGCGCGGACCGGCACCGATCCAGAAGGTAATCGTCCGGCTGACCACGGAACTGCCAGTTCCCACGAACAGGACGATCGCCGCGATGGCAACGCCAAGCGTTATGAGGTCGCGTTGGACCACATCGTCGCGTGACATGCGCTGTTCGAATTCACGTAGGCCTTCCATCGTTTTGTGCATGCCCCCATGGTTTTCCCAAGGGTTACATTTATCCACGAAGGCGGTGAAGTTTGCGTTAACTTCGCCTTGGTCCGTATTAGCCGCCGTCTTTGGCGTACCCGCGGGCATGGAAGGCGATCATTGCCAGCGCGGCGATCAGCAACGGTCCAGTGCATGTGATCGCGATCAGCGATGGGCTCCATTTTGCCGCAAGAATGGCGCCGCCAACGCCCGGTCCGACCATCGAGGTAATGCGTCCGATGCCGCCCGCCCAGCCGATGCCCGTCGAGCGGATTGCGGTGGGATAGCTTGACGCCACAAGCGCGTTGAGACCTGCTTGCGAGCCGATCACCAGCAGGCCGAATGTGAGCCCCAGGAACCAGCCGAGCTGCGGCATCGCCGGGATCTGTGAAAGACTCATCATGCAGGCGAAGCCGATCAAGCAGGTGAGGAACAGCGCGAAGGGCATGCCGACCCGCTTCATCAGCAAGGTGAGCAAAACCGGACCCGCTATAGCCCCGAAGGCCGACACTGCCGACATGCGCGACCCGGTGCTGCTCGGCAGGTTGCCCAGCAGATGCAGGTAGGTCGGCAGCCAGGCGGTAAGCGTGGCCGTGACGTAAAGTGCGGAACCCATTGCGAGCCAAAGCAGCAGGCTCATCCCCGCGCGGCCCTGCCGAAACAGGCCCGCCACGGTCGAGCCGGCTATCTTTGGCTCCGTTGTTATGAATTGGGCATCGGCAGGCACCGTCAGCAGCGGGTCGACGCGGCGTAGCGTGCGGCCGATCTGAGCGTCACCGTCGTCGCGGCCAACAAGAAAGCGGCAGGATTCGGGCAACGTCCGCATCAACAGCGGAATGAAGGCGAGCAGGACCAGACCGCCCGCCCAGAAAGCGGATTCCCAGCCCTTCCACGCCACGAAGGTCGGGCCGAGCAGGCCCGCTGCGGAGGCGCCGAGTCCGTGGGCGATGAAGATCCAGGTCATCAATCGGCCGCGTTTCACCCCCGGCAGAAACTCTGAAGTCAGGGCGACGATGTTCGGCCAGGTTGCGCCCATGGCCAGGAACACAAAGAACCGGACTGCGGTGAAGCCTTCCAGCGTGGTCGGCCAGGTCGAGGCGAGCGTCAGCAGGCCGAAGATGGTCGCGCCGGCGAGAATGATGCGGCGCCGGCCAATCCGGTCGGCCAGCACCGAGAAGGTGTAGAACCCCAGCGCCATCCCCGCCGATTGCGCAGTGAAGATGAAGCCCATCTTGGGGATCGGAATGTCCAGTCCGCGCGCGATGACCGGGGCGAGGTTGGAGACAATGTAGGCATCATAGCCTTCGAGAAACATCAGCAAGCCGCAGGCCAGGTAGAGCTGCCAGCGGAACGAGCCCATATCCGGGCGGTCCAGCACGGCGTCGATTGACTGGACGGGTCGGTCCATGCGGCATTCTCCCAATTGCGGCGTCTTCGCGCCGGCAAAATAATTATATGCATCTTGAATTGACGCAGGCATGATCAAGAGCGCGGCAACCGTCAAGTGGTAATGCCGGAGCAGGATTCGGGGAGTGGCTATGACGGTGAATGGCGGCGGCGACGTGGAGCGCCTGAGGGACATGATCAGCGCCGGGTGGCGCACGGTATTGATCCACCACGGAGTGATGAACGGCCTGTTCGATGCTCTTTCGAACGAACCGCAGGAAGCGTCGGCGGTCGCTGCCAAGCTGGAGCTCGATGCCGACACGGTACTCCGCGTGTTGCGCGCTTTGGCGAGCATTGAACTGGTCCGCCAGACGGCTTTGACAAGCTTCGCGATCGCCCCGATGGGCGCGCTTCTGCAAACGGCCAATCCGGCCAACCAGCGCGGCCATGCGGTGCATTGGGGCGGCCGAACGCTCGATTCGATCCGCACAATCGACCACACGCTGCGCACTGGCGAGCCTGGCCGCGGCAACGGTAACTTCGCAGAACTCAATGCCGACAGCGTCAATGGGCAAGCCTTCAACCGTGCGATGGCCGATCAGTCGCGCCCGGTCGCGCGCGCGCTGGCCAAGGCGCATGACTTCAGCAACTACGCCTGCGTGATGGACGTCGGTGGCGGTTATGGCGGTTCGATCACCGAGGTGCTGCTCGCCAATCCGGGCCTTGCGGGCGCGATCTACGACCTGCCGGCGCTCGACGCGGGCGCGGCGACCTATCTTTCAGCCGCCGGCGTGGCCGACCGGGTGCGCTACATCGGCGGCAGCTTCTTCGAAAGCGTGTCGCCGGCCGCCGATTGCATCCTGCTCAAGTTCATCCTGCATGACTGGTCGGACCCGGAATGCACGACCATCATGGGCAATTGCCGCGCAGCGCTCCAGCCCGGCAACAAGTTGCTGTTGATCGAACGGATCATGCCCGAACTGGTTACCCCGGCGCATGAGGACGTAGTGCGGGCGGACATGGTGATGATGCCGATCAACGGCCGCGAGCGCACGCTGGCGGAGTTTACCGGCATGGCCAGCGCCGCGGACTTCCGTATGGGTGAAGTGACGCTGCTGGCTGACGGATGCTCGGTGATGGTACTGGAAGCGGTTTAGCAGATAGCAGTATGCGCAGCACGGACAGGTGGTTGTGACTTACGCGGTCACCACGGCACCTTGCCCTTGCTGTCGAAGAACCCCCCACTCGGTCCGTCCGGCCCGAGCAGTGCCAGTTCGACCACCACCCGGGCGCCGTCGCTGGCGGGTTGGCCTTTGTTGGCAGAAAGGTCGGTTGCGCATAGGCCGGGGTTGGCGGCGTTGACCTTGATTCCGGTCGGCCGCAATTCGTTGGCATACAGGATCGTCGCCGAGTTCACGGCGGCCTTGGATGAGATGTAGCCAAGATGCCGGATGCTCGCGAAGGGCGAATTCGGAGCGGAAGTGAGGGACAAGGAGGCCAGGCCGGTCGACATGTTGACGATCCGTCCGGCGTCGGATTCGCGCAGCAAGGGCAGCATTGCGTTGGTGACGATAACCGTGCCGACCACGTTGGTATCGTACATCTGGCGCAGCAGGCCGATGTCCGCCTCACTCGGCTCGCGGCCTTTTTCCAGCGAGACGGCAGCGTTGTTGACGAGGATGTCGAGCCGGCCGAACTTCTCGCCGATCCGCGTGGCGGCGGCCGCCACGGAAGCCGCATCGGTAATCTCGATCTGCACCGCTTCGGCGGTCCCGCCTTCCGCCGAAATCTGATCGGCCGCTCTGAGACCTGCCGCCAGATCGCGTGCGCCGATCAGCACGGTCGCGCCCTTGGCCGCAAGCGCTTTTGCCGTTTCGTAACCGATGCCCTTGTTGGCACCGGTTACGAGGGCGATGCGCCCGCGCGCATCCAGTTCGTCCATTGCAGCCACCTCAGACGTCGAACGGTTTCGCGCGGGGATAGGAGTCGTGATAGCGCAGGAACTCGCCCATGTAGCGGTCGGCCCGGATCAGCGCGCTCTTGCGATAGCCGCGGAAGCGCATGGAGTAGAGGATCGGTTCGTCCTCGCTGTAGAGCTTGTGGATATAGGCGATCCGCTTTTTGAACTCCTCTTCGGTGCCTTCCGGTCCCAGTTCCTCGGCCTGCGACTTGCGCATCGCAACGAGGAAGAAGCTGTCCGACCAGCCCGCCGCAACCTGCAGTCCGCCGGCCATGAAGAACCGCTCCGTGCCGTCGGAAAATTGCATGTGCGCGGTCAGCCAGGTGCAGCCGTGAAGCCGGGTGTCGGCGATCCGGTTCGGGGATTCCTGCCGCACGGTCAGCAGATAGTCTGTGAACTCGACCTTGGTGGGGAAAGGATCGGGAACGCCGTGGACCGTCTTGAGGTGCAGGAAGTCGACGATGTTGGACGAGCCGATCCAGCCCTCGATCGGCCGCTTGCCGCGCCGCGCCGCGCGGTAGATCAGGTCTTCCTCGGCGATGTTGGGCATTTCCGGCAGGTCGTACAGCGGCTTCTCGCCGTTGAAGACCCAGACGAAGCCCCAGCGCTCGGCCGCCGGATAGTTGTAGAGCTTGGCCGCGCCGGGGATAGTGGTCTCTTCCGGAATTTCCACGCACTTGCCGTCGGCGGCGAATTTCCAGTGGTGATAGGGGCAGCGCACTGCGCCGTCGGTAAGCTCGCCGCCGCAGCCCAGGTCCGCCCCCATGTGTGGGCAGTAGGCGCTCTGCACAACCGGCTGCCCGGTCGGATCGCGATAGACGATCACGCGGGTGCCGAGGTAGTCCTGACCATAGATCTTGCCCGCCACCAGCTCTTCCGAGAGCATGATCGGGCTCCAGCACTGGAGGAACGTACCCTCGTCATCGCGCTTGTATTCGCCGCCGGCGTAGGCGCGCGGGGGCATGGTGAATTCGCTGGTATCGGCGCCGTCCATGGCGGTCTCTCCCCAATTTTGTCGGAGGCGATCATATCACACCGCGCGCCGGGGAAAAGTTTTTTATAGCGGGTTAGAAATAAATTCGCCTCCAGCGGCAAAGCCGTGCAGCAGCAGGTCGTAGATGTAGGCCTTGTAGCGTTGGGCGGCGGCATCGATTCCGGCCGGCTCGCTGGGCGCATCACGGTGGCGCAGGCGGGTGGCGTGCTGGAACTGCTCGCACAGGCCCATGATCGCAACGAAGGTGAAATAGGGGTCGATCGGGCGCAAAGTCCCTTCGCGAACCCCAGCCTCGATAATGTCACGATAGATGTCGAGCGTCTTGTCCATCCACAGGCTGATCAGCTCGCGCGCCAGCGGATCGGTATCGTCGCCGATGATTTCCACCATCAGCCGGTGGTAATGCGGATTGGCAAAGAAGAAATCGACCATGGTGTCGATGCGGATGCGCAGCCGTTCAGGCGCGGGGCGATTGCCGGTGTCGATCGCGGCGACTGTATCGCCCAACATGATCGCCAGCTCACGCGCAACGTCGACCAGCAGACGCGTGCGGTCGGTGAAGTAGTACTTGAACAAGGTGAGGTGCACGCCGGCATGGCGGGCCGCCATCGACAGCGAGAGTTTTTCCGGCGGTGTGGTGCGCAGCACGTCAATTGTGCGTTCGATCAGAAACGCCTTGCCGATGGACCGCTTGCCCGCCGGCCGGCCGATGGCGCGCGCCTTGCCCTTGCGCGCCGGGCGGGCGACTGCGGAGGCGGCGGTTGCGGCGTCAGCCATCGGGCAGGGCTCTCCAAACTCGGGGGACGTTGCCGAACGGCACTGGGCACGCCCCAGCGTCACCTAGCCCGCACCCGGCGCCGGCGCAAGGAATGCCGCTGGGGGCTCCGGGCCGCGCCGGATTGCCCCGAATGTCAAATTATACCCTTATTGAATTCGGATAATCCGCCTTCTACAGTCGCGCCAATTACACAAGGGAGAGTACATGGCCGACTATCGCGAACGGCTGCGCCGGCCGCTCAACACTCCGGAATTTCGCGGCGCTCGCGCCCGTCGATATGAACGCATCGAGCGCGACGGCATCATGATCGAGCGCGACGTGCGGGTGCCGACCCGCTTCGGCTTCGACCTTTACGCTGACCTCTTCCGCCCGGTCGATGCCACCGGACCGCTGCCGGTGCTGATCGCATGGACGCCTTACGGCAAGCACGATCCCGCCCCGCTGGCGACCCTGTTTCCCACTTCCGGCGTCAAGTCCGAATGGCAGAGCGACCTGACCATCTTCGAAGCGCCCGATCCCGCCTATTGGGTAGGGCAGGGCTATGCCGTCATCACAGCGGACACGCCCGGGACCTGGTTTGCCGAGACCAACGCGAGCTATTTCTCCCCGCAGGAGGCCGAAGCGCATTACGATCTGGTCGAATGGGCCGGAACGCAGGACTGGAGCAACGGCAAGGTCGGCCTGTCGGGCGTGTCCTATCTCGCCTCCTCGCAGTGGAAGGTCGCGGCGCTGCGGCCGCCGCATCTGGCCGCGATCAACCCATGGGAAGGCTGGTCCGACACCTTCAACGAGATCGTCCGCCACGGCGGCATTCCGGAGACGCATTTCTGGCCGCACATCCAGGTGCGCTGGGGCGTCTCCGACCGCATGGTTGAAGATCTCTGGGCGACGACCCGCGAGCATCCATTTTTCGATGAGTACTGGCAGTCCAAGGTGCCGGACTTTTCGGCGATTGACGTGCCCGCCTATGTCGTTGCCAGCTGGAGCGACCACGGCGTCCATACCCGCGGTACGCTGGAAGGCTACAAGCGCATCGCTTCCGGGCAGAAGTGGCTGGAAGTGCACGGCGGCAAGAAGTGGGGCTATTACTACGAGCCGCCCTCGATCGCCCGGCAGACCGCCTTCTTCGATCGCTTCCTCAAAGGCGAGGAGACTGATCTGTCCGGATGGCCGAAGGTCCGCCTGCACGTGCGCGAGCGCGCCGGGGTGGCAGTGCAGAAGCCGGCGCGGGAGTGGCCGGTGGAAGGCACGCAGTACCGCCGGCTTTATCTAGATGCCGGCACCGGCTTGATGGACGATGCCGTGCCTGCTGCTGCTTCTATTGCCAGTTACGACCCACTCGGCGATCTTGATGAGGCCCATTTCGACCACCGTTTCACCGCGCCGTGCGAGCTCATCGGCAACGCCGCGCTGACCCTGTTCGTCTCTACCGAAGCGGGCGACGACCTGGACCTGCATGTCGCGCTGGAAAAATACGACGCCGCCGGCAACCGCGTGCCCTTCATTCACTGGGGCACTTACGAAGACGGGCCGGTGGCTTTCGGCTGGCTGCGCGTCTCGCGTCGCGAACTCGATCCCGAACGCTCTACCGATGCACAGCCGGTGCTGACCAACCGGTCAGAATGGAAACTGGCTGCCGGTGAGGTGGTGGAGGCGAAGATCGAGATACTCCCTTCCGGCACCCGCTTTGAAGCTGGTGAAGTGCTGCGCCTGCGGGTGAAGGGCAGGGACATCTGCAACTATCCCAAGCCGCTGCTTTATATGCGGCACGAGGATACGGTGAACCTTGGGCGGCATCTGATTCATACCGGGCCGGGGCGGGAATCCTGTCTGCTGGTGCCGGTGGTCGATATTCTACCGCTTGATGAACGGGCGCACTAAGGGCGAAAACCTATCTGTGGGCAATCCGGTGTCAGGTCCCGCAAAGCTATGAAATCCCGACAAATGCAATAGCGATGGTCGGTGCATGTTCAGGCGAATAGGTACGGCGGAAGTCGAGTTGGGGATGTTTATCCAGCAACTGGAGGGGAGCTGGTTCAAGCATCCCTTCTGGCGCAAGAAATTTGTGCTTATCGATCCCCGGCAGCTGCGGGATCTGCAGTGCAGCGATATCGACGGCGTCATAATCGACACCGAAAAGGGGCGCGATGTAGTGGTCGAAGCCTCGGAAGTGCCCCTGGAGCGACCTGTCCCGCGAGTCCTTCGGCCAGCACGTTTCCAGCAGCATAGTCTTGGCCCGGTTCGGACTCTGCCAAGCGCTCCGGCGCAACCGACGGCGCCTTTCGCGCCCGCCGTCCGTCGCGAATTCGGCAAGGCCTTGCGTGTTGTCGGGCGAACTGAAATGGCCGTCTCGCGGGTGTTTCTCGAGAGCAGACTGGGCAAGGCGGTGAACGTCAAACGAGTCGAACCCGTCGTCGAGGAAGTGTTTCAATCATTGCAGGAGAATCCCCACGCATTCGGTGGTTTGATGCGGTGCCGCGACGGGGTGCCCACCGTCTATCGCCACGCGATGGCGGTATCGGCGCTCATGATCTCGCTGGCGATGCGTATGAAGCTCGCACCGCGCGAAATCCGCCTGGCCGGCATGGCCGGTTTGATGATGGACATCGGTCTCGGCCATCTTCCGGAAAGCATTCAATGCCCCGACGGTCCGCTGACCACCGACGCCCGCCAGGATCCGCACCATATCGTGCTCGGCTACGACATACTTCGCGCAGCCGAAGGATTGCCCGAGGAAATCATGCAGGTATGTCTCAACCACCACGAGCGTATGGATGGGTCAGGCTATCCCGCGGGGCTCGGCGCGGCGTCGATCGACCGGTTTTCGCGCATGGCCGGCATCTGCGACAGCTTCGACAACCTGATCTCGTTCGACGGCAATGGCGAAGCGCTGGACCCCGCCAGAGCCTTGCAGGTGCTGGCCGATGCGCAAGCGCAGTACGACACCGACATTCTGGCCGCCTTCATCGAATCCGTTGGCACTTACCCGGTCGGATCAGTGGTCGAATTGCGCTCGGGCCATCTGGCGATGGTCGTCAATGGCGATCCCGATGGGACAGATCTGCCGATCGTACGGACGTTCTACGATCTGCTCAGTCAGCGGCGCGTACAAGGCGAAACCGTCAATTTGCGCCATTGCTACGGTCAGGATCGGATTGTCGGAATCGGCAATTTGTCCGGGCTCGAGTTGGATAATATGGAGGCCCTGCGTGAAGCCGTGATGGCCGAGGCCCTCAAGGCTTAGCTACGCCCCGGGCAACGCCTTCGGATTGCGATCAACCATCCAGCCGCGCCCGGTTCAGTCGCAACGCATTGCCGACCACGCTGAAGGAAGACAACGCCATGGCTCCTGCCGCGATCATCGGGGAGAGCAGCCTACCAGTAAGCGGATAAAGCAGCCCGGCTGCTACCGGCACGCCCGCCGCATTGTAAACGAATGCGAAGAACAGGTTCTGGCGGATGTTCTTCATCGTCGCCTGGCTTAGGCGGCGCGCGCGGATGATGCCGGTGAGATCGCCTTTTAGCAGCGTCACTCCCGCACTTTCGATGGCGACATCGGTGCCCGAGCCCATGGCAATGCCCACGTCAGCGGCGGCAAGGGCAGGGGCGTCGTTAACGCCGTCGCCAGCCATCGCCACGACGCGGCCTTCGCGCTTGAGCCTGGCGACCACCGCACTTTTCTGTTCAGGTAGAACGTCTGCCTCGACCTCGTCGATCCCTAGCTTGCGGGCCACCGCTTCGGCCGTCGTCCGGTTGTCTCCGGTCAGCATGACGACGCGGATGCCTTCGCGCCGCAAGGCTTCGAGAGCCTCGGGCGTGGTCGCCTTGACCGGATCGGCGATGGCGAAGACGCCGCCAGCCTGGCCGTCAATGCCGACAAAAATCGCAGTTGCTCCCTCACGGCGAAGGTCGTCTGCGGCTGAGGCGAGCGCTGCAGTGTCGATGGCCTGCTCGGCCAGAAAGCGGGCGTTGCCGAGCACCAAGCGCTTGCTTTCGACCGTGCCGAGCGCGCCGCGCCCGGTGGGGGAGTCGAACTCGCTGACCCGGGGCAAGGCGATGTTCCGTGCGCGGGCCGCCGCGACAATGGCAAGTGCCAACGGGTGCTCGGATGACTGCTCGACCGCAGCAGCCAGGCGCAAGAGTTCATCTTCGGAATACCCTTGTGCCGCTACGATGGCGGTAACCGCAGGATGGCCCTCGGTCAGCGTCCCGGTCTTGTCGACCACCAGCGTATCGACCTTCTCCATGTGTTCGAGCGCCTCGGCGTTTTTGATCAGCACTCCGAGCCCGGCGCCCCGGCCGACGCCGACCATGATCGACATCGGTGTGGCGAGCCCGAGCGCGCAGGGGCAGGCGATGATCAACACTGCGACCGCCGCAACCAGTCCATAAGCAAAGCGTGGCTCCGGGCCCCATATGCCCCAACCCGCGAAGGCCAGCACGGCGACCCCGATTACCGCCGGGACGAACCAACCGGCAACACGATCGGCCATGCGCTGGATTGGCGCGCGCGAATGTTGCGCCTCGGCCACCATCTGGACGATCCGAGCGAGCATTGTCTCCCTTCCGACCCGGGTCTCCGCGATCACCAGCGCACCGGTCTGGTTGAGCGTGCCGCCGATCACGGTGTCACCTTTGGCCTTGGTGACCGGCATGGATTCCCCCGTCACCATCGACTCGTCGAGCGCGGAGCGCCCGTCCTCGACACTCCCGTCGACCGGAACCTTCTCGCCGGGACGGACCCGCAGGCGATCGCCCACCACGATCGCCTCGATGCTCACTTCCTCGTCCTCGCCATCGGGCACCAGTCGGCGCGCAGTTCGGGGGGCAAGGCCCAGCAGCGCCTTGATTGCGCCCGACGTGCGCTCGCGTGCTTTCAGTTCGAGCACCTGACCGAGCAGGACCAGCACGGTGATCACGGCTGCCGCCTCGAAATAGACCGCAACGCTGCCATCGGCCTTGCGGAATGCCGGCGGGAACAACTGCGGGGTGAGTGCGGCGATCATGGAATAGCTCCAGGCGACGCCGGTCCCCATCGCGATCAGCGTGAACATGTTGAGCTTGCGGGTTAGCAGCGAGGTCCAGCCCCGCTGGAAGAATGGCCACCCTGCCCACAACACCACCGGCGTCGCCAGCACCAGCTGGATCCAGATCGAAAGCCGCATCGGCACGAGGTGATGCAGTGCCGGGAATACATGGCTGCCCATCTCGAGCAGGAAGACCGGCACCGACAGGACCAGCCCGATCCAGAAGCGGCGCGACATGTCGCGCAGTTCCGGACTTGGCCCTTGGTCAACGGTAGCCATCTCCAGCTCGAGCGCCATGCCGCAGATCGGGCAGGCGCCGGGACCATCCTGCCGGATTTCGGGATGCATCGGACAAGTCCAGACCGCGCCGGCAGTCGCCTCCACAGGGGCAGCCGGTTCGAGATAGCGCTGCGGGTTGGCCAGGAACTTGTCGCGACAGCCCGCCGAGCAGAAGTGCCAGGTGTGGTCGGCGAAGTCGGCGTGGTGCGGAGTCGCCGCCGGATCGACGGTCATCCCGCATACCGGATCGGTGCTGCCGTTGGTCTTGAGCTTTATATGGGGGGCGTCGTGCGTCATATCCGGATCCTCGGTCTGACTTGCCTGATTGCCGATGTGCGTTGCTCAGACTCCAATTGCAACCATAGCCGATCGTGTTGCTGCCCAGTGTCCTCTCGCGGGCGCTGGTGCTTCTTCGCAATTGCAGTATTTTCTTGACTTTCAGGCCCTCCGCTCACACATGCGCCCCCATCAGGCGCTTGGCAGCGTGAACAGGCGGCACATATCCGCCCCGGCTGCGCCTAGATGTTCCCCAGGAGCTTCCCAATTCACGCGGGTCGTTCAGAACCCCGCGTCACGGGCGCCGCAGGCGCGCGTCGTCGTTCATTTTGAGTATGCATATATCATGACTTTCGAAACACTTGGGCTGTCGCAGTCCATTCTGCAGGGGCTTGCCTCGAAGAATTATACCGAGCCGACCCCGATCCAGTCGCAGGCCATTCCGCCGGTGCTGGCCGGCAAGGACCTGCTCGGCATCGCCCAGACCGGCACCGGCAAGACCGCAGCATTCATTCTGCCGTCGATTGACCGGCTGGCCGCTTCCAAGACCCATGCCCGGCCGCGTTGCTGCCGGATGCTGGTGCTGGCGCCGACCCGCGAACTCGCCGGGCAGATCGCCCAGAGCGCGCGCGATTACGGCCGCTTTGCCAACGTCAAGGTAGCCACCGTGTTCGGCGGCACCTCGATTGCCCGCAACCGTCAGGATGTGGCGCGCGGCGTCGACATCCTGATCGCCACGCCCGGCCGACTGGTCGACTTGTGCGAACAGCGCATTCTCGATCTCTCGCAGGTCGAAATCCTGGTGCTGGACGAGGCCGACCAGATGCTCGACCTCGGCTTCATCCACGATCTGCGCACCATTGTCCGGCTGCTGCCGAAGGAGCGCCAGACGCTGTTCTTCTCGGCCACCATGCCCAAGGCGATCCTTGAGTTGGCCAGCCGTTATCTGGTCGATCCGGTGCAGGTATCCGTCGCTCCGGCGGCGACGACCGCCGAGCGGGTCAGCCAGTCGGTCTACTTCATCGGCCAGTCCGAAAAGCAGGCACTGCTGACCTTGGTGCTGCGCGAAGGTTCCGCAGCCAAGACCATGGACCGCGTGCTGGTCTTCACCCGTACTAAGCATGGCGCTGACCGGGTGGTCCGCAAGCTGGGCCAGAGCGGCATCGCTGCCGTTGCGATCCACGGCAACAAGAGCCAGCCGCAGCGCGAAAAGGCGCTGGCCGAGTTCAAGCAAGGCCGCACGCGCGTGCTGGTCGCGACCGACATCGCAGCCCGCGGGATCGACGTCACGGGTGTTAGCCACGTGATCAACTTCGAGTTGCCGAACGTGCCCGAGCAGTATGTTCACCGCATTGGACGCACTGCGCGCGCCGGTCGTGATGGCATCGCGCTCAGCTTCTGTGCGCAGGACGAGCGCGAGTATCTGCGCGACATCCAGCGCCTGACCAAGGTCACGCTCGATCAGGTAACACTGCCGGGCGGCCTGCGCGCCGAGGTCGAGCAGATTGCCAAGCAGCCGGCCGAGCCCGAGCGCGAGCGCCAGCAGCCCCGCAATGGCCGTGGCGGTCCGCCGCCGCGCCGCACGGACGGTCGCGGTGACAATCGCGGTGAACCGCGCGGCGATCGCCGTCGCCAGCCTGGACCCGGCGGGCAGGGTCGCAATCGTCCCGGCGGTTCACAGCGCAGCGCCGGTGGCGGCGATCGCAGTGGCAGCCGGGATGGCGCGAGCCGTTCCAACTGGACTCCCGTGACTGCGGTCTGAACTGGCAGCTCCGGCCTCGCGGTCGGAGCGCCATTACTCTGATCAAACAAGAACCGCCTCGGCCACCGCCGGGGCGGTTCTTTCGTCGGGACGTGACCGACCCGGTAGCGCGTCTGGCCTTATCCGGATGCGCGCCCGGTTGCGGTTGACGTGGCAGGGCAGGGGCGACATGCGCAGGAGATGCCCATTGCGCCAGCACGTTTTGATCGCCCGGTGCTCGCGGCGGCGTCGCTGGTCGCGGTGGTGTTCCTGAACCTGCTGGGTTTCGGCATCATCGTGCCGTTGCTGCCATTCTACGCCCAGTCGTTTCACGCTGCACCATGGGAGATCGCCCTGATCTTCTCGGCCTTCGCGTTCGGCGGTTTCTTTGGCGAACCGTTCTGGGGCAAGCTGAGTGACCGCCATGGCCGCAAGCCGCTGCTGCTGTGGACCGTAGGTTGCAATTGCCTGTGCTACCTGGCGCTGACTCAGGCTGACAGCGCACATGCGGCATTCGTGATCCGCTTTCTGGGCGGGCTGACCAGCGGCAACAATTCCGTCGTGCAGGGCTATATCGCCGACGTCACACCGCCCGAGCTGCGCGCCCGCCGTATCTCATGGATCGGCGCGGCGAACGCCGTGGGGCTGATTGTCGGACCCTCGGTTGGTGGACTGCTGGCAAGCCCCGAGCTTGGCCCACTGGGCTACCGCCTGCCGATATTGGCATGCGCGGGCCTATCCGCCACCTGCTTCCTGTCGGTCCTGATATTGATCCGCGAACCTGATGTCAGTGACCGGAAGCTGCACCCCGCGGCGAGCCGCTGGGCAGCAACCGGCGAAGTACTGCGCCATCCCGTCTTGAGCCGGCTTGCGCTGCTGACATTCCTGATTGGCAGCGCCTTTTCGGGGGTCGAATCGATCTTCGGCCTCTGGGGTCACGCCCGCTTTGGCTGGGGGCCGCGCGAAATCGGCTTGTGCTTCGGCGTGGTCGGGCTGGTTGCCGGCTTCACCAATTTCGTTCTGACCGGGCCACTGGTGGAGCGCTTTGGCGAACATCGGGTGCTGGCAGCAGGCATGACCATGGCCGTTGCCGGCAACCTGATGCAGCCTTTCTCGACCGGGCTCGCCACCTCAATCGCGATCCTTGCACTTACGGCGCTAGGCCAATCGGTCAGCTGGCCCACGGTCGTTGCACTGATTTCGCGCAACACATCCGCTGCCCGTCAGGGGGAAGTGCTGGGGCTCAACAATGCGACCGGCGGGCTCGCCCGGATGATCGGTCCGCTGATCATGGGGCTGACTTTCGCTCACCTGGGAGTGAACGCGCCCTTCATCCTCGCCGGGTTCATCGTTTTGCCGGCGATTATCCTTGCGGTGCGGGCGCGGGCGAGATGAAGGGTTAGCTCTTCTTCCCGCCGTCCACCGCCTTCTGGATCGCGGCCGCGTTTGCGCCGCTGAATTCAAAGCGATTGGAATAGACCCAGTCGAACGACTTCTCGCGCTGCGCGTTGCGGCGGTTGAACTTGGGCATGACATAGCGGGCCATCAGCTCGTAACTGCGGCGCGTTGCTTCGAAGTCCATCCAGTTGGTGCCCGCGATCAGCACGGTGCCGAAGGGCCCGGCGCGCTCCCACAGCTTTTCCAGGAATTCGACCGCATCATCGGGCGTACCAACCAGGCCGCCGCGCGCGCCGATCATCTTGGCGGGATCATCGCCGCCCTTGGCGCGGGTGTCGGCATAGGCAGTGGGGTTCAGCGCATCGAGATAGTGCAGCCACGGCTCATAGCCAAAGTGCAGCGCCTTTTCCGCATCCGCCTTGGTTTCGGCGAGGTGGAAGGAAACCACCACGCGCAGATTGTCGCGGCTGAGCGTCTGGCCATACTCGGCCGCCGCTTCTTCGGCATGAGCCCAGCTACCCTGAACGTCGCCGCCGCCCTGCGTGAGAATTCCCATTCCATAGCGGCCGGCAAGGCGCGATCCGATCGGAGTGCGCGAGGTGGCGACAGCGAGTTCCGGGCGCGGATAGGAATAGGGCGAAAGCTGCAAGCTGGCCTCGCGCAAGGTGAACCAGTGGCTCTCCTGAGTAACGGTTTCACCGGCGAGCAGGCGCATCACCACGTCCACGCCTTCAACCAGGCGCACCCGCTGATCTTCCGGGGCAATGCCCAGCATCTGCGCGTCGGAGATCAACATGCCAGGCCCGAAACCGTACATGCCGCGCCCACGCGTCTGGTGATCGAGCTGCACGATGCGATCGGCCACCATGTAGGGGTTGTGATAGGGGATCGAAACAACGCCTGCGCCAATCTTGATGCGCGAGGTGCGTTCGGCCGCTGCGGCAATGAACAGCTCAGGCGAGCCATAGACCTGGATGCCGCCCGAGTGATGCTCACCAATCCAGACTTCGGAAAAGCCCAGATGCTCGACCCACTCAACCAGCTCGAAGTCCCGCTGCATGCACAGGGCGACGTCTTCGTTGTTGGCGTGGTGCGGCGGAAGGAACACGCCGGTGCGGACGTTGCGCGATTCAGTCACGAAAGCTCTCCCCAGGTTCGTTGGGGCTGGCATAGTAGCGCGGCGCAGCAGGTTCAAGAAAATTATAGGCAGTTATAAAAACAGAAGGTGCGCCGGAGCTAGCGGCCCTTCAGTCGCATGACGTCTATTTCCGACCGCAGGAAGGCGACGAGCCGAGTATGGTTCATCCGGATCTTGACCGGTGGCCGGGTTTTGACCCGTTCCAGCGCCAGCTTGAACGATTCGGCATCGTGCGCGGTCTCGATCAAACCCCGGCGTGCGAAATTGTCCGTAATCTCGGACTGATGATCGTCATAGGTGTTCCCCGTCAGCACCAATGGCACAGATTTGAGGTTGTGATTTAAGGAGTGTTGGGGCTTCGTCGTAGTGACGAAGGAACGAAGAT
>CANJBY010000006.1 GCA_947472735.1 Sphingomonadaceae bacterium | reverse complement strand
TGGGTTTCACTCATCGTGGCGCTCGCTAGCATGACATGGAAGGCATTTCCAAGGCCCGGTTTGAACTTGCCTTTGGAGGGCCGTCGTCGCATGGCGCCGCCATGAGCGCCGACGTCATCCCGCTGCGCCCCCGCGTGGCAGAGCCTTCGTTGAAACCCATGCTGGCGCTGACTGCCCAAGGCATGAATTCCGACAACGCCGTGATCCTTGACCGGATGCAGAGCGAGGTACCGTTGATCCCCGCTCTGGCCGGCCATCTCATTGCCGGGGGCGGCAAGCGATTGCGCCCGATGTTGACTGTGGCGGGCGCGGAGTTGTGCGGGTACCAAGGCGCGCGCCACCACAAGCTGGCGGCCGCGGTCGAGTTCATCCACACGGCGACGCTGCTCCATGACGACGTGGTCGATGGGTCGGAGCTGCGCCGGGGCAAGGCCACAGCCAACATCGTGTTCGGAAATCCCGCCACCGTGCTGGTCGGCGATTTTCTTTTTACCCGTGCCTTCGAACTGATGGTCGAGGACGGAAGCCTCAAGGTGCTAAAGATCCTGTCCCGGGCCAGCTCGGTGATTGCCGAGGGCGAGGTCGACCAATTGACCGCCCAGCGCCATATCGAGACCAGCGAGGAACGCTACCTTTCGATCATCGGCGCCAAGACCGCCGCCTTGTTCGCGGCCGCTACTCGCATAGCTGCCGTGGTCGCAGAGCGCGGAGAAGCGGAGGAGCGGGCGCTTGAGGCGTATGGCCGCAACCTCGGCATCGCCTTCCAGTTGGTAGACGATGCGATGGATTACGATTCCGGTTCGGGCGAGATGGGCAAGGAGCGGGGAGACGACTTCCGCGAGGGCAAGATGACTCTGCCGGTGATCCTCGCTTATGCCAGGGGCACCGAAGAGGAACGCGGGTTCTGGCGCGATGCCATTGCCGGGTTCGCCAATTCTGATGAAGATCTCGCTCACGCCGTTTCGCTGATCGAGCGGCACGACACACTGGGTGCAACGCGCGAACGCGCCCGTCATTTTGCCGCTCGTGCAATCGACTCGATCGCTTCATTTCCGGCCGGCGCAGCACATGAAGCCTTGAACGAGGCGGCTGAGTTCGCGGTCGCGCGGCGCTACTGATCCGGCTGTCGCCTCCTTGCCTCCGCTGGGCGTGAAGTGCACTTGGGATGCGACCGCCTGAAGCAAAAGTTTAGGCGAATTTAACCACACGGGGCCGATATTTGCCTCGTTGGGGGCCACGTTAAGTAGCGAGGCCGAACATGACTCAGTATCAGAACCTCAATCCGCTCCGGGTGGCCCGCCCGATGGACCGCATCCTGTCCGGAAACGGACTTCCACCACCTACGACGACCCGCTGGGTTGCCAGCCGCAAAGCCGAGGTCGTTGCCGCAGTAGAGTCCGGGTTGATCTCGCTCGAACAGGTTATGGCGCGCTATAACCTCTCGTCTGAAGAATTCGCCGGCTGGCAGCGAGCAATGCAGCGCGATGGCGTGAGCGGCCTTCGGGTTGCAGCGGTCCAGCGGGACCGCACGACCCGGCGCGAACGGCTAAATCAACCGCGATCATTGAAGCATTAAGTCAGGCCGATCCATGAGTTGACCGGCGCAGGTCGAACCGGCATTTCACTTGATAAGCAAATCGAGTCGAAATTCCGGGGAGACCATCACCATGAAAAGCCGCCGTCTCGGCAAGTCCGCCATCATTGTGTCCGAAATCTGCATGGGCACCATGACCTTCGGCAGCCAGGTGGATGAGGCCACTTCGCTCCGGATTCTCGACCGCAGCTTTGATGAAGGCATCGACTTCTACGACACCGCTGAAGGTTATCCCGTTCCGCCCGATCCGAAGTGGGTCGGGCGGAGTGAGGAGATCGTTGGCAAGTGGCTCAAGACCAAGCCGCGCGAAGCGGTACTGATCGCCACCAAGGTGGCCGGCCCGAGCCATGGCTGGTTCCGCTCGCCCAAGCGCTCCGGCATGACGGCGCTCGATCGGCGCAACATCGTTGCCGCAGTCGAGGACAGCCTGTCGCGCATGGGAACCGACTATATCGATCTCTACCAGACCCATTGGGCCGACCACGAGATCGCCTATGACGAAACAATGGAAGTGCTCGACGAGCTGGTCCGCGAGGGCAAGATTCGCGTTATCGGCTGTTCCAACGAGACTTCCTGGGGGCTGATGAAGTCGCTTGCCACGGCCGAACGGCTCGGCACGGCGCGCTATCATACGATCCAGAACAATTTCAGCCTCAACAACCGCCGTTTCGAAGATGAACTGGCGCAGGTCTGCCGCAAGGAAGGGGTAAGCCTGCTGCCCTACTCGCCGATTGCGGGCGGCGTGCTCAGCGGCAAATACAGCGCCGGGGCGCGGCCCGAGGGCACCCGGTTCACCCGCTACTTCGAGATGGGTGAACGCCAGGAAGTGATGGCAAAGCGCTTCGTCAACGAGAAGTCCGTGGCGTCGGCGGTCCGCTATGGCGAGATTGCGCAGGCCGCGGGGATGAGGCCGGTGACCATGGCAGTCGCCTGGTCAAAGCAGCACGATTTCGTCGCCTCGACCATCGTCGGGGTCAGCGGGGAGAACCAGCTGGACGAAATATTTGCCGCCAGTGATCTGATCTTGCCGCCCGACGTGCTCAAGGCGATCGATGCCGTCTCCAGGGAGATCATGTACCCGATGGGCTGACCCAGGGGCGCTTCCTTCCTGTGATAGAGCAACTATGAGGGAGCGGTGAATTCGCTGCCGATCCATGCTGTACTGCCCGAGCTGCTGGCCGCTTTGCGCGAGCGGTCTTCGGCCGTCCTGATTGCTCCACCGGGAGCAGGCAAGACAACGGCCGTTGCGCCAGCGCTGTTGGCTGAGGAATGGTGCGGCGGCAGCGTGATCCTGCTGTCCCCCCGCCGGGTCGCGGCGCGGGCTGCAGCGGAGCGGATGGCGGAACTGCTCGGTGAAAAACCGGGGGACACGGTCGGCTATCTCACCCGGCTTGATAGCAAGCGCTCTTCCCGCACCCGCATTCTGGTCATGACCGAGGCTATCTTCGTCTCGACCATCCTCGGCGATCCGGAACTGGCCGGCATTTCCGCCGTGCTGTTTGACGAGGCGCATGAACGGCATCTCGATTCCGACCTGGGCCTCGCGCTGGCGGTGGAAACCGCGCAGGTCTTGCGCGACGACCTGCGGTTGGTGGTGATGTCGGCAACGATCGACGGCACGCGCTTTGCCGGACTGCTCGGTCAGGGGCCGGTGATCGAAAGCGAGGGCAAGGCGTTCCCGCTGGAGATACGCTGGCTGGGTGCCCGGCCCGAGTTGCGGATGGAAGACGCGATGACTTCCGCGGTCCTCACCGCCTGGCGCGAACAGACCGGCGATATCCTCGCTTTCCTCCCCGGTGTTGGCGAAATCGAGCGCGTGCGTGAGCGACTGGCGGGGCGACTGCCCGATGCTCTGGTCCTCCCGCTGCACGGCCAGTGCGAGCCAGCAGCGCAGCGCACCGCTATCCGCCAGGATGCTCAGGGCCGGCGCCGGGTCGTGCTGGCCACTGCCATCGCGGAGACCTCGCTGACGCTCGATGGCGTTTCTGTGGTGGTCGATGCCGGACTGTCGCGCCGGGCGGAGTTTGACAAGGCGGCGGGTGTCACCCGGCTGGTCACGCACCGCGCCTCGCAGGCTGCAGCAGCACAACGCGCGGGGCGCGCCGCGCGGCAGGGGCCGGGGGTGGCTTACCGGCTGTGGGAAGAGGCGGCGCATTCCGGCCGCGCACCATTCGATCCGCCGGAGATGCTGACCTCAGACCTCGCTCCGCTTGCGCTGACCCTGGCGCAATGGGGCGTGGCTGATCCAGCGACTCTGGCCTGGATCGATCCGCCGCCGGGTGCAGCAATGAGCGCAGCATCTGCGCTGCTGGTTTCAATTGGTGCACTGGATCCAGCAGGTCGGATCACGCAGCAGGGGCGCAGCATGGCGGCCCTGCCGATGGAGCCGCGTCAAGCGCACATGCTGCTTTATGCTGCGCAGCATGGCGCGGCCGCCAATGCGGCCAAGCTCGCCCTGCTGCTGCAGGAACGCGGGCTGGGCGGGCGCGGCGAGGACCTGACGGCGCGGCTAGAGCGCTGGAATTCAGACCGTTCCGCCCGGGCCGAGGCATCGCGGCAGTTGGCACACCGCTGGGCAAACCGTGCCAGCGAATTGGCAGGCCGCGGCGGCAAGTCTGATGAGCCGCCGCCTGGCGTCCTGCTGGCTGAGGGCTATCCGGACATGCTGGCAAAGCGCCGCGACGCAGCGGGGGAGCACTGGCTAGCTGTCGGGGGCAGGGGGCTGCGGCTCGATCCGGTATCCCCCTTGGCCCGGGCGGAATGGCTTGCCGTGGGAGATGCGCAGGGCGATGCCAAGGGCGCACGTATCACTGGCGCGATCGCGCTGACCGAAGCCGAAGTTCTGAACCACCTCGCTCACCGGATCGAACGGCGCTCCACTCTGCGCTGGATCGCTGCCGAGCGCAGGGTCGAAGCCTTGCTTGAACAGCGGCTGGGCGCGATCATCGTGGCACGCGGTCCTGATCCCGCGCCCGCTCCGTCTGCGATTGCAGCATTCCTGATCGCCCGCGTCCGCGAGGAGGGGCTGGCGCTGGTGCCGTTCGGCAAAGCCAGCCACGCCTTGCTCAAACGCGCCCGCTTTGCCGGGATTGCAGCACTTGGCGAAGCGGCATTGCTCGACGGGCTGGAGGACTGGCTTGGGCCTCTGCTTACCCGCCGGCTCGATGCGCTTGATCTCGGCGCCTTGCACAATGCGGTGCAGGGCCGGCTGGACTGGGAGGCCAAGTCCGCGCTCGAGCGCCTTGCCCCGCCGGAATTTGTCAGTCCGGCCGGCACGCACCACGCGATCGACTATGAGGACGAGGCCGGGCCGAGCGTCGAGGTGCGCGTGCAGGCGCTGTTCGGGCTCGATCGCCACCCGACCTTCGGGCAGCCTCCGCAACCCCTGCTGCTCAAGCTTACGTCGCCGGGCGGCAAGCCGGTGCAATCCACCCGCGACCTGCCGGGTTTCTGGCGCGGTTCGTGGAAAGATGTGCAGCGCGAAATGAAAGGCCGGTATCCCCGGCACCGCTGGCCGGACGAACCCTGGACCGAAGATCCGAGCCTAAAGACGAAAAATGCCTTCGCAGCGGCAAAGCGCACTTGATTCCCGGCGCGAATAGGAGAAAAGCGCGGCCATGACCGCACGCATCTTCCAGCGCCCCAAAAACGCCATGCAGTCGGGCAAGGCCCTGATGGACGATTGGATTCTCGAATTCGTCTCGGCCGAGGCCCGACGTCCGGATCCCCTGATGGGCTGGACCGGCTCCGGCGATACCCAGGCGCAAGTGGTGCTGAAGTTCGCCAGCTGCGATGATGCGCAGGCTTATGCCCGCAAGCACGGTATCGATGCCCACGTCCAGTCAACGCCGCCACGCCGGCTGAAGCTTCAGGCATACTCCGACAACTTTCGCTGAGTCTCACGCAGCACCGCAGCGCCCTTGCCAAACTGGCGCACCGCAGCCATATGCCCGCCCGGGAGTCGGTCGGACGCTTGCATCCGCCAACCTGGTCAGGTCCGGAAGGAAGCAGCCACAACGGGTTGCGGCGGGTCGGCCGGCTCCTTTTCTCCTGACAAAGCGCGTGCCACGGCCTAACTAGAGCGCGATGGACGATTCACCGGACATTTTTGGCGACGAGCCCGAGGAGGAGGAAGGCCCCTCCGCGGCGGAGCTCGAGGCGGCCGGTCAAAGTTCCATGTTTGGTGGACCGCCGCCGGCCGCTGCTCCACCGCCCCCCGCGCCCGTCGTTTCCGCCGCTACCGCGCAGCCTTACCGGGTCCTGGCGCGCAAATACCGTTCGCAGACTTTTGCCGAGCTGATCGGGCAGGATGCGATGGTCCAGACGCTGGCTAACGCAATCAAGCGTGACCGGCTGGCTCATGCCTTCCTGATGACGGGTATCCGCGGGGTCGGCAAAACCTCGACCGCGCGGTTGATCGCCAAGGCGCTCAACTGCATCGGACCAGACGGCAAGGGCGGGCCGACAATCGACCCTTGTGGGCAGTGCGAACCCTGCATCGCCATTGCCGAGGGCCGGCACATCGACGTGATCGAGATGGACGCCGCCAGCCACACCGGCGTCGATGATGTGCGCGAAATCATCGAGGCGGTACGCTATGCCTCGGTCTCGGCCCGCTACAAGATCTACATCATCGACGAAGTCCACATGCTCAGCCGCAACGCCTTCAATGCGCTGCTCAAGACGCTGGAAGAGCCGCCGCCGCATGTGAAATTCCTGTTCGCCACCACAGAAGTGGACAAGCTGCCGGTGACGGTGTTGAGCCGCTGTCAGCGGTTCGACCTGAAGCGCATTCCCGCCGGCCTGCTAAGCGAACACTACGGGCGCATTTGCGAGAAGGAAGGCGTCGACGCCGAGCCCGAGGCGCTGGCGATGATCGCCGCTGCGGCCGAAGGATCGGTTCGCGACGGGCTATCGATTCTCGATCAGGCCAGCGCTCACGCCGATCTCGGCGGTGATGGCAAAATCAGTGCGGCGCAAGTCCAGGAGATGCTCGGGCTTGCTGACAAATCGGCACGGCGCAAGCTTTTCGGGGCGCTGCTTGGCGGAGACGGTGCGGCGCTGCTGACTTTGGTCGACACTCAGTACGCTCACGGGGTGGAGCCACTGGCGTTGCTGCGTGGAACGATGGAGTTGTGCCACCGGGTTACCGTGGCCCAACTCGGCAAGCAGGATGATGGGGCGATTTCCGCTGAAGAGCGGGCCGCGATCGAAGAGTGGGCCGGGGCGCTTTCGCCCGGGCAATTGCACCGGCTGTGGCAACTGCTGATGAAGGGCTACGACGAGGTCCGGCTCGCGCCAGATCCGCTCGTCGCCGCCCAAATGGCGCTGCTGCGGGTTATGCATGCCAGCGATCTGCCCGATCCCGGCACGCTCGTGAAAAAGCTGGAGGAGCTTTCCTCCCGCCCTTTAGCTCCGACACAGACTGAAGCAGGCGGCCAACGCGCCGCCGCCCCGGTCGCGGCTGGGCCTGGTTGGGCAGCACTGGTCGAGCAAGTCGATCAAGCGGGGCAACTCCGCGTTGCGCAAATCATGCGTGACTGGGTGCGGGTGATTGCGCTCAGCCCGGGCTCGCTCAGCTATGCGCTGGCGCCGGGTTATTCAGGCGATCCCTCAGCAGAAATCCGTGCGGCGCTGAGCGATGTGACCGGCACGCGCTGGGAAGTGATGCCCGGCGTGGGCGAGGGCCAGCCCAGCCTGCGCGAGATTTCCGAAATGGCCAAGGCGGCGGAGGAAGCGGCGCTGCGCCGCTCCCCGCTGGTTGAGGCTACCCTTGCGGCTTTCCCCCAAGCCGAATTCGTCATCGATGACGGTGGCGAACGTAACTGGAGACAGCAACGATGAAGTCGATGGAAGAGATGCTCAAGGCCGCCCAGCAGGCCGCCGAGACCATCCAGAAGCAGATGACCGAAACTCAGGCCAAGCTTGACTCGATCGAAGTCGAAGGTGCCGCCGGCGGCGGGCTGGTGAAGATCCGCTGCTCCGCCAAAGGCCGGGTGATCGGCGTTGCCATCGACGATGGCCTGATCGTCCCGGCGGACAAACAGATGCTCGAAGACCTGATTGCAGCCGCCTTCAACGATGCCCGCACCAAGGCAGATGAAGTGGCAGGCGCGGAAATGGCCAAGGCGCAACAAGGCATGGGCCTGCCACCGGGGTTCAACTTTCCCGGGCTGGGGTGAGGGCTACGTCGCCCCCGCAACCAGCTCCAAAGTGACCGGATCCTTCGGCCGCAACTTCAGCGTTGCTTCTGCCTCGCGCAGCGCCCCCGCCTTGTCCCCCAGCGTTAACAAAGCCGCCGCGAGATCGCGGCGGACGGGGTACCAGAAGGCGGGCGGGTCGGTGAAGCGGGAGAAGTCCGGGGTTTCCTCCAGTTCCGCGCCGTGGCGGTAGGCAGCAACCGCATCGGCGGGCTTGCCTTCCAGCATGGCCAGCCGCCCTTGCAGCACGGCGCGGGTGATGCCGAGCATCTGTTCGGCGGCGCGGGTGTCGTCGTTGGGCTTCTTGGCGACGCGTCGCGGGATGGCGGCCAGTTCCGCAGCGAGCGCGGCCTTGTCGCCCCTCGCGGCGTAGACCTCGCCCCGGGCATAGTGCCGTGCGGCGGCGAGGTAGGGTAACTTGGGTTCGGGCAGGGCTAGCACCGCCTCGGGCGCATCGAACCGCGCCAGCGCAAAGTACCCGGCAGCCGAGAGCAGTTGCATCACCGGATGCGCCTCAGCCCGGGCCTGCGTCACTTCGACCAGCGGACGGGCGAGGGTCAGCGCGGTCTTGCCGTCGCGCGCCATCATCGCGCCGCCGAGGCCGAAGATCACGTTGTGTGAATGGTAAGGCAGGCTGAACACGCCCTGATGCCCGGAGTGGCCGAGCCGCGCCGCGTTGCCCTCGTCGACGACCACGGCCTGCATGTTGGCATCGGCGGCGTCCTGATAGCGGCCGACCCAGTACCAGGTGTGCGAGGGCATGTGGATCAGATGACTGGCGGCGGGAGCGAGGGCGGCGAGCCGGTCGGCATAGGGTTCGGCCTTGGCGCCTTGCCCGGCGATCTCCGTCGCGTGGATATAGAAGTGGATCGCCGGGGTGCTGTTCGGGCTGCGGGCAAGCACGCGCTCGAGCAAGGCCATCGCGGCCTGGCCGGCGGCGGGGTATTCCTCTTCCTTGTTGACCGCGATCAGGATCGCGTCAGCGGCCATCACCTGGATCGTGTCGTCCTCGGGATAGCGCGAGGCAAGGGCCCGCATCGCAGTACTGTAGGCCGCATCGCGCTTGCTGGTCTTGCCCGGGAGATAGCGCAAGGTCATCGCGTCGATCAGCGCAAGTTCGCGTTCGGTGCCGGCGGCGAGGGCGAGGGGACGGGCCTTGCGCAGCAGCGCCAGCAGGGGCTTTCGCTCATCCTTGTCCTTGCCATAGTTAAGCGTCGGACCATCCAGCCAGGCCTGGCCCCACAGGCACATGGCGCAGGCCGGATCGAGTCGCGCCGCTTCCGCCATCGCCGCGACCGAGGCCTTGTGCGCAAAAGCCGCGCCCAACACCGCGCCGTTGGTGAAGTAGGCCTGCGCCTCGGGCACTGTGGTGGTAATGGTGAAGCCGCCGTTGCCATAGCCTGACAGGATCACGGGGCGGTCGGGCTGCGTCATTGCGGCCGCGGCGTGATCGGCATGGACCATTTCGGGCGCTGCGGAAGGAGGCTGGTCGGCCGGCCTCACCTGCGCCGATATCGGGGTTCCGAGCAACGCGACGATCCCCACGACCGACCAGATATGTCTCACCATGCCGAACTCCCCCAATCGGACGAGA
The DNA here is from genome assembly GCA_947472735.1 of Sphingomonadaceae bacterium. Classification (GTDB taxonomy): domain Bacteria; phylum Pseudomonadota; class Alphaproteobacteria; order Sphingomonadales; family Sphingomonadaceae; genus Novosphingobium. The sequence continues at coordinate 71,146 of CANJBY010000006.1, read as the reverse complement.
AGGTGAAGCCTTAACAGCTTTAGTCAATTGCCCGAAGCGGCAGGAAGTTGACCCATCCACAAACCTAGGCCTTTGTCCCATTGCGCGCGGCGAGCCGGCATCCCATATTCGCCATCAAGCGCCGGAATCGCCCGGCGGGCGCCGATTGGCGCTATAATGGATGGACATGACCGTGAACCTGTTCCCCCTGCTGCCCCTGCGTGACATCGTTGTGTTTCCCGGCATGGTCGTGCCGCTGTTCGTCGGCCGCGAAAAGTCCGTGGCTGCGCTTGAAGCAGCGATGGCTGGCGACAAGGACATCTTCCTGCTCGCCCAGCTGGATCCCGGCTGCGACGATCCCGAGCGGGATGATCTTTATGACACTGGGGTAATTGCCACTGTGCTCCAGCTGCTCAAGCTGCCCGACGGAACCGTCAGGGTGCTGGTCGAGGGGCAGGAGCGCGCGCGTCTGGAGACGCTGCGCGAGGAAGGCAGCCTGCTCGTGGCCGGGGTCGAAAGGATTGAACCCGTCATCGCATCAGGCACTGAAGTTTCGGGCATGATGCGCTCAGTGGTTGAGCAGTTCGGCGAATATGCCAAGCTCAACAAGAAAATGCCGCAGGACGCTGGCGATCAGCTTGGCGATATCGATGATGCCTCGCGCCTTGTCGATGCGGTCGCCGCGCATATCGGCGCCAAGGTTTCCGACAAGCAGGCGCTGCTGTCCGAGAACGACCCGATGAAGCGGCTCGAGATGGTGTTTTCCTTCATGGAAGGCGAACTTGGTGTTCTGCAGGTTGAGCGCAAGATTCGCGGCCGCGTGAAGCGGCAGATGGAGAAGACCCAGCGCGAATACTACCTCAACGAACAGCTCAAGGCGATCCAGTCGGAGCTGGGCGGCGGCGATGGCGAGGAAGCCAATGAGATCGCCGAGCTGCAGGAGAAGATCGAGAAGCTCAAGCTCTCGAAGGAAGCCCGCGCCAAGGCGACGGCGGAGCTCAAGAAGCTCAAGACCATGCAGCCGATGAGCGCCGAGGCGACTGTCGTGCGCAATTACCTCGATGTGTTGCTGGGCCTGCCCTGGGGCAAGAAGTCGAAGCTCAAGAAAGACATCGGCGCTGCGCAAGCGATCCTCGATGCCGATCACTATGCGCTCGACAAGGTCAAGGATCGCATCGTCGAATATCTGGCGGTCCAGGCGCGGACCAACAAGCTGAAGGGGCCCATCCTGTGCCTCGTCGGCCCTCCAGGCGTGGGCAAGACTTCGCTTGGCAAGTCGATCGCCAAGGCGACCGGGCGCGAGTTCATCCGCCAGTCGCTCGGCGGCGTGCGCGACGAGGCCGAGATCCGCGGCCACCGCCGCACCTACATCGGCTCTCTTCCGGGCAAGATCGTCTCGAACCTGCGCAAGGCCGGGACTTCAAATCCGTTGTTCCTGCTCGATGAGATTGACAAGCTGGGGCAGGATTTCCGGGGAGATCCCGCTTCGGCCCTGCTCGAGGTGCTCGATCCGGAGCAGAACGCCAAGTTCCAGGACCACTACCTCGAGCTCGACTTTGACCTCTCGGACGTGATGTTCGTCTGCACCGCCAACAGCCTCAACCTGCCGCAGGCACTGCTCGATCGGATGGAGCTGATCCGGCTCGAGGGCTACACCGAAGACGAGAAGGTCGAGATTGCTGAACGCCACCTGATTGCCAAGCAGGTCCAGGCGCACGGTCTTACGAAGGGTGAGTTCACGCTCACCCACGAGGGGCTCCGCGATCTGATCCGTTATTACACCCGCGAGGCGGGGGTCCGCACGCTGGAACGCGAGATTGCCCGGCTGGCTCGCAAAAGCCTGCGCCGGATCCTGGAAGGCAAGGACAAGGCGGTTGTCATCACTCCGGAAAACCTTGGCGACTTTGCCGGGGTGCGCAAGTACCGCCACGGGGTGTCGGATGAGGAAAACCAGGTTGGTGCCGTCACCGGGCTCGCCTGGACGGAGGTCGGCGGCGAGCTGCTTACGATTGAAAGCGTCACCGTGCCCGGCAAGGGCGTGGCACGCACCACGGGCAAGCTCGGCGAAGTGATGAGCGAAAGCGTCCAGATGGCGTTCAGTTTCGTCAAGTCGCGGGCTCCGGCGTACGGGATCAAGCCCTCGGTGTTCCAGAAGAAGGACATCCACATCCACTTGCCCGAAGGGGCGGTGCCCAAGGATGGACCGTCCGCCGGCGTCGGCATGGTGACGTCGATCGTCTCGACCCTGACTGGCAATCCGGTCCGTGCGGATGTGGCAATGACCGGTGAAGTCACCTTGCGCGGGCGCGTGCTGGGCATCGGCGGATTGAAGGAGAAGCTGCTTGCTGCTCTGCGTGGCGGGATCAAGACTGTGCTGATCCCGGAGGACAACCGCAAGGACCTGGTGGAGATCCCGGCGAACATCCGCGATGGATTGGAAATCGTGCCTGTAAGCCATGTTGACGAGGTGTTGGCGCTGGCGCTCGCCGGGCCGGTTGTGCCGATCGAATGGACCGAGGAAGACGATCTTGCGAGCCAGCCGGTGGCGACAGGAATCGGGACCGGGGTTACATCTACCACTGCGCATTGAGCGCTTCTGGCTGACCCGAATCACTGCGCGGTGGGGTGCGATGTGGCAGTCGCACCGAGTCAAGGTAGCGACTTGACGTGCTGACGGTCCAAAATGGCGGAAAAACGGGGATAATTGGGCCCTGAAGGCCGCATTTCGCTTTGACACCACCAACAAAAATCGCTCAATTCCCTCCACCCGAGAGGCGACTCAAAAATTCATCAATCCACTTCCAAGGTAGGGGGTTCCCGAAATGAACAAAAATGAACTGATCGGCGCCGTTGCGGACGCCAGCGGTCTGACCAAGAGCGACGCGACCAAGGCGGTTGAGGGCGTTTTCGAATCCATCACCGGCGCGCTCAAGAGCGGCGACGAAGTTCGCCTCGTCGGCTTCGGCACTTTCTCGGTAGCCAAGCGCAAGGCTTCGACCGGTCGTAACCCCCGTACGGGTGAGCCGATGAAGATCAAGGCCTCCTCCCAGCCGAAGTTCAAGGCCGGCAAGGGCCTGAAGGACTCGGTCAACTAAGATCGACCGACTTGGGCCGCAACGCCTCGCGGTCCGAGAAAAAGTTCCGCCGCGCTCACTCGGGTGAGCGCGGCGTTTCTTTTGGCGCATTCAAACGTCAGAGGAGGGAAGGCTTACTTCCCCGCGAGCCTGAACACCGCCATCGGCGCTGCGGTGGAGCGTGGGTTGACCGTCCACGTGAGCATTTGGCCACGCTGATCGGCCTGGGGCCCTTCGTCGGTGTTGTTGGCAATCACTTGTGCATCGGTGGTGACTGTGAAACGCCCTTCAGGCGTCGGGAGGCGCGGTCCGTCCGGCCTGGCACCGTCGTTCCCGCCAGCCATTGCCATGCCCTGCATCATGGTGCCGAAATATCCCCCCGTAGCCTCCGCGCCGAATCCCGGTGCATCGAGCCGCACGGTTCCGTCGCTGCGGCGCGAGAGGGTAATGAAGCTGTTGGCCAGGGTGAACCGCTCGATCGTTGGAAAGGCGAAGTCGTGGTCCAGTGTGCCGGCCAGGGCGAAATCGACCTGGAACAGGCCCTCGCCCTTGTAGGTCACGCTCTTCCACCCCTCCTGCTTGCGCAGGCGCGCGGCGAGCTCTTCGGCCGCCTTGGGATCGGAAGGGTCGATCCCGCCAAGCAAGGCGCGCATCGATTCGGCCTCGCGACGGTTTCTTTCGACAGTGCGGATCTGAGCGGCATCCCAGTCTTCGCGCTGGCTACGCTGCTCTGCGTCGGTGCATTCTCGGACCTCACCGGCGTTGTCAAAGCAAGGCCCGAGGGTAAATTCCGCCTTGCCACCGGCATTGCGACCCATCTGTGCCAACTTGCTCAGAGCCAGCAAATGGATCTCGCCGGTGTAGGCATATGTGAAAGTCCCGTCATGGCGCAGGTCGAGGCTGGAAGTGAACTTCCCCGGAGTAAGCAGGCAGCCCGCTAGCAGCGCCGCCAGGCCGACAGCCAGGGCTGCGCGTAGCGTCTTGGCGATCACGCATCGACTCCCGGCCGAGTCGCTGCGGCATAAAGCGCGATCGCGGCCGCGTTCGAGACGTTGAGGCTTTCGATCGCATCGCCAATCGGCAGTCGGGCGATGGCATCGCAGTGCTGGACGATATTGTGGCGCATGCCTTCACCCTCGGCACCAAGCACCAGCGCGACCGGGCCGACGGGTAGCGCGTCCGCCAGATTCGACGTGCCGGCGCCGTCCAGCCCTATCCGCCAGTAACCGGCTTCGGCAATCTCCTCCAGCGCTCGGGCCAGGTTTACAACCCGTACCCATGGCACGACCTCGAGTGCGCCCGAGGCGGATTTGGCCAATGTGCCGGATTCGGGCGGTGCGTGCCGGTCCTGCGTGACCAGCGCAGCAGCGTTGAATGCCGCAGCAGAGCGCAGGATCGCGCCCACGTTGTGCGGGTCCGTTACCTGATCGAGCACTATGATCGGTCGCGCCGGATCGCCGACCAGCACATCATCGAGGAAGATGTCTTCCAGCATGTCGCAATCGAGCACCAACCCCTGGTGCGGTGCATCCCGAGCGACCAGCCGGGCAAGATCTGCCCCCTGGGCATATTCCAGCGGGAAGTGTTCTGGCAGTTCTCCGTCCAGCGAGGCAATACTCTCCCGCGTGGCCCAGAGCTTGCGGTGGCGCCGCTCCGGGTTCTTGAGCGCGGCTTCGACCGCGTGACGGCCCCACAGCCGTACGGCGCCCTGGCTGGCCCTGCCGCTGCCGCGCCCGCCTTGCATTCGTCCGGCACGACCTCGCAGCGACCGCGAAGGCTTGGGGGTGTCTTGTTTGCTCATGATGGTGTTTCCCTGGACATGGCGTCTCCCTGCCAGTCTGTGCACGGACAGGCAAGAAAGGGTCAATCGGAGGTGAACGACGGTCCCGTCGGGATCGGAAGGGGCGGGTGGTGGACAGGGGTGGATTCGAACCACCGTACGCTCTCGCGGGCAGATTTACAGTCTGCTGCCATTAACCACTCGGCCACCTGTCCACACCAGCCTGCCGGTGACGGGTCGCCCCGCAAAGTCGGCTCCACAAGGAAGCCATCCGGCCGAGAAGGCGCGCTCTTGGCGAACCGGTGCGGTGCTGTCAATGGCCAATGGTGTGAGGACAGGGCAGTGCTGGTTGGGGCGCTGGCGGTTGAGCCCGTTTACAATGCGGCGAGGAGGCATCGCTGGAACCGAGGGTCCAGGGCCGGGCCCACTGCATCCCTTGCGCGCTCCACACGTCTCATTTCTTTTCGGCAGCCTCTGCGTCAGCCAGAAATCGGTGCTTCGTGTGCGCTTCCCGCGATCTCGGGGCCGCGGACCGCTTGCCCCGGCCACTGACAGCGCCTAGATGGACGCGATGCCCAATGACATTCTGGACAATCGCGGCCGCGGCGAAGTCGGCTGGAGTTTCCCTCCGGTTCACCCCGAAGGACGCAAGTTCGCACTTATCGTCTTCGCGGTAGCGGCTGGCTGCGCGTTGATGGCCTGGGAGACGCTGGCCTGGCCGCTTGGCGTGCTGGGGCTCGGCGTTCTGGCCTTCTTCCGCGATCCGCGCCGCGTAACTCCGCAGGACGAACGCTTTGTTATCGCCCCGGCCGACGGACTGGTCACGTTGATCCAGCAAGTCGCCCCGCCTCGCGAACTGGCGATGGATGACGGGACTGGCCCGACCCGACTGGGGGGAGAGCCGGTGACGCGGATTTCGATCTTCATGAGCGTCTTCGACGTGCACATCAATCGGGCGCCGATCGGCGGTACAGTGCGCCGAGTGATCTATATACCCGGAAAGTTCATGGACGCGGCGCTCGACAAGGCGAGCGACGAGAACGAGCGCCAGCATATCCTGATCGAGCGGGCAGACGGAACAAGCATCGCCTTCACCCAGATTGCCGGCCTTGTGGCCCGGCGTATCGTACCGTTCATCAAGCCGGGAGACATCATCGCGGCCGGGCAGCGCGTCGGATTGATCCGATTCGGTAGCCGGGTTGACGTATACCTGCCCAAGGGCACCGAACCGCGCGTCCTGATGGGGCAGCGGATCACTGCCGGTGAGACAGTGCTGGCTGAGATCGGCGCCCAACCGATGCTGGAAGGCATCGCACAGTGACCGGCGACATTCCCGGCCGGCGCGAGCGGCGCCTTCCGAGCGGGCTGACGCTGCGTGCGCTGGCGCCCAATGCAATCACGGCGGCCGCGTTGTGCATCGGACTGACCGGGATTCGCTTCGCCATCGCGGGCGACTTCGAAAAGTCAGTCATGGCGGTAATTCTGGCCGGAATGCTGGACGGGATCGACGGACGGATTGCCCGGCTGCTCAAGGCGCAATCGCGCTTTGGAGCAGAACTCGACAGCCTCGCCGATGCGATCAATTTCGGCGTGGCTCCGGCGCTGATTGTCTACTTGTGGGCCTTGCAGCAATTGCCGCGCCTCGGCTGGTTCGCGGCGCTGGCCTTCGCGATCTGCTGCGTACTGCGTCTCGCCCGGTTCAACGCCCGGATCGACTTGCCCGATCAACCCCACAAACTGGCCGGTTTCCTGACAGGCGTACCCGCGCCAGTGGGGGCGGGTCTGGCATTTTTGCCGATGTATCTGTGGATCGTTTCAGGCCGCAACGAATTCGCCGAGCCGCTGCCCGTCGGCGTGTGGCTTGTGGCGATCGCTTTCCTGATGATCTCCAGCGTTCCCACGCTCAGCTGGGGACGGATGCGTCCGCGCCGCCGTTTCCGCCTGGAAGTGCTGGCGGTGACCGGGCTGGTGGTCGCTGCGTTACTGACCGAACCTTGGTGGACTCTGGCAGGAATTTGCTTGCTTTATCTTGCGCTGATCCCGGTTGGTGCGGTGACCTATTTCCGCATCAAGCGGCGAGGCGGCCCGGCGCAGCCAGTCGGCGACGGGCACTGAAGTCCGCCCTGAGCACGAGACCCCTGGCTTCCGTCTGAACCGGCACGGCGAAGATCGCATAACGAACCTCACGCATGTCGCTGCAATCGGCCAGCAGGTCGGGGGCGGTGCGAAAAACATGCAGCGCGGCCTCCCCGTATTCGCGCCAGGTGAGTGCGATTGCGCCAAGGGCGAACAGTCCGACAGCGGTAAAGAGCAACGTGAGCGACATGGCGATCATGGCCTTGGTGTCCTGTGCTGAGCGCCCCATTTGGCGTCATGGCCGGAAAGTTCCACGTTTGTTCCAAAGCGTCAAGCAGTAAATTCATGGTTTGTTCTCATTATCCGGCGACCTGCGATTCTGTACTGGATTTTCGACGGTTTCCGGGCTAGGCGCGCGGCGTCCTGACGGGCGGTTCCAAACGGGGGCCGGGCGAGCAGGGCAAATTCACACGGGATGCGCTCATACCGGTGCCGCAGCGGGCCAAGGTCGTCAGACTCACCGCACGGTTCCAGCATCCCGGAGGTGTAACCGGAAAGGAATTACCTATGGCGGCTCCAGTCGTCACCATGCAGCAATTGATTGAGGCCGGCGCTCATTTCGGCCACCAGACCCACCGCTGGAACCCGCGGATGAAGCCGTACATCTTCGGCGCCCGCAATGGCATCCACGTGCTTGACCTGTCGCAGACGGTCCCGCTGTTCGCCCGCGCGCTCGATTTCATCGATGCCACGGTTCGCGCCGGCGGAAAGGTGCTGTTCGTCGGCACCAAGCGCCAGGCTCAGGAGCCGATCGCCCAGGCCGCCCGTGCGGCTGGCCAGCATTTCGTGAACCATCGCTGGCTGGGCGGCATGCTCACCAACTGGAAGACCATCTCGCAGTCGATCAAGCGCCTCAAGACGCTCGACGAGCAGCTTTCGGGCGATATGTACGGCCTGACCAAGAAGGAAGTGCTTCAGCTCACGCGTGAGCGTGACAAGCTCGAGCTTTCGCTCGGCGGCATCCGCGACATGGGCGGCATTCCCGAAGTGATGTTCGTGATCGACGCCAACAAGGAAGAACTGGCGATCAAGGAAGCCAACGTACTGGGTATCCCGGTGGTGGCGATCCTCGATTCCAACGTCTCGCCCGATGGCATCGCGTTCCCGATCCCGGCAAACGACGACGCCAGCCGCGCCATTCGCCTCTACTGCGACTCCGTCGCTGCTGCGGCCAAGAAGGGCGGCCGCGAGGCCGTCGTCGATAGCGGTGCCGATATCGGCGCAATGGCTGAGCCCGAGGTTGAGGACGTTGTTGCCGAACCCGCTGCGGAAGCCGTTTCGGAAGCCTGAGGCTTCCCGGTACGAACCAGGTGTGAGCCGGGCCAGCGCGCCCGGCCGCATCGAATCAATTCAGAAGGATATGCGCAATGGCTTACACCGCCACTGACGTGAAGAATCTGCGCGAGCGCACCGGCGCCGGCATGATGGACTGCAAGAAGGCGATGGACGAAACCGGCGGCGACATGGAAGCCGCAGTCGATCTGCTGCGGGCCAAGGGTCTGGCCGCCGTCGCGAAGAAGTCCAGCCGCACTGCGGCCGAGGGCCTGGTCGGCGTCGCCGTTTCGGGCACCAAGGGCGTGGCCGTCGAGGTCAACTCCGAAACCGATTTCGTCGCCAAGAACGACCAGTTCCAGGACTTCGTGCGCAAGACCACCGAAGTCGCGCTGGGCGCCGCTTCGGACGATGTCGAAGCGCTCAAGGCTGCGGCCTATCCCGATGGCGGCACCGTCGCCGACAAGCTGACCAACAATGTCGCCACCATCGGCGAGAACCAGCAGGTTCGCCGCATGAAGACCGTTTCGGTCTCGAACGGCGTGGTCGTGCCCTACATGCACAATGCCGCCGCCCCGATGCTCGGCAAGATCGGCGTGCTGGTCGCGCTGGAATCCGAAGCGGGCGCTGACGTGCTCGAGCCGCTGGGCAAGCAGATCGCGATGCACATCGCCGCGGCTTTCCCGCTGGCGCTGAACGCCGATGGCCTCGACGCCGAGATGATCGCCCGCGAACGCAAGATCGCGGCCGAGAAGGCTGCCGAGAGCGGCAAACCGGCCGACGTCCAGACCAAGATGGTCGACGGCGCGGTCGCCAAGTTCGCCAAGGACAACGCGCTGCTCAGCCAGCTCTTCGTGATGGACAACAAGACGCCCGTCGCGCAGGTCGTCGAGCAGGCTGGCAAGGCTGCCGGCGCCAAGATCGTGCTCAAGGACTACGTCCGCTTCCAGCTCGGCGAAGGCATCGAGAAGGAAGTCAGCGATTTCGCAGCCGAAGTGGCCGCGGCTGCCGGGCTGAACTGAGTCCCTAAAAACGTTGTGGAATGACTGAAGGGCGCGCTGCAAGGCGCGCCCTTTTCCCTGTACGCACCTTGGCATCCCCCCGCCATCGGTCTAAGGCCCTCCAAACCCTGTCGAGAGCGTTGCACCCCGCGATGAGCCAGCCTTACAAACGCATCCTCCTGAAACTCTCCGGCGAAGTGCTGATGGGCAACCAGCAGTTCGGGATCGACCCCGAATTCGTGGCCGAGCTGGCCAAGGAAGTGAAAGCGGCCAAGGAAACCGGGCTGGAAATTTGCCTGGTCATCGGCGGCGGGAACATCTTCCGTGGCATGGCCGGCGCGGCCCGGGGTATGGACCGGGCCCAGGCCGACTACATGGGCATGCTCGCGACGGTGATGAACGCGCTCGCCATGCAGAACGCGCTGGAGCAGCTGGGGGTCGAAACCCGGGTGCAATCGGCGGTGCAGATGGATCAGGTTTGCGAGCCGGTGATCCGTCGCAGGGCCGAGCGACATCTCGAGAAGGGCCGGGTGGTGATTTTCGCCGCCGGCGTCGGCGCTCCCTATTTCACCACCGACAGCGGCGCGGCCCTGCGAGCGGCGGAGATGCAGTGCGACGCGCTGTTCAAGGGTACGTCCGTAGACGGCATCTATGACAGCGATCCCAAGACCAATCCTGCGGCCAAGCGTTACGATACAGTCGATTATGATACAGTACTGGCAAATAATCTCAAGGTTATGGATGCCTCTGCCGTCGCTTTGTGCCGCGACAACGCCATCCCCATCGTCGTCTTCTCGATCCGCGAGCAGGGCAACCTCGCAAAGGTGCTCGCCGGCGGGGGGACGCAGACAATCGTGAAGAAGGGCTGATCCCATGGCCAAATATGACAAGGCTGATCTCGAACGCCGGATGAAGGGCGCAGTGGAATCGCTGCGCAGCGATCTCGGCGGCTTGCGCACCGGGCGCGCCAACACCGCGCTGCTCGATCCGATTACGGTCGAGGTCTATGGCAGTCAGATGCCGCTCAATCAGGTCGCAACTGTCTCCGCGCCCGAACCGCGTCTGCTCTCGGTGCAGGTGTGGGACAAGGTGAACATCGGGCCAGTGGAGAAGGCGATCCGTTCGGCCGGGCTCGGGCTCAACCCGATCAATGATGGGAACAACATCCGCCTGCCGATTCCTGATCTGACTGAAGAGCGCCGCAAGGAACTCGCCAAGCTGGCCCACACTTATGCCGAAAAAGCGCGCATCGCGATCCGCAACGTCCGCCGCGACGGCATGGACAACCTGAAGGCGGACGAGGCCAAGAAGGAAATCTCGGAAGACGACCGCAAGCGCGGCGAGGCCGAGGTCCAGAAGCTGACTGACGAGATCATCAAGGAAGCCGATGCGGTCGCCGCGCAGAAGGAACAGGAAATCCTCGGCAGGTGACCAGCAAGCGCGCCAGCCAAGGCGCGCGCCATGTCGCCATCATCATGGATGGCAACGGGCGCTGGGCCAGGAAACGCCATTTGCCGCGCGCCTTAGGGCACAAGCGCGGGGTAGAGGCTGTGCGCAAGGTGGTTCGCGCAGCGGGCGACATGGGGCTGGAGGCGCTGACGCTCTACGCCTTCTCGACCGAGAACTGGCGCCGCCCGGAGGACGAGATCTCGGCCCTGATGGGTTTGATGAAGGCTTTTATCCTCGCCGATCTGGACGAGTTTGCGGAAGCCGGGGTGCGGCTGAAAATCATCGGCGATTACCGCAAATTTTCGCCGGATGTCGTCGAACTGATCGAAGGCGCGCTGAAGCGCACCGCGACGAACACCGGGACCACGCTGGTGGTTGCGCTCAACTACGGCTCACAGGACGAGATCGCCCGCGCCGCCGCCAATGCCGCGGCCAAGGGGGCTGTGACGGTGGAGAGCATCGAGGCGGAGCTGGATACCGCTGGCCTCCCGCCGCTTGACCTGCTGATCCGCACCTCGGGCGAAGTGCGGCTTTCGAATTTCCTGCTGTGGCAAGCGGCCTATGCCGAGATGCTGTTCTTGGATACGCTCTGGCCGGATTTCACGCCGGAGCATCTGCAGGCCGCGCTGGATGATTTCGCCAAGCGGGAGCGGCGCTATGGCGGGCGGTGAAGGGGTGGCCAAAAAGAGCGACCTTGGCGTGCGTACATTGTCGGCCGTGATCATGGTCGCGGTGGCGGGGGCGGCGCTGTGGCTGGGGGGCTGGGTTTGGACGGCGTTCGTGGCGCTGGTGGCGCTGGGGGTTGTGTGGGAGTGGCGCGGTCTCGTGATCCGATTTGTCGGCTCGCCAACAGCGCGAGGACTATGGAATGCCGGCGGCCTCCTGTATGTCGGTCTGGCAGGAACCGCGCTCGCAGTAATGCGCGCTGGGGCACCGGACCTGGTACTTGTCCTGACCGTTGTGGGTGCAGTGGTGGCAACCGATGTCGGTGCCTATTTCGCCGGCCGCACCATCGGCGGACCCAAGATCGCGCCCAAGATCAGCCCTTCCAAGACCTGGGCCGGCTTGATCGGCGGCGCGACTGCTGCGGGATTGGCCCTGATTGGGATAGTCAGCCTGACCGGCGAGCCGGCAGATGTTACCTTATTCCCGCAACACCTGTTGGCCGGTGCGGTAGTCGCAGTTGTGGCGCAGACGGGGGACTTTTTTGAAAGCTGGATGAAACGGAAAGCAGGTGTGAAGGACTCAGGCGACCTCATACCCGGTCACGGCGGCTTGTTCGACCGTGTCGACGGCGTGCTCGCGGTGTGTTTCGTCATAGGCCTGCTCGGCCTCGCAATTGTAATCGAAACGCTGCTCAGCGGCGGATCCTTGTTGCCGAGCCCGGCGTGACCCGCACCGTCTCCATCCTCGGCGCGACTGGTTCCATCGGGGCATCAACGCTCGACCTGATCCGGCGCGAGCGAGGCAACTGGCAAGTCGTCGCCCTCACCGCCAATGGCAATGCCGCCGAGCTGGCGAGGCTGGCGCGCGAGTTTTCGGCTGAGGTGGCGGTGATTGCCGACGAGGCCAAACTCGCCGAACTGCGCGAGGCTCTCTCCGGCAGCGGGATCGAGGCGACCGCCGGCTGCGCTGCACTGGAGGAAGCCGCATCGCGCCCGGCTGACATCACCGTCGCCGCCATTGTCGGCTGTGCGGGCCTCGCGCCGACAATGGCATCGATCGCGCAGGGGCGGACGGTGGCACTGGCCAACAAGGAGGCGCTGGTCTCGGCCGGTGACGTCTTGACGGCCGCGGTGGCGCGGCACGGCGCCACTTTGCTGCCGATGGACAGCGAACACAACGCGATCTTCCAGTGCCTGGCCGGTAACGACATCGGCAATGTCCGCTCGATCACGCTCACCGCCAGCGGCGGGCCGTTCCGCGACTGGACGCCCGCGCAGCTCGCTGCGGCGACCCCGGCCCAGGCGGTCAAGCACCCCAACTGGGACATGGGCGCAAAGATCAGCGTTGATAGCGCCACCATGTTCAACAAGGGCCTGGAACTGATCGAGGCGCATCACCTGTTCCCGGTCGGGCTCGGCAAGCTGCGGATCGTGGTCCACCCGCAGTCGGTGGTGCATTCGATGGTCGAATACCGTGACGGATCGACTCTGGCGCAGCTTGGTCCATCAGACATGCGCGTGCCGATCGCCTCGTGCCTGGCCTGGCCGGCGCGGATGGATACGCCTTGCGCTCCGCTCGATCTTGCGGCCATCGGCGAGCTGACCTTCCGCGCGCCGGACGAGGAGCGCTTCCCCGCCACGCGCCTCGCGCGGCAGGCGGCTGAGGCGGGCGGGGCGATCCCGGCGGTGCTTAACGCTGCGAATGAGGTGGCGGTGGCGGCCTTCCTCTGCGGTCAGATTGGGTTCACGCGGATTGCCGCAGTGGTGGAGGAAACGCTATCCCGGTTCGCGCCGGCCGGGCCTGGATGCCTTGCCGAAGTGATTGCCGTGGACGCCGAAACGCGCATAAGGGCGCAAACGCTGCTGGAGCTTGTCTGACTTGGCCCAATCGCCGTCGATCCTGTTCACAATTGCCGCTTTCCTGCTGGTTCTGGGACCACTGGTGCTGGTGCACGAGTTGGGCCATTTGCTGGTCGGCCGCCTTTTCGGGATCCGCGCGGATGCTTTTTCCATTGGCTTCGGCAAGGAACTGACCGGCTGGACAGACAAGTACGGCACCCGCTGGAAGCTCTCCGTCCTGCCGCTGGGCGGCTATGTCCAATTTTCCGGTGATCTCAACGCGACGAGCATGCCGGCGCCGCAGAACGATGGCGTTAGCGAGGCCGAGCGGCAGGGCATGTTCCAGTTTCGCCCGATCTGGCAGCGCGCGCTGGTGGTGCTGGCCGGACCGCTGACCAACCTGCTCGTCGCCATCGCGATTTTTGCCGCGTTCAACTTCGCTTACGGCAGGATCGAAGCATCACCGGTTGTTGCCGGCTTTTCCGAAAAGTCCCCGGCGCAGGCAGCGGGCATCCGGATTGGCGACCGGGTGATCGCAGTCGACGGCAACGCGATCGACAGTTTCGACGACATCCGCGAGCATATCGCGCCTTTTGCCGGTTATGACCTGGCGGTGCTGGTCGAGCGCGAAGGGCGGCAGTTGCCGTTCACCGTGCACGCCGCCGATCATGTGGTGAAGGACAAATTCGGCAACGAGGCCCGGATCGGGCTGATTGGCATTGCCGCCGGCAAGGTCGAAATCGTGCCGGTCGGAGCGGGCGAGGCGGTCGTGCTGGCGGGCCGGCAAAGCTGGGGCATCATGCGCATGATGGTCACCGGCATCGGCCAGATCATCACCGGTCATCGCTCGGTGGACGAGCTGGGCGGGCCGATCAAGATCGCCAAGTATTCCGGGGAACAGCTCAGCATGGGCTGGCTCTCCTACGTGACATTCGTGGCCATGATCTCGATTAACTTGGCATTCATCAACCTCCTGCCAATTCCCGGCCTCGACGGCGGGCACCTGGCTTTCTACGCGGCTGAATGGATCCGCCGGAAGCCGCTGGGACTGCGCAGTCAGGAATGGGCGTTCCGCACCGGCGTGGCCTTCGTGCTTGCACTGATGCTGTTCGTTACGATGAACGATCTCGCTTCGCTGAAACTGTTCGGCGGATAGGGTTCAACCCTGTCGATACCGGGGGCGGTGAAGGGACAGATTGCTTGATTGGCGAGGCCGCATCGGGCACAGGGCTGCAACGCCGCATCGGGCCGATCCCGGCCCACCGACTACACTGGCAACTTACGGTATCGAGAATGGGACGCCTGATGGTTCATAGCAACACGGCCTGCAACTTTGACCGCATGATCGCGGCCCTGCTTGCCGGTTCGATCCTGGCTGGCGTGCCTAGCGTGGCCTTAGCCCAGCAGGCACCGGCCAGGACCACTCCTGCCGCCGACCCCGCAGCCCCGGCTGCGGCTGTTCCTGCACCCGCTGCTCCTGCAGAGGCGGTTCAGATCATCCAGACCATTACCGTCGAAGGCGCGCAGCGGCTCGAGCCTGATACGATCCGCTCCTACATCCGCCTGCGGATCGGCCAGCCGTGGACTCAGCAGGCCGGCGACCAGGCGCTGAAGGACCTGTTCGCGACCGAGCTGTTCGCCGATGCCCAGGTGCGCATCGCCAATGGCAACGTGGTGATTACGGTCAAGGAAAACCCGGTGATCAACCGGATCATCTTCGAGGGCAATCGCCGGCTCAAAGATGACAAGATCGTCGGTGAGATCAAGATGGCCGCCCGCCAGATCTTCACCCGTTCCAAGGTCCGCGCCGACGTGACCCGGATCATCGAGCTTTACAAGCGCCAGGGCCGGTTCGCCGCCGTGGTCGAACCGAAGATGGTGATGCTCGACCAGAACCGCGTCGACATCATTTTCGAGATCAATGAAGGGCCGAAGTCCAAGGTCCGCAGCATCAACATCATCGGCAACGAGAAGTTCTCGGACGGCGATTTGCGCGGCGAGATGATGACCAAGCAGACCGGCCTGCTCAAGATGTTCAGCTCAGGAACCAGCTATGATCCGGACAAGATGGCATTCGACCAGCAGAAGCTGCGCCAGTTCTACCTGACCAAGGGCTACGCCGATTTCCGCGTCGTTTCCGCCGTGGCGGAGCTCACGCCGGACAAGAAGGACTTCATCATCACCTACGTGGTGGAGGAAGGCGAGCGCTACAAGTTCGGCGACGTGAAGGTCGAAAGCCAGCTGCGCGATTTTGACGGCGATGCGCTGGCCAAGACCCTGCGGATGAAGAAGGGCGAATGGTACGACGCCAAGCTGGTCGAGGATACGATCGACCAGCTCAACGAATTTGCCGGCACCTTCGGCTATGCCTTCGCCGACGTGCGCCCCAACTATGATCGCAACAAGAGCGATCTGACGATGGGCATCACCTTCCAGATCGCCGAGGCACCGCGCGTTTATGTCGAGCGGATCGACGTGAACGGCAACACGCTGACGCAGGACAAGGTCATCCGCCGCGAGTTCCGTCTGGCCGAGGGCGACGCCTTCAACTCGATCCAGGTCAAGCGCTCGAGCAATCGCATCAAGTCGCTGGGCTACTTCCAGGAAAAGTTCGAAGTCGAACAAAAGCCCGGCTCGGCGCCTGACCGGGTGGTGCTGGAAGCCAACATCGAGGAAAAGCCGACCGGCGAGCTTCAGCTCTCGGCTGGCTTCTCATCGATTGAGAGCTTCATCTTCCAGGCATCTGTCCAACAACGGAATTTCCGCGGTCGCGGCCAGACGATCGGCACCTCGGTCAGCTATTCACGCTATTCGAAGAGCGTCGAGCTGAGCTTCACCGAGCCTTACCTGTTCGATCGCAACATCTCGTTCGGTGCGGACATTTACCGCCGGGATTACAACAGCTTCAACTACTACAACAGCGACCGCAACACGACCTACAAGCAGGCGACGACCGGCTTCCAGTTGCGCGCCGGCGTGCCGCTCACCGAGTTCATGTCGCTGGTCGGGCGCTACACGCTCAATTTTGACGATGTGACGCTGGACGAATCAACGTACTTTGCCGCCGACGCCAATGGCAACCTGACCTGTTCCAACCTTCTGGCCGGCCGCTATCTTTGCGAAGCGCTCGGCAAGCGGACCAGCTCGATCCTCGGTCTTTCGTTGATCTACGATTCGCTCGATAACCGGGTGCGGCCGACGCGTGGCCGGGTTGCTTCAGTCAGCGTCGACTTCGCCGGTTTGGGTGGTTCGGTAAGATACGCCCGGGCGCGCCTCAACGCCGCGCAGTACTGGGCAGTTGGCAAGGGGTTCATCTTCTCGCTGTCTGGCGAGGGCGGGATCATCAAGTCTCTGAAGAACAGCAATACGCCGGGAACCGACGACGTTCGCCTGACCGACCGTTTTTACCTCGGCGAGCCCGAAATGCGCGGATTTGACATTCGTGGCATCGGCCCGCGGGTGTTGCGCAAGTACCTCGAGGACCTGGACGGGAACGGCACGCTCGACGTGCCGACCGACCGTGAAAAGTGGAATGACGACGCGATTGGCGGCAAATACTACTATCAGGGTCGTGCCGAGTTGGAAATTCCGCTGGGCTCTGGTGCGCGTGAAATGGGCATCCGTCCGTCGATCTTCGCGGATATCGGCGCAGTCTGGGGGATCAAGCGGCCGACACTGCAACAGTTCCCCAATGGCACCTTCATCCCCACCCGCGATGGTTCGGGCAGTCCGCTCTTTACCCAGATCGATGCTGTGGATGCACAGTGCAACGCCACAAGCTTTTCGACGGTTACAAATCCGATCAATCCTAACCCTGCCTCCTGCCTCACTTCTGCCAACAACAGCGCGATCGGGAGCAACATCCCGCCGTTCATCGAAGACTTTGTAGGCAACACCTGGAAACCCCGCCTCGCCATCGGCATCGGCTTCAACTGGAATTCGCCGTTCGGACCCTTCCGCATCGACTTTGCCAAGACCTTGCTCAAGTACGATGGCGACGATCCCAAGAGCTTCACATTCAACGTAGGAACCCAATTCTGATGAAAAATCTTATCAAGACGGCCCTGCTTTCGGGTCTTGCCGCACTTGCGGTTGCCGCTCCTGCCGCCGCGCAGCAGCGCCCGGCTGCCGCGGCCGCACCGGCCGGCCCGGTTGCGCCCGGCATTGCCGTAGCCAACCTTGAAGCCGTCGTCGCCAACTCCGCGGCGTTCAAGACCGCGCAGGGCCAGCGTCCGACGACTTACAAGGCCCAGTACGACCAGGCCGAAGCTCGCCGCGTGCAGATCACCGCGCAGCTCAAGCCGCTGGTGGACAAGTTCCAGACCGATCGCGCTGCGGCGTCGCCGAACAATGCGTCGTTGCAGCAGCAGGCCCAGACCATCCAGCAGATCCAGGAAGCTGGCCAGGCCGAGCTTCAGAAGATCCTCGAGCCGGTTGGCCTGTCCGAAGCCTACGTGCAGGAGCAGATCAACGAAAAGCTGGTCCAGGCCGTGACCAACGCCATGACCAAGAGCAAGGTCACGATGCTGCTCAACCCGCAGGCGCTGATCAAGGCGGATAACGTCTACAACCTCAATCAGTCGATCCTCACCGAGCTGAACGTACTGCTGCCGAGCGCGCAGTTGGTCCCGCCGGCCGGCTGGGTTCCCCGCGAAGAGCGCGAAGCGCGTGCTGCCGCTGCGGCTCAGGGCCAACCCGCTGCCGCTCCGGCACGTCCGGCAGCGCCTGAAGGCCGCTAAGGCACAGTCTGGCATAACGGGGGTAGCGATGACTGACGAGACGAGTGGGGCTGCGGCTCCGCTAAGCTTCGACATCCGTGGCATTCTGGCCGCGCTGCCGCATCGCTACCCGCTGTTGCTGGTCGACCGGGTCATCTCGCTGGTAATCGGCGAGAAGATCCACGCGGTCAAAGCGGTCAGCTTCAACGAGCAGTTCTTTCAGGGGCATTTCCCGGGCCGTCCGATCATGCCCGGCGTGCTGCAGATCGAAGCGCTGGCCCAGGCGGCCGCGATCCTCGCGATCGAGACGCTCGAGCTCGCAGGCTCGGGCAAGCTGGTCTACTTCATGGCGATCGACGGCGCGAAGTTCCGCAACCCGGTCGAGCCGGGGGTGCTGCTCGATCTCGAGGTCGGCTTCGTCCAGAAGCGGGCCAGGGTCTGCAAGTTCTGGGGCAAGGCCTCGATCGAGGGCAAGGTAACTTGCGAGGTCGAGTTCACCGCGATGGTTGCCGATCCCCCCGAGGGTTGATTTTACTGCTTCGCGCCGCTATGCGCGCCGCTTCATTCAGGCCGGTCGGAACCGGTCGCTAGCGAAAGTCCGAGACCATGAAGGCCGATATCCATCCCGACTATCACAAGATCAAGGTGCAGATGACCGACGGCACCGTGTTTGAAACTCGCTCCACCTGGGGCAAGGAAGGCGACACGCTGGTTCTGGAAATCGATCCCACCTCGCATCCGGCCTGGACCGGTGGCAACCAGCGCCTGCTTGATCACGGCGGCCGAGTTGCCCAGTTCAACAAGCGTTTCGGCGGGCTTACCCTCAAGAAGGGCTGATCGGCTCTTTGTTGCGAGATGCGAAAAGGGCGGCCTTGGTGCCGCCCTTTTTATTACCAGCCGTCGTCGCCTTCGACGAGATCCATCCAGAGTTCGCGGTCCGGGGTGATCGGACGCAGGAATTCGACTCCGCACCGATCCTCACGAACCCAGCGGACGATCGCCTGCAACGGGGGCTCGTGGCCGAGCCGGATCGAAATGAAAATGCCGCCCCGCAGCCATCCGGCCCGGCAGCGTACGTTGCAGCCGTTGGCGGAAACGTCGCGCAGCGTGCCGGTCGCGTGTTCATCGGCGCCGTGCGTGATCACGACCTGACCCGAAACCGAGCGGCGCGGAGCCTTGCGAGTGCGCGGGCGCGGGGTGCAGACCCGGCACAGCGCAGGATCGATTGCAGCGTCACCAACTCTTTCCTCTTGCGTTCCCCCGGTCATCAAGGGCGGACCGATTGTGCTCGCGCACGGGTGTCCGGGCCCTTGGGCGCACGCTACGCGGTAATACTTAACTTTGGATTGCGATGCGGGGTTCAGATTTGACTAACCCCACGGCCGCTCGCGGTACCAGCGGGTAATGACGTACTTCAGGCCCTTGCGAACCTTCAGCGCGTGGTGGATCGTCTCCGGATTGACGCGACCGTCCGGCTGGCGATTGTTCCAGGCCAGAAGCTTGCCGCGTTCCGGCTGCACCATCTTGTCGAGTTCGAGGAACCGCGTTGCACCGCCGGCGGGCACGGTGTTGAGATAGACCATGAAAGTCCAGGTGCGTTGGCCCGAAACCGAGCAATAGCGGGCGAAATCCGCTCCATCGGGTTCGAAGTAGTCAGTGTGGGCCTTGAACTCCTGACCCACTTCGTAGCGCTGGCCCTGCAGCGGCTCTCCATAGGCATGGTCTATGCCAGACACCGCCGAAAGCCTTCCATCCAGTGCCATCACCAGTGGATCGGCATGATCGAGATCGCAGGTCTCGGATGTGCGGAAGGCGTTGTCGCCATTGGCATCAGCGATGGTGGAAGGCCGGCGCTGCTTCTCGATCTGCGCGATCAGGCCGTCGCACTCGGCCGGCGAGAGAAAGTTCTTCAGGATGAACAGTTCCGCCTTGCGGGTCGGGACGCGCTGCATGCCCGGGATCGCCATGAGAGACGCGGCGAAAGATTCTCCGGCAAGGGTCATGACCGGACGTTAGGACCGTGCGCGGTCCAGTAAAAGTGTGCATTTTTCCCTTCCCATTCCCTGCGCCCTGTGCGAAGGGCCGCTCCCGCGCCGAGGCAGGCGCTGTCCTGCCTTTCTGGCCGGAACGTGGCGATCGTAGCTCAGTTGGTTAGAGCGCCGGTTTGTGGTACCGGAGGTCGTGGGTTCGAACCCCATCGGTCGCCCCATTTCTCCCCATTTCTCCCGACAAAAACGCCCCTTGCCGCCGGGCCGAGTGCCTGCCAAAGCAGCGCCTCGCATGCACCGTTTTGCCAATCCCGCCCGATTCCTCCGCCTGGCTCGCTGGCTGACGCTGCCGTGCCTTGTCGCGGGGATCGTGATTACCGCTGCGGCGCTGGCGTGGGGGCTGTTCAGCGCGCCGGCAGACTACCTGCAGGGAGACAGCGTGCGGATCCTTTACCTGCACGTTCCAGCCGCGTGGCTCGGCATGTGGGGTTGGGGCGCAATCGCAACGGCAAGCTTCGTCGAACTGGTCTGGCGACATCCGCTCGCGGCGATCGGGGCCCGCGCTGCGGCAGTGCCGGGCGCGTTCTACACTGCCTTGTGCCTGGCCACCGGTTCGCTCTGGGGCCGTCCGGCGTGGGGTGCCTGGTGGGTGTGGGACGGCCGCCTGACTTCGATGCTTGTGCTGTTGTTCCTCTATTTCGCATACATGGCGCTGGCCGATGCCGCCGGCCGCGACGGCGATGGCACCTCCCGCATCCCGGCGATTTTCGGGCTGGTCGGGGCGGTCAACATTCCAATCATCCATTTCTCGGTGATCTGGTGGAACAGCCTGCACCAGCCGCCCAGCATTTCGATGGGCAAGTCCGCCATGGCCGACGATTTTCTCTACCCGCTGCTGGTCTCGGTAGTGGGCTTCACGCTGATCTTCGCCGGGGTTGTACTGGCGCGGATGCGCGCGATCCTGGCCGAGAGCCAGGCCGAGGCCCGCCTTCGCCGCAAGGCGATGAGCGAGGACATAGCTTGATGCGCGAGGCGCTTGACCATTGGGACTATGTGATCTCTGCCTATGTTCTCGGCGTGATCGGGACGACGGTGCTGATCGGTTGGGCATGGCTGACGATGCGGCGCGCTGAAGCACGTCGTGATCGGGCGAGAGACAAATGAACACGGGCGGGATCAAGGCCAAGCACCAACGGCTGGTGCTGGTGCTGGTGGCGCTCGCGGCATTGCTCGGCGCCGGGCTGCTTGCGGTCTGGGGACTGCGCAGCCAGGCTTCCTATTTCTATCTGCCGGCCGAGATGGCGGCCAATCCACCTGAGACCGGCCGGGCCGTCCGGCTCGGCGGGATGGTCGAGGCAGGCTCGATCAAGACCGCAGCGGACGGGGTAACAATCCGTTTCATGGTTGGCGACGGCAAGGCACGGGTGCCAGTGATCTTCCGCGGCATTGTCCCGGACCTGTTCAAGGAAAGCTCGGGCGTGGTTGCCGAGGGCCGGATCGGTCCCGACGGGACTTTCGTAGCGGATAACCTCCTCGCGAAACATGACGAACGCTACGTTCCGCGCGAGATGAAAGACATGACCGAGCAGCAAGCCCGTGCGGCAGTGGTGGAAACGCAATGATCGCTGAACTCGGACTTGCCGCCCTGTGGCTGGCTGCTGCGCTGGCGGTGCTGCAACTGGTCGCCGGCTCGCTGGCGCTGAGCGGCAAGGCTCAAGGGCTGGGCGGGGTCGTACGTCCGGTTGCGATGGTGCAGGGCGGCCTCGCGCTGCTGTCCTTCGCCGCGCTGATCGTGCTGTTTTGCCAGACCGATCTGTCGGTTAAGCTGGTTGCGCTCAACTCGCACTCAGCCAAACCCCTGATTTACAAGCTGGCTGGAACCTGGGGTAACCACGAAGGCTCGATGCTGCTGTGGGTGACGGTGATGGGCCTGGCTGGCGGGTTTGTCGCGCTGGTGGAGCGGCGGCTGCCGGAGGCGACTATGCTCGCCACGCTGGCAGGCCAGGCTTTTGTCTCGATCGGCTTCTACGCTTTTCTGCTGATGTCTTCGAACCCGTTCGAGCGCCTGCCGCAGCCGGCGATCGAGGGGCAGGGGCTTAATCCGCTGCTGCAGGACATCGGCCTCGCCTTCCATCCGCCCACCCTCTACCTCGGCTACGTCGGGCTTTCGGTGGCCTTCAGCTTCGCCATCGGGGCGCTGATCACGCGCGAGGTCGGACCGGCCTTTGCCCGAGCCATGCGGCCGTGGGTGATGGGGGCATGGATATTCCTGACGATCGGCATCACCGCAGGCTCTTACTGGGCCTATTACGAGCTGGGCTGGGGCGGCTGGTGGTTCTGGGATCCGGTTGAAAATGCCTCGTTGATGCCGTGGCTGGCGGCTACCGCGCTGCTTCACTCGGCGAGCGTGCTGGCTGCGCGCAATGCGCTCAGAGCTTGGACTATCATGCTCGGGGTGGTCGCCTTCTCGATGTCGATGGTCGGCACTTTCCTGGTACGCTCGGGCATCCTCACCAGCGTCCACGCGTTCGCAGTCGATCCCGAGCGGGGTACCTTCATCCTCGCACTGCTCGCCATCAACATTGGCGCCGCGCTGCTGCTCTTCGCCTTGCGGGCCGCGACAGTGACCGAGGGCGAGCGGTTTACCGTGACCAGCCGCGAGGGCGCTCTGGTGTTCAACAACGTGATGCTGACAGGAATCCTCGGGATTGTGCTGGTTGGCACGCTTTATCCTCTGCTGGCGGAGGCCATGGGGAGCAAGGTTTCCGTCGGTCCGCCATATTTCAATCCGGCGGGAGCGATCTTCGCCGTGCCGATGCTGGTGGTCCTGGCGGTCGGTCCGCTGCTGCGCTGGCGTCGCGACAGTTTTTCGCGGGTGCGCGGCCAGCTGCTTCTGCCGCTGCTGTTGGCGCTCGGGCTCGCTGCGGGCGTAGCGTTCAATCGTGGTATCGACCTGCTTCCTGCCATCGGCCTGGCGCTGGCCCCGGCGCTGATGCTGGCGAGCCTGCTGCCGCTGCGGGCGCGAAGCCTAATGCGTACTCCGTTGCCGATCTGGGGCATGGTGGTGGCGCACTTCGGCATGGGCGTTGCGTTGTTCGGCATGGCCAGCGACAGTGCCTTCAGCACCGAGCGGCTGGTTGCCGTCTATGTGGGCGACAATGTCGGGGTTGGTCCGTGGCAAGTGCGACTGGACCGTATCGAACCGGTTGCCGGGCCGAACTGGACCGCCCTCGAGGCGAAGATGCTGGCAAGCTATGACGGCGGCGCGGCGGTCGAGATCGATCCGCAGGCCCGCAACTTCTGGGCACCGCCGCAACAGACTGCCGAGTCTGCCTTGCTGACCCGCTGGAACGGTCAGCTCTACGCTGTGCTCGGTGAGCAGGGTGAGGACGGACGCTGGCAGCTTCGGCTGTGGTGGAAGCCGTTTGTGCCGATGATCTGGCTGGGCGGCCTGCTGATCGCGCTTGGCGGCGTGCTCGCGCTGTTCGGCCGAGTGGCCAGCGACGTGCGCCGGGTCATCGCTCGCGACAAGATTGCTTATCGCCGGCAGAAGCAGGGTCGATGAACGAAGGTGCTCCCCGGACCTCGCGCTGGGCGCTTTGGCTGCCGCTGGCCGTGTTCGGCCTGTTCGTGGCGTTGGTGTTGTACGGATTGTTGCGCCCGGCCAGCCGGGACATTCCCAGCACGATGATCGGCAAGCCGCTTCCGGCCTTCGACCTGCCTGCAGCCCAGCCGGATCGGCCGGGTCTGGCGCAGGCGAACATGGCCACCGGCAAGCCGCGCCTGCTCAACATCTTTGCCTCGTGGTGCATCCCGTGTGCCGCGGAAGCTCCGCAACTGGGTGAACTGGCGCGGCTGGGAGTGGAGATCGACGGGATAGCTATCCGCGACCACCGGGAAGACCTTGCGGCGTTTCTGGCACGTTATGGCAATCCCTACGCCCGGATCGGCGCCGACGACGTCAGCGCGGTGCAACTCGCTATGGGATCGTCGGGCGTGCCGGAAACCTTCGTGATCGATGGCAAAGGGACTATCCGCTACCAGCACATCGGCGATATCCGGGCGGACCAGATCCCGATGATCCTCCAGAAGTTGCAGGAGGCCGGGCAATGATCCGGCTGCTTTCCTTATTGCTGCTCGCCCTTGGGGCACTTGCTGCGCCGCTGCAGGCCGATGATCGCCTGCCGCCGGCACCCTATGCCTATCGCCAGCTTGATAACCCGGTGCAGGAGCAGAAGGCCCAGGCGCTGATGGAGACGCTCCGCTGCCTGGTCTGCCAGGGTCAGTCGATCGCCGATTCGGACGCGCCGATGGCCGGCGACATGCGCAATCAGGTCCGCCAGCGGATAGCCGCCGGGGAAGAGCCTGAGGCAATCCGCCAGTGGCTGATCGAGCGCTATGGCGACTATGTCAGCTATGCGCCGCGCATAACCGCCTCTACCTGGCCGCTGTTCGTACTGCCGCTGGCGATCCTGGTGCTGGCCTTCCTGCTGCTGCGCCGCCGCTTTGCCGCGCCGGAGAAATTGTCATGAGCTGGCTTCCGGTCATCATTCTTGCCAGTCTGGTCTTCGCGGTCCTGGCCTTCGCGCTCAAGGCACCGCGATCAGGATGGGAAGCGATCGGAGCGGCGCTGCTGCTGGGGCTTGCCGGTTATGTGCTGCAAGGCAGCCCGAAACAGCCCGGCGCGCCCAAGGAGCCGCTGGAGCGCATCAGCCTTAATGCGGCCTCAAAAGTGGCTGAGCGGCAGAGGATGTCTGGCAACCCGGCGGACATCGGCAACTCCTGGCAGGTCATCGCGGACGGGATGATGCGCAACGGGCAGTTCGCCAACGCCGCAACGGTGCTGCGCGGCGCGATCGAAAAGGAACCGAAGAACGCCGACGCCTGGCTCGCTTTGGGCAATGCGCTGGTCGGTCATGCCGAGGGCAATGTCTCGCCGAGCGCCATATTCGCCTACCAGCGGGCCGCAGATGCCCAGCCGGACCATCCGGGCCCGCCGTTCTTCCTGGGATTGGCCCTGGCGCAGTCCGGGCAGCTGGAGCAGGGCCGGGCGCTCTGGGCCGACCTGCTCAAGCGGACGCCGCCTGCCGCGCCGTGGCGCAAGGATCTGGAGGAGCGATTGTCCCAGCTTGATGCAATGATAGCGGGGCAAGCTCCAGGCGCAAAGCCGCCCGGACAGTGACTCATTGCGGACGGTTCGGCATGGTGCTAAGCGCCGCCGCCTTCCATCTCCGTGCCCGGAATGAACGTTGGCATGCGTGATACAGGGACGCAGCTATGAGCAGTGCGGTCGATCAGGACGCCGGTACTTCTTCCAACAATAGTCACGGTCAACCGGGCCACCAGGGCGGGGGAGTGATGAAGCTCGCCGTGGGCGCGATCGGCGTCGTTTTCGGCGATATCGGTACCAGCCCGCTCTATGCCATGCGCGACACTTTCGCCGGGCATCATCCCCTGCCGCTCGACCTTCTGCACGTTTACGGCATCGTCAGTCTGATGTTCTGGTCAATGATGATGATCGTGACGGTGAAATACGTTACGGTGATCATGCGGGCCGACAACAAGGGCGAGGGCGGGAGCCTGGCGCTGCTGGCGCTGATCAACCAGAACATCTCCGGAAAAAGCTGGACCGGCGGGATTGTCTTGCTCGGCGTCTTCGCGACCTCGCTGTTCTACGGCGACAGCATGATCACGCCGGCGGTTTCCGTGATGGGCGCGATCGAGGGGCTTGCGGTATACCAGCCGGGGCTGGGCCGTCTGGTCGTACCCCTGGTCATCGCCATCCTGATCGGTCTGTTCTTCATTCAGAGCCGCGGCACTGCGAAGGTGGCGACGCTGTTCGGGCCGGTCATGCTGGTCTATTTCGCGGTGATCGCGGTGCTGGGTACGATCAGCATCATCGAGATGCCCTCGGTAATCCAGGCACTCAGTCCGCACCACGCGGCAACGTTGTTCATCAACGACCCTCTCAAGGGCTTCCTTGCGATGGGTTCGGCGGTTCTGGCCGTGACGGGGGCCGAAGCCCTTTACGCTGACATGGGCCATTTCGGGCGGCCGCCGATCCGGGTGTCGTGGCTCGTCTTCGTGTTGCCCGCCCTGGTGCTGAACTATCTCGGCCAGGCTTCGCTGTTGTTGCGCGATCCGGCGGCACTGCAAAGCCCGTTCTATTTCCTTGCACCGGAGTGGTTCCAGTGGCCGCTGCTGATCATCGCCAGCATGGCCGCCGTAATCGCTTCGCAAGCCGTGATCTCCGGGGCGTTTTCGGTAACACAGCAGGCGATCCAGCTCGGCTTTATCCCGCGCATGACGATCAAGCACACCAGCCTTGCCGCCGGGCAGATCTACATCCCGGTGCTCAACTGGGGGCTGATGGTTGCGGTGATCCTGCTGGTGCTGGTGTTCCAGCATTCGTCCAACCTGACCGCCGCCTATGGTATCGCCGTGACCGGCGCGATGCTGATCGACAACTTCCTGCTGGCGGTCGTGCTGTTCCACATGTGGAAGTGGAAGCCCTGGCTGTCGCTGCCGCTGCTGGCGGCGTTCTTCCTGCTCGACGGCGCCTATCTCCTCGCCAACTTCACCAAGATCCCTGACGGCGGGTGGGTGCCACTGGTAATGGGGTTGGCGATCTTCACTTTGCTCACCACATGGTCGCGCGGCCGTGCGCTGATGCGTCAGAACATGGCCGAAGGTACGATTCCGATCGAAGTTTTCGCCAAAAGCGCACATTCCAGCGCGGCGCGTGTCCCCGGCACGGCGGTGTTCATGGCCTCGACCAATGCCGGAGTGCCTTCCGCGCTGCTCCACAACATCAAGCACAACAAGGTGCTGCACGAACGCGTGGTGATCCTCACCATCGCGATCCAAGACGTGCCCTATGTCGACGAGGGTGAGCGCTTCAGCTTCAAGGACATGAGCAACGGCTTCTACCGCCTGACCCTGCGCTTCGGGTTCCTGGAAGAGACCGACGTGCCGGCGACCTTGAAAAAAGTAGATATCTGCGGCGGGCCGTTCGAGATGATGAAGACCAGCTTCTTCCTCTCGCGCCAGACGCTGATCGCTTCATCGAAGCCCGGTATGGCGCTGTGGCGGGAACGGCTGTTTTCTTGGATGTTGCGCAACGCGGCCAGCGCAATGGAATTCTTCCGCCTGCCAACCAATCGCGTGGTGGAATTGGGCAGCCAGGTCGAGATCTAGCCCGATCTGCGATTGCGCGCCGCAAACCACGGCCGCATTCGCGCCACCGCTTCCGCCACCTCCGGCGTCGAGACCGCAAAGCTGAAGCGCATGTAGCGGTGCCCCTCGAGCGGATCGAAATCGACTCCCGGTGCGGTAGCAATGCCCGTGTCCTGCACCAGCTGGCGGCAAAATTCCTCGCTGTCATCGGTAAACTGCGAAATGTCAGCGTATATGTAGAAGGCACCGTCGGGCGGGGCGATCCGCTCCAGCCCCATCTCTGGAAGCGCAGCCAGGAGCAGTTCGCGATTGCGGGTATAAGTCGCGATGTGGCCTTCCAGTTCGTCGCGGCAGTCCATGGCTACCAGTCCGGCGTGCTGAGCCAGGCTGGGCGGGGTAAGGAACAGATTGCCCATCCGCGCCCGCGCCGCCTCAATTCCATTTTGCGGCACGACCAACCAGCCGAGCCGCCAGCCGGCCATGCTGAAATACTTGGAGAAGCTGTTGACGATCAGCGCCTCGGGAAGGACTTCCAGCATCGATGGCGTTTCGAGGCCGTAGGAAATGCCGTGGTAAATCTCGTCCGAGATCACCGCGATCCCGCGCGCACGGCAAACGGTCGCGATCTTTTCCAGCTCCGCCCGCGGCGTGATAGTACCGGTGGGATTGGCTGGGCTGGCAATGATTACTCCGTCGGGCGCCGGGTCCAGCGCGGCTAGCGCGGCGGCGGTGAGCATGAAACCCTCGGCCTCGCCGCAGGGCAGTTCCACCGGCTCGATATGCAGTGCGCGCAAGGTGTTGCGATAGGCGACGTAGCCGGGCCTGGCGATTGCGACCCGGGCGCCCGGTGCGAAGCTCATGCTCAGCGCCATGACCAGCGCGGGCGAGGCGCCGCAGGTCAGGACCACCTGTTCGGGATCGACTGGCACCCCGTAACGGTCGGCATAGAGCCGGGCGATCCGGGTCTTGAGTTCCGGGTTTTCCCAATAGCCCATCGGATCGGCATCAAGCACCGCGTGGGCGCGGGCGATGGCCGGGCCGGGCGCTCCGGTGGAGGGCTGGCCGAACTCCATGTGGATTACCGATCTGCCCGCGGCTTTCAAGGCGTGGGCCAGCCGGCTGACGGAAATGGCGCGGAAAGGGTCGATGTTGGCGGTCATGCCGCGCCGGATTAGTCGAGAACGCCGGTCCGTTCCAGTCCCGCCGCCGCCAGCGCCGGCCGCAGGGTCTCAAGCGTTTCGCCGTCGCGGGTGAACAGCGCAAGATCAGGCTCGCGGCGGAGGAAGTCCTGCCCCTGGGTAAGAAAGGCGATGCGCCGGGCAATCCCTGCCGCCCCGTCGACGAAGGAGACCCCAGGCCCGAACACTTCTGCCAGCTCGTCAGCCAGCAGCGGAAAATGCGTGCAGGCCAGAACCACCGTGTCGATATCATCACCGCCAGGCTGATCGCGCAACCCCCGCGCGGCGCGGCGGTAGACCTCGGGATCGACAGGCTGCCCGCGCAGCTTGGCCTCCGCGGCCGCGACCAGTTCGGGCGCACCGAAGCGCAGCAGGCGCTTGCCCTGTGCAAACTCTGCCTCGAGCTGGTCGACATAGGCTTGCCGGATTGTCGCCTGGGTCCCTAGCAGGCCGATGGTGCCGGTTCTGGTCAGTGCTGCCGCGGGCTTGATGGCGGGAACGGTACCCACCACCGGCACGTGCAGCACATCGCGCACCATGCCCAGTGCGATGGTCGAGGCGGTGTTGCACGCGATGCAGATCAAGCGTGGAGCATACCGCTCCGCCAGCCGGCCGAGCAGCCCGCACACTCGCGCCGCAATCTGTGCCTCGGTCTTGGAGCCATAAGGCAGGCCCGCGTTGTCGGCCACGTAGATCACCGGGGCCGCGGGCAGCGCCTTGCGCACTTCGGCCAGCACTGACAGTCCACCGACCCCGGAATCGAACAAAAGGATTGGCGCGGCGGGATCGACGGTAGAGTCCATGAGTCCGCTTCTACCGAACCGGATGCAAAAAAGGGAAGATGCGCTCTTCAAACTGCGGGGGAATAGGCGCTAAAGCATGTGGCATGGATTTGTTCCAACCTTTCGCCCTCGGCTACCTGCTCGGCTCGGTGCCGTTCGGCCTGATCCTGACCAGGCTCGCCGGGGCGGGTGATCTGCGCGAAATCGGTTCCGGCAGCATCGGGGCGACCAACGTGCTGCGTACCGGACGCAAGGGACTCGCGGCGGCCACGGTGCTGCTCGACGCAGGCAAGGGCGTGCTCGCCGTGTTGCTGGCGGCGCGCCTTTGGCCGGGTACAGAGGGCATTGCCGCGATAGGTGCGATTATCGGGCACTGTTTCCCGATCTGGCTGCGGTTCAACGGGGGCAAGGGCTTCGCCACGGCCGCAGGTGTGTGTCTGGCGCTTTCGCTCAAGGTGATGCTGGTTTGCGCGGCGATCTGGGCTGCGGTGCTGGCCTTGTCGCGCATTTCGTCGGTGTCATCGCTCGCGGCCATCATTGCCGCGCCGGTAATCGCCTTGATGTTCGGGTTCACGGCAATGGTGCCGATCATGCTGGTCATTGCTGCGATCGTAGTCTTCCAGCACCGCGCCAACATTGCCCGCCTGCGCGCAGGGACGGAGCCCAGGGTCGGCAGCAAATCGTGAGCCTGTCGCAAGCAGAGGCTTTTGCCCGGATCCGTCTGCTGCGTTCTCCCAATATCGGCCCGGTAAGTTACCGCCAGCTGCTGGCGCGCTTCAGCACGGCCGAAGCGGCATTGGCGGCACTGCCCGATCTCGCCGGGCGGGGCGGGGCGCCTTATCGTCCCGCAACGGAGTCCCGCGTGTCGGACGAAATCGCGGCGGTAAAGCGTACCGGTGCGCGGTATCTGTTCCACGATTCGCCCGATTATCCCCCGCTGCTGCTCCAGTCCGAAGGCGCGCCGCCGATCCTGACCGCTCGGGGAGACAGCGCGATCGCCGCGCGGCCCTGCGTCGCCATCGTGGGCGCGCGCAATGCCTCGGCGGCCGCGGTGAAACTCGCCCGGCAATTCGCTGCCAGCCTGTCCGAGGCGGGCTTCGCAGTCGCTTCAGGTCTTGCCCGGGGTATCGATGGGGCAGCGCACGGCGCTGTGCTCGGCGGCCCTGGCGGGACCATTGGGGTCATCGCCAGCGGGATCGACATCGCTTACCCGCCCGAACACTCAGCGCTGCAAGAGGAGGTCGCCACTCGCGGTCTGCTGCTGGCCGAACAGCCTCCGGGTACCGAACCGCTCGCGCGACACTTCCCCTCGCGCAACCGGATCATCGCCGGGCTCGCCTTGGGTACGCTGGTGGTCGAGGCGGCCCCGAAAAGCGGCTCACTCATCACCGCGCGGCTGGCCGGGGAGTACGGGCGCGAGGTCATGGCCGTCCCCGGCTCGCCGCTCGAACCACGCGCACAAGGTTGCAACCTGCTGATCCGCGAAGGCGCGGTGCTGGTGCAATCGGCCGCGGATGTGATCGAATTGCTCAGCAGCTTTGATGGCACGCCGAAATCGACCTTCCGTGAGCCGGCGGCACAATGGTCCGGCCCTGAAGACCTTGCTGACGATCCAGCCGACATCGCCGGCCTGCTCACGCTGGCTCCGGTTGGCGTGAACGAACTGATCCGCCAGTCTGGCGAACCCGCTCCGGCAGTGCAGTTCGCGCTGCTCGAACTGGAGCTAGCCGGACGGCTGGTTCGGCACGCTGGCGGGCGGGTTTCGCTAGCCACTTGACGCAACCTTCGCTAGGCCGCCACCCTCGCGCGTACGTATACGCGTAAGGAAAGCTTTTCGGGTCCATGCAGCTAGTCATCGTAGAATCACCGGCCAAGGCCAAGACCATCGAGAAGTACCTCGGCAAGGACTACAAGGTCCTCGCCTCTTACGGACACGTCCGTGACCTGCCGCCGAAGGACGGCTCGGTACGCCCGGACGAAGAATTCGCGATGGACTGGGAACTCTATGGCGACAAGGCGCGCCAGGTGAAGGCCATCACCGATGCGGCCAAGACGGCCGACCGACTGATCCTCGCCACCGACCCTGACCGCGAGGGCGAGGCGATCAGCTGGCACGTGCGCGAACTGCTGGCCAAGCGCAAGGCGCTGCCCAAGGACGTGCAGCGCGTCACGTTTAACGCGATCACCAAGCAGACCGTGACGGAGGCGATGCTGCACCCGCGCGAGCTCGATCAGGATCTGATCGATGCCTATCTCGCCCGTCGTGCGCTGGATTATCTGTTCGGGTTCACGCTCTCACCGGTACTGTGGCGCAAGTTGCCGGGCGCGAAGAGTGCGGGGCGCGTGCAATCGGTCGCCCTGCGTCTGATCTGCGAGCGCGAGCGCGAGATCGAGGTCTTCCGGCCTCAGGAGTACTGGTCGGTCATCGCTCGGCTTGAGCATCTGGGCACGCAATTTGTCGCACGGCTGGTGAAGTTCGACGGCGAGAAGCTGGAAAAGCTCTCGCTGGGCGACAATGGCAGTGCCGACCGGGCCAAGGCTGCGGTGGAAAGTGCGACATTCCGCGTCGAGGACGTCGATACTCGTCCGACCCGGCGCAACCCTTATCCGCCGTTTACCACCTCGACCCTGCAGATGGAAGCGGCGCGCAAGCTCGGCTTCTCGGCCGGCCACACCATGCGCGTGGCGCAGAACCTCTACGAGGCTGGTGCGATCACCTACATGCGTACCGACGGTGTGCAGATGGACCCGAGCGCCATCTCCGCGGCGCGCAAGGCGATTTCGGATCGCTACAACAATGGGCACTATCTCCCCGAGAAGCCCCGCCACTACGAAACCAAGGCCAAGAACGCTCAGGAAGCCCACGAGGCCATCCGCCCGACGGAATTCAGCCAGGATCGCTATGGCAGCGGCGACGAGGCCCGGCTTTACGAGCTCGTATGGAAACGCGCCATCGCCAGCCAGATGGCCTCGGCGCTGATCGAGCGGACGACGGTCACCTTGCGGGATGCTACCGGAAAGCATGAGCTGCGGACCAACGGCCAGGTCGTGAAGTTCCCGGGCTTCCTGTCGGTCTATGACGAGACGCTGGACCAGAAGCCGGGCGATGACGAGGAAGACAGCAGCCTGCTGCCGGCGCTCAACACTGGTGATACCCCGGCGAAGCTTGGGGTCGATGCAAGCCAGCACTTCACCCAGCCACTGCCGCGCTATTCCGAGGCAACCCTCGTCAAGCGGCTTGAGGAACTGGGCATCGGTCGCCCTTCGACTTATGCCGCGACGATCCAGGTCATCAAGGATCGAAACTACGTTCGTACGGAAAAGAACCGTTTCTTTGCAGAGGAGTCCGGGCGGCTTCTCACGGCGTTTCTGGAACGGTTCTTTCCCCGCTACGTCGGCTATGACTTCACCGCCGAGATGGAAGACGAACTAGACATCGTCTCCGACGGGCGGGAGAACTGGAAAACCCTGCTGGCGAAGTTCTGGAAGGACTTCAAGCCCAAGTCCGACGAAGTGATGGAGCGCAAGCCCTCGGAAGTGACCGAGGCGCTGGACGAGTTTCTGTCTGATTATCTGTTCCCGCCGACCGAAGACGGACATGATCCGCGCCGCTGTCCGCAATGCGCGGCCGGGAGGCTCTCCTTGCGCGGCGGGCGCTATGGCGCCTTCGTAGCCTGTTCGAACTATCCAGAGTGCAAATACACCCGCAAGTTCGCGCAGCCCGGCGGCAACGGTGCCGGCGCTGAGGACGGCGAGCTGGGCAAGCATCCCGAGACCGGTGAGCCGATCACCCGCAAGACCGGCCGGTTCGGGCCTTACGTCCAACTGGGCGAGGGCAAGGAAGCCAAACGCGCCTCGATCCCCAAGGACATCGGTGAGCTGACGCTGGATTGGGCAGTGAAACTGCTCGATCTGCCACGGGCCATCGGCCCGCACCCCGAGACGGGTGAGGCCATCACCGCCAGCATCGGCCGCTATGGTCCGTACCTTGCGCACAATGGGAAGTATGCGAAGCTGCGCTCGACGGCCGAGGTATTCGAGACCGGTATGAACGCGGCCGTGTCCAAACTGGCGGACGCCGCCAACGGCAACGGACGCGGGGAGCGCAAGCCGGTAGAGCCGCTCAAGACGTTCGGTGCGCACCCGGAATCCGGCGGCGAGATGAAGCTGATGGCCGGGCGCTATGGCGCTTACGTCACTGACGGCACGACCAACGCCACTCTCCCGCGTGACAAGAAGCCCGAGGAGCTGACCGAGGAAGAGGCGGTCATCCTGATCACCGAGCGTGCGGCGAAGGGGCCGGCCAAGGGCAAGAAGAAAGCTCCGATCAAGAAGAAAGCGGCTCCGAAGAAGGCCGCGCCCAAGAAGGCTGCCGCGAAGAAGCCTGCGGCGAAGAAGGTCGCGGCGAAGAAGGCCGAGTAACCCTTAAAACCCCTCGCGCTTGTCACAAGGAATGGCAATGACCCGCAAGACCAGCACGTCCGAAATCGTGGTCCGCACGATCAACAACGTGATCTCGAAGATCGGCTACCGGATCACACCGGACGACGGGCGCAACGACATCTACCTTCACCAGTACGATTCCTACGAGCAGTACCGGGACACGCAGGTCCATCACAACGTTCGCAAGCTCGCCAACGTCTGGGCCGACGCCACGACGCTTGACCGGGTCGCGGCGCGGGTGCGCCTGGTCAAACCGGAGGGCGAAGTGCTGGGCTTGTGCCACGGCTCGCGCAACGGTTGGGAACAGGCGCATTTCAATGCCAAGCATCACGGCTTCAAGGTGCTCGGCACCGACATTTCCGAAACGGCGACGCAGTTCGCGGATTCCGTCGTGTGGGATTTCCATGACCACAATTCCGAATGGGTCGGACGGTTCGATTTCGTCTATTCCAACTCGCTCGATCAGGGTTGGCAGCCACGCAAGGCGCTGACCGAATGGTTCAACCAGACCACGCCGGACGGGCTGGTGATCATCGAGCACACCGCCGATCACGGCCCCGGCTCGGCCTCTTCGATGGACCCCTTCGGCGTACGCCCGCAAGTGCTGCCCTATGTGGTCGCTGACTGGTTCGGCCACCAGATGTCCGTAGAGATCATGACTGGCAAGAAGGACAATAACGGCCGCGACGTGTGGCTGTTCGTGTTTCGCAAGAACGTGCCGGCGGTAGTCTAGATTACTCGTAAGGAGCATCCATGGCCGAAAACTTCACCCGCCACCGCCAGCCGTGGAAAGCCGATGAACTGGCCAAGCTGCGCACCCTTGCCGCCAAGGGCAAGGGGCTGAAGGAGATCGCCAAGGCGCTCAACCGCAGCGAAGAATCGACCAAGGACCGGGCGAAGGAAGACGGGATCGGGATCGCGAAGCTGCGTTAGCGCACCCACTCCAGCCCGATTTCCTCATAGATTTCCTTGTCGTCGCCCCAGCGTTCGTCGACCTTGACGTGCAGGAACAAGTGGACCTTCAACCCGAGCAGGTTGGCCAGTTCCTTGCGCGCCGCCTCGCCAATCGCCTTCAGCTTTGATCCGCCCTTGCCCAGCACGATGCCCTTCTGGCTCTCGCGGGCGATCACGATCTGTTGGTGAATCTCGACCGATCCGTCCTTGCGGGTCTGGTAGCTTTCCGGACGGACGGTGCTGTCATAGGGCAGCTCGTCGTGAAGCTGGCGGTAGAGCTGCTCGCGGGTAATCTCGCAAGCGAGCAGGCGCTCGGAAGCGTCGGAGACCTGGTCCTCGGGGTAATGCCACGGGCTTTCCGGCATCAATACCGCGAGCCGGGTCTTGAGTTCCGCAACGCCATCCCCGGTCAGCGCCGAGACGAAAAATACCTCGTCGAATTGCCCATCGCCGGCCAGTTCCTGCGCGGCAATCAGCAGCGGCTCCTTGGGCGTTTCATCGACCTTGTTGAGCACCAGGATCTTGCGCTCTGGGCGGTTCTTCAGGCTGGCGAGGATGGATTCCAGATATTCGCGCTTCTTCTTGCGGCCATCAACCACGAGCAGGATCGCGTCGGCCTCCTGCGCGCCATCCCAGGCAGCCGAGACCATGGCCCGGTCGAGCCGGCGCTTGGGTTCGAATATACCCGGCGTGTCTGCGAGGATGATCTGTGCCTCCCCCTCCAGCGCAATACCCATCAGCCGGGCGCGGGTGGTCTGCGCCTTCGCCGAAACGATCGCCACCTTCTGGCCGACGAGGGCGTTGACTAGTGTCGACTTGCCGGCATTGGGCGCGCCGATCACGGCGACCAGACCACAGTGCGCGCTCATCCGAACCTCTTCATGAATTCCTGTGCCGCCAAAGTCTCGGCCTCCTGCTTGCTTGCACCAGTCGCGCGGGCCTCGCCGATACCCTTGATCGAGACCTCAACGGTAAACCGGGCCGAATGATCCGGGCCGCTGCGTTCGACCAGTTCGTAATGCGGCATTTTCCGGTTGTTGCCCGCCGCCCATTCCTGCAGCGCGGACTTGGGATGTTTCTT
Organism: Sphingomonadaceae bacterium; assembly: GCA_947472735.1. Lineage (GTDB taxonomy): Bacteria > Pseudomonadota > Alphaproteobacteria > Sphingomonadales > Sphingomonadaceae > Novosphingobium. The sequence continues at coordinate 35,631 of CANJBY010000006.1, read as the reverse complement.
CTGCCCGGCCTTGCCCGAGAAAGCATCGGCCCACAAGCGGCGGACCATGGCGCGGGTCGCCTCGAAATCACGGGTGAGGAAACTGGCGCCGATCAGCGCCTCGATCACGTCACCGAGGATATTGTCGCTGTCCTGTCCGCCGTCGTCACGGGCTTGCTTGCCGAGGCGGATGTGCGGACCGAGGTCGATCTGGCGAGCCACCTGCGCGCACATGCTGCCGCTGACCAGCGCGTTGAGCCGCTGTGAAAGCTTGCCTTCACTGGCAGACTCCTGCTCGTGCAGCCATTCTGCGATGATGAGCCCGAGCACCCGGTCGCCGAGGAATTCAAGCCGCTGATAGTCGCGCTCTTGCCCGGTGGAGCCGTGTGTCAGGGCTTCGAGCCAGAGTTCCTCGTTCGCCAGTTCCTCACCAGCAAGAGCGGTGAGGAAGGCATGGGTATGGGCGGCCAGTGGGTCGGCGCTCAAAACGTTCCCCCGATGCGGTTCCAACGGGCGGCGGTGAACCAGGTCCAGGGCAGGAACCAGTTGGCCGATCCGTCGGTCGAGAACATCATCACCGTCGCGCGGCCCACAAGGTTGTCTTGCGGGACGATGCCTATGCCTTCGTTGGCGACTGCCGGGAAGCGGCTGTCGAGCGAGTTGTCGCGATTGTCACCCATCAGGAACAGGTGACCCTCTGGCACGACGAACACTGGGGTATCGTCTTGCGGCGTCTGGAACAGGTCCAGCACGTTATAGGAGACGCCGTTCGGCAGGGTTTCGCGATATTGCGGGTAACGACAGACCGCACCGCCTTCCGGCTTCTTCACTTCGAACTGCGGCAGGTAGCAGCGCGTGTTGGCCGAGACTGCGATCTCGAAGTCGGCAACGCGTACCTTGGGCACTGCCTTGCCGTTGATCTGGAGCTGCCCCCCGATCATCTGGATCTGGTCACCCGGCAAGCCGATCACCCGCTTGATGTAATCTATGTCATTGGTTGGCGGGGCCTTGAAGATAACGATGTTCCCGCGCTCGGGCTGGCCGGGCAGGATCCGTCCCGGGATTACGGAAGCCGAGAAGGGCATCGAATACTTCGAGAAACCGAACGGCCACTTTGCCGCCAGCAAGTAGTCCCCGTTCTGCAGGCGGGGCAGCATGGATTCGCTCGGGATGTTGAAAGGCGAAAAGATGAAGCTGCGGAAGATCACCACGATCAGCACAAGCTTGATCAGGAATACCGGGAAGCTGTCTTCCTTCCGGGCCGGCTTCTGGTCCGGTGCTGGCTGTTCGGCGGGGGATTCGACGGGAGTTGTCTCGGTCATTCTCGGGTCCATGTTGCCCGGGCGTGCGCCCGTCAAGAGGGGTGGTGTATGGCAATCCTGACACGCGAGGGCGCTGGTCCCTTCGTGTATACGTCTTCTGCGCGCTTGGCCTCGCGCGGCGGGCAAGGCATAGGCGGTGGACGCCGAACTGGAAAGGGGCAGCGATGAGCGAAGCCGAAGCAGCCGTGTGGAACAGGCTGGAAGCGTTGGAAAAGCGGACCCTTAGGGAGCTGTTTGCCGCCGATCCGGCGCGGGTAGATACTCTTTCATCGCACCTTGCCATCCCTGGCGGTGCAATCCTGTTCGACTGGTCGAAAACCCATCTCGACGCCGATCATCTTGCGGCATTCGAAGACCTGGCAGAGGCGGCCGGATTCGGCGGGAAGCGGGACGCGCTACTCTCGGGCGAGATCGTCAACGTCTCTGAGGGGCGGGCTGCCGAACACACCGCACAGCGCGGCTTTGGTTCTTCCGACAGCGTGGCAGTTGCTGCAGCCTTGCATGCGCGGATGCACATGCTGGTCGATGCGATCCATTCCGGCGCGCTGGGCGAGGTTGAGCATCTGATTCACATCGGCATCGGCGGGTCGGCGCTCGGGCCGGCACTCGCGCTCGACGCGCTGACCCGTGAGGATGGAGCGCTTGTCGATGTTCATGTCGTCTCCAATATCGACGGCTGTGCGCTGGAAGTGGCGATGGATTGCTGCGATCCGGCCACGACGCTGATCGCCGTCGCCTCCAAGACTTTCACCACCACCGAAACCATGACCAACGCGATGAGCGCACTTGCCTGGCTGCGTGAGGGCGGGGTGGATGATCCGTATGGCCGGGTGATCGCGCTCACCGCCAGCCCGGACAAGGCGGTGGAATGGGGCGTCGACGAAACCCGCGTGCTGCCGTTTCAGGAAAGCGTGGGCGGGCGGTATTCGCTGTGGTCGTCGATCGGCTTTCCCGTGGCGCTGGCGCTCGGGTGGGAAGGCTTTTCCGAGATGCTCGAGGGCGCTGCCGCGTTCGACCAGCACTTTGCCGATACCGATGGCCGCGCGAACCTGGCGTTGCGAGCTGCCTTTGCCGACCAGTATTACGCCCACTTGCGCGGCTGCCAGACGCGCGCCTGTTTTGCCTATGACGAGCGGCTGGCGCTGTTGCCGTCCTATCTCCAGCAGCTGGAGATGGAATCGAACGGCAAATCGGTCACCGCCGATGGCGCGCCGGTTTCCGGGCCGACTGCGCCGATCACCTGGGGCGGGGTGGGGACCGATGCGCAGCACGCGGTGTTCCAGCTATTGCACCAGGGCACCAACCTCGTGCCGGTGGACTTCATCGCCGCGATCCGCGCTGGCGACATGCTCGATCCGGCGCATCACCGCATCCTGCTGATGAACTGCTTTGCGCAAGGCGCGGCGCTGATGGCCGGGCGCCCCAGTGACGATGGCGCCCGGGCCTATCCTGGTGACCGCCCTTCTGCCACAATCCTGCTCGATGATGTGACCCCGGCCAGCTTCGGCGCGCTGATCGCCTTCCACGAACATCGCACTTTCGCCAATGCCGTGCTGATGGGGATCAATCCATTCGACCAGTTCGGGGTGGAGCTGGGCAAGGAAATTGCCAAGTCGATCGAGCAAGGCGGGGTGGCGTTCGATCCTTCGACCGCAGCATTGCTCAAGGCGGCGGGGCTTTAGTCCAGCAGTTCCGGCCCCAGCGCGGGATCGAGATCTCGCGGCCGGGTGAGGCGGGTCAGACGGGCGGTTCCCTCCGCAATGTCGGACCAGTGCTCGACCGGCAGTTCCAGCACGGCGTAAGTCGCGGTCGGAAACTTCTGCTCGACGATATCGCGCAGCGGGCTGGTGCCGTCGTCGGGGACGAGGTCGAAGATCAAGTCCTCCAGCCCCGGATTGTGCCCCACCAGCAATATCGACTGCACGGCATTGTCCTGTTCGCGCAGCAGGTCGAGCAGGGTGGCGGAGCTGGCGAGATAGACCCGCCGGTCCCAGTTGATCGCGAAGGAATGGCCGGAGTCCTTGCTGGCGATCTCGATCGTTTCGGCCGAGCGGACCGCAGGCGAGGCGATGATCCGGTCCCAGCGTTGGCCGTGCTCGCGAATGTGCCGGCCCATGACGAGCGCGCCCTCACGCCCACGTGCATTGAGCGGGCGATCGAAATCCCGCGCGCGGGCGTCGTGCCAGTCCGACTTGGCGTGGCGGAACAGTCCAAGGGTCTTCATGGGAGTGGCGGTAAGTCTTCACGGATGGGAATGACCGGTGCAGAAACACCGGCTGCGACGCGTTGTAAAGCCTCGTCGAGCGTGACGCGGCTGATCCGCGTGCCGGCCGGGAATGCCGAAAGCAGCCGGCTGGGGAAGGCGGCCGAGAGCACCACGAAGTGTCCCCGGTCCTCGCGGCTGCGGATAAGGCGGCCGAAGGCCTGCGCCAGACGGGCGCGTATGATCGAATCGTCGTAGGCCGAACCACCCCCGGCCAGCCGCCGGGCGCGATGCAGGATCGAGGGCTTGGGCCAGGGAACTTGTTCCATCACCACCAGCCGCAGCGAGTGACCGGGCACATCTACCCCATCACGCAGCGCATCGGTGCCGAGCAGCGAGGCGTGGGGATCGTCGCGAAAGATGTCTACCAGCGTGCCGGTATCGATGGGGTCGACGTGCTGCGCGTAAAGCGCCAGTCCACCCCGGGCGAGCCGGTCGGCAATGCGGCCATGGACCGCGCGCAGCCGGCGGATCGCGGTGAACAGGCCGAGCGCTCCGCCTTGAGCGGCTTCGATCAGACGCCCGTAAGCACCAGCCAGGGCAGGGATGTCGCCGCGCGGGACATCGGTGACAACCAGCACTTCGGCCTGCGCGGCATAGTCGAAGGGGCTATCAAAACTGGAGAGGCGCGGCGCGAGATCGAGATGTGGCGCCCCGCTTCTGGCTACAGCGGTCTGCCAGTCTTCGCTGTCACGGAGCGTTGCGGACGTCAGCATGACGCCATGAGCGGGTTCGAGCACGACCCGGGCGAACGGCTTCATCGGATCAAGCCAGCGGCGATGGATTCCTACATCGAACTCCCGGGCATCCGATCGGTCCACTGCCAGCCAGTCGACAAATTCCGGATCTGCGGGGCCACCGAGCCGGTCGAGCAGGGCCTCCCAAGCCGCCAGCGTGTCCACCCGCCAGCCGAGCGCCAGTCTCGCCCCTTCGATCCGGGCTCTGCCCGGGCCATCGAGCCAGTCGGGCGGTTCCGCGAGCAATGCTTCGAGGCGTAATCCCAGGCGGATCAGCGGCACGCGAATGTCGGCCAGCGCACCGCGGGCGGCCTGTGCGCGTTCCACAATTGCGCCGTCTAGCTGCGCGGCCTCGGTCTCAAGCCCATAGCCGGCTTCCTGGCCGCCGCTTTCATCACGGGCGTAAGTCACCGCGCGCACTGCGGCGAGCAGTTCTTCGATCGGGCCGGAGGGCGCGTTGTCGGTCAGGCGTTGCAGCCAGCCGTCGCCGGGCAGCGCCTCGGCGGCGTAGCAAGCGGCGGCGATGGCCTTTGCCCCGGCGTCGTCATAGCTCGAAACATCGGCCAGCCGTGCTGACAGGCCCCGCCGGCGTCCCTTCGCGCCCTTTTCCGGTCCAATCACCCAGCGTCTGAGCTCAATTGTCTCCGCCCCGGTCAGCGCCGCTGCGAAAGTCGAATCTGCCGCTTCAAACACGTGATGGCCTTCGTCGAACACGATGCGCGTCGGACGCTGGGCGACGTCCCGGCCGCGCGCGGCGTTGACCATCACCAGCGCGTGGTTGGCGATGACGAGATCAGCCTGCGCAGAGGTGCGCGCCGCGCGCTCGATGAAACACTTTCGGTAGTGCGGACAACCGGCATAAACGCATTCCCCGCGTCGGTCAGTCAGCGCGGCGGCGCCGCGATTGCGGAATAGAGTGCCGAGCCAGCCGGGAAGATCCCCGCCGATCATATCGCCGTCCTGCGAATAGGCCGCCCAGCGCGCCACCAGCTGCGCCATGATTGCCGCGCGGCCATTGAACCCGCCTTGCAGCGCGTCCTCTAGATTGAGCAGGCACAGGTAGTTCTCACGGCCTTTGCGAACGACCACCGGCCGGGTACCGTCGGGCCGTCGGTCCGGCCATGCGCGCAAGCTCTCACGGCGCAGTTGTCGTTGTAGTGCCTTGGTGAAGGTGGACACCCACACCGTTCCGCCAGACTGTGCAGCCCAGAGCGAGGCCGGAGCGAGATAACCCAGCGTCTTGCCGATGCCGGTGCCAGCCTGCGCCAGCAGCAGGTGCGGCACGCCTTCGCGTTTGCGCGGGGCAAAGGCATGCGCTGCTTCTGCAGCGTAATCTCGCTGGGCGGGCCGCGCTTCGGCCCCGTTGCCGGTAAGTGTGGCCAGTTGATCGACCACCTCCTCCCCCTCCAGCATGACCTGCGCCGGCTGCGGACGCTCAGGCGCCTCCTCCCATTCGGGCAGACGGGCGAACAGCCAGCGCTCAGCACGATCCGGTCGTGCGATTCGGGGGCTGAGCAGCATGGCCCACGGCCAGCGCAGCTTGGCCAGCGATTGCAGCGCGCTCCACGCCCCCTCGCGCTCTGCCCAATCTGCGCTCTCGCAGGTGGCGAGCAAAACTTCAGCCGACTGCCGGAGCAGCGCCGGTACTTCCGCATCGCGCTCCGGCTCGGTCAAGCTGAGTGCATGCGCCAGCCCTTTTGGCGTCGGCACCATGAAGCGCGCAGGGTGGATGAAGGCGAACAGCTCCAGCAGATCGAGCCCGGACAGGTCTGGATAACCCAGCCGGGTCGCCACCAGCGGCGCATTGAGCATGATCAGCGGCGTATCCGCTGCGGCGACGATCGCATCCCCCTTCGACACGCCCCGCGTTTCGCCATGCCGATCCTGCAACCAGCACCCGCCGTGGCTGGCATGAATCGCAGGGAGGGGCAGGGCAGCGGACATTGACTTTGCTTAGAACGGAAATGGAACATGGGGCAAGCGGGGGTCGCTTCGCCCTTGCACAATTGCGCCATCTCCGCAAAAGGCGGCGGATCATGACCGATACCGATCTTCTCGCCGCCGCACAGGTTTCGAAGGCATGGCCGTTCGATGAAGCTCGCAAGCTGCTGAAGCGGTATCCTGAGGGCAAGCCCGCCGGCGCGCCTGTGGTGTTCGAAACCGGCTACGGCCCCTCGGGCCTGCCGCATATCGGCACGTTCCAGGAAGTGCTGCGCACGACACTGGTGCGCCGCGCCTACGAAACGCTAAGCGACGGCGCAGCAACCCGACTTGTGGCTTTCAGCGACGACATGGACGGGCTGCGCAAGGTGCCCGACAATATGCCCAACCAGGGCCTGTTGACGGCCTATCTCGGGCACCCGCTCAGCCGGATCCCCGATCCATTCAACAAGTACGAGAGCTTCGCGCATCACAACAACGCGATGCTGCGCGAGTTTCTCGATCGCTTCGGCTTCGACTACGAATTCGTCTCGGCTTCCGATCGCTATAATTCGGGCATGTTCGATGATGCGCTAAAGGGAGTGCTGCGCAACTGGCAAGCGATCATGGACATCATGCTGCCGACCCTTCGCGAGGAGCGGCGGCAGACCTATTCGCCGGTACTGCCCATCAGCCCCAAGACGCATCAGGTGTTGCAGGTCCCGGTTGAAGTGGTTGATGCCGAGGCCGGGATCGTGCGCTTCGACGACCACGGCGAGACCATTGAACATTGCATCCTTGGTGGACAGGCCAAGCTGCAATGGAAAGTCGACTGGGCGATGCGATGGGTCGCATTGGGCGTGGATTACGAGATGTGCGGCAAGGACCTGACCGATTCCGTGCGTGAGAGCGGCAAGATCGCCCGCGCGCTGGGCGGCCGCGCGCCCGAAGGCATGATCTACGAGCTGTTCCTTGACGAGAATGGCGAGAAGATCTCCAAGTCCAAGGGCAACGGCCTGACCATCGAGCAGTGGCTGACTTACGGCAGCGAAGAGAGCCTCGGCTTCTACCTGTTCCGCGAGCCCAAGAGCGCGAAGAGCCTGCACGTCGGGGTGATCCCGCGCGCGGTCGATGAATATTGGCAGTTTCGCGAAAAGCTCGCCGCTCAGCCGGTGGAGCAGCAGTTGGGTAATCCGGTCTGGCACCTGCTTGGCGCGAATGGAATCGAAGGCCAATCGCTGCCGGCCGGTGCAGGTGAAAAGCTGCCGGTCACTTACGGCCTGCTACTCAACCTGGTCGGCGTGCTGGGTGCCAATGCCACGCGCGAGCAGGTCTGGTCTTATCTAGCCAATTACGTCGATAATGCCGACCCGGCTGCGCATCCCGCGCTCGACACGCTGGTGACCTGCGCGCTGGCCTACAACCGCGATTTCATCGCTCCCTCGCTCCAGCGGCGCAAGCCCGAACCGAACGAAGCCACTGCGCTTGCCGCGCTCGACGAGGAACTTGCCGCAACCTCCGACGACGCCACCGCCGAGGACCTGCAGAACATCGTCTACGAGATCGGCAAGGACCCGCACTACGGGTTCGAGCAACTGCGGGACTGGTTCAAATGCCTCTACGAGACGCTGCTCGGCTCCAGCCAGGGGCCGCGCATGGGCAGCTTCATCGCACTGTACGGCATCGCCAACACGCGCAAGCTGATCGCGGAAGCACTGGCCTAGGCTGCAGCTGAGGCTGGACAATTCACTACGCCGTGGCACGATGACCGATTGAATGTCCAATCGGAGGGCCGGCTGTATGGTTACTGGCATTCTGTCCGCGCTTTTGCTGGCCGGGACCAGCCCCGCGCCACCACCCGTAAATCTAACGGCAGCGGAACGCGCGGCAGCCTTCCGGGCTGCGGGATTCAAGCTGCAGCGGGGAAAATGGAGCGCCTGCGGCGATCCGGGAACTGCTGCTTACACCCCCGGAACTATCGAACTAGCCGCCGACCTCAACGGCGATGGTCGGCCAGAGGCGCTGATTTCCGAAGGAAGCAGCTATTGCTTCGGCGCGACGGAAGTCGGCTACTGGCTGGTGACCAAACGCGCCGACGGTGGCTGGACCCTGCTCAGTCAGGGGCAGGGGATGGCCACGCCGCTCACGTCACGCGGGATCGCCAACTGGCCCGACCTGCAGATCGGCGGACCAGGCTTCTGCTTCCCCGTGTTGCGCTGGAACGGCCGCGCCTACGTTCAGAACCGCTTCGAGTATGAAGGCAAGCGCTGCCGACCGAGCTAGCGCTTTGCCTTGACGGGTATCCCCAGCAGCTTCGCGGGATTGTCTGCCATCATCGTGTGCAACTCGGCAGATGTGACTCCCGCCTTGCGCAGTTGGCCAGCAAACAGCGCCATCATGTCGTCGGGGTAGGGCCGGTTCATCTGCCCGCCATCGCTGCTGACGATGATGTGGTCGGCGCCCAGTGCCCGAACGGCCTCGAGCACCTGCTGCGGTGTCAGAATTGCATGTTCGCCGATGGTGAACCCGCCAACGAACTCGATGTAGGCGCCCATGCTCACCGCCTCGCGCATCTGGTCGAGCGTCATGTTGACTGGCGGACCAGCAGCGTGGGTGACAACGATCCGCTCGATCCCCTGGCGGCGGGCCTCGCGTATCACCAACAGCGCCTCGCTCGCTGCGATGTGGCCGGTCGATAGCGCAAAGGAGGCGCCGGTATCGCGGGTCCGTGCCGCCGCGATGGCAGCGATGGCCGCCTTGGTCTCAGGCAGAAGCTCGCCATTGCGTGACACGGCGACAAACGCGTGGTCCGGCGTTTTCGAACTGCGGACGTTGTTCTCGCTGTCCCAGGTGGGCATGGCGACGATCCGGGCGAAGCCGCCTTTAACCTCGGCGAAGTGCTGAATTGCGGCGACGTTGAGGCCGCCCACCGTCAGGTTCAGGCAGAGTTGCCCGAAAGCCTCGATCCCCGGAAACTGCTGACGTGTGACATAGGCGAGCTGCGCGGTCTGATCGTAGTGCTGCTTGATCACGAAGCCTCGCATGCCCAAACGCCGTGCGCGTTGCGCCATCTGGAACACGTCCAGCCGCCGCGCCGCCTGGGCGCTGTTCGGGCCGAAGCTGTCGGGATCGAGATGCGCGTGGAGGTCGATTACGTCCTTCAGCAACAGGCGGTCGGCAGCCGTGGGCACCGGTATGGGCTGGGCAGGTATTACGACCTGCGCGGAAACCGGCGTGGCGGACAGGAGCAGGGCAGCTCCGGCAAGCAGGTACAGGCGGTAATTGATCGATTTCGGCATCTTTTTTCTCCCGATAGGCAAGACACGCCTGGACCGGTTTTCCGGTATGCGAATTGCTTAACAGTTGAAATAACCCGATCCCGCGTTATCCATCAAGCACAACCTGCGCGAGACGGGTTGCCTGGGGAAAGCCATGCCAAAAGCCGCAAATGCCGGGTCTGACCGCAGCTCGACTGTGGCGCTCGGGATGCTCTTCACGATCTACTTCTTCTCTTCGATCGACCGTTCGATCTTCGGCATTCTCGCACAGCCGGTGAAGGAGGAACTGCTGCTGGCTGACTGGCAGCTCGGCTTTCTCACCGGGTTTGCTTTCAGCGCGGTGCAGCTTGTGTTTGGGCTGCCGATGGCGCGGCTGGCGGACAAGTGGAACCGGGTGAAGATCCTCTCGATCTGCATCACATTCTGGTCGCTGATGACCGGGTTCTCGGGGCTCTGTACGAATTTTCTCCAGCTGACGTTCGCGCGCATGGGCGTAGGGGTGGGCGAGGCGGCCTGCCTGCCGGCCTCGCACTCGTTGATCAGCGATTACTTTCCCCCGGACCGCCGGACCAAAGCCTTGGCCATCTTCGGGCTCGGCTATCCTGGCGGAGCCTTGCTCGGCATGATCATGGGCGGTGTCGTGCTCGATCACTGGGGCTGGCGGGCCGCTTTCGGAATCGTTGGCTTCCCTGGTTTGCTGGTGGCTTTACTGGCCTGGCGGATCATGAAGGAGCCCCCGCGCGGGCAACTCGACGTCGCCATTGAGCCGGCTGCCGATCTTTCTCGTCCGGTGCCCTACGGCGAAGTAATCGGTATCATGTGGCGCTCGCCGGTGCTGCGGCAAATGATCATCGCGCTCGTGGTCCTGACCGTCTTCACCAGCCCGACCGCGACCTTCCTCGGGCCGTTCCTCGCGCGCAAGTTCCCGATCTCCTACACCCAGCGGGGCTTCATCATGGCGATGACGATGATGTTGGGTGCTTCGATCTCCACCTATGGCGGCGGGGTGATCGCCCAGCGGCTCGCGCGGCGCGACCAGCGCTGGCTGATGTGGTTTCCCGGCTTGACGGTGGTCCTGGGCGCGCCGCTCTATGTGATCTCGCTTGCCCAGCCGACGTGGCAGTGGCTGGCGGTTTGGATGTTCCTCGGAGCGCTCGCCAATGCAACGTTCCTGGCACCGAGCTATACCGTGTTGCACAACGCCATTCCGCCGGGCGGCCGGGCCAAGGCGGTGGTGGTGGTTTCCATCATCATGGGCCTGATCGGGTTCAGCCTGGGCCCGCTGCTGGCAGGTCTCGCAAACGATCTCGTGGCCTCGTATCTGTTCAAGGGATTAGGCGGACTGGATTTCATGACGACGTGTCCGGGGGGCGAGGCGGCGAAAGGCGCATCGGCGGCCGTGGCGCAGGCCTGCCATTCCTCGATGGTCCGCGCGACGCAGCTGGTGATGTTGGTCACCATGGCGATCACTGTCTGGCCGGGCCTGCACTTCTACCTCGCCGGCAAACACATGCCCAAACGCCGCTAGGCGGCGGCGGCGGCGGCGGGGAAGAGCCACTTTGCCACGCCATGTGCCGCCAAGGCACCGGCGAACTGCGCCACGATAAATGCCGGCACGTCAGCCAGGGCGATCCCGGCAAAGCTGTCGCTGAGCGCACGGGCAACGGTGATCGCCGGATTGGCAAAGCTGGTTGACGAGGTGAACCAGTAGGCTGCGGTGATGTACAGCGCGACCGACGCGGGGACCGCTTCTGGTCGGTGACGCAAAGTGCCCACGATAGTCAGCAGCAGGCCGAAGGTGGCGACGAACTCTCCCAGCCATTGCCCCGGCCCGGTGCGCACGTGTTGCGACGCCTGCAGAATGGGCAGGTCGAACATCGCGTGCGCGATCCAAACGCCAAGAATACCCCCACCCAGTTGCGCCGCGACCATCAAGCCCGCGGCCTTCCAGCTGCACTCGCCGCGCAGGCGCATCACCAGCGTCACCGCCGGATTGAACTGAGCGCCGCAAACCGGTCCGAGCATCGTGATGAGGACGTAGAGCATCGCGCCGGTAGCCAGGGTGTTGCCCAGCAAAGCGACCGCGACGTTTCCGCCCGCTAACTGATCGGCCATAATCCCGGAGCCGATAACCGTCGCTAAGAGCAGGAAGCTCCCCAGCGCTTCCCCGGCCAGTCTGTGCTTCATTCTGCCCCTTCCATCGTGCTTCAGCGGCGCGCAGCGATCCAGCGTCTGATCTTGCTTTCAAGTACCGGCAATGGGATCGCGCCGGAACCCAGGACCTGATTGTGGAAGGCGCGAATGTCGAACTTGGAGCCGAGCTGGTCCCTGGCCTCGCGCCTTAACCGCTGGATCGTCAAGGCGCCGATCTTGTAAGCCAGCGCCTGCGCGGGGATCGCAATGTAGCGATCAACCTCGGTCTCGGCATCGGTGCGGCCCATCCCGCTGTTGGCGAGCATGTATTCGACCACCTGATCACGCGTCCAACCCTTGGCGTGGATGCCGGTGTCGACCACCAGCCGCATCGCTCGCAGCATTTCATCGTCGAGCGTGCCCCAGTGCTGCATTGGGTCTGTGTAGAGACCCATCTCGTAGCCGAGCGTCTCGGCATAGAGCGCCCATCCTTCGACAAATGCGGTGCTGCCGCCAAAACGCTGGAAATCGGGCAGATTGGCATTCTCCTGGGCGAGACTGATCTGGAAATGATGTCCAGGCACTCCCTCGTGAAGATAGAGCGTGGTCATGCTGGTGATGAAACGGCTCTTGAGGTCATAGGTGTTGAAGAAGAACGTACCCGGGATTTCACCGTCAACTGAGCCCTGGCTGTAGCTGCCGCCAGCCTCGAACTTGTTGCGATAGGCAGGGTAGGGCGCGATCAGCAGCCCGGCGCGCGGCTTGTGGTCAAAGAACCGCGGCAACTGCGCATCGACCTTGCGCGAGACGTCGGCATAGCCCTGAGCAAGCTGCTGGGCACTCGCCGGGTGGAAGCGCGGGTCGGTCCGCAGAACGTCGAAGAAGTCTCGGAGCGAGCCTGAGAAGCCGAGCCGGATCTTCACGCTATCCATCTCGCCCTGGATCCGGGCCACTTCGGCGAGACCCATCCGGTGGACAGCCTCCGGGTCCAGCGGCAAAGTGGTCTTCTGCTCGATCAGTCTGCGATAAAGACCGGGCCCGCCGGGAAGCGCCGAAAGCCCAATCGTGTCACGGGCAGAGGGCATGTACTCGTCGGCAAGGAAGCTGCGCAGGCGGCGATAAGCGGGGTAGAGTTTCTGCTCGACGATCTGGGCATAGCGAGTCCGCAACACCGGGCGGTCCGCTTGCGGGATGCTGGCTGGAAAGGCCAGCACGGGCGAATAGAATGGCGACGACTCTACCGGCTGAGCCAGGATCGCATCTATCTGATCGACCATGTTACCCACCGTCAGGCGGGATTCGACCACGCCGCTGGCCATGCCTTGCCTGAACCGGGCGATGGCCTGGTCAAAGACGGTCGGGATGACTTCCTCTACGTTGATGGCATTGGCGTAATCGGTTTCGGTTTCAAAAGGCAGGCCGCCCCCTTTGCCGACCATCGTCGGGAGGTCCTCGTGCAGGCCGCCGAAGTGGGTGAGGGGACGCACGGCAGTTAGCGCGCGGATATCGGGCTGGAGGAAGGCCACTTCTTCCCGCTTGTCGCGCAGGAACGTGTCGTAGGAAATCTGCCGCTCGGGGCTGAGGCGCTTGCGATCTATGCGGGCAATTTGTGCCAGAGCCGTCCGGGCGGATTGCAGTTGATCACGGTCGAGCGCATCGGTGAACAATCGCGCAAAGTTGCGAATATCGGCGTCGTTCCCGCCCGAAAGGGCGGCCAGCGGATCGAGCGCAGCTTCGCGCCGCTCGTCCAGAAAGAAGACCCGGGCCAGCCGAGCGTCTTACGTCACACTCGCGGTGCGCGTTTCCGCGTTGGCGGCAAACAACGGTGCCGGGACGGCAAGCAGCAATGAAAGGGCCAGCGAGGCCCGCCTACTCACCAGCCCCATCGACGCGTCCGGTACCACTTGGTGATGACGTACTTCACCCCGGCCTCGACCGGCAGCGCGGCGTGCAGGGTGTGCGGGCTGACCAGTCCGTCAACGGTGGCGTTGTTCCAGGTGAGCAGAGCGCCTCGCTGGGGCGGGATGGTGACGCCGATATTCACGAACTCGGTAATGCCGCCAGTCTCGACATCGTTGAGATAGATCATCGCAGTCCAGCTGCGCTGACCGCCCATGGCCTTTTCCTGCTGCCAGTATGGGGCGCCCGTGTAGAACCAGTCGTTATGAGCCTTGAACTCCTGCCCGGGGTGGTAACGCTGGCCCTGGATGGTCTCCCCCCAGCTGTTGTCGAAGCCGAGCAGGTCGTCGATCCGCCGGTCGATCATCCGCACGAACGGGTCGTCACGCTCCACGTCACCGGTATAGCTGGTGCGGAACACCCCGACATACCCGTGGTCCAGCACGCGGGACGGGCTGGCATTGGTATCGATCATGGCAATGAAACGGTCGCATTCCGCCGCGGTAAGGAAATTGGCGACGGCATAGATTTCCGCCGCCTCCACCGGCACCTTGTAGGCGGCCGGATCATCCGCAAGCCGCGCGCGCACAGCAGCGCCCGTCCGGGCCAGCGCCTGCTGGTCGGCGATCTCCCCAGGGCCGAAAGGCAGGCCTCTCCCCGGTTCCGGCACAGTTGCTTCGGCGTTCATCGATTCGGTTGACTATCCCGATCTTCGAAAAGGGCAAGCGCGCGCTGTATGGCTGGGTCGGACCCGTCCACAGCGGTGTCGGCCGCCGGCAGGAGCAGTTCGGGAATGAAGTCCTCGCGCGCGGTGCCGTTGACGTGAGAAAGCCGTTCGTTGGCGAAGGAGACCTTGAGGCAGGACGCGGGCAGTTCGTCCTCGATCATCGCCCCGAGGAGGTCGCCGAGGTTGGATCCGATCACCGTCGCTTCAGCCGCCGCATCAAAGCCGATCGTGATCCCTTCACCCATCGATCCTGTCCACAGGCCGGCCAGAACCACCGGCGCATCCTTGAGCAGGGGGGCACGCGGTTCGACATATTCGGTCCACTCGCGCGCAACACCGAAATGCACCCGCTCGTAGGTAAGTTCATGGTGCTGGTACGGCATCGGCCGAGTGACGAAGTGGCTGAGCATTGCGCGGGCGACGGTGGAGTTTCCGCCGCTTGGCGTATCGCGCATGTCGATGACCACGTGCGCGCCGGCCGGCACGGCGGCAACGGCGGCGTCAAAGACGGCAATGCTGGCGTTGTCGCCCAGCGAATTGTTCATGCGCATCACGACGACCGGATGCCCGGCCTTGTCGGTGCGCACGGCGCTGCTGACCGGTCCGGACGGCCGTTTGACCGAACTGTACCCGGGCGGAAGCTCCAGCGCACGCAACTTGCCGCCGACGCGGAATATGAAACTGCGAGGCCGATGCAGCGCTCCGGAGGCAAGGGTGTTGGCTCCGTAGAGCACCTGCTCGGGATCGGGAGTGACGCCGATCTCGGCGAAGCGATTTTTGGCTACGGAGCGCAAGTCCTTGCCGTCCATCGAGACCAGTTCCCAGCCCGGACGCAAGCCGAGGCGCTGCGCCTCGCTCCCTCCCTTCACATCGAGCACCAGCAAGTGGCCGTCGCGTTCTTCCAGCCAGAAGTCGGCGGCAGAGGGAACCTAGGCAGCCACCGGCTCGGGCGCTGGAGACACATGCAGGTGGCTGTCGCGAAACAGCAGCAGCAAGGTTTGCAGGCGGCGCGAGAAGGTCAGGCGGTCCGGCGAACTGCGCAAAGCGGGTGCTGCGGCATCAAAAGCGCGGTTGGCGTCGATCCGGTTCCAGTACGCGTAGTTGTCGGCAAGTTCGCTGCGCGCTTCGTCCCATGCCTTTGCTGCATCGAACGGCGGATCGGCCCCTTCGGCGGGGCAAAAGGGCTTGCCTACTGCCGGACTGGTAGCAACGAGAACCGCAGCAATCGCAAGGTAACGCTTGAAATACATGCCGATTCTCCCTGTACGGGTGCGTTGCATACAACCACCTTGTCGTGCGGACCAAATTTCGCCAATCTGCACCGCATGGATGAAGCTGCCGCAGCAAAACCCGGTAACCGCTACTCGGCGGGCGCCATGATCCTCCACTGGATGATTGCGATCCTGATCGCACTCAATCTATTTGCTGGATGGCTATCGACGACACTCGAGGGACCGGCCCGATTCATGGTGCTGGGCAACCACAAATCATTCGGGATCATCATTTTGTTGCTGACTGTGTTGCGGATCGTCTGGCGCCTGAGCCACCCAGCGCCGCCATTGCTGGAATCGCTGAAAACATGGGAGTCCGCGCTGGCCAAGGTAACACACTTCCTGTTCTATGTGCTGATGCTGGCGGTGCCGATGGCGGGCTGGGCTTATAGCTCGTCCTTCCTCAAGGGCGCGCCGGTGTCGATCTTCCATCTGTTTGATTTCCCGGGCCTGCCCTTTTCGGGTGACAAGGCGATCACGGGTTTCTTTGCCGAGACGCACGAAGTGTTAGCGTGGGTGCTGCTCGGTCTACTCGTGTTGCACGTGGCGGCTGCGCTCAAGCATACCTTCGTGGACCGCGATGCCACACTCCGCCGGATGGTGCCGTTCGTGAAGTAGCGGAATGAGTAAGGCCCCCGCATCGCTGCGAGGGCCCCTCAGCCGGTCCACTCTCCGGCCTACCAGAAGAAGCTGTAGATCACGTCAACTACTTCACCCGAGTAAATGTTCACCAGCAGCGCGTCGTCATAGTAGCGCACCCAGCGGTAGGGACCGTAAGCGTCCGGAAGACGGTACTGCCGGGGCTCGTCGATCCAGTAGTTGGAGCTGAAGAACAGCGAGTCCAGGAAGAAGCCGATCGTCAGCCGGCGGTAGCTGTAGCTGCGGTACGGAGCGTAGTACGGCCGCACCCGGTAGGTTTCGCGATTGCGGTCGCGATATCATGACCAGTTGTAGCGGTTGTCCTGACGCCAATCGCGGTTCCAACGGCGATAGTCCTGGCCGGAACGCCAGCCATCGTGCCCTCGATAGGTGCTACGCCAGTCGCTATGGCCGGAACGGCTGCGGTTAGGGTCGACATAGCTGCCATTGCGCTCGCGCAAGTTATTGTCGCCGCGCCAACTGTCGCGCTGTTGTGGTTCGATGCGCCGGGTCTCACGAGGCTGCTGAGGTGCGGGATTGCCGCGCCATTCGCCGCCACGGCCTTGCCAGTTGCCGCCGCGATCATGGCGTTCGCCGCCGCGGCCTTGCCACTGGCCCCGCCGATCGTCGCTTTGGGCTACCGGCGGTGGCGCAGACGGCGCGCGGCCTTCCCAGCCGGGCGCACGTTCGCCACGCGACCAGTTGCCGCGATCTTCCCGCGGAACGCTTTCGGCGCGGACCGTCGCGGCAGGCGGTGCCTGCACTTGCGGGTCGGCCCGGCGCTCGCCCCTACCGCGGCGCTCGCCCTGCTCGCCGTCGTTGCCGCGCTGATGTCCGCCGCCTCGCGACCAGCTTGGACGGTCACTGGGACCGTCTTCAGGAGCCGCCAGCGCGCTGGCGGGAACAGCAAGGAATGATATGCTCGCCGCCAGAGCTGCGAAGGCACTCGATCTGAGGAAAGACTTCACGGCCATTGCCGCTTCTCCATCACCATGCCGCGGGTTGCGGCGTCATGGCGAAGGATTACGCGAGTCGCGCTGTCGTGAAGGTGAATGAGTCGGTACGCCTCGCGTTCAGCTTGGCCGCACCGTTACCGCGTCAGTTTCTTGTAAGCCAACCTGGTCGGCCGGTCCGCGGCGTCACCCAGACGGCGACGCTTGTCTTCCTCATAGGCTGCGAAGTTGCCTTCAAACCATTCGACGTGGCTGTTGCCCTCAAAGGCCAGGATATGCGTTGCCAGACGATCTAGGAAGAAGCGATCGTGCGAGATGACCACCGCGCAGCCAGCGAAGTTTTCGATGGCATCTTCGAGCGCACCCAGCGTTTCCACATCGAGGTCGTTGGTCGGTTCGTCCAGCAGCAGTACGTTGCCGCCCAGCTTGAGCATCTTGGCCATGTGCACCCGATTGCGCTCACCGCCCGAAAGCTTGCCGACGTTCTTCTGCTGGTCCGCGCCCTTGAAGTTGAAGGCGCCGACATAGGCCCGGGTCGACATCTCCTGCTTGTTGACGGTCATGTAGTCATGCCCGCCGGAGATTTCCTCCCAGACGTTGTGCTTGGGGTCCAGATCGTCCCGGCTTTGATCGACAAAGCCCAGATGAACGGTGCTGCCGATCTCGACAGTGCCGCTATCGGGCTGTTCCTTGCCGGTTAGAATCCGGAACAGCGTGGACTTGCCCGCACCGTTCGGCCCGATGATGCCGACGATCCCGCCAGGCGGCAGGGTGAACGAGAGATCCTCGAACAGCAGCTTGTCGCCATAGGCTTTGGAGATGCCCTTGACCTCGATCACCTTGCCGCCGAGCCGTTCGGGCACCTGAATGACGATCTGGGCCTTGCCGACCGCACGGTTGTCCTGTGCGTTCTGCAGTTCCTCGAACTTGCGGACGCGCGCCTTGCTCTTGGTCTGGCGCGCCGCCGGGGTCTGGCGGATCCATTCGAGTTCGCGGGCCAGCGCCTTCTGCTTGCCGCTTTCCTCACGCTCTTCCTGCGCCAGGCGTTTGGCCTTGGTCTCGAGGTACGTTGAGTAATTGCCCTCGTAGGGGAAGTACTTTCCGCGATCGAGCTCAAGAATCCAGCCGACCACGTTATCGAGGAAGTAGCGG
The DNA here is from genome assembly GCA_947472735.1 of Sphingomonadaceae bacterium. Classification (GTDB taxonomy): domain Bacteria; phylum Pseudomonadota; class Alphaproteobacteria; order Sphingomonadales; family Sphingomonadaceae; genus Novosphingobium. The sequence goes on along the minus strand of CANJBY010000006.1, from coordinate 17,358 downwards.
TCGTGGGTGATCATCAGCACCGCACCGGCATAGTCCTTGAGGTGGTTTTCCAGCCATTCAACGCTTTCGGCATCGAGGTGGTTGGTCGGTTCGTCGAGCAGCAGGATGTCCGGCTTCTGGATCAGCAGCTGGGTCAGCGCGATGCGGCGCTTTTCGCCGCCGGAGAGGTTGTCGACCGGCAGATCACCCGGCGGGCAGCGTAGCGCTTCCATTGCGATCTCGAGTTGATTGTCGAGCGTCCAGCCGTCGACCGCATCGATCTTGTCCTGAAGCTCGCTCATTTCCGCGCCGAGCGCGTCGAAGTCCGCGCCGTCCTCGCCCATTTCGATACCGATCTGGTTGAACCGCTCGACCATGTCGGCCGTGGCGCGGGCACCGTCCTTCACGTTCTCCAGCACGGTCTTCGACTTGTCGAGCTCGGGCTCCTGCTCAAGGTAGCCGACGGTGATGTTTTCGCCCGGCCAGGCTTCACCCGTAATATCCTTGTCGATCCCGGCCATGATCTTGATCAGGGTCGACTTGCCGGCGCCGTTGGGGCCGACGATGCCGATCTTCGCGCCGCGGTAAAATTGCAGGCTGATGTTGCTCAACACCGGCTTCTGGGCGCCGGGGAAAGTCTTGGTCATGCCTTTCATCACATAGGCGTATTGCGCGGCCATTTCGGGTCCTTCGGGGATTGGCGTTCTGGGATTGCTGCGCCCTCTACAGATGCCGCGCGGGACGGGCAAGCGCAGAGCGGGCGGCGCACCTTCCCATTCCGGACGGGAAGGCGCATAATCGCGGTCAAGATGAGTAACCTCGCAGCCACAGCAATCGTCCTGGCCACGTTCCTCGGCATGGAGTTCGTCGCCTGGGGCAGCCACAAGTACATCATGCACGGCTTCGGCTGGGGGTGGCACCGCGACCACCACGAGCGGCACGACCGGATGTTCGAAAAGAACGATCTCTACGCCCTGGTTGGTGCTTCGATGAGCATTGCGATGTTCGCGCTGGGGAGTCCGCTGGTCCGGGGTAGCGCCGCATGGGAGCCGGGAACCTGGATCGGTGTCGGCATTCTTGCCTATGGGATCGTCTATACCCTTATCCATGACGGACTGGTCCACCAGCGGTATTTCCACTGGGTTCCGCGCCGGGGCTACGCCAAGCGGTTGGTCCAGGCGCACCGGCTTCATCACGCCACGATTGGCAAGGAGGGCGGCGTGAGTTTCGGATTCGTGATCGCACGGGATCCCGCAGCGCTGAAGCGTGCCCTGACCGCGCAGCGCCAGCAGGGCATCGCCGTGCTCCGCGAGGTGCTTGAGGACGTTTGAACCGCGAATCCCGCTTTCCGGCAGGCGGAAATGCTCATATGCTATTCGCGTGCCAGACTGCACTCCCGCAGTCCGGCGCATACGGACGGGACACGATGTCGGGGCAAGTCAGCAATGAACATGCGGAGGGGGCCGCTTCTTCGAGCGGCGAAAAGGCGGATAACATCCGTTCGGTCGCGCGTGCCATCGACTTGCTGCAATCGCTGAACCGGCGCGCGCTTTCGTCTCTTCACGACCTGCATAGCGATACGGGACTGCCCAAGCCGACAATCGTTCGGCTGCTGCGAACGCTGGAGGGCAAGGGACTCGTCGCGCAATCCTCCAGCTACGGCAGCTATCACCTGCTCGGTCGAGTGAAGTCACTTTCAAGCGGCTTTCACCACGAACCCCTCGTGATCGAAGTCGCCGAAGAGCCGATGATTGCCTATACCGTCCGGGAAGGCTGGCCACTGGCGCTGGCGACGTATGATTTCAATGCGATGGTGGTGCGGGTCAGCACCATTCCCCACACCTCGCTTTCGCTACACCATTCTACCCTCAACATGCGACTTGCGATGATGAGCCGGGCGATCGGCCGGGCCTATTTCGCCCATTGCGGCGAGAACGAGCGCAACGTGATCCGCGAGGTTCTGAAGGACAGCACCGATCCGGAGAATGCCCTGGTGCACGATCCGGTGGCGCTGGCAGAGATGGTCGCGCGGGTCCGCGAGCAGGGCTATGCCACGCGCGATCCCGCATTCGACGTGCGCTCGACTACGCTGGCGGTTCCGGTGCACCAGAACGGACGTGTTATCGCAAGTCTTGGCATCACCTGGATTGGCGCAGCCATGACCCGTGAAGAAGGCGTGCGGCGTTTCGCCCCGCAATTGCAGGACTTGGCGAAACAAATAGCCGAGGAACTGTCCAGCCGACCGGCCGAAACGCCACGGTTGCGGATTCCGCTGGGAGAAGCGATCCCCTAGCGGCCCGCGCGCAATAAAGGACCCGATCGTGGTGTCGGGATACGACTGACTCGAGGAGGATTAACCATGGCGGCCACGCTGCCCTTCGCCTGGGAAGACGCATTGGGAATCGATGCGCAGCTGACTGAGGATGAGCGGCTGATTGCCGACGCCGCGCGAAGTTTCGCGCAGGACAGGCTTCAGCCGCGCGTGATTGACGCTTACGAGCGGGAATTTACCGATCCTGCGATCTTCCGCGAGATGGGGGAGCAGGGGTTGCTCGGCCTGACACTACCTGAGGAATACGGTGGGGCAGGGGCCTCCTATGTCTCTTACGGCCTCGTCGCCCGCGAGGTGGAGCGGGTCGATTCAGGCTATCGCTCGATGATGTCGGTCCAGTCGAGCCTGGTGATGTACCCGATCTATGCCTACGGTTCCGAGGAACAGCGCACCAGATACCTGCCAAAGCTGGCACGCGGCGAGTCCATCGGCTGTTTCGGCCTGACCGAGCCTGATGCCGGATCCGATCCAGGTGGCATGCGCACCCGCGCAGCGAAGGTCGATGGTGGCTACCGCTTGTCCGGCAGCAAGACCTGGATCTCCAACGCGCCGATCGCCGATGTCTTCGTGGTCTGGGCCAAGTCTGATGCCCATGGCGGCGCGATCCGCGGCTTCGTGCTCGACAAGGGGATGGATGGGCTGTCCACCAGCAAGATCGAAGGAAAGCTCTCTCTGCGCGCCTCGATTACGGGCATGATCGCCATGGACGATGTGTTCGTGCCGGACGAAGCGCTGTTGCCCGGCGTAGAGGGTCTCAAGGGCCCTTTCGGCTGCCTTAACCGGGCCCGCTACGGCATTTCGTGGGGTGCCATGGGCGCAGCGGAGTTTTGCATGGCCGCCGCTCGCCAGTACGGGCTCGATCGCAAGCAGTTCGAGCGTCCGCTCGCCGCGACTCAACTTTACCAGAAGAAGCTGGCCGATATGGTCACGGAAATCGCGCTGGGGTTGCAGGCAGCGCTGCGGGTCGGGCGGATGCTCGACGATGGCAGCTTCGCGCCCGAGGTGATCTCGCTGGTCAAGCGCAACAATTGCGGCAAGGCGCTCGATATCGCGCGCGCCGCGAGGGACATGCACGGCGGAAACGGCATCTCGCAAGAATATCAGGTGATCCGTCACATGATGAACCTCGAGACGGTCAACACTTACGAAGGGACGCACGATGTCCACGCGCTGATCCTGGGCCGCGCGGTCACCGGGATCGCGGCGTTCTGATGGCAGAGCCGCCACTCGCGGGGCTCAGGGTGGTCGAATTTGCCCGCATTCTTGCTGGGCCCTGGGCCGGGCAGGTGCTGGCGGACCTGGGGGCAGATGTCACCAAGGTCGAAAGTCCCGCTGGCGACGACACGCGCCGGTGGGGTCCGCCGTTTGTCAACAATCCCGATGGCACCCGCGACGCGGCCTATTTTCACGCGACCAATCGTGGAAAGGCGTCGATCGTGCTCGATTTCGCTGACCCCGCTGACTGCGCCAGGGCAAGGGACCTGGCAATCTCCGCCGACGTGGTGATCGAGAACTTCAAAGTGGGCGGCCTCGCCAAATTCGGGCTCAATTATGCCGCCCTGGAGCGGGACAACCCGAGGCTGATTTATTGCTCGATTACCGGATTCGGCCAGACGGGCCCTTACGCACCGCGCGCCGGATATGACTTCATCGTGCAGGGCATGAGCGGGATCATGGACCTGACGGGCGAACCCGATGGACCCCCGCAGAAGATCGGTGTGGCCTATGCCGATATCCTGACCGGGCTCTATTCGGTCATCGCAATCCAGGCTGCGCTTGCGGAGCGAGAGCGCAGCGGCCTCGGTCAGCACATCGACATGGCATTGTTCGACGTGATGACCGGGACGCTGGCCAACCAGGCCATGAACTACCTTGTTTCGGGAGAGGCCCCGCGGCGCTTAGGCAACGCCCATCCCAACATCGCGCCTTATGAAGCCTTTCCCACGGCCGACAGCTGGCTGATCCTCGCCGTCGGCAACGACGAACAATTCCGCCGTTTCTCCGAAACCGTCGGGATGCCGTTGGATGAGCGATTCGCGAGCAACGCCTTGCGCATCGCCAACCGCACCGAACTGAGCGCAAGAATTGCCGATCTCACCCGCAAGTGGCAGCGGGATGACTTGCTGCAGCGGCTTGCGGCCGAGGGCGTCCCTGCGGGACCGATAAATTCCGTCGAGCAGGCCTTTGCCGACCCGCAGATCATTGCCCGCGGAATGCAACTGGCATTGGAGCGCGACGAGGGCGGAGCGACCGTCCCGGGTGTCAGGCTGCCGATCCGCTTTTCCCGCTCCCCCTCGGGAGCGACCGGACCGGCGCCTGTGCTGGGCCGGAAAAACTAGCTCAGCGGACCCGCGGACCGCCGAACGGCATGGGCGGAGGGGGACGGCGATGGCCGCGCGGCAGCTGGGCCTGATAGGCCCGGCCGCAATGTTCCACGCAATAAGGGAAACCGGGATTCACCTTCACGCCGCAGAAGTGGAAATCGGGCTCACCGGGATGGCCCATGGGCCAGCGGCAAATCCGATCATTTAGGTCCAGCAAGCTGGTCTTTTCGGCAATTTCCGCGCTCGGCTTGGCCGGGACCAGGCGCCGCGGGGGTGCGGGCGGAATCGGGGCCTGCTGGTCGCCGGGGCCCTGGCGCAGGAAACCGCCGGGCCCAACTGAAACAACGCGCGGCTGCGGCGTCGGTGTGGGCGCATCGGTCGTGGCAGGTTGGGCTGTAGCAGCCGGAGCCGGACGGTGCGCCGGTGCGCGCGGCGGAAGCGGCACGCGCTGCGCTGGCTCCGTTGCCACCTTGGTCGCTTTGGGAGCTGGCGCCGGTGCTGCCTCCTTTTCATTCGGCTTCACCGGGGATGGGCGGGCTTTAAGTCCAAGGCGATGCGCCTTGCCGATTACCGCGTTGCGGCTGACTCCGCCGAGGTCCTCTGCGATCTGGCTGGCGGTCGCGCCGCCTTCCCACATCTTGGTCAGTTTCTCGATACGTTCGTCAGTCCAGCTCATCGTAATCCATTCCTTATGCGCCGACGATCGGTTGATCGACGAGACGCTGCACTTGCCACCCGCTCAAAGGGCGGATAGTCGCCATACCATGGCTGATCAACCCATCCCCGTTTCGGAAGCCGCGACCGCCACCCCGGCAGTTGCGGGTATCGGGCCTGGCGCCTTTCCGGCCCGGGGCGTGCCCATTATCCACCAGGTGAACTGGCTGGGGCTGTGGACGCTCTATATGAAGGAAGTTCGCCGGTTCTTCAAGGTTCAGACCCAGACTGTCTGGGCACCGGCAATCACCACGCTGCTGTTCCTCGTTATTTTCACCGTTGCGATGGGCCGCGGCGGGCGGATGATCCTGGGGGTCAACTTCGCCAGCTTCGTCGCACCGGGCCTGATCGTGATGGCCATGATGCAGAACGCCTTCGCCAATAGCAGCCACAATTTCCTGTCCGGCAAGCTGCAAGGGACCATCGTCGATTATCTCATGCCGCCCCTTTCCAGCGGCGAATTGATGACGGCCCTGGCCGGAGCCGCGGTGACGCGGGCGGTACTCGTGGGCTGCGCGGTGTCCGCCGCCATGATGCTCTGGCCTGGGGTGCATCTTCGCGCCGCGCACCCTTGGGCCATCGTCTGGTTCGGACTGATGGGCGCTACCCTGCTATCGCTGGTCGGACTCTACACCTCGCTCTGGGCCGAAAAATTCGATCACGCGGCTGCGATCAGCAATTTCGTGATCCAGCCGCTCTCGCTGCTCTCGGGAACGTTTTACGTCATCCACAACCTGGCACCTGCTTTTCAGGCAATCAGCCGGGTGAACCCGTTCTTCTACGTCATATCCGGCTTCCGCTTCGGCTTCATCGGCCAGAGCGACATCGGCAGCACCAATCTGGCGGTCCTGCACGGAGCGCTGGCGCTGGGGCTGCTCAATCTTGCGCTTGGCGCAGGGTTCTATGCGCTGCTGCGCTCGGGCTGGCGGATCAAGAGCTAGGCTGCCCCAGGATGCCAAGCCCTCAGTGAGAAATGCCGCGACGCAAGCGATAGCGTCCGTCAGCATAGGCATCGAACATCTCGGTGACGTTGGGATGTTCCACCGGCCCGCCTTCGCCATCGCCCACCAGATTTTGCTGACTGACATAGGCGATATAGCTGGAATCCCCGCTTTCGGCGAAGAGGTGATAGAACGGCTGTTCGCGTTGCGGGCGGATTTCCTTGGGGATAGCCTCGTACCACTCCTCGCTGTTGGCGAAGACCGGATCGATATCGAAAACCACACCGCGAAAATCGTATAGCCGGTGCCGCACGACGTCTCCGATTGCGTAGCGCGATCGGTTCTGGAGGGGGGCATCGATGAGCCGGCCGGCCTGCGGAGAGAAGAAGCTAGCGCGTTCCATACCTTGCCATATAGTTTTTGTGCGACCGCGAGACAACCCAGGTCGCCGCGGTTCCCCCGGAAACTGGTGCAAAGAGGGCTTGGCAAGCGGAACCGCTTGGGCTAACCGCCCGCTTCCCGACCGGCACGAGGGCATCCTCTCGAGCCATGCGCTTCGCGGAGAGGTGGCAGAGTGGTCGAATGCGCCGCACTCGAAATGCGGTTTACGGGCAACCGTAACGTGGGTTCGAATCCCACCCTCTCCGCCATTTGCCAAATGAGGCTCAAATCCAAACTCTGATTGAAGCTTCATTTTCTTGAAATATGCCTGATTTTCAATGGTTTCAGAGGATTTTTTGTTGGTTTCAGTCGAACGTCCGGCAACCATAAAATCATTCGGAAAATCACAAAACTGAATGCTTCCCGTTGCGATTTTTGCAAACCACAAAATGCACCCTCAGAACGAAACGGCGCAAATCTGCCATCTTTGAGGCCTAAAAAGCTCTCCACTGAATTGTGTTTGGTACGGTTTTTGCGCCGGCCATCATTGGTGCCTGTCTACGGTCCAAGTGTACGCCATTGACGCAGTTTCGGGTCGAACTTAGCCAGCTCCATGACAAAGAGAAAAAGCGCCCTCGATGGGCTTAAGGTAACCGTGACTTATGTTGGCTCCGACAAAAGCGCCGGTAGAAAGCCTCGCATTAAAGTTCCAACGGTGAACGTCGCAGATCTCCGAGCAAAAACCGGATTGTCTCAGTTCGAATTCGCCCAGAGCATTGGGGTACCCAAAGGCACTTTGCTTAATTGGGAACAGGGTCGCCGCGAACCAACTGGGCCGGCGCAGGTTCTATTGGCGATACTCGCGAAGAAGCCTTCGCTGGTGAAAGACCTATTTGCCAACAAGCATATCTATCAGCCGCAACCGGATCGCGCTTGGTCGCCTGGAGGGCCGCATCCTGATGATATGACGCCGGAAGAACGGATGGCGGAGATTTGTGAGATCCTAGGTTTAGGTTTGGCGCGGCTTCATCAACCCCCTGACGATGCCCGCACTCCGCTAATCTAAGCCGCAAAGTGTGACAAATGTTGTGACGACGGACAATCACAACCTCAAATCTGTGCCATTGGTGCTGACGGGGAACACCCCGCGCCCTGAATCCTGTCAGCTCCGCTCCAGCCTTAGCACGCGCGGGCTGCGGAAGTTCGACGAGGGGACCCAAGGCAGTTGCTGGTCCACCCGGGTGAATTCGGGAATGGCTTTGAGGAACTCCTCGAACACCACCTGGCAAGCGACGCGCGCCAGCATTGCGCCCAGGCACGAATGGACGCCGCCGCCGAAACCGAGATGCCGCTTCGGCCGACGCGCGATGTCGTAGGTGTCGGGGTCGGTGAACATCCGCTCATCGCGGTTGCCCGAACCATAACACAGCATTACGAAATCCCCGGCCTTCATGGTCTGTCCGTGAAGTTCGGTATCGACCTGGATGCACCGCTTGAAGCGCTGTGCCGAAGTGTTGAAGCGCAGCGATTCTTCCATGGCATCGGGAATGAGTGATGGATCGGCCGCCAGCGCCCGGCGCGCGTCAGGATAGTCCGCGAGGTTCAGCGCGAACATGCCCATGAAGCCCGACAGGCTCTCGATCCCGGCCATGATCAGCGTGGTGACGGTCAGCTGCACTTCCTTGTCGAGCAGTTTCTCGCCGTCGATTTCGGCCGTGATGAAGTTGGAGAGCAGGTCGTCGCCTGGGTTCTTCTTGCGATCTTGCACCAGCTTTTCCGCATAGTCGGCCATCCAGTGGAAGGCGGCGAGATGCTCAGGCGCCTTCTGCCGGGTCTGCGCGTCGGTCTGGACCATCAGCACAGCATTGTCGCGGACCTCGTCGGCCTGATCGCGCGGCATGGCGAAAAGGTAGAATAGCAAGTCGACCGTCACTTTGGAGCCAAGATCGGCGACGAAATCGAACGTCGGCCGTTCCCGAACTTCGGCCAGATGTCCGCGAATGGAATCGCGCGCCGGCTCGAGGATGTGGTCAAGCGCACGCTTGGTCATCGCGGATTGGATTAGCGCCCGAAGGCGATCGTGCCGCGGCGGGTCGGAACTGCCGAGCGTAGAGCCGGCGCGACCCGGGAACTCGTCGATCAGGTTACCTTTGGCCGAGCTGTAGGTTTTCCAGTTGGTCAGCGCGGCAAGGATATCGTCATAGCGCGAAAGCACCCACATTCCCGCTTCTTCCGACCAGAAGCACGGGTATTCGTCACGCAGGACCCGATAGGCGGGGAACGGATCGGCATCGAAGGCCGGATCGTATGGATCGAAGCGGAACATGGGGCACCCTCTAATCTGCTTGCGGTGAAGTGCCGGATTTCGACAGCTGCTGGCCACGCACAATAGCGACAATCACTTGCACTTTTCGATCATTCTGGCCTAGCGTGAAGCCATGCGGAAGGATCAACCCTCGATCCGGCAATACGGCCTCTACGGCGAAGGCCGGCGCGCGATCGAGCCGGAATTCATCCACATAGAGACGATCCTGGCGCGGTCCAGCCTGCACGGCGGGGTTATCGGCGCGCATATGCACCCCGCGATTTTCCAGATACTCTATCTGGGCGCCGGCTCTGGCTGGATGGCGACTGACGGGCACGAACATCCCATCCCCACTCCGGGTGTGGTCGTGGTCCCATGTGGCTGCACACATTACTTCCGTTTCGGCGCGGACGCGCAGGGGTGGGTCCTGTCGATTGCCGACTCGCTGCCCGACGATGCCCGGCTCGCCGCATCGGGGGGTGCCGCTATTGCCCGGGGGACCGAAGTGTTTCAGCTGCCGCTTGCGCCGGAAGGGCCGGAGGACGCCCTGCTGTCGTCACTTCTGGCAGAACTGGCGCGGCGACACGAAAATGCGCCCGGGCAACTGAGCGGATCGACCATGGCAATGATCGGGGTCATCCTGACGACGATCGGGGAGCTCGCCGACGCAGTCCCCGGATCGGGCGGACAAGCGCATAATCGCCGCATCGAACTTGTCCGCCGCTTCATGCAGAAGCTTGAGGCGCACTATCGCGAACACCTGACTGTTGCCCAGTTCGCATTCATGCTCGGCACCACCACACCGACGCTGACCCGTGCGTGCACCGAAGTGGCCGGGCAACCGCCCGGGCGAATTGCACTCGATCGGATCCTGCGCGAGGCGATGCGATCGCTGTCATACACCACGGCCAGTATCAGCGAAATCTCGGACGATCTTGGCTTCGCCGACCCCGGGTATTTCGCGCGAAGCTTCCGCAAGCACTGCGGTCTCACCGCAAGCGAGTTCAGGCGGGGCCGGGTACGGATCCCCGCTAGCGAGAAGAACGCGACCTTCCGGTCCTGAGCAGGTCGGCAAAGCCCCGCAGTTCCCCGGGAATGCCAGATTCCGGGGGGTAAATAATTGTGCGCGGAGGGCCGCTTGGCGATTGCAAAGCAGCATTGCTATTCGCTAGCGTCAAATACGAAGGGGAACCGTGGGGATGACTGCGACGCTGTCACTGCTGCGGGTCGCAATGCTCATGCCGGTCCATGGCATCGCCACTGATGGCGAGGTGCCGGCTGTAGTCAGGTTTCCGCTCGCGGCGACGGTCTCGGGAGCGGAGTTGCTTGCCCAGGACGCGCCTCCTCCACCTGCAGGGGAAACGGTCCCTGCGCCGCCAGTCGATCATGATGCCGCCGGCGTGCCGGACGTTGAACCCGAGGTGATCGATGGTCGCCGTCGCCCCGGCTTCCAGGCGCAGTTGCCCGAGGAAGCGGTCCAGGAAAATCCGGGCGCATTGCGGGCACCGCCGCCCGAGGCTTTCCCGACTGACCAAATTCCCGTGCCCGATCGGTGGCGCATCATGACCGGCTTGTGCCCGGTCAAGGGCGGGGACCAGTCGATCCTCGATGTCTTCGGGGCCATGCGCGAGGTCTGTCATTCGAAGTGGGACCCCTATCACCAGAACGTGCTCAAGGGCGACATCGCGATCCCGGCCGGCAAAGGGCTCGGCCTGCTGAAAGGTGATGACTGGTTCATCAACCTCGGCGCAGTCAGCGATACGGTGCTGGAACCGCGCACATTCCCGATACCCGTGGGCGTGCAGACGACGGCTCGGCCCCAAAGTCTCGACGTTTTCGGCAAGGACGCGAGCTTCGTCTTCTCGCAGACCTTCATCGCCTCCGCATCGCTGATCAAGGGCAGCACGGCGTTCAAGCCGCCACATATCGAGTACCGCATCGCGTTGGCCTTCAACGTCAACTACGTGCAAGTGCCCGAGCGCCGGGTACTTCACGTCGAGCCGAGCAAACCGGCGCATCGCTGGGACAACTATCTGGGCGTGCAGGAAGCCTTCATCGACTACCACTTGCGCAATACGTCCGAACGCTATGACTTCGATTCCGTGCGCGTCGGCATCCAGCCCTTCCAGGCCGATTTCCGCGGTTTCCTGTTCAATGACCAGACCCTGGGCATCCGCTTCTTCGGCAATCGCGACAACAACCGGTTCCAGTACAATCTGGCGGCGTTCTGGCGGCTCGAAAAGGACACGAATTCCGGCCTCAACATCGTGACGGAACGCCCGCGCGACAATCTGGTGTTCTTCGCCAACCTCTATCGGCAGGACTTCCTGATCCCGGGTCTGACCGGGCAGGCCAGCATCACCTGGGATCGCAATCGCGAACGGAACGATGCCCGCGTAGACAGTAACGGCTTCCCGGTGCGACCGGCGTTGCTCGGCACATTGCGCGGGCGGGACTACGATGCAGTCTACCTTGGGACCGCACTCGATGGGCACATCGGCAGGATCAACGTTTCGGCGCAGGGCTATGGCGCTTTCGGGAAAGATCGCAACAGTCCGCTCACAGGCAATCCGGCCAACATCCGGGCCTTCTTCAGTGCGGCCGAGCTCAGTCTCGATCATGACTGGATGCGCTTCCGCATTTCCGGTCTGTTTGCCAGCGGTGACGGCAATCCCTACGACAACACCGAGCGGGGCTTCGACGCGATCCTGGAGAACCCGATCTTTGCCGGGGCAGATACAAGCTACTGGATTCGCCAAACCATTCCGTTTGCGGGCGGTGGCCGGCAGATCTCGGTCAACGGCCGCAACGGCATTCTCAATTCGCTGCGGTCGTCCAAGGACGAAGGTCAGTCGAACTTCAACAATCCGGGCACGATCCTGCTCGGCGCCGGTGGAGACTTCGACCTGACTCCGACGCTGCGGGTATCGACCAATGCCAACCACCTGTGGTTCGACAAGACCGAGGTACTGCAAGTGCTGCGCAATGAGGGCTCGATCCCGAAGTCGATCGGATGGGACCTCTCCGCCAGCGCGATCTGGCGACCCAAGGCCACTCAGAATGCCGTATTCCGCTTGTCTGCCGCGGCGCTGCTTCCCGGCAGCGGCTTCAAGGACCTGTTCGACAACATCAACGGCCACCGCTCTTACGTTTCGGTGCTGGCCAATGCGACATTGAGTTTCTGATGCGGCTGCGCTTCTCTTTCCTTGCCATTGCGGCGCTGGTTCTGGCCTTCTTCACGGCGTCCACCGTTACGACCCTGGCGAGCGAGGGCGAGACTCCGGTCGAACGACACTATGTCACCGCACCGCCGGCGCCGGCCCGGCAGACGCCGGAGCAGGCGGACGCCAAGTCTTCGGGTTGCGTGACCTGCCATACCAAGTCCGATGCAGCGACGATGCACGTCTCGCCCGCCGTTCGCCTCGGTTGCACCGATTGCCATGGCGGCAACGCGGCAGTGCTGGGCAATCCCGCGCGGGGCTTCACTGATCCCGATTATGTCGCTGCGCGGGAAAAGGCGCACGTCCTGCCGCGCTTCCCCAAGGCGTGGCACTATCCTTCGTCGGCCAATCCGCAGCGCGGATATACCCTGCTTAACCGCGAAGCCCCGGAGTTCGTTCGCTTCGTCAATCCGGGTGACTATCGTGTTGCCCGGGAGTCCTGCGGCGCCTGCCACCTCCAGACGATCGAGGCGGCGGAGCGTTCGATCATGGCGAGCGGCGCGATGTTGTGGGGCGGGGCCGGCTACAACAACGGCATCGTCCCCTTCAAGAACTATATCTTTGGCGAGGCCTACACCCGCGAGGGCGAGCCGGCCAAGCTGGTCTCCCCCGGCAATCCCCCCGGAACGCTCACGAAGCGTCAGACAGATCGCGGTGCTTTGGCCGCACTCTATCCGTTGCCGCGCTGGCAGGTGATCCCGCCCGGCGATGTATTCCGCGTGTTCGAGCGCGGCGGGCGCAACATCTCCAGCCAGTTTCCGGAGATCGGCCTGCCCAACTCGACCGGGTTGGCACAGCGGCTTGAGGAACCGGGTCGACCGGACCTCAAGCAGTCGAACCGCGGGGCAGGCACGGGACTGCGGGTTGCGATCCCGGTGCTCAACATCCACAAGACCCGTCTCAATGATCCCTTCATGTGGTTCATGGGCACTAACGACCAGCCGGGCGACTATCGCAGTTCCGGCTGCTCAAGCTGCCATGTGGTCTACGCCAACGACCGCGAACCGCGCCACAGCCTGATCTACGCACCGAACGGACGGGACGGGCAGACGATCACGGTTGATCCGACCATCGCTGGCAAGATGACGCCGGCGCACGGTGCTCTCAAGACCGGGCATGAGGGAGACGACCATGCTACGGCGCCTGCCGGGGAAATGGTCAAGGAAAGCGGCCATCCGCTGCAGCACGTTTTCACCCGCGCCATTCCTACGGCGCAGTGCATGAACTGCCACATGCACCAGCCCAATGTGTTCCTGAATTCCTACCTCGGCTACACAATGTGGGACTATGAATCCGACGCACCGAAGATGTGGCCGGAAAAGCAGGTTTATCCCACCGCGGAGCAAGTGCGCGAGATCAACGATCGCAATCCCGAAGGCGCTGCCGCGCACGGCAAGTGGGGCGACGTAGATTTCCTGCGAAACGTCTATGACCTCAATCCCGAGCTCAAGGACACCCAGTTCGCCGATTATCACAGCCACGGCTGGAACTTCCGCGCCATCCTCAAACGCGATCGCGAGGGCAACCTGCTCGATGCAGAGGGCAAGATCGTCGCGCCTGAGGATCCCGAGAAGTGGCGCAAGAACGGCGAAGGCACGTTCGTGCCTGCGGGTACCAACCCAGGCAAGACCGTCCACATGATGGACATCCATGCCGAAAAGGGTCTGCAATGCGCTGATTGTCACTTCTCGCAGGATAGCCACGGCAACGGCATGATCTACGGCGAGGTAGCCAACGCGATCGAGATTGGCTGCAAGGACTGTCACGGAACCGCGGATGCCTATCCCAACTTGCTGACTTCGGGCCCGGCCGCGCCACCCAAGGGCACCAATCTCGCGCTGCTGCGCAATCCCGATGGCAAGCGCCGGTTCGAATGGATCACCGATAGTGCGGGCCGCCGTTCGCTGATCCAGCGTTCGCTGCTGGATCCGAAGCTGGAATGGGCCGTCGCGCTGGTCAAGGACTCGGTCGATCCGGCCTCGCCCCGCTTCAACGCTAAGGCTGCGCGGGCCAAGCTGATGGCGCGCTCGGGCGCCGAGGACGGGAATTACCTGTTCGGCCCTGGTATCGAGAAGGACCTGCGCGCCCACGACGATTCCAAGATGGCCTGCTTCACGTGCCACCTCAGCTGGACCACCAGTTGCGGCGGCTGCCACCTGCCGATCGAGGCCAACTGGAAAACCTCGATGCACCACTACGAAGGTGAAGAGACGCGCAACTTCGCGACCTACAACCCGCAGGTTGCTCGGGACGAGATGTTCCAGCTGGGCCGGCACATGACCACCAAGGGCTGGGAGATCACTCCGGTCCGCTCATCCTCCGCGCTGGTGCTGTCCTCCACCAACATCAACCGTGAACGGATCTACATCCAGCAGCCACCGATCAGTTCGATCGGGTTCTCCAGCCAGGCATTCGCGCCGCATTTCCCCCACACTGTGCGGACTACCGAGACCAAGACCTGCACCGATTGCCACCTCTCCAAGGCGGACGACAACAACGCGATCATGGCGCAACTGTTGCTGCAGGGAACCAATTTCGTGAACTTTGTCGGGCTTAACGCCTGGACCGGCCTTGAAGGCGGGTTCGAGGCGGTACGGGTAACCGAATGGGGCGAGCCGCAGGCGGTGATCGGCTCGTATCTCCAGAAGTACGCCTATCCCGATTTCTACAAGCTCCATGTTGAGCAGAACGCACGCGAGCTGAAGAACTGGACACGCGGCCAGATGATTGACGGCAAGCTTTCAGGCGAGCGCAACCCGCTCGAAACCTTCCGCAATGTCACGCAGGAAACCGGCGGGGCAGTCGGCTGCCTGCAACTGCGCGGCGAATACATGTTCGTCGCGGAGGGCAAGGGCGGCTTCGAGGTCTATGACGTGGCTTCGGTCGCCAACAAGGGCGTCTCCGATCCGATCATCTCCGCGCCGTTCTCGCGGCTCGGCCATAACACGCGGGTCAAGACCACCAATGCCACCTGCATGGCGATTGCCACCAACCAGCCGATCAACCCGCTGCGCAACACGCCGGTCATGCGCCAGATCAATCAGGAACAGGCGTTCCTGCCGATCTATTCCTATGCCGCCGTCACCGACAGCGTCGAGGGGCTGATCATGGTCAATATCGAAACGCTGGCCGATGGCGAGTTCCGCAACAACCAGCTCAAGCGGGCGGTAACCTGGAACCCGGACAACGTACTCAAAGGTGCGCGGCACATCGCCTTGGCGGGCGAGGTGGCCTTTATCACCGCCGATGCCGGGCTGGTGGTGGTGGACCTCAAGGACCCGTTGCACCCGCAGCTAGCCGCAGTGCGGCCGCTAACGGATGCACGGGCCAGCGCGGTGCAGTTCCGCTACCTGTGGGTGACCGACGCCGAAGGACTCAAGCTGTTCGACGTCACCAACCTGCGCAATCCGGTGGCCATGCCGCAGGGTACCATACCGCTAACAGACGCGCGAAAGATCTACCTCGCGCGAACCTACGCCTATGTCGCCGCGAAGCAGGAGGGGCTGGTGATCGTCAACGTGGCAAAGCCGCTGGCCCCGCAGGTTTACATGAAAGTCACGTTCGACGGACGGCTCAACGATGCCGAGGATGTGATCGTCGCCTCGACTAACGCCAGCGCCTTTGCCTACGTTGCGGATGGCCGGAATGGCATGAAGGTGCTGCAACTGACTTCGCCAGCCAGCCAGCCGAACTTCTACGGCTTCTCGCCCGCTCCCAAGCCCGAGCTGATCGCCTGGGCACAGACACCAAGTCCGGCGCTGGCCATGTCCAAGGGATTGGACCGCGATCGGGCGGTGGATGAAACCGGGGGGCAGATCGCAGTCTTCGGCCGGCTCGGCTCCCGCCCGTTTACCCGGCCCGAGATGGAATCGCTGTTCCTCAACAAGCGGGGCTTCCCGTTCAAGGTCAGCGATGATGTGGACATGACGGACTGGGTTCCGACCCGAAGGGGCCGCTAGAGGCGAACCCGGCGCCGGCCGCTACTGACCGGTCACAGTTTCGTCGGTCCCGGTCAAGGCCGCAGCATCGAGGTTGGGTCTGGTGCGCGTGAGATTGGTCGTGACCACCCCATCGAGTGCGCTCAACGCGCCGGTCAGCAGCGGCATGTCATTATCGCCACTGACTTTGCGGTAATGCACGAGCGGATCGTATAGCTTTATGTCCGGCGCCAGTGCCTGCGGGTCAAGCCGCCCCATCGCCGAGAGCAGAGCGGCGCGAGCAACGTATTCGTCAGCCAGCGCGGCGTTATAGGCATTGCGCACATTGAGCAGGTCGCGGGCCAGGTCGAGCACATCGAGCGTTGTGCGCATCCCGGCGCGTTCCTGCAGCAAGGCGCCTTCGTAGGCGCGCTGCGCGCTTTGCGTGGCATCGCGGTAGAAATCGAGCGACCGGCGCGCGGCGAGCAGGTTGTTCCAGCCGGTGGCGACCTGAGCCCGACTGTCGCGCCCGGCCGCTTCCATCAGGCGCCAGTCGGCCGCATTTGCTTCGCGCGCCTGTTCCGCTTCAGCTGTGCGTCCGCCGGTATTGAACAAGGGCACCGACAGCGTGACCTGACCCTGGATCCGCGAGGTCCGCAGTGCGCTGGAATAGTCGTTCAGAGTGCCGTAGTTGGCGGTCCCCTGCAGATCGACGCGGGGCATCTGGGCTGATCGCGCAGCTTGCATCGCCGCCCGGGAGATCTTCTCCCGGGCTTGCGCTGCACGCACCAGCGGGCTGTCCAGGTCGCCCGCGGAATAGGCCTCGGCCAGCGAGGTGACGGGGATGGTCAGTGCTTCCGGCGGGGCGAGTTCACCCGGCGGCATGCCGACCAGCCGGAGAAACTCCGCCTGCGATTGGCCGAACCGAGCCTGCGCATCCAGCAGCAGGCTGCGGCCGAGACTGAGCCGCGTTTCGACTTGCTGGACATCGCTCGACGTGATTTCGCGCACGCGGAACCGCACGGAGGAATCGGTGAGCTCCTTCTCCAGCAGAGCAACGTTTTCGCGGGCGATCGTCACCGAGCCGGCTTCGCGAATTGTCCGTCGTCACAACATTTGGCACACTTTGCGGCTTAGATTAGCGGAGTGCGGGCATCGTCAGGGGGTTGATGTTAAGCGGCGATCTTGCGGTGTTGCAAGCGCCGATATTCGATGGTCTGCCGTTTGATCCTTTCGCGCTGTTT